>NZ_CP034015.1:630000-1231411 GCF_003855395.1 Shewanella livingstonensis | reverse complement strand
GTGTTTTTGACTCAATAGTCTTGGGTTAATTGCCTAAATAATGGTAATTCGCTTAATTGTAAATGATCTGTGAATGATTCTGTTTAAATAATGGCTACATATTGAAACATCTCAATTATCCACACATCATTTTAGTGAGATAAAATACTTTGATCAGAACCTGACATGTTTAGTGTGGCGATATCAGAATGACAAACAAAAAAGGCCACTTATCGTGACCCTTAATGTCATCAGTAACAGGCAATTATGACTCTTCAGGAAGCCCTACATGCATATGACCAGACTTGTAGTCTATGGTTAATACAAAGTGTTTAAGAATGTCGTAGCCAACAAGACCTTTGATATTTTTACCTTTAATTCGCGACAAACCACTTCTATCCTGGCCAGAAATAAACTCACTTTGGCCATCTTCAGGCACGCTAGACTGGACATTTTCGATTGTAAACGGACCAAACTTAACTTCAGGCAAGCGGAAATTATCGATACTGGCAATATTATTAACACCGTAACCTGTACCTGATTGAGCACCATAAAGCGTTAACCAATTTGAATCTGTAGCCAAAGTCCGTTTTAAAAACAAACCACTGTTATTGCCCGTATCAAGAATAAGCCAGGCGTTCTTTTCACCGTTTAATGAAACTTTAACAATCGGTTGCCCAGTTCCGCGATCAATTTGCATATCGATATTCTTAAGCTTTGCTAAATCGATTGAGTCTCTTTCAAATAATCTCAAACGACTGTTTGGGTAATCAATTTGGAAAATAAATTTTTCGAGTAAGCCTGCACCTAATAATAACTGCACCTCGTGATGACCTAAACGTAGGCCAACCAACTCGTCTAACTCAAGTTCGGCTCCAAATAATTTAACATTAACATTGTTATAAAGTTGCCGAGTTTCAGTGCCGTATACACCTTTTATATCAACCTTGCTTCCCTTAGAGAATTCAAACTTATTTTTATTAATGAAGCTGATATTGATTGCATTAACCTGAGAGCCACTGTCGAGTTTCAACGCCATTGATCGTAACAGGAAGATTAATGTGACCATTGATCACTTCAAAATCAACCCAATTAGTAACAGCAAAAGAGTTAAATGAAGTAATGGTAACGACCACAAATGTCAATAATTGCAGTAATGTTGAACGCATCGATTTTCCTTAATCTAGCACAAAAATTAGCTCAACAATCTATTAACAAAAAGAGGGAAAGTCAATCGTTTAAACTGACAGTTTACCGTGCAGCATACAATTAAATGCAAGGGTATCAAATGAACTAATAAACCATGCTCTGCTAGTTAAAATCTAGGCTTACACAAGCATCTAAAATGGTGATAACGAAAAAAATGCTCATTGATTTTACATATTATTAATATACTCTAGATCTAATGTTCTATGCAGATAGAATAATTACATTACCCATTTCAAACTTTGGTTATATCCAATTATAAAGAAAGGATTCTTATTATATGATGCGCCATCTATGTTTCCCCTTAATTTTATGTGGTCTTTTTGCTTGCGGCGGTGGCTCAGACAAAAAAACAGAAGCGCCAACAACATCACCCCAACCAGTTGATTTATCGAAATTTACAGATGTAGATAAAAGCTATTTAGGAAAGACTGCGGAAGGTGTGGTAGATGAAACATCATTGGGTGTCATATATGATTATGTACTACTTTTAGCACCAGAATTACTCCCTAATTTTGTAAATCATAGAGATAGATTAGGATTAAGTTGTGACAACGGAGGAACTTATGACATTTCTGAAGCAATCCCTTCAGTTGGCAAAAAAATTACATACACGAATTGTTCTGAAGGCGGCTTGATAATAAATGGTCAGGCAACTTTAAAAGAATCAGCTTATTCCGAATTAGGCTTTCCCACAGAAAGAACCATAATATTTGAAAATGTCTCTGTTACGGGAGAGTTCGGTAATAAAATCTTAAAGGGCACCGCAAAATATGTTGAACCTGAAGTATTTTGTAAGACAATAGAATCAACTTATAATTTATTGTTTACAGATACAAAAACAAAACATCAAATTTTATATACTGATTTTAAAACAAAAAGAGGAAATACATTATCTCCAACATGTAACTTACCTGAGAACAATTTATCTTTTAATCTAAAAGGAAAAGTGTCTGACTCAAATATTGGCACATGGGATATAGATACAACTGAAAACTTTATCCTTACACCTTTAACTCAATCATTTGAAGAGTCAGGCGAGTTAACCTTTTCAGGCAACGAAAATAGCCGTGCTACTATGACTATTAAAAATTATAGCGAATCACGAGAAACAACCAATTCAATTACAAGTTATACATATTACATTATAACTTTAAAAGAAAAAAACCAAGAGAAAAACTACCTTTTCTTAAAGGAGTATTTAAAAAGAGATATGCTCACATCATTTATAGATGACGACAATGATGGATTAACAAACCAGTGGGAATTACGGTTTGGGTTAGACCCATCAAATCCGAATGATGCTTCTCAAGACTTAGATGGTGATGGACATAGTAACATTCAAGAGTACTTACATTATGGGCACCCTGATGATTCAAAAATAGTACCAAGACTTGCCGATTTAAGTATCACATTAGAACATCTAACTCAAGACTATGGTTCTCATATAATAGTAACAGCGTTTGCAACAAGTGCAAAAAACTCTTCAATGGCGGCTAAAACAGATATAACTTACAAAGTAACGCAGGGCCACCGCATGAGTGTTTAATTTTTAACCGAACCACTAAATCCAGTCTTTAATACTGCTTCAAGCATCGATGGATTCATCATGCATCGCTTTTGTTTTCCAACAATGCTTATCTTCGTCGGCTCTGCACGTAACATATTCAAACTCATATGACGCAGGCATGACAGATTTTCCGCCCCATGAGCGTTGTATATTTGACATGCATCCTCACTCATACTGACATCAAGCACCCAGTGCATCGATTCGATGCCCCAATGTTCTCGAACGGCTATCGCTGCTTGTTCGGCACTTAACTCTTTAGAACTGATGTAATAACGATACTCAAGCTCGATTGGCTTTCCTTTCTCAAGGCGACAACTTTCAACCATAACGATATTTTTTAGCCCCTTCCACTTTGAAAAGTCACCGAGTAAGTTTTTACTATCAATAACATAGCACTGGCGACACTCAGTACGTCCGTGACCGTGTTCAATCACTGATTTGTCCGTATTGTTAGCTCGCTGGAAAGCGAAGGCTTGTACTATCGCTTCGCGTAGCTTTCCCTGGTTACTTTTAACGGCAAGCAGATAGTCACCCCCTTGGTCCACAATGGTTTTGGCTATCTTTGTTTGACAAGCCATCGCATCGATAGTCACTAACGCCCCTTTGATATCTAACATCTTTATCAACTCAGGAATGGCGGTTATCTCATTGCTTTTTTGTTCTGTTTTAAGCTGACCAAGCACTAATTTGTTTGAGGAAGCGTAGGCACTAATCATGTGTATGGTACTGGCTCTATCTTCACGATTGTATGACCCTCGAAGCGTTTTTCCATCAATAGCAATAACTTGGCCTTCAGTAAGGGTGTGTATCGAAGACATCCAATTGATAAAACATTGGTGAAACTGCTCAGGTTCAATGGTTGATATGATACGAGCAATCGTGTCATCAGCGGGAATGCCGTTCACGAATAGTTTGTTGTTTTTAAACCAATCATGATGCCCAAGAATGTATTCGCGAATATCAAACCAGCCTTTAGCGCCTGCGATAACGGCACATAGCGAACCAAACAGTACCTCAAAAAGGCAATAGGTCACTTTAGCCCCTTGACGCTGGTCTGTTATTGTTTGGAAATTCTCTTTGAAGTGGTCAATATGCATGGTGTGCTCCCAAAAAAAGGGAGTATAAGATCATAGCGAGATGTTAACGTCAAACCTTATGTTAAATTGATTGAAAAACGTTCACGATCTCGCCCTGCAAAGTAACGCCGCCAATTAAGTTTAATCCAGACAGTAGATATAATACTAACCCATGTCGTAAATCAGATGACCTTCAAACTCTATTTTGTCAATTCCCCAATTTATTGCCAGGACAAACAAAACCTCATAAGATCTATTTGACTGCTGACAAATCTTTTTCTGGAAAAATAGAAAGCAGACTTGATGCTCATATCGAATATGCTCAAGGGGGGCATGATACAAATCATTCGAATAATAATGCAACAACTCAAGTTTATAGGGATCAGATAGATGCTAAGTACAACATTCAAAACTTGAACAAAAACGATTATTTAATGATTTTAGAAGAAACAGAGAGCGAATTAAATTTTGTTTTCAAACAACTCAAAAATAAAGAAGGAAACATTGATCCTATTGAAGGCTTCACAGTTGAGATGCTCCCACCTGAGTTTATTAACATAAAAAGTGCACAATGCTACAACGACAGTTTAAAATCATGGTATGAGTGCCTTGTTACAAATAAACTTATATTTACTAATAACAATTACAATCATAAAGTAAAAATAAAAGTAAAAGCCCTTAGTCAAGGGCAAGGTAGAATGGAGTTTACAGCAAAAAGTGATACCACTGGTAATAGTTCTTTAGGGAAAATGACTTACCCTATAATAGTTGGAAAATCTGCTAATGTCATTCAATCAAAAATTAATTTTGCAGAAAACAAATCTACACTACATATATCGAAAGGGATATACTTGGGGAGAATATCACTAGACAGTAAAACAATATATTTAGTTGGAGACAATAAAGAAAGTTATTTATATTACATGTTTGAAGATGATGAAAGTGGATTTACAAAACCTAGCATCACATTAGGTAAAGGAAGCTCAATAAATGACTTTACTATAGCAAATCATTTATTATCAATAGATGAAAGCTCTGCTAAAATAGAATTTAATCGATTTGATGCAATTGATTTTAATTTACCATCAGTTAACATATCCAACTCAGGTGAATTGATATTTGAACGAAATATATTAATAGGCTCTGCACTTAATACTAATTATGAAGTTAGTTCATTTCAAGGGAATTATCATTGCCCATACATAAACTCATCTAATCCCGAAAAAACAACTATAACAAAAATAACAAACAATATTTACTTAGGCAACTTACTATTACATCCTGATTTATCATCTGGCTGTGATTTTATCAATATAGATTCAGATGCTGAACTAATCATGTCAAACAACACTATCCTTGGCATTGATAGAGTAATTAGATTATTTCATAATACCTCTTCGGAACCTTACTTTAATATCCACTTAGAAAACAATATATTTTCAGAGTCAAGAAAGTTAATTGATAACATATCATACTCGATCACATCTCTTGAATTTAGTGAGCATACAAAAATTTCAATACACAACAACATAATTAATGAAGTAACTACACCATTTGTAGACCTACTTAACAAAGAAGTTGAAATAGGGACGATTTATGTTAACCCAGTGTTAGATAATTTAGGTTATCCATTAAGTAACTCTCCAGTTATTGATGCAGGAATGCAATCTAATCTTGATATCGATATATTTGGTATTACAAGGCCCATTGATGGTGATAACAATGGTTCAAAGATAATTGATATTGGTGCTGTAGAGTTTTTATCACACTAGAGTTAAAGTAAACAAGGTGGTTATATGTTATAACCACCTTACCCTATTTTAAATATCTATAACTAAAACTTAATAAATGAAGATTAAATCAACTATTTTTAGCGAATAGTTACGTTTCGTCCAAAGTACTCTTCAGACTCATACTTAGCGATCACTTTTTCCAGTGTTTCGCCATTATTATCCATAACCAATTTATGTGAAATCGCACTCAGTGAAATCAAAATATCTTTACACTCGATTCGAGCTTTCATCACCGAGTCTGAAGCGGTTCTTAGTACTTGAGAAATTAGCTCATGATTTTTACCAATTAAGGCTAAAATAAAATGAATCATCACTTCTGAGCAAAGCTCTTTATCTTCAATTTTACTTGGTCTAACAACCTTCTCTAAATAATCTTCTTCTTTTCCAGCGGGAACAAAACGTTGTACCCAATAGAAATAATCTTCATCATAGATGATTGATTGTATTGGTTGCATAAAGTTTTCATCTGTCGATATCTTTTGAAAAATCTCTTTTTTGACTTCATCAGACACGTCAATAAGCTCATCACCAAACTGTTTATTGAGCAATGAAATAACGGCTTCCAGCTCTTTTAACAAAGATACATTTCCTGATGTCACTTGGTTATAAGCATCACCGACCTCGTCGATGTTTTGTTGGAATACACCAATATACTTATCACCTTCTTCAATAGCATCAAGCAAAGGTATCAAACTATAACGTCTAACCTGAATCAATTCATAAAACTGACCTAATTCTTCGCGAATCGCTTGAAGGCGATCAATCGCTTTCATCAGGAATTGATCATCTCGTTTTATGGCTAAATTCAACCGAGAAAAATCGAGTTGATCATTTATTTTGCGAACACGATTATCGATCATATTTTCATAAGTCTGTGTTTCATTGATCAGCACAGAAAATTTATCTTCCATCTCAAAAAGCACATCTTGTACTTTTTTCAGACTAGTAGATCGAACTTGTTGATTAATGCCACGCACTTTTTCGGCTTCAGCTTGCTTCTTTTCCCGAATAATCCAAGTAACCGCAGCACCAACGATTGTTAAGCTTGTCGCCATATCAAAACCAAGCTGAACATTACTAAACCATGAAGGCATTATTTTTCCTTAAATGTTATTTCCTATTTGTATAGACAGTAATAACGGATCCAAAAACGAATGTCATCCCAAAAACCATTAAAAACTAACAAAAGTCACACATATTTAACCAAAAAAGTGATATTGGTACCATAAAGCAGTTGGTTTATTATAATATAAATATCTTTAAAATCAATATGATATATTTTTATAACGACAAATCTCTCATCATTATGTCGAAACAGACCAGTATCACTATTTATGTAACAAATTAAACGTCTCACAGTGATGAACTTCACAGAAAACCGATTAAAATCAACCATAAAAAACTGTCATTCTTAAGTATTAAATTGCAACTAAGCCACTCAATAAAATTTTTACGTTTAATAATTTCGGTTTTTTGCAAAAATAAATTGGTCAAGATAAAAGGTGGTAGAAGAAATTTTCATCATTAAAAATTATTTCGATCAAGTAAAAGCAGGGAGATAAAAATTGATATTTGAAATGAAATATAGGCAGTGTAAACATTTACAGTCAACTTATATGAGCCGACTAAAATGAAGTCATGCGGTTTTTTCTACTTCACGCTTAACCAGTATAAAAGTCAGGTACATTTTTGTTGGTAGCGACAATGCCATGCCAAAAGCCACACACATAGCACTAATAATGATTCCATTAACCCCCATCGTTGCAATCGTTTCGCTAAAATTATGACAATAAATGCCTAATAAAATTAAGCTAATCCCTATCGAGATACAGATTTTTAAAATCAAGATGAGTGTGTTATCTGACATTATGACCTCGGCATCACTAGCATTATGTTCAGCTAATATAATGAGTTGATTAACGATGGTAAGCGTTGATTTAGATCAAAATAACCGTGGGATTTTAGAATCATTAGAGATGACAAGTGTGAAGTACGCTGATTGAAGGGGAGTGACTCATGTTGAGTTAGTTGGCCATGTTATTAGCAATAGCAATAAATAGCTAAGGAGCAGATAAAAAGGAGATATTTGAAGTGTATAGCCAATGTTAAGTATCGCAGCGAGTGAAAATACGATAAATCATCAAATTACAGGCAAAAAAAAGCGCAAACAGTCGTTAAACCGTTTGCGCAATCTTACAATGTTTAGATTGCAGCTACGTTAGCAGCTTGCGGGCCTTTTTGGCCTTGCTCAACATCGAAAGATACTTTTTGGCCTTCAGCTAAAGTCTTGAAACCTTCTGAAGTGATTGAACGGAAATGAACGAACACATCAGCGCCGCCATTGTCAGGAGTAATAAAGCCAAAACCTTTATCTTCGTTAAACCATTTTACTAAACCAGTTGTTTTATTAGACATTTTTGTGTCCCTTATATAATTAAATTTAATCAATCTGTCGCGAAAATGCGATGCGCTCGAGCTTGAATTATTGAATGTCACGATGAAGCTAAGGGAAACACAGAGGATAACAACGATAACGAAGAGATTCTAAGGCTTTTCTTTTACTTGATGTTCATTAATAACTCTGAATGTCAGAGCAGGCTGTATAATACCTTAGTTACGGATATTGTAAAGGCTTAATTCGTTAAATCGCAAAATTTATTGTGGGCATGATCGTTAATATGATTAACGATATGCAGAATCTGTACATCAAGTTTAACGAGCAATACCCATTTAACACCATAAAAAGTAATCCACAGCAAGAACACGACTACGGCAGACTGATGTGTAAATCATAAATTATTATTTGATTACAGCACTTTAACATCATGCTTGCGAGGTAATCCCTCTAGTTTGTGCTCAACCAAATGTAAAGCATGACCTAACGAACCCAAAGGAGCTTTGCTGGTAGTAAAAGTCTCAGTACATTTGCACTATTAATTTCTAAACTAATTCCTAAACGCATTTCACAACGATACATGTGATAACCAGTTAATGATATTAATACACTCATCCATTGAATATTATTAAAAGTGAATGTTATTAAAAGTGAATATTATCAAAAGCCGACAACTCATGTTCGGCATGAGGTAACAAAAAAACTGAGCATGCATCAATGATCCAAGTTGCCATACCTGCACGTTCAAGGTAACTACCGATGCTAATAAACTCGTAACAATCAGCTTAGCGCTATAAGTCAGCTTTAAAGCGTGCAACTCGAGCCTCAGCCATAGTGCATTCAGTCTGTTGGATCAACTCTCCCAAGGTAATACAGGGGTTGTCATTAATTAAACGGTAAAGCTTTGCCTCTAAAGGCTCTAATTTGTCGGCATGACCCAGTAATGCAGTGGCAATCTTTTGAATAAGATAACCCAAGCCATCATCGTTTGCAGTTTTCAATCGCTCAATAAACGACTGAATACTCATGGCCTTGCCTGTAATACCCCAATGTCGAGAACGGCGCACACGCTTAAGCTCGCAGTGATATTGCAATGCAATCACTTTGGCTTGATTGGCTTTATCCCTGCCTATTCGATGAATAAGCGCAGGAAGTTGAATGGTAATATCTTCTGTCATGGCCTGCTGTAAACATGTCCTTAATTGTAATCAGTTAGCTTAAATATACTAATAAAACAGTTATTTATGTTTCACTTACCACCATACATTAAAAAAGCAATTTTGTGATTACTGGCTGCATTAATATGCTGATAATTCTGTTGCTGGGATCAATGGCGTTTTAGGGTTAGCATTTTAACGCTATAATGCCAGCCGAAATAGTCACCTTGCTGTCAATATGACTCTTTTAGCGGATGTATTGAGCGCCTTTGTGTTGAAAGCAAATGTTAAATATAGAATCAAATTAAATAGAGTTACTCCATGAGCCCAGAACGTTTTGCCCGAATAAATCAGATGCTCGATAATCGACAAGTCGACTTAACGGTCTGCCTTGATAAAGTGCATATGACCAATAATATTGCTGCGGTTCTTCGCTCTGCTGACTGTGTGGGTATTCATGAGATTCATGCCGTATGGCCAGATATTGATATGCGAGTATCGGGTAATACTGCTTCTGGCAGCCAACAATGGGTTAATACCGTTAAACATTACACCTTTGAAGAAGCTAATCAGGTTTTTAAAGCACAAAAAATGCAGGTGTTAACCACCACGTTTTCAGATACTGCTGTGGATTTTCGCGAGATTGATTATACCCAGCCTACTGTCATAGTAATGGGCAATGAACGTGATGGCGTCAGCGCAGAAGCCATTGCCGCAGCAGACCAACATATTATTATTCCCATGCGTGGCATGGTGCAATCACTCAATGTGTCTGTAGCAGCAGCATTAGTGATGTATGAAGCACAGCGCCAACGCGAACTAGCTAATATGTATGGCACCCGCAAACTGGATCACGCTTACTGCCAAACGATGTTGTTTGAACAAGGTCATCCTGTCTATGCTAAAGCCTGTTGCCGCAAGCATATCCCCTATCCTGTTATTGATGAACAGGGCCAAATAGTTGCCGACAATGAATGGTGGGATAGAATGCGCGCGCCGATTGAGAAAACATCTATTGCTTAAAAGCCTCCGCGGATATTAATTACAAAAACCTAATGTAAGCCAATGTTATTTAATGGTTCTTAGTATCAAATTACAATGACCAAAATCAATGTAGCGGAAACCACAATAAAGCCATAACTGCTGCACCGCTATGGTTTTTATGGAGTACTACTTATTGAGTGCTATTTATTGAGTGCTATAAATGTGTAAGTCATAAGTAGAGCCTGTAAATAATCACGGTAAACCGCAAACAACACATCTCCCAGCCAAAGCACCTTTCCCATTCATTACTGTATCTACTACTCAATACCTATATGACACATTCTAAGTGTCCATTTTACTAAGCCTAAATATCTGGCGCTGTTGTAGGTAAATGTTGTCTATACTTAATGAGTGAAGCTAACTGATTGAGGGTAAAGGAAATGAAAGCAAAATTATTTGTGAGTAAACTTAACCGGATAACAAAAGCACTTATCTCTATGACTCCAGCTCAGAGAGAGGTAGTTCACCAGTCAATTCAAGCATTAGATACCGAAATCCCTATAGATGAGCTGTTCCAACCACTTTTTGATTCAAAATCGCAGTGTCCACACTGCGATTCAAGCCAGTTCAAAAAGTGGGGGAAAGCAGGTGGAGTACAACGATATCGCTGCAATAGCTGCAGTAAAACGTTTAACAACAAGACTAATACCCCGCTAGCTAGGCTGCATAAGAGCTGCATTTGGGTCGAGTATGCCCACTGTATGGCGTTGCGGTTAACGCTGAGGCAGGCGGCTAGAGTCTGTGGTATTAATCTTAAAACAGCCTTTTTATGGCGACATCGATTTCTTCAGGCTCAGGCAGGGAAAAATGATGACAAACTATCGGGCATTATCGAGGTTGATGAATTCTTTCTTGCCTATTCTGAAAAAGGTAATAAAACACTCGGTTCAGGTCAAAAAGCCAGAAAGCGCGGTGGTGATATTGATAAACGCACTAAAGAAGGCCAAGTTGCGGTGCTTCTTTCCATTGACCGCAGTAAACACATGATAGCGCCAATTTTATCTGCTGATACGTCTTCAGAAATATCCATTAATCTTACTGAAAACATTGAAGAAAATTCAGTGCTTTGCAGCGATGGTGCATGGGCATATGTGAAGATAGCCAAACTAAAGCACTGTGACCATAAGCGATTGATAAATGGGACAATCAGAGTGATGGATAATATTTATCACATTCAGACTGTCAATGGTGCAATAGCGAATTTTAAAGCCTGGGTAAACGGAAGTATGAAGGGAGTAGCTACAAAATATTTATCGAATTATCTCGCTTGGTTTAAGGAAAGCAGCGCAAAGCTAAATAAACGGCAAATACTGTTGTCCGCTTACGGTAGACAACAGTATTATGGAACATAGCCAAATATCTACGTTCAAAGGTTTACTCTTACTCTTACTAATATGCAGCACCCAGCGGCGAGAGCTAGCTGCAGATATAAATATTTCAATGATTGAATAATACCAATAAACTATTTAGGATCAGCATATCTGATCGCAAACAAGAATTAACGTAATGACCACTGAGCTTTATTTTATCTACGACTCACATTGTCCTTGGAGCTATGCCACTACACCCTTGGTGAATGCATTGCAGCAAGCCTATCCTGAAATGAATGTACATTTACTGCATAGCGCACATTACATTGGCAAAGACAGTGCTGGCGAAGAGCAAATGGAAGCGGCGGCAAGAATGAGTGGACTAAAATTTGGCCGCGATCATATTCGTTACGTAAACAGTCCTAAAAGCTCAATCAAAACCGCAAACTTTATGGCCTGGTTGCAGGGCAAACAAGCTGACAAGCAATTAGATGTGCTCAATGCGCTACAAAGAGCTCATTTCATTGAAGGCAACCCACTTAGCAATAAGCACGACTTTAATGACATCGTAGAAAAATTTAAGCTGTCACCATCGAATAAAGTGTTTAAAGATGAGCTCAGTATGGACGCAGAATACGTACTGGAAGGCATAGAAGAGATTCAACAAGTGATTGGTACTACCGGCTTCCCCGTTTTAGTCATGACCGTTAATGATAACGCTATTTTTATCGATCATTCACAATATCTGAGTAGCCCTCATGCTGTGGTTGCTGCGGTTGAAAAAGAAATCGCGGCGATTAAACTCGCGAAAACGGAATCGTAGCCATAAATCGCAACCCGCCAAATACATCATTGATGTGAATGTGCCTGCAGTAAGATCAAAAAAACCACGGCTAATGACCGTGGTTTTTTATTTACTAGCGACTTTTAATTGTACAGGTTAAGCAATACTTTAAACCTGCGATACAAGTAACCAAATCGCTAAAGCAAAAAATATTACGCCCATAAACTTGTTTTGATAGGTACGAAACTTTTCATTATTAAGCAATGGTTTGCCTAAACTGCCCACTAACGCCACCAGCAATAGATTAAATGCTAACCCCATAACATTAAGCAGTAGGCCTAAAGCCAACATCTGCTCGCCAGAACTGGCACTGAGCTGAGTCGATACAAACTGGGGCAAAAACAACACAAAAAACAGTAATGCTTTAGGATTGAGTAAATTGCTCATTACTGCACGGCGATAGAGTAATTTAGCTAAGTTATTCTGTTGGGCAATCTCAGGCGCCTCACTGGCACTGCTACGCATGCAATCCCAGCCCATTTTTAGCAAATATGCGCCGCCTAAAATCCGTAATAACTCTAATGCCATTGGATTCATCGCCACCAGCGCTGACACGCCCATTGCCGCAAGTAAGGTTAAAATAAGCCCCGAAGTCGCATTGCCAAAACTGGCATACACGCCCACTTTGCGGCCATAGCTCAAACTCGAACTCGCAATCAACAACATATCAGGGCCAGGAATTAACAGTAATGCCACCACAGTGGTCAAATAAACGGGGAGTAACGCCAGATCAATCATCATAAATACGCAAATTCTAAGAATGGTAAAACACGGCGCGGATTCTACAGTGATTAAACATGAATGAAAATCATGTTGTGTTTAAACAGAGTGACGCTTGGCAGAGTTTGTTTACAGATGAGATGATGAAATAAGAAGTAGACAAATTTTACCCTCAAACTAGCTATTCTGGTTACTACAGACTAATCATTTATAATAGGATTAAAAAATAAAACAATATATTTCATATAGATATGGCTAATAATTATTCAGTTAAGTCAATATCAGTTATAGTATGAGAATGATTCAAATAGAATAAATTAAAAGGAATTAAATATGACATTTAGCGATTACCGCTCAAGAACGAACAAATGTGCTTAATGGTAACTTAGAAGCTTTCTGGAGAAGTCGACTAAGTAAAAAAGCTCCTGTAGCTCGGATTGGATATGCTCTATGGGTAACCGATACCACAAAATTAAAACATGTTATTCAAAGCGGCGATACTCATTTTTGGAATAACAAAGGGTTTGCTTACTGGGAGTTTATGGCTCGTTCGACTGTAGTTAATTTAGCAACCGGACTTGAACGTGGCGGCTTTCGGGGTACATTTTATAAATGAGAGCGAAAATTAAAGACGTCGGTATTGAAGTGGCAAACCAACATATATCCTTCGTTACACATGACTATGACAATGACAATATTGGCAAAGTAAAAGGTTTGCTCAGCCTTAAGCAAATGGCTGACTACCATCACATCGCATTTAAATTGTTCAATATCCCTAACCATTTTTATGGCGGTACTTGGCTTAACAATATTCCTGATGAAGCAGAATTTACATTGTATGGTGAACTTTACTGCCATGACTGTGATTCTGCTGTTGGATATAAAGGAGCTAACCAATGAAACAATTAATCATATTAACGCCACTATTATTAATCGCGGCATGCAGCCCTAATACCAGTACAATAAAATGGGATAAATACTGTTTACCGAAGGCATATTTAACGCCAGCGTCACTATCTACCGCATCAAGTAACGATTCAAACTTTGATAAAAATACAGGTTATGGACCTTCAATTTTTTTTGAAGGTAAAGAGCTACACAAACATATTTCTGCTTTTAAAGTAACATCACCTAGCCATTCCACAGGTAATATCTACCACCATATTCAAGTTAATCTTTCTAACAATAAAATTATTAAACATGTTTTGAATATTGAAGATTTAAGGCATTCTGATATGGAAAACATCAAATTTGAAGATCAAAGCCCATATCATTGGGTAGCATATGATAAGGCTGGAAGCGATTACCTATATTGGGGGGATTGTATGTTAGATGGTCACGGCGAAACAGATCCGAGTTATCGATGTACACATCAATTCAACATCGGAGATACAGTTGGAACTTATACTATTAAAGATGAAAATATACTTTTACATCAAAAAATTGATGAATTCATACTCAATAAACTTAATACATGGCAATGCAAGTAAACTCATACCAGATTGGGACTAATAATATGTGCTCACTTAAACACATGAATTAACATAAATAGTTGAACTTGAACTACCTAATACTTCTGAATTCCGATGTAGTATCAATTTTAATACAAGACCAGACTAAATAGGATCATAAATAAATGGAATTAACTGAAATAATAGGAAGTTATATATTAATTTTTTTTCTAAGTATTGTCTTTTCTTCATCTAAAGATAATGAGGTAGCATACATCTTAGGACCGGCATTATGCTACATACTCCCTTTTTTTACAGGTAATTTTTGGTCTCAGTTACTCGTGAGTATAATAGTTGCATTCCTAACATCTATATCGATAGGACAAGCAAAACTAGCAGGCGATGTAACAGGTACTGGAGCAGTCATGCTTATCTGTATAATAAGTCATTTTGTTTTATTCGTTATCAGTATCGTCGCATATTTCATTTTGACATTTTCAGGCTTCGTGATCGATTAATAACAAGTTTACAAGGTAGATTGTAGCATTGCGAATAATTAGTCTAATCAATTTTTATATATTGTTTTCAATATTATTATGGATTTTTTAACTGCAATAAAACATCACATGCGCTGCCATGAGACGAAACTTAATGAGTAATGCTTGATAAGTAAATTATCGTTAATTATTTATCTAAACTCTCACCAAAGCATAAAGGCCAGCGCTGACGGCTAGCCTTTGTTTTTTTGACGCTAAGAGTCAGCTTACTCAGTTCTACTTGTAGAACGCTTCAACTTTGCCTTTTACTGTCATCGTAAGCGGTTGGCCACGACGATCTAATGCTTTATGCGAGGCAACTTTTACCCAACCTTCACTGATGCAATATTCTTCAACATCTGCACGCTCTTTGCCATTAAACAAAATGCCAATCTCGTGTTCGAAAATTGCAGCCACATGATGTGGGCTACGTGGATTAACGCTAAGACGATCAGGTAAAGCGGGTTTAGCAGTAGTGTCGTTCATTGTCGTGTGCTGTAGTTAATAAAACGTGCGCTATTGTAGGCAATACCAGCCAGATGCTCAATAGCGGCGATCATAAATGTGAGTCGCACCGAAAGATACCGTTTGCCAGGGAAAAGACACTGATCATAGACGCTAAGCATCAGTGTTAAGCTGAGTGCAAATCTAAGTGCAAATCTAAGTGTCTGTATTTAAAATACAGTATGATATTTTCAATGTATGTTAATTGCATATGACTTTTAATTGCATATAAGTAGCGTTAGTTTACATTTAGCTTAGTGAGTGAAAACGTATTGGCTGCAACTGATTCAATAAAAGGGATAACGGACAAGGGAATGATGACGCAAAAACGATCCACTATATGGCATTGGTTTTTAGACGGTAAGATAGACCGCGCTAACTTTAAGGCCGCAATGTTAGAGGCCTACCCTCACCCCAATGCAAACAAGTGGCAGCAATTAATTGCCAATCTATTATTGTATCTCGGGGTGTTATTAGTGGGCGCCGGTGTGATATTTTTCATGGCGTTTAACTGGGATGCGCTATCGCATCTGAGTAAATTTGCCATAGTCGAAACCCTATTCACGCTGTTTATTGGCGGATTTTATCTCGCTAATCACACACAAAAAAAATACCTTTTACCATCCAGTTTGCCACATAATCAGCATACGCCGCATTTTCAGCAAAGCCAGCCTAGCCCAAATATTTATGGTTGGAACCTGCCTAACGCCATGTTATTGGGTGCCAGCATTATGCTTGGGGCATTACTGGCGTTAGTAGGGCAAACCTATCAAACAGGCGCTGACCCATGGCAATTATTCGCCATTTGGGCGGTACTCATTTTACCCTTTGCTTACATCGCAGGTTTTGATCTGTTGTGGTTACTAATAGTGGTGTTACTCAACGTCAGTTTAGGGCTATATCTGCAATCCTTTGCATCGGTATTTAGTTTTCTACTCGAAGACATCCAGCAAATTGCTATTTTTGGCTTAGTTAACTTAGCCATTCACCTACTATTTATCCTTGCGAAAAGCTTTCAATGGCGCGGACAATTGCGCTTTAACTGCCTCATGGTAGAAGCAACCAGTTTACTGGCTAGTATAAGTGCATTTACCTGGCTAATCGTGTGGGTTATTTTTGACTTCAGCTATGACTACAACTCCAGTGAGCATATTGCCTATTATGCGCTGCTTTACCTCGCCATTCTGACCAGCTTATTTGTTTGGTACCGTTATCGCTCTCCCTCTTTATATCCACTCACACTGGTGTTAACCAGCATAAGCACCGCGATTGTCTCGCTACTTTCAAGAGAGCTTCTTGATAGCCACGACCCCATTGGAGGCTTTTTTCTAATAGCAATGGTGGTTATAGGCCTAACCAGTGGCAGTTTATATTGGCTAAAACAATTACAAAAAGAGTTTGCTCAAACGGCAACGCTTAACAGTGAGGAAGCCGCTCATGAGTAATATTAAATCATCCAACACATTATGGCTTTCACTGCACAATAAAGGTTTGGTAAACACAGATACCGCACCAGAATCTATGTTAGCCAACCCTTGGTATATGATTGCCGCACAAATGCTGGGCGGTTGGATTGCAGCGCTATTCTTATTGGCGTTTGTGATGGTGGGGGTGTCGTCTGTAAGTGATATAACCGAATCATTTATAGGCTTTGGCACCACGCTCACTCTCGGATGCTTAGCGTATTACAAGTTAGGCGAAAATCGACAAGAGTTTATCCTGCAGATGGTATTTGCATTTAGCCTATGCGGACAAATAATGCTGCTTTTTGGCACCTTCGAAAGCTTAGAATCAAGCAACGAAACACTCATAGCAGTTATTTATGGGGTCACGTTTGCCATACACTGGCTCGTCATCCCCCACAAAGCTAACCAATTTGTCGCGGCATTAGCCATGGTGCCCAGCTTATTAGCCATCTTAGTGATTAACCATTTATCACTACTTATATTGCCATTATTGGTGCTGAGTTTAGTGCTTATCTGGACTCAAATTTATCGATGGCCACAACATTACCAGCGCATCAGAATGTTAGGTTACGCCGTTGCTATCAGTCTACTACTCACCAATTTCATGTTATCTGAAATGGGCGACACGATGGAATTACCCAACGTACTCATGGCACTAAGCTCTAGCCTCAGTGATTACTTAGCTATCGTCATCAGTTTGTTATCAGCCCTATGGTTGATGAATCAAATTTATAACCAGCTCCACTTTAATGCCAATAGCAATACTAATACCGATAGCACTAAGTATGGCAATCGCGATCACGTTGTTACTGTGCGTCCCCGTGACATGTTAATGGTTATCCTAACGGCGATATTAATCGGTCTACTGTCCATCGTCATGAGCGGATTAAGCGCAGCACTACTCATGCTACTGCTAGGTTATTTTTATAACGAGCATAAATTAGTCATCATTTCGGTATGCGCCCTACTCGCCTTTATCAGCATGTATTATTATTCACTCCACATCGACTTGTTTGATAAGTCATTGTGGTTAATGGCCAGCGGCATAGTGCTACTACTGCTCAGATTTGCCATGAGCATGAATACTAACAAGACAGCTGAAGCAGAAATAACAATGAATACCGCGACAACGGCACAAAATAAGGAGCAACCATAATGGAATTAAATACTATGGCGTCGCTCAATTCACGCCAGCTAAGTCAGCGGTCACTTTGGGCTATTATCGCAGCATTGTGGATACTCGCCGGTATTAACTACAAGATTTTTCAGCAAGAACAGCTGTTGGCTAATGGCGAAATAATCCTGTTTGAACTCGCGCCGGTCGATCCGAGGTCGTTAATGCAAGGCGATTACATGGCATTAAATTACGACATTGCCCGAGTCGTTAGCCAGTCAGTTGATCAACTCTCAAACAAGCCAAATAACCATGATGGCTTTTTTATTGTCACACTCGACAATAACCACATCGCTCAGTTCGATGGCATCTACCACGGCGCTGCGTTAACACCAGCACAGCGACTGATCCAATACCGTGTTCGTGACGGCAGGGTCAAACTGGCCAGCAACGCTTTTTTCTTTCAAGAAGGTCGAGCTGAAGAGTTTGAAGAGGCTAGATATGGCGAGTTTAGAGTTAACCAAGCAGGACAAATACTGCTGAGTAACATGATAGACAAAGATTTTAAGCGGATTTAAGCGACAGTGAATTATTGAAGATGAAAGAATAGCCTCAACCATCAATGATTAAAGATAATAAAAAATAAAAAAGGAGCCTGGTTAAGGCTCCTTTCTTTAAGGGAGAGGATCTGTATCAATAAGCGGTTATTGATAACATTTTATTAGAGATTTTTTAGCTTAGAAACGACCAACAACACCCACACCAACAAATAAACCGTCTACGTCAGAATCAAGTACTTTTGCTAGCTCAAAAGTCGCTGAAAAAGAATCTGACATACGTAACCAGTAAGCTGTTTTGGCGGTAAAGTTATCGTCTGAACCATTATCGTCATAACCTAAACCCACAGACCATGCTTTAGTTACATACCAGTCAGCGTTTACGTTAAACATATCGTCATCATCAGTATGAGTCCACATCGCACCTAAATCGATACCTGTAGTGCTTTTAAGATCGATAAAGCTACGCGCTTCAAGACCATAGATAGAATCAATATCGCTACCATCAACATAGAATGCAGCAACTTTTGAGCTGTCGTTGAAGTAATAACCTACATCAAGTTTGTAAGTATCAGTATCGAAAGCACCAGCATCATAACGTTGGATTGCCGCGCCAACAAACCACTTAGAATCGAAAACATATGTGCCATCGACATTGAAAATATCAAGGTCAGCATCATCAATTATTGAATAGCTAGCGCCAACATTAGTAGATTGTGCTAAAAAGCCATTTAATGCATATGGGCCTTTTTCTTGTGATACTGAGTCAAGATAAAAACGGTAGTTTAGATCCCATTGTCCATCACCGAACTCTTCAGTATTAGCAGAATATCCTAGACCCGCTTCGTGGTGAAATGGCGCATCTTGTGCAGCCATAACAGGTAAAGCAGTAAAACCTAATACTAATGCTAATGCAGTCACGTTTTTCATCAATCATTCCTTAATTTGATTATTTTACACTAGGTGATTCAAGCAGATAAATAGAGTGGGTTAACCAAAAGGGTTAATCCTTTAACTCAACCGTGGCCTAACCGTAATGTTGGCCAACGTGCTTTCCTAGCGGCGCATACTCTAAAATAATAAAATGTTAAAATAAACCCGAAACAAAAAATTAATGATATTTTTCAATGAAATACATTACATGTAATGTAAGCTATGTCGCCACCACCTACTTTAGCAATAGATAAACTCGTAACCATTAAGTTGTAAAAATGTTAATTAAAACAGTTGTTCTAACTGATAGGCCAATGGCAGCAAAGTAAATAACACCGAGAATAAACAAAACAGCGGTTTTAGGACTCACGGAAATTAACACAAGTAATGGTAAATCTAATGGCTGTTTTTGATTAACAACAACCTAATGCCGAGAGTCTTGTTAGCCATTCAACACAGGGCGTACCATTCCCAGAGGTAGCCATAACAAACTCGTTAACTATTTGATTTATAGTCTCGATAACATTAGGTTATTGTTAACGCCTACGCTATTTGGAAACACTCATGTCGACTTTGCTCAAGTTCATCAAAGGCTCTTTTATAGCTCTTATCACCATTGCCGTTATCTTACTGGCATTTAATTGGCAAAGCGCAAACCGCTTATACAGCGTCATCAGCTTGTTTGATGAAGCACTCATCGTGAATAACTTTTCCCACATGAATGACGTGTTTTTCAACAAAAAAATTGTTCACCAAGGTCAACCTTATGTATTTGGCGTCGAACCAAAAGCCTTGCCAGACTCTTTCACCTACCGAGACAAAGTCACTAATAGCGATGCGTTTTTAGCGCGCAGGGCAACAACCGCATTGTTAGTGCTTAAAGACGACAACATCACCTTCGAGCAATACTATTTAGGTACCCAAAGTGACGACAAACGGATTTCGTGGTCGATGGCCAAATCCTTTGTGTCGATATTATTTGGTATGCAAGTCGATGCTGGCAACATTGATATCGACAAAACAGTCGGCTTTTATCTGCCAGAGCTTGCTAAATCTGGGTATGGCAACGTTAAAGTTAAACACGTACTGCAAATGTCGTCTGGGGTTAAGTGGAACGAAGACTATCTAGACTTTAATTCTGACATTAACAAAATGGGTCGAGTGCTGGCCATTGGTGGCTCGTTAGACGACATGACCAGTGAACTGGTGAATGAATCTGAGCCAGGTAAAGTCTTTCATTATGTCAGCATGGACACCCACGTAATTAGCATGATCCTCAGGCGTGTAAGCGGAAAATCATTAGTCGAACTGATCCAACAAAACCTGTGGAATACCATCGGCATGGAAAGCGATGCGTTTTGGCTAACCGACTCTCAAGGCGCTGAATTTGCATTAGGCGGCTTAAATGTCACTACCCGTGATTACGCCCGCTTTGGCCGTTTATTGCTAAACAATGGTGACTTTAACGGCAAGCAAATCGTCTCGGCAGAGTGGATAAAAGCCGCCACCACACCACAAGCTGAATACCTTAAACCGCAAAAAGACAAACTCGGCTACGGCTACCAAATTTGGTTACCACCACAAGCACAGCAAGGGGAATTCTTTTGTGTTGGGGTTTATGGGCAATATATCTATGTGAATCAACAACATAATGTGGTTATTGTAAAAAACAGTGCCGATTTAGGCTTTCAAGATAGCCTAATATCAAAGCATGAAACCATCGCGTTTTTCCGTGAGATTGTCGCGTCATTACAATAAAAGGCATCCGCTATTAATGGTATTACGCTAACGTGACAACTCAAGCGCTTACACTCACAACGCCTCAAATAATCATCAAAGCCAGCTGGCGTTTATTGTTGTAGCAATAAACGCTGGCACAGTTTGACAAAATCAGACGAGGTGACAATCCCTAATACCTGGTTTTGCTCATCGACCACAGGCAAGCAGCCTAATTTGTTATCGATAAAATATTGCACCACAATGGTTAACGGTTCATCTAATCCAAGCTTTTGCACTTGAGTATCCATCACCTCGGCAATTGGGGTGTAACGCTCTTTTCGATCAAGTGCCCCTTGGCCATATTTATTAAGCATGGTTAATACCATCGCAATCATCTTTTTATGTGTCAGCATGCCAATAAACTCACCAGTAGATTCACTGATCACCGGCAAATGACGCACATTTCGGCTTTGCATTAACAGATGCGCATCTTTAAGGCTCGCCTCATGGCTAATACACACCGGATTAGGGGTCATAATATCACGCACATTCATGGTCTATCTCCTTAACTCACATAGGTTAAATACTAGTCAAAAGTAAAACGTTACGCTAACAACCTTAACTAATAAGCACACCGCTACACTGTGATCCTACTCGCTAATCTGAATGCTACTCGTTAATCTGAATGTTAGCTCGGCCATAAATATCGGCAAATATTTCGGGCATTCGTTTTGGGCGGCCGCTAGACAAAGCAATACACACAAACTCGGTGCGTGCCGTGAGTAAAGACACACCATCACTGCGGCGAATAAACTCAAAATGGCGCGCCAGTTTCAGCCTGCCATCGCACTCCACAATCCAGGTGGCACAATCGATGACATCATTAAGATAAGCCGCAGCCAAATAATTAATCTCATGACGGCTAATCGCCATGCCCCTATCTAACGCGATATATTGCTCAATCGTTAACCCAAGCGCATTAGAATGTGCCCAGGAGGTTTGCTCTAATTGGCTCACATACGCGACATTGTTGGCATGTTGATAATGATCAATCTGATCTGGGCTAACAGTCCAGATCATAATAAAAGGATCGGCATGCCGCCATTGTTGAGCTGCAATAGTGTTGCTTGAATCGGGCATCCGTTTCGCCTATTGGTAATTAAAATCGATTAAACGCACAAACAACCTTGAAAGATCAACAGGCCCTAGCGTTTCAGGGTTATTTTGCCAAACACACTGGCATCAATAAACCCTCTGTTTTTGTCACCGTTAACCGGAGTAATGTCATGAGAACCCATAAAATGCTCTCTTAATGGGCTGCCGTCATTATCACAATAGGCGAGCATAAAACCGATCACTTTATTTGGTGTTAGCAGTAAAGGCTTATCTTCTTGGCCTTGTTTAAAATCATTAGGATACAGCTTAATCGCGACCTCCCAAATCACATTATAAGGCGCCTCACTACTGCGCTGCCAACGGCTCTTTAAGTGCGACGTATACAAATGAGCTTGTTTGTCTGGGCCATAATCAGCCGCCTGATTATCTAAGCCAATATGGTAAGCAAATGCACTGTGATTAAATTGATGGTCGCCACCAGAAGCATCGCTATCAATAAACACTTCCAGAGTGTCATCATCCCAATAATTCACCGTTGGGTCGGCATGGGTATCAAGCAATACATCATCGGTAATTTCAGCTTGCAGATACAAATAGTGCTCATCCCACAGTAATTTATATTGACCGCTAAAATCACTCGCAGAGTCGGGCAATACTCCATCCATTAAATACGGCATCGTATGCCACTTCGCTTGCTGCCAGGCAGAGTCAGCAACCCCATCAATATCGATAGGCGTTGCAGTATATTCAACATCCATAGCAAAAAGAGTCTGGCTACTAAACAGTAACCCCAAAGCAAATAACGAATATTTCATCAGGCTCATCTCTAGTCAGTTTTATATAGCCTCGCTTAATCTGGCTTTGAAAACAATCATAAATGAGACCCACACTTAAAAGCTTTGTATCTAACGATGTCTGAAATAAATCGGCCAAACAATCTGTTCAAAACCCCGTAGGCTAGCTAGTACTTTAAAAATTTACTCTGACATCACTCTTACACCAACTAAAAAATAACCACAAAAAAAGCCCTAATCTTTGCAAGATCAAGGCTTATTTATTGCGTGACTACATAGGCTTAAAGCCAGTATTAACGATACTGATTAACCTGCTTTAGCTTTAGTTTTAGCTAGAATTCGATAAGCATGTAGCAAAGGCTCAGTGTAACCAGAAGGTTGAGATTTGCCCTTAAAAATCAGATCGCATGCTGCTTTAAAGGCGATGCCGTCAAAGTGAGGTGCCATATTAGTGTACAGCGGATCACCAGCATTTTGAGTATCGACCACCGCAGCCATTTTTTTCAACGCCGCCATCACTTGCGCTTCACTGCATAGGTCATGTTCAAGCCAATTAGCTAAATATTGCGATGAAATTCGTAAGGTTGCTCTGTCTTCCATCAAGCCGACATTATTAATATCAGGCACTTTTGAGCAGCCCACACCTTGATCAATCCAGCGCACAACATACCCCAAAATACCCTGAGAATTATTTTCTAGTTCAAAAGTAATTTGCTCATTGGTGAGTGTTACCCCTTCTGCAAGTAAAGGAATGGTCAACAAACTGTCAATGCTAGCACGTGGACGTTGCTTAATGTGTTGCTGAACGTCTGCCACATTAATTTGGTGATAATGCGTAGAATGCAGCACGGCACCATTTGGCGACGGCACCCATGCGGTGTTTGCACCCGCTTTAGGATGAGCCACTTTTTGCTCAAGCATCGCGGCCATTTCATCTGGCATAGGCCACATGCCTTTACCGATTTGAGCGCGACCTTGTAAGCCACATTCAAGCCCAATATCAACATTCCAATCTTCGTAAGCACTGATCCATTTTTGCTGTTTCATCACCGATTTAGGCACAAACGGGCCTGCTAACATTGAGGTATGCAGCTCATCACCGGTGCGGTCAAGAAAGCCGGTATTAATAAACACCACGCGCTCTTTAGCAGCCCTAATGCACTCTTTTAAATTCAGTGTCGTTCTGCGCTCTTCATCCATAATGCCGACCTTAATCGTATTACGCGGAAGATTGAGCGCATCTTCTATCTTGGTAAACAGGTCACAGGTAAATTGCACTTCTTCAGGGCCATGCATTTTAGGTTTTACAATATTCACCGAACCTTTGCGACTATTACTACGACCATTATTGTTACCTTTAAGGTCGTGCATCGCAGCAAACACAGTGATCATGCCATCAAGTATCCCTTCAGGTACTTGGTTGCCATTTTTATCCAGCACAGCATCAATGGTCATCAAGTGACCCACATTACGCACAAATAGCAAACTTCTGCCGGGTAACGTAACTGTTTCTAAATCTGCATTCTGGTTGGCTCTCTGGTTGGCAATAGCAGCGGTATAGACGCGATCATCATTGAGTTCTCTAACGATCTCTTTACCATTTTTAGTCAGCGAAGCAGATAAGTTACCTTGCATCAAACCTAACCAATTGCGATAAATTTCAACCTTGTCTTCAGCATCCACTGCGGCGACAGAGTCCTCACAGTCCATAATGGTGGTAACAGCGGCTTCAACCAGTAAGTCTTTAACGCCAGCGCGATCGCTGCCACCAATTACACTGCTTGGGTCTATTTGAATTTCGATATGCAGACCATTATTCACTAACAAAATAGCACTGGGTGCATCGGCACTACCCTGGTAACCCACACACTTGTCGGTTTGGGCTAAAGTGGTAATCGAGCCGTCTGTTAATTGCATCCGTAACACACCTGCGTCGATGTAATAACGGGTCACATCGGCATGGCTGCCTTGTGCTAAAGGCGAAGCGGTATCTAAGTGCTGTTTGGCAAAAGCGATAACTTTGCTGCCGCGTAGCGGGTTGTACTGTTTCGTTAGCTCCGCGCCACCTTCTTCAGATATCGCGTCAGTACCATATAGTGCATCATACAGGCTGCCCCAACGAGCATTGGCAGCGTTAAGCGCAAAGCGCGCATTTTTAACCGGCACTACAAGCTGTGGTCCCGCTTGCGCGGCAATTTCATGGTCAACGTTTTCAGTGCGAATTTGAAAAGCCTCACCCTCAGGCACCAGGTAACCTATTTCAGACAGAAAAGCTTTATATGTTGCAGGGTCAAAATCTTTGGTGGGATGCTCAATATGCCATTGATCAATTTGCTGTTGTAGTTGTTGTCTTTTTTCTAATAGCTTCACATTAACCGGAGAAAATTCGCTAATAATGTCCTCAAATTTTGCCCAAAAGGTTGCAGAGTCAATGCCAGTACCTGGGCAAATATCACTGTCGACCAGCTGCCACAATGCTTGCGCTATTTGTAATCCACCTACTTGAATACGTGCTGTCATTTTATATCCCTACCTTAATTTCTGTGCGTTGACCGTAAACTCAGCCCTAAAACATTAGCCTTAAATCATTGGCCATAAATCATTAGCCCCAAATCCTTAGCAATAAATCATTAGCCATAAATCATTAACCCAAACTGATGCCACTGTTAACAGCTTACTGTTCATACGCGGTAATACTTTACTCTATATCAAAGTTATCTTATTTATCCAATTTATACTTGTTATCACCGCTATTCACCAAAGATATGGCAAAATGGCGTTTTTTGGTTACTTTACAACATATGCGTAACTAAAGATCATAATGCCAATAACATTAAACATCGCCTCTATTTATCTCTTCTGCGGTTTGAGTGATAAGTTGACGCATCCACTGATGCGCTGGATTATTCTGAAGCAAAGGGCTCCAAGCCATAGTCAATGCTATGGGTTGGATAATAAAAGGCGGCGGAACAATGCTCACCCGATCATTATTATTGTGATGACGAGCCATCTTACTTGGTATGGTTGCGATCAAATCTTGTTGCTCAGCCAACAAACAAGCGGTTTGATAATGGCGAGTAAAAACGGTGATCTGGCGTTTTACACCTATTCGCGTTAACGCTTCATCTACCCAACCCAAACGCTGAACATCATCTGGGTTCATCCCTACCCCAACGCCCATTCCTGTTTTACTCACCCACACATGCTTAGCTTTTAAATAACTGTCTAAAGAAAATTTCTTTAAAACAGGATTACCCTTACTAATCAGGCAGCTAAAATCATCGCTCCACAATACTTTTTGATGAAATGATTGCGGAATACTGTCGAAACGATTGATCACCATATCGACTCTTCCTTGTTCTACATCAGGGAAACTGACATCACTTGGGGTCATGATATCTAAAATAATGTTGGGCGCTTGAGTACGAAGCTTGGCAATAAGTGGCGGAATTAACGTCGCTTCAGCATAATCACTTGCCATAACACGGAAGACTTTATCACTGTCGAGTGGATCAAAATTGGCGCGCGGTTGTACGGCTTTTTCCAGCCCAATAATCAACTCACTGATGATGGGTTGCAACTCATTTGCACGTTCGGTCGGCGTCATGCCCTGACTCGTGCGAATAAGTAACGGATCATCAAACAAGTTTCGTAAGCGTTTTAGGCCGTTACTCATTGCAGGCTGGGTGATCCCAAGCTGGTCTGCCGCTTTAGTAACATTTCTTTCACGTAGTAAAACATCTAAATAAACAAGGAGGTTCAAGTCGATACGAGATACATTCATATGGTGAATACCGGAAATAGTAAGTATAAATTAGGCTTATTTAACCAAATCTAGCTATTATTTTCAACGTAATCAATTGCCGCTAATCTATTTGTTAAGGAATAAACACATGACTCACTACAAAAATAATATCGATGAAGCTGCCACCTTGATTAACTCAGAAGGTAGTGCATGGAATGCCATCAACCCAGAGTCAGTCGCTCGTATGCGTCTACAAAATCGTTTTAAAACTGGGTTAGACATCGCAAAGTACACTGCCAAGATCATGCGTGAAGACATGGACAACTACGACAAGGACTCATCGCAGTACACTCAGTCTTTAGGTTGCTGGCATGGTTTTATCGCCCAACAGAAAATGATTTCGATTAAAAAACATCTATTAACCACTAAGCGTCGTTACTTATATCTTTCTGGTTGGATGGTAGCGGCACTGCGCAGTGAGTTTGGTCCATTACCTGACCAATCTATGCATGAAAAAACCTCTGTTGCTGCGTTGATTAAAGAGCTATACACCTTCCTACGTCAAGCTGATGCCCGTGAACTGGGTAGCCTGTTCCGCGAATTAGATAGTGCTAAAGAGTCAGATAAAGCCGCGATTCAACACAAAATTGAAAACTTCGAAACCCACGTTGTACCGATTATTGCCGACATTGATGCCGGTTTTGGTAACGAAGAAGCCACTTACTTAATGGCAAAACAGATGATTGAAGCCGGTGCTTGTTGTATTCAATTAGAAAACCAAGTGTCAGACGTAAAACAATGTGGCCACCAGGACGGTAAAGTCACCGTGCCACACGTTGAGTTTTTAGCAAAAATTAACGCGGTTCGTTATGCATTTTTAGAGCTCGGTATCGATGACGGCGTGATTGTTGCGCGTACCGATTCATTAGGTGCTGGTTTAACGCAAAAAATTGCTGTCACTAAAGAAGCTGGCGATCTAGGCGATTTATACAATAGCTTCCTTGAAGTTGAAGCCATTGATGCAGCAAAACTTGAAAATGGTGATGTGGTATTCAAGCAAGGTGGCAAACTGGTCAAACCGGCTCGTCTACCAAATGGCTTATTTAAGTTCCGTGCTGGTACGGGTGAAGAGCGTTGTGTACTTGACTGTATTACTTCATTGCAAAATGGCGCTGATTTATTGTGGATTGAAACTGAAAAGCCGCATGTATCTCAAATCGGTGCCATGGTTAACGAAATCCGTAAAGTTGTTCCTAATGCCAAGCTTGTGTATAACAACTCGCCATCGTTTAACTGGACGCTTAACTTCCGTCAGCAAGTATTTGATGCGATGCAAAAAGCAGGACAAGACGTATCAGCTTACGACCGCCCTCAATTAATGAGTGTTGATTATGATGGCACTGAGCTTGCTATCCAAGCTGATGAAAAAATTCGTACTTTCCAATCTGACTCGGCACGTGAAGCAGGTATTTTCCATCACCTTATTACACTACCGACTTATCATACAGCTGCACTGTCTACCGACAACTTGGCTAAAGAATACTTCGGTGACCAAGGTATGTTGGGTTATGTTGCCAATGTTCAACGTAAGGAAATCCGTCAAGGTATCGCCTGTGTTAAACATCAAAACATGGCAGGTTCAGACATGGGTGATGCACACAAAGAGTACTTCTCTGGTGACCAAGCGCTTAAAGCGTCTGGTAAAGACAACACAATGAACCAGTTCTAAGACAGCTTTTATAAACTGCTTGTGTAGAGAGTAGAAACTAGAAACTAGAAAGTAACTTACCCAAATAGTGACTAGCTTAAGCGATGTTTTTGAAGTGAACATGACTAACAGCGAAAACTAAACCCAAAAGGCCTGCTTAAAATAAGCAGGCCTTTTTATGTGTCACTTACAGGTAAAATAGTAGCAGTGTCACTACAGCTGATTCCGCGCCTTCTTTACAGCTACCCATTAAGAAACACACTGATACAAGTCATTCTTATGCTATGACATTTTTGACATACATAATAGCAACAAGATAATTAGAAATAGATTGAATAAAAGCGTAAAAATCGGTTATTGTCTGAACACACAAGGAATGCTGTCTCTAATGCAGTTAAAGCAACAAGTGATCAAATCGAAATCAGGGATGAAACCATAGCCACCACGCTATCGTTTATACAAAGCCACAGCACACAGCTTAACGCCCTTCCCTCTTTGATCTTTTTGATGCATTTCTAATAATAAAATGGGAAATAGAGTCAATTTATAAAGTGACTCAGTCCACTTATTTGCAAGCACAAAGTGAAAAATTTAGCCCGGCCCAAATTATTGAGTATTAATCACTATGCCTGAAAGAACTGATGCCACAAAAAATATACTTGGGATAGAGTATCAAAAACTTATCTCACTTGAATACTGCCTGGATTCACCTCCCAACAAAACAGTATACATAGAGTACTACGGAGATGTAGCTACAGATAACGAGTCTGTTGAGGTCAAGCATCATTTTGGAAAAGGCAACTTATCAAGCAAACATATAGATTTTTGGAAGACTCTGTATAACTTGGTTGATGATAGACTTGCGTACGACGCTTTCGATTCGCTAAAATTACACACGACTCAGTCGATCAAACCTGATTCAATTTTTTATGGTTGGAATACACTTGAGGCATCAGAGAAATTAAGCAGAATTAAAGGGATCGAGTCAAATGAGACCATAAGCACTCAACATTCAAGAATTATGTCGGAAAGTGATGAGATCCTTAAGGAAATATTAGGCAAGCTCACTATAGACTCATCACAGCCTAAAGTAGAAGAAAAGCTAGATAGCCTATTATCTCACTCAGGAATTCAATTTATAACTTCAGCATATGATAAAGCCGACTTTATAGAAAAGATGATCGGTTATATCACAACTAAAGCAATTAGAAACCCAAACTGTTGGGAAGTTAACATAAATGATTTTAGAGATAACAATGCTCGTTTTTTACGCAAATACACACAAGGTGTAACTGCATTTCCAGTTACAAAAATAGAAGAAGTCAATCGAGGAATCGACCAGAAATTTCTATTCGAAAAACAAATGCATAGCGTAGGGTTCACTGTGCGAAAAATTGACAGAGCAGTAAATAACTATTTGAGAGCAGATAATAGTAAATTGAAAATGTTATCTACTTCAGTCCCCCCTGAAACTATAGATAACTTCACAAGCGAGTTACTTGATCTTCTACTCGAAACAAAGGAAAGCTATGAAGATTACTTTGAAAGTGGCGAGTTCGCTTGTGTAAAAAAAGCATCAAGAGATATGTATGATAAATGCCTAGATATTAAAGACTTAACAATGGATGGTGTAAGTGGCATACATGGGTATTACTTCCAAGGAAGTGTACATGGGATTGTTCAAGCAGAATATTTCTGCATCCCTATAGTTGAGAGTTAATATGAAGGCTAAACAATTAAGTGAACTAATGTATTCGCCATGCTGGGTTGGCTCCCTATTGTCTTACTTCATTAGTGGTGCACAAAAGAACAATAAACAAGGCATAAAACTTGAGCTAATTTACTTAGTTATCCCACTACTGAACATACCAGAATTAAAAAGTAAGTTATCCAAAGCAAATGTGAAAACTACCATCGAGACCTTGTTGTCTGAAAACAGAATCAAAACATCCATTATTGGTATTAACGCAACAATACCTAATTTCAAAGTCTATTCAAACAACGGGTTAATAGCACTATCTAACTCAAACTCGATATATGTCTCTGACATGGCGTGTATGAAGAAAGCTGTTCACTATAAGGATGAAAGTAATGCAGGGTTAAAAAGTTTCTATAAAGCTGCATACAACTTAGGTGTGGTTCTTTCAAAGGAAGAGCCAAGCGATGTGTTTATTCAGATAGGATTTAAGTAATGAAAGCTGTAATTAAGAAAGTTATAATATTTAACTCCTCTGGTGACATGAGATTTGTTGATTTTAAGCGTGGAGTAAATGTAATAACTGGAGATTCGAAAACAGGTAAGAGTGCAATCTTAGAAATTGTAGACTACTGTTTATTCTCTGGTGTATCAAGCATTCCAGCGGGGGTGATCACTGAATTTGCAGAATTGTTTTGTGTAATCTACGAAGTCGATGGAAACTATATTGTAGTTGGTCGTCATGCTAGAAAAACTGGAAAAGGAAAGGCTGCATACGTCAAAATAGAAACTAATGACTTATTTCTAGATGAGTTTTCTTGTGATTACTTCTCTTCTATACAACCTGTACTACTTAAAGTTGCTCAGTCAAGATTTGAAAAGTTCATTGGCTTAGCTGTTAGCGACATATCGTACAGTGTAAACAATAGAAAAGAAGGCAAAGCATCAATCCGAAGTGCTAGTTCCATTTTATTTCAGCATCAAAACTTAATAGCTAATAAGCATGCTTTGTTCCATCGATTTGAGAGCTATGACAAGCGTGATAGAACTATCAAAGAGTTCCCTATATTTATGGGTTGGGTCGATGGCGAATACTACAGTAGCCTCAGAGAGCTAGAAGAACTTGAAAAGAAAATAAAAGTGGAGCAGAAGCTGAGAGAGAAATCTACGAAGTCAGAATCTGAAAAAAAAGAAACAGTGAAAAACTTAGTTGAGTCTTACTTCAGCTATATCAACTATCAATATGACTGTGATCTACCTTTGAGGAAATTAAAAGCTTTAGCTCAAGAACTACCCATGTTGCAGGAGGTATCATATAGTTCTAACGGAGTCTGGAGAAAATATGAAGAGCTGAATGATTCTATTACCAACGATAGGGCAATACTTTCTGATGTAGAAAAAAGGCTGGTATTATTAGAAAGTAATGGTGATCAAGCATATAGTTACATGAACAGTTTAAACAATATTCAATCAACTTTAGCTGTTAATAACATTTCTGATACCAAAGATATTACTTGCCCAGTTTGTGAGTCTCAATTACCTCATATGAATGAACAACTCTATAGTATCAATGAAGCTAGAGCAGGTTTATTCAACAAAATTCAACAAATTGGTCACTATACCGAAGACCGTTCAGAACAGGTAACTGCTTTAGAGTCCCAAAAGAGTAAAGTGCAACGTCAAATTAGAATTAATAGAGCGAAATTGAAAGAACTAGAAATATCCCAAAAAGAGGTTGCTCAGAAAATTAGGTTTCGCGACTCTGCAATGACAATGCGCGGGAAGACAATGTCTCAAGTTGCTGAGTTTTTTAATAGAGATAATTTGATTAGTTCTGACACTAACCTTTCAGAGTCTAGACAAAGAGCTATAAAGTTAAGAGAGAAGATCAATTTATATGGTTTGCAAGAAAAGTATAATGCAGCAAATCGATTCCTATCTAAAAGTATGACAGATATTTGTGATGAATTAGATTTTGAAGATGAGTTAAGACCTGTGACACTCCATTTTGACTTAGAAAGCTTCAGTTTCCATGTTGAGAGTAGAAAGCAAAAAATAAGACTCTATGAGATGGGCAGTGGTGCTAATTGGCTTGCATGTCATCTTTCTCTATTTCTATCATTACTGCACCTGACAGCTAAAGAGGAAAATTCCTGTATCCCATCAATTCTATTTATAGACCAGCCTAGCCAAGTTTATTTTCCTTCAGGGAGAATTCAAAAGGATGATAAAGACTTAATGGAGGTAGCAAATATCTTTGATGTCATAAATAAGAAACTGGAAGATATCAAGCTTAGCACTGATGAGCAACCCCAAGTGATAATAATGGAACATGCTGATAATTTGTCACTCGAAAATGGCATCATCTTTGAAGATTTAGTTGTAGAAAGATGGACTGAATCTACAGGGGATAAACTTATATAAATTCAGAGAAATACAGAGGAAACGTACTAAATAAGTGGGGTAAGAGTCTGACGAATCCCCACAAAAAATCAATAAAAATAATGAGATAGGTTAAAAACTTAGGAACATTCATGGCATTGGGTGATAAAATTTATCGCCAAACAAAAATTACCACGCGTAAATGCCATGAATGCAAAACAAGTTTTATCAAAATGCCTCTCACTTGTCACCCTCCCCCGTTAACGCAAAAAGCGCACAAAACACTCCGCTTGAATTTGTTTGCTGCCATTGAAAGCTCAATGAAAGGTGACGTGGTCATAGTTATAACAATTATATGACGCCAGCCGCTGCCGAAATGGCAGCATAAAACGCCCCTGTTTGTGTACAGTTTTACTTGACCACATCAGACATGCTTCGACCAGAAACTTTCGGGCGCTTCCACTAATGGAAAGAGTTATAAAACTTTACACTCAATTTTGTTTAGCTTTTATTTTGCACAAGTGATGCTCGATGAAGTATTTGGTGAGTGCATCGGCAACATCATCCAGACAGCGTTGCACGCATTCTTGGTTTTGATTCATTTGTTTCTTTTTAGCGTCTTCTGAATTCTCCCCAAACGGTATTTCTTCACCTGATGCCAGGATGAAATCACAATCTAACTTATCTTCTCTAATGTTCTCGTGAATGATCTCCTCTTCGAACGTGAGATCAAATAGCGTATTACCCACCTCCTCTTGAGCTATTGATATAAGGTCTCCCTCATGGTTTTCGGTTTCCTCAAGAAATTGGCAGTTGGCTAAAACATCAGGCCAAAAGAGGTCTGTGTCGCCCACAAGGAGGTCGTAGATCATCATGTAGTCGTCATAATCAAGTGATTCAAAGCCGTTAAACATCGATATTGTAAGCATGTCATCCAATGTATGATAGATAGCTTTAGCCGTTGCTTCTTTGATCAGAAGCTTGTCTTCAATGCCATCATCAATGCGTTTTTCGATATCCAGACGCTTTTCCCTGGCACTGTTTACATCAAAAGGAATACGTTGGCACTGCTTGTGAATGCATGTCAGCACCTGTGTAACATTATTCTCGTTCAGCGTACCAGTGACTGAGCCTTCAGCAAGGTAAAGTTTATCCCAGATACAGGTGGCGAGCTTATGCCCACTACCTAAGTGCAGCATAAGCTCATAGTTTCTATGGTTTTTGTAGTGTTTTTCATCTTCACTAGCCTTGGTATCTTCTGAGGTGCTACTGAAATTCATGGAGCCGACAAACAGATCATCGTCGCATTGGAGGAGTTTGATATGCGTATGTGGGTTGGCAATGATCTCTATGGAGTCCACATGTTTGTAAGCGAGAATACCCTCGAACGCTTTAATCAGGCCGTCGAGTTGTTTTTTATCTTTCTTGGCGTTGTTAACGTATTCACAGCAAAACGCGACATTCAATGTCAGTCCGTCTTCTGCGTTTTCGATAAAATCATGGATAACATTAGGGAAACGATCTCCGACGATGTAAGTCATGACAGTGAGGGTGCTGACTTTGCTTTTCTTGATTAAGTGGCGAGCATCGACATAGGTTTCACGAAACAAAACGTCTTTGATGGTGACGTTGGAAAAGTCGAATTCATCACTAAGTTTGAAGCCCTCAAAAGCGGTTTGAGAGGTTTCATATTCTTCATAGGCGTGGCGGGCGATTTTGGACATGAGTCATCGAATCCATTCTTTTGTGCCGTTCGAGCATATCTCGATCTAATCAAACATCGAGATAGCGAGCATTTGTCTGATGATAAGTTATTTTGATCTTCCGTTTCAAGGAATAAGTAGGGTTTCAGCCTGACAAACCACAAAAAAAACAAAAACAATGAGATAAACTAAAAAGATGAGGATGTTCATGGCATTTGGTGATCAAATTTATCGCCAAACAAAAATTACCACGAGTCAATGCCATGAATGCAAAGCACCTTTTATCAAAATGCCTCTCACTTGTCACCCGCCCTGTTAACACAAAAGAAGCGCAAAAGATGCACAAAAGATGCACAAAACTCACCGACAAAGTCTGTTCTCTGCAATTGAAAATGTCCAGTTTAGCTTGACCAGTACAGTGGCCGCAGACCTAGAGACATAAAACCAAAGAATAAAGGAATATCAATGTAACGAATATAGTTTATCTTTTCCGAAAACGATAAAATAGCGCGTAACACATTGATAACATTGCGTTACTATATGAAAAAATTACAATTCAATCAGAAATAAATACCGTTTTACGTTATCACGACCTCATTAAGCAGGCAAAGAAATAAGCAGTATCATTGGATATATATGGTCCCCCAACCTTTACTCACAAAAAAGCAGACGCAACCAATTGATATTAAAGCAAATATAAAAATCAGATAAATAATTCTCTGTTACTTTTATAAAGTTGGCATCCGTTTTGTTACTAGTTAGATGTAGTTAGATGTATTTACGTAATTAACTAGGAGTACCTTATGAAAAATACGATTATTACTTTAGCTGGACTTATTTCGTTAGCTTCTTTCAGTACTTTTTCTCACGCTGATGACTTCAAGAAAGACGGAGCAGAAAATGGCGTTTATGTCGGCGCTAATTATGGTTACCTCAAAGTCGATGGCGAGGATGACTTTGACGACGACAATGATGTTCTCCAGGGCCTAGTTGGTTATCGCTTCAACAACTATCTGGCGCTGGAAGGTAGCTATATTGATTTTGGTCATTACGGCAACAACTTATCTAGCGCTAAAACAGATGGTTATACCGCAGGTCTAAAAGTGACATTGCCAATTGCTGATCGAGTAGAGTTGTATGCTAAAGGTGGTCAGTTATGGTATTCCACAGATTATGACGTAGTCGGATTTTCTGGCAATAAAGATGATGAAGGTGTATTTGCTGGAGCAGGTGTTGCGTTTAAGGTAACAGAGCGTTTTCTAATTAATGCCGAATACAATTGGTATGATGCAGAAATTAATTTGGATAATGTATCTAACGGTTCCGACACAGAAACAGACTTTAAACAGGCGAGTATCGGCGTTGAATATCGTTTCTAGTGATCAGTAGAATGCTTAAATTAACGACTTAAAAGTAAAATCCAAAGGGTGTAATACAAATTGTGTTACACCCTTATTTTTAAATAAATGGGGTCAAATTAAGCAGAGTCTGACCCATTTATCAAGGTTTAATCAAGGGTCCACAAGCATACAATTAAATTAGTGGGGATCCCTCAGACTCAGCCCCTAACTTCCCTTTATACGTCTGTAGTAAGAGAGCCTTTCAATTGAGTATCGAATGTGCCACCTAATGCTTTACAGTCGATATCATCTGGTGAATCCCATGTCACAGCCGTACCACGTACAACAGGTCTGATAAATTGCCATGGCCAGAAACCGAAACGATGGCCACCGTTGTAGTCAATGATTGCATCAGCACCTAAGGATTGTGCTTGTTTCACTATTATTGGCAGGACGCTATTAATATTTCCATATCCATTTTTTGCATACTTTAACTGAGTAATCACGGTGTATTTTATATCTGATGAAGGCACTCCTGATATCAGGCAGATGGGATTGCTGTGGGATGTAGATTGATTGGCAACGATACTTGTGTTCGAAGCACATGATGTCAGCAGTACCAGACCGGTTAAAAGTATTAGCTTATGCATTAATTGAAATCCTTTCATTTAATTTAATGTGAAGCGCGCTAGTCTATCTGTTTTGGGTATGAATGACATCATAGACCGAGGTCAATTAAATAAGTGGGGCAGAGTCTGAGGAATCCCCCACGAATTTAATAATACTTTACACACGAGCTGAAGATAGCCAGTTCGTGCACCTTGCTGCGGCTATACTACCATTTGATATATTTTAGCACTTGCCTTTTTTGGCTTGGCCAGGAGGACAATGGGTTCCATTGTTACTTGAGTTGCCATCAACGATAACTTTAGGTCCAGATACTCTTACTGAAGGCCCTATTAATTCGCACCCAGCGAGAAAAACGAGTAATACTAGAGGGAGTAATTTAACTATTTTCATTATTTGTTCCAATTTAAATATGCAGCTTGAGGGGGGATGAGCGACTTCATTTAAAGTCCATTCGTCTTTTAGTTCGCCTTTTAGTTTGGCACACTCTTTGTCGCTGCCAACTTCCGAATCACAATCAGTTCAAAGTCGCATATGTGGTAATGCTAAAAGTATACCTGCTAAGACCAAGCAGCTTATGCTAAGAATTAAAATCAAGCCAGCCATTTTGAATAAATGGGGGTTAGAGCCTGACGAATCCCCAAAAAATAGTGAATAAAAATAATGAGATAGGTTAAAAACGGAGGAGCATTTATGGCATTTTGTGATCAAATTTATCGCCAAACAAAAATGACCACGAGTCAATGCCATGAATGCGAAACACGTTTTATCAAAATGTCTCTCACTTGTCCGCCCGCCCCCGTTAACTTAAAAAACGCACAAAACACTCCGCTTGAGTTTGTTTGCTGCCATTGAAAGTTCAATGAACGGTGGCTCGCTTTCTATCACAGGACTTGGCCGGAATATAACGAATAAAGCAAAAGAAAAACATAAGATTAAACGTGTAGATAGGCTCTGTAGTAATAGCCACTTACATCGTGAAATCGAGTTTATATACACCCGTATGACCTATTTGCTCGTCGGAAAAATGAAGCAACCAATCATTCATATCGATTGGTCAGATCTTGATGACCGTAGCAGCATTTTCTCATTCGAGCATCTTTGGCGGCTCAAGGGCGCTCATTGACACTTTATGAAGGAATACATCCGCTAAACAAAAAAGAGAAGCCTAAAACTCATCTACTATTTCTGAAAAAACTTAATCATATCCTCATGCCATTTATAGGTTTTAATGTCATACCATTTATAGGTTTTAATGCTTTTCCATTTATAGGTTTTAGTGTTTATCTCAAGTATCGTAGTAGCTGTTAACTATAGTTAAATAAACTGTATGACACTAAATACATAGGCCAACACCTGGATTCCGGCTCAAAAGCATTACCGGAATGACGTAAATATAAGCATTACTGGAATGACGGAAATTAAAAAGCGAACCAACCGGTCCGCTTTTTAATGCTTTAGATATTATATCTGCAGGCTCCATTTTACTTGAGGCCGTTGAAGACTCTTTGCAAGTGAATGCGTGAGCCTGACAGGACGTCAGGCTAGCTTTCGCGGTACAGGTCGTTCTTTGGTATCTGCCCCATATGGATATGGGAAATGTCATTATGATGTCGGGAACATCATTGACCATGCCATCACGACATTCGTAAATCCATTCGCATCAGATTCCCATCGGAAGCGTTAGCATTTTCACTCTTTATTGTAAGATGGGCCGAAGCAGACTACAAACGAAGTTAAAAGCTGGATCAATCCCCATGGCGACCTTTTCGCATCTGTTGTTTAAATCATTAAGGAAAATGTTGCGGGGCGGCTGGGCCAATTCTTTTATAAAGAGTAAAGAGGGAACAGCCGTTGGTTTCCTCTTGGTCTGGTGTGGGCGAAGCGCCACGACGTTAGTGGCCGCAGGCCTAAAAGCAACAAGCAAACACCTGGATTCCGGCTAAAAAGCATTGCCGGAAAGACGTTTGTTCGGAATTTACTGGAATGACAGGCATAAAAAAGCGAACCAATCGGTTCGCTTTTTTAATTCTCATACTTCAATTGAAGCCCACTACAATCATAATTGCGTCGCTGGCGAAGCTAGTACAAGACGAACCGAAGGCTCTAGCGCGGAGTTGACTGGTGTCAATGAGCACTGGAGCCGAGGTTCAACGCTGTAATAGCGAGACTAAGCAGCAATTATTCGTAGTCTGATAATGGGACACAACTACACATCAAATTGCGATCGCCATACACATCATCGATGCGATTTACGGTCGGCCAAAACTTATTCGCCTTAACTGCAGCCGTTGGGAACACGGCTACTTCACGACTGTACGGACGTGAATCAAATTCGGTGTCCATAATATCCGCTAGGGTGTGAGGTGCATTATGCAGTGGGTTATTGTCCACTGGCCACTCGCCTGCTTCTACCTTGGTAATTTCACCGCGAATAGAAATCATCGCTTCGATGAAACGATCCAGCTCAACCTTAGACTCAGATTCAGTTGGCTCAATCATCAAAGTACCCGCTACTGGGAAACTCATGGTTGGCGAATGGAAACCATAGTCGTTAAGACGCTTAGCGATATCCATTTCGGTGACGCCTGAGGTTTCTTTTAATGGACGTAAATCGATAATACATTCATGCGCTACGCGGTCGTTACGGCCAGTAAACAATACTGGATAATGAGGCAGTAGCTTTTTCATGATGTAGTTAGCGTTTAATAGCGCTGTTTGGGTTGATTGCTTAATGCCTTTAGTGCCTAACAGCTTGATGTACATCCAGCTGATTGGCAGGATGCTGGCGCTACCGTAAGGTGCTGCAGATACCGCGCCGTTATGGTCGCTTTCGCGGCCTGGCTTAACCACTACATGGCCTGCCACAAATGGCGCAAGGTGCTTTTTAACACCGATTGGGCCCATACCTGGACCACCGCCGCCGTGCGGGATAGCAAAGGTTTTGTGCAAGTTTAAGTGCGATACGTCTGCGCCGATAAAGCCAGGTGATGTTACCCCAACCTGTGCGTTCATGTTGGCGCCGTCTAGGTACACTTGGCCGCCATATTGATGGACGATTTCGCATACTTCGCGGATAGATTCTTCGTACACACCGTGAGTCGATGGGTAAGTGATCATGATGCACGATAAGCTGTCGGCAAGCTCAGAGGCTTTAGCGCGTAAGTCTTCTAAATCAACGTTACCTTGCTTGTCACACGCGGTTACTACCACTTTCATACCGGCAAGTTGCGCCGATGCTGGGTTAGTACCGTGAGCTGATTGTGGTATTAAACACACATTACGGTGCGCGTCGCCGCGAGATTCGTGGTATTTCTTAATCGCTAATAAGCCCGCGTATTCACCTTGTGCACCTGAGTTTGGCTGGATACACACTTCGTCGTAACCAGTGATTTTAACTAAATACTCAGACAGCTCATTGATTAACTGCGTGTAACCTTTTGCCTGGTCTAATGGGCAGAATGGGTGCATGTTGGCAAATTCTGGCCAGCTTACCGGCAGCATTTCTACAGCGGCGTTAAGCTTCATGGTGCATGAACCTAACGATATCATTGAGTGGTTTAAGGCTAAATCTTTGTTTTCCAAACGCTTGATATAACGCATCATCTCGGTTTCGCTTTGGTAGCGATTAAACGTTGGATGGGTTAATACTGCATCTTGACGTACTAATGCTGCTGGAATTGACTGGCTGCCATTGGCAACGATGTCGGCATCAAGTGCGGCAACGTCTAGGCCATGGCCTGTGCCTAAAATCACGTCGAACAACACTGCGATGTCTTGTCGCAGAGTGGTTTCATCTAAGCTGATGCCCAGTATGCCGTCGGCGTCGATACGTAAGTTAACTTGTGCAGCAATGGCACGAGCATTAATGGCGACAACGTCGGCGCTTTTTACGCTGATGGTGTCGAACCAGGTGTTGTTAACTAACGTTTGGCCTTTAGCTTGTAAGCCTGCGGCTAAGATGTCAGCTAAACGATTAATGCGTGATGCAATGGTTTTTAAGCCTTGTGGGCCGTGGAAAACCGCATAAAACGACGCCATATTGGCTAATAGAATTTGCGCGGTACAAATGTTTGAGTTGGCTTTTTCGCGGCGAATATGTTGCTCGCGCGTTTGCATGGCCATACGTAATGCAGTGTTACCGCGAGTGTCTTTTGACACGCCAATAATACGACCTGGCATTGAACGTTTGTGTTCGTCACGGGCAACGAAGAATGCGGCGTGTGGTCCGCCGTATCCCATTGGTACGCCAAAACGCTGTGCACTACCAAATACCACGTCTGCGCCCATGGCGCCCGGAGATTTAAGCAGTAATAACGACATGATGTCGGCAGCAACGGTCACAATCACTTTGTTGTCACGAAGCTGAGTAAATAGCTCTGTGTAGTCTGTGATTTGGCCGTGGCGGTTGGTGTACTGGAATAATGCACCAAATAATTCGTAGTTTACGGCTTCATTTGCTGGGCCAACGACCACTTCAAACCCAAAGCATTCTGCACGGGTTTTCACCACGTCTAGGGTTTGTGGGAATACATCATCGGCAACAAAGAAGATGTTGGCTTTTTTAGCTTTAGACACGCGCTTGGCTAATGCCATGGCTTCTGCTGCTGCGGTGGCTTCGTCGAGTAACGATGCTGACGCAAGGTCAAGACCGGTTAGGTCCATTGACACTTGTTGGAAGTTTAAAATAGCTTCTAAACGGCCTTGAGCTATTTCTGGTTGATATGGCGTGTAAGCCGTATACCAACCTGGGTTTTCAAACACATTTCGCAAAATGACATTAGGCACTTGTACGCCGTAGTAACCCATACCGATATAGCTTTTAAAGACTTTATTTTTGTCGGCTATGTTACGGATATAGGCGATACCTTCAGCTTCGCCACATGAATCACCGATGGTGAGATCTTGCGGTAAGCGAATTTTACCAGGGACAGTTTGGGCGGTGAGATCTTCTAATGATTCTGCGCCAATGAAGTTCAACATTTCTTGTTGTTGTTCTGCACTTGGGCCAATGTGGCGAGTCAGGAAAAGTTCGTGCTGTTCTAGTTGTGTCAGGGTTTGCTTGGTCATGTTAAACCTTGTTCCAAATCGACCAGTTATGGCGGTAGGGCACAGAACTGGATTAGGGTGAAAATGGCTAATACGTGAATAACCTGTTTAAGGTTTATTATGTTACGCGCTCGTCATTGGCTTTTTGGCTGCCACTGGTTAGAGGTGATTAGCGCAACATTTTTAGCTATATATTAATGCTATATAGCAAAGAAGCTCCCTAGAGAGCTTCCTGTTATTAGTGATTACTCTTGGTCAATCACTTCTTGATAACCATCGGCATCAAGTAATGCGTCAACTTCTGCTTCGTCAGAAGGCATAACGCGGAAGAACCAACCGCCACCAAAAGCGTCACTGTTGACCAATTCTGGCGAATCTTCTAACGATTCGTTTACCGCAATCACTTCACCAGAAATCGGTGCGTAGATGTCTGATGCAGCTTTAACTGATTCAGCTACAGCACAATCTTCACCGGCAGTAACCGTGTCGCCTACTTCTGGTAATTCTACGAATACCATGTCGCCTAATAGCTCTTGAGCATGCTCAGTGATACCTACTGTGTAGCTACCGTCTGCTTCTTTACGGATCCATTCGTGTGAAGATGCATATTTCAATTCTGCCGGGATAGTGCTCATTATTGTTGTTCCTTAATCTAATGTTCTAATACTTAATCAGTAATTTTTTTGGGTAAACGCAACTCAGGTTATTGAGTCTTTAAAAAGCTTGTTTACCATTGCGTACGAAACTTGGGGCGATGACTTTTACGTTAACGCGCTTTTTACGCATTTCAACTTCAGCTGTGGCACCAATACCGTTGGGTACGCGGGCCATGGCGATTGAATAGCCTAAGGTTGGCGAGAACGATCCGCTGGTGATCACACCTTGGTGTTCAACACCGTCTGCGTCGGTAAAAAATACCGCCATATCATGGCGTAAAACGCCCTTCTCTTCCATGACCAAACCGACTAATTTTGAAGTGCCAGCGGCTTTAATTGCGCTTAATGCTTCGCGGCCAATAAAGTCACGTTCGCTAGGCTCCCATGCAACAGTCCAGCCCATGTTGGCAGCTAATGGATTGATTGACTCGTCCATGTCTTGACCGTATAAGTTCATGCCAGCTTCTAAGCGTAAGGTATCACGCGCACCAAGACCACATGGCTTAACGCCTGCATCTAATAGTGCTTGCCATAATGCTTCGGCTTCTGCTTCTGGAACGATAATTTCGTAGCCTGCTTCACCGGTGTAACCTGTGGTGGCAATAAATAGGCTGCCTGATTGCACACCAAAGAATGGCTTCATGCCTTCAACTGCGGCATTTTGCTCAGCATTGAATACTTTAGCGGCTTTCACTTTAGCGTTAGGGCCTTGAACCGCGATCATTGCCAGCTCTGGACGTTCGGTAACGACTACATCAAATACAGCTGCTTGCTTGTTGATCCAGGCTAGGTCTTTGTCGCGGGTAGCGGAGTTAACCACCACGCGGTAATGCGTGTCGGTTAAATAGTAGGTAATAAGGTCGTCGATGATACCAGCAGTTTCGTCTAGCATTCCGCCGTAAAGGGCTTTACCTGGTACGGTAAGCTTGGCAACATCGTTAGCAAGTAACTTACGTAAAAAGGCACAAGCATCACTGCCGGTGACGTCAACTACCGTCATATGAGACACATCGAACATGCCAGCATCTTGACGCACTGCGTGGTGTTCTTCGATTTGAGAGCCGTAGTTAATCGGCATTTCCCAACCATGGAAATCAACCATTTTGGCGTTTGATTGTAAATGCTTGTTAAAAAGTACAGTTTTGCTAGCCATTATTATCCCTTTTTTTTGAGGCCTTTCTTATGTAGGTTTTTGATAAAATGCGGACAAAATTATACTCCGCAGACCTATTTTGTATACAAAAAAATTTTCTAATCCGAGTCCTGTCGCATTAGTTTAGCTAATCTATTATTGTAATTTTTTTACATAATCTTTTACAATAGAATTGCTGATTTAGCCGTGTAGTCTGATATTAAACAAGTTTCTATATTAGCTAAAATTAAATTGGCTCACGACAAAGTTTAGGTAATGTCATTTTGTTACCCATTGCCTGTTTAATGAAAACTGTTTTCAGCCCAGCGACATTATCAACGAGGGTTAGGCCTATGTCGCGCATGGCTTTTTTAAGCGGATTACTGCCGGCAAACAGTCTTTTAAAGCCCTCCATGGTGGCAATCATCTCCATGGCTTCGGCTTTACGCCAACGTTCAAGGGCACGTAAATGACTATATTCACCTAAGTCTTTACCTTGCTGGTGTAATTGGCTAAAGGTTTCGATAATACTGGCGGCGTCTAAAAAACCTAGGTTAACCCCCTGGCCAGCTAGCGGATGAATGGTGTGGGCAGCGTCACCAGCGAGCACTAATCGGTGGCGGGCAAAGTGGCGCGCATAACGCATACGTAGCGGGAATGATTGCCGTTCGCTAATCACTTTACACACACCTAATCGGCCATCTAAGGCCGCAGTTAATGCTTTACTGAATTCACTATCATCTAAGGCTTGTAGTTGCTCGGCTTGCTGGGGCGATACTGACCATACAATTGAGCATAAATGGTCATCATACAAAGGCAACATGGCTAACGGTCCACCGGGTAAAAAGGCTTGTCTGGCGGTGGCGTCGTGGGCGAGTTCGGTGCGCACTGTCGCGACAATGGCATGGTGGCCGTAGTCCCAAAAAGTTAGCGGAATACTGCATTGCTGGCGCACCCAAGAGTTAGCACCGTCGGCGGCAACCACCACGGCGGCACTGACGTTATCGCCATTGGCTAGGGTCAACCACGCTTCGCGTTCACCAAAAGCAATACGTTCAAGACGCTGGCCTTGTAAATGGGTTAAATTGCTTATTTCGCTAGCGCGCTTGGCAAGTGCATAGTTAATGGCATCATTTTCAATGATCGAGCCTAAATAGGCTTCGCTGATACTGTGGGCGTCAAATTCAATTTTACCAAGGCCGTCTTTGTCCCACACCGACATTTTTTGGTAAGGGCTAACACGGCTGTTGTCGAGGTATTGCCATGCGCCAAGGTTTTCCAGCAATTGTTGGCTGGCTTTATTGATGGCGCTAACACGTAATTTCGGTTCACCACTGACGGCTTGAGTTGTGCCTGCGTCTATCACTACCACATTCAGGTCGGCATTGGCTAAACCGATGGCGGTTGCAAGCCCGACCATACCACCGCCGACAATAGCAACATCATATGTTTGAGTTGAAAACATGCTCAATCCTTACCTTAAAATGAGTTAACGCCAGCCCATAGCCGTTTGTGCCACTGGGCGTTTTAACGGCGGTAACCAAGACAATAAACGTAAACCAAGATTGCGGCCCGCGACCATCGGCCAATATTGATTAGAAAAGCCCCGCACTAAAAATTCGATATTACGCAGTGTGTTGTCGCGGTCGGCCTGGCGAGCAGCTAAATACTGATGCACGATAGCACTACTGCCGACATCAACCTTGGTTGAGGTGTTGGCTAATTGATACGTACTAAAAGCCTGTTCAAGTACATTAAGTAAGCCCACTACATCACGCAGACCAAGATTAAAACCTTGTCCCGCTATGGGATGGAGGGTTTGCGCCGCGTTACCGATAAATATGCAGCGATGATAAATCGGTCTGGGCATATACGATAATGTTAATGGATAACTGACCCGCTGGCCGACATCAACAAAGTTGCCAACACGGTGACCAAAGGCTTGTTGCAATGCCGCTAAAAACTCAGCTTTATCGGCATGTTTTAATTGCTCAGCTTGTGCTGGCGGCAATGCCCACACCACGGAAAAACGCGACTGAACTGAAGCGCTAGATGACTTAGTGGCGTTTGCTGCTGATGACGTAGACGCTGATCTCATAGGCAAAAGTGCTAATGGGCCCGTTTGGGTAAAGCGCTCATAAGCCCAATGTTGATGCGGCTGATCGGTACTGACATTGGCAACGATAGCCGTTTGGTTAAAATCGATTTGTTCAGTAGGTTGGCCAAGATGTTGGCGCACCACTGAATTAGCGCCATCGGCAGCAACCAATAATTGGCAATGCAATTGCGTGCCATTATCTAAGCTGAGTAAGTGGCCGTCTTGTTGAGCTTGTAAATCGGTAACTTTGGCGGGGCAAAACACCTCAACAGATGATTTAGCCAGTTGTTCAAACAACACTTTGCCCACTTGAGCTAGCTCAACCACCTGCCCTAATGCATCTAAACCCAATGGTTTAGCATTAAGTTCGGTCATGCCAAAGTGGCCGCGATCTGAAACATGAATATTTTCGATAGCAGTGCCAAGGTGCTGCAACTTAAGCCAAATACCTAAACGGTTGAGTTCAAAAATAGAACCGTGCGCAATAGCAATGGAGCGAGCATCAAAACCGGGGTGATTATTGTTGCTAACGTGGGCTTCGATTAAGGCAATGCGCAGCGGACGCGACAAAGTGGCGGGTGATAACGTAGCAGATAACTTAGCTAGCCCTAGGGCTAGCGTGGCACCTGCCATGGCGCCACCGACTATGGCAATATCAACGGCAAGAGGTTTGGTGGCTGTGTTTGCTGTGGTCATACGCTGCGTTGCTGCCTATAGCAAAATATTAGTGAAAAGTTGAATGCTCGTTGGTGTCATTTAACGGCATGTCTAAGCCAAACTCTGAGTAACATAAAATAGCTGACATTCTAACAAACTCTTGCAGTTCAACGTAGGCAACTTCTGATTCTTCGTCATCACCGACATCAAATTCTACCTGGGCAATATCGGCAAGATCTTTAATCACTTCACGCACATCGGGTGTCGCTTTTTCTAGCTGTGGTTGAATAATAGCAATGCCCGTTAAAAAGCTTTGAGTCCACAAGGCTAAGGCTTCTACACGATCACTAAGAGACGCTTCTTCTTCTGGTAGTAATAGGGTAAAACCAAATTCGAAATCGACTAAACGAGTCACTGTGTCTTGATACAACTCGCTGATCAGCTGTTGTAAATTGGGTTCTAACGGTTGGCCGTCATTCATTAACTCAACTAGCGGCTTTAACCACGCTAAATTTTCTTGTTTTACACCACCACAAATAAGCCCAACAAGTGCACCGTGCACTTCTACTGGATGCTGGCCAACTTCAGCGTAATCTAAGGCCTGTTTTAGTTTTTCGATACATAACGAAGGTGGGATTGCCATGGTTGATTCCTAATAGCGCAATATCTGCTTCAATGCTAGCAGAGTTAGGATGATGCTCCAAATACTAGTGTGTATTGTGCCCAAATTATGCATGGACTGTAGCGGATTTGTTCACACAAACAGCAAATAGCTAAAAAGGGATGCAGTTGCCTTGCTCTTTTAAATTCAGCGCTATATAGTTCGCCACATGCTGAACGTTAACCTAGGATCTGTGGCGACATTATGAGTAACAGTGCTGTTGATATTACCCTATTAGGGCGCACCTACTCTATCGCATGTCCAAAAGGACGCGAAGATGCATTGCGCACTGTAGCCAGAGAAGTTGAAAACCAACTTACAACGTTAAAGTCTCGTACTAATAATTTAAGCCGTGAGGAGCTTGCCATTATGGCCGCACTGAACATTGGCAATGAATTGTTTGAAGAAAAGCAAAAAAATAAACAGTATATGGCGCAAATGGATGAGCGTATTTCGTTACTACAGTCAACGTTGGAAACATCGCTGGTTGAACGAAGCCGCTAGGAAGGCTAAACTAAGATTTCAGAATTAAGTAAAACTTGATTCTACCCTGTTTTGCTCCCTGGGATATTTGCTCGTTGGTTAAGTCCCTGTGCCGATAATTACAAACCCAGGGTGAATGCTTTCGTTAACATTGTGCATGCTCGGATTATACCGAGAAGCCTTAGGAGATGAACATTTACCCGCCTTGAACCTACGGTTCAAGGGCTGCGCCGGCAGCGGTATTTGGGGGAGCATTCTAATTTTATGATGAACACTGTTTAAGAAGTGTTCATCATACCTCCGTAATATACCATTATTTGTTATCTCAATTTAGCTATAAACATCTATTTCTGCTTACTAAATTAGTCACATTAATATAAAAGATAATCACTTTTTTGTGCATAAATGCGCTTTAAATTGAAAAATTTGAATGGTGTTGAACTGGATCTGAAATGAATGTGGTTTTGATAAATCATCCTCGTTCACGTTTTAACGTTTTAAATAAGTTTACTTTAATCCATAAGGTTGTTTTACCGGGTTCATTAATGTATAAAACATTAAATATTAATAACTTGTAAATATGGATTATGACAAGTCGTGTTGGCTCCCGCTATTTTTACAGCATCATTTTGGCTGTACTACTGCTTACTTTAACAGGCTGTAAATCTACCCCGACGCCTTCACCTAAGCCTGTTAATGTTACTCCCGCTGAGTTATCTCATTTACCAACTGATGCCACGACCCAAGGCTTGAATATTATTGATACTCAGCTGAGCCTAGGCGATCGTAATTTATATCTGGCCGACAATGGCAATATCAAAATGCTCTCGACCGCACAATGTCAGTTAGACATTTCGGCGCATCGTGGCGATTTTCGTCAGCCAGAAAGTAGCGCTAATGCTATTGTGTCAGCCTTAAACGATAATTTTAACAGTGTCGAAATTGATGTCATGCTACTCAAAGATGGTACTTGGGTTAACCATCACGATAGCCAGACCGGTCGCGCGACCGTGTATTACACTGGCGAACGCTTTAAACTAAATCGCATGAGTTTTCAGGCGTTCTCTAATCTGAAACTGCGCGATAAGCAAACTAACAATTTACTCGACCAACGCCCTATTGCCGCTGTTGAAGCCTTTAAAACCTTTGCCGCATATCGCCATAATAATCAACAACTCAATGTAGAGATAAAATCTGATACCAACGGCCAAAAACTCGTTGAGCTTGATAATATGCTCCGAAAATATATTGGCTTAGGAGGATTTTATTATTCAGCCGCGGACCAAGAAATACTCTATAAACTACGAGGCATTAATCCATCCGTTTATTTAGGCTTTATTCAAGGTGGACACCCTACCAGTATTGAAAAGTTAGCCGCAGATTTACGTAAAGGCGTTAAAAATGATGCCTATTACTTAGATAATCAACAAAATCTTGAACTTGCCGGGCGCTATGGCACTAAACGTTACCGCTCGCGCTATAAAGACTACACCGCAAAATCATCGTTAACTAAGTTACAAAAAAAACTAGGCAGCAACTCCGGTTTACACTTAGACATACGCAGTTTTATGCAACATCCCAGAGTGAGCTATCGTGCTCACCAACTCGGCATGAAGATATATACCTATTCACTTAATGGCACTGATTATCATCAATCACAATTACTTAAGTTAACAACGGATCAGCTACCTGATGGCGCCATTGTAGATGCCACACCTTACAAGATTTGCCAGCGCTTATTCAATGCTTCTGCACCTCAAAAACGTTATCACGCTTCGAGTCATGTGGGTCGTTATATTACCTCTTTACCGCAAGATGCTGACTTTGATCGCTTTAAAGAAATGTTGGGTTATCAAACTGAAGGTTATTACTTGTCATTAACCTCTGGGCTAAAAGCCATCCATAGCGCTGCAGTTAACATCGTACCTAACAATATACCTACCCCTTTGCTCGAACACGGTTTTCCTACCATTACCGATGAAATAATAGATAACGACACCGGTGAGACTATTATTTTAAGGTTACCAAGTCGACAGACTAATTAGCTGAATACACAACTTAAATAAAAATATAATGGCCAATAAAAATTACTATGACTGAGAATAATAAAAGTCCATTTGCAACCAACTTGCTTAACACGGCCCCAACGCAGAAGAGAATGGAATCTGCTGAAAAAGAGCTGAAAAAAGTACAGAGAAATCAACAAGCCAAAACCGCTAAAGCGGAAAAAAAACAAGCATTAGAATCCCAAATCGATAAAACGGGAAAACCCTTCTGGTGGATGCTATTGATGTTTATTTGTTCGGTAGCATATTTATTCCCAGAGGCGGTATTCAATGCCGCGTTAACCGATGTCGCTGGCGGACGTAACTCCAGCGCAGAAGACTTACGTGCAGTAGAATTATTTGGCCGTACAATTAGTGGTATAGGCGTTACGCTGCTTTTAGCTGACTTGTTACTGAAAGGTAAGCAAGTGGCTAAAGCGACTCGCGCGTTGGGTTATTTTAGTTTAATTGCAGTAATTGTTTGGCCAACGGTATTTTTTGGTCAAAAGTGGTTAGTGGATCATTTTATTATTGATGCTTCTACTCCAGAAGAGCGCCAACAGGCCTATTTGTCACAAGTGCTTCGAAGCGCATTGATTGAAAATTCAATTGCATTTGAAGGTATTGATTATGACCCAGATAAAGAACACAGTGCGGTTGAAAAAACCTTTTTATCTGTATTTGGCGGGCTAGTGTACGCTGACGACAAATTGGTAGACGATTTAAAACAGAAAAAGCGCTTGATCATGGAGAAGTTTGTTCGTGACCGCGCTATGTCTCAATTTGATCAACACTACGCCAACTATGATGATTTTCGCCAAACACTGCGCGATAAATATACTGAATATGCAGACGGTTCTAATCAATATAATCAGGCTTTAACTAGCGTAAAAACTCGGTCTGACCGCTATTGGCTTGATACTCAAAACCAAGTAAAGCAAGGCTGGGAAAAGTACCAACAAGGGACTAAGGCTTATGAGGCTAGAGTTGAATCGCGCGCGCAAAAAATTGCGCCAAAAATCTATGACTACTTTGAACGCCGTAATAAATGTGCAGAAAAGAAAAAAGGCAGCAGTAAAAATAGTTGTTTCGAGCGATTGCAGAAGGGTTATGACAAAGAGATAGCCAAATACAGTATCCCTTATATTCCCCCTGATGATTGGTTAGTTAGAGAAGAGATTTCGACCTCTGAAAACGTCGGTAATTCCATTCTCTCCGGCATTATGACCTTCGGCTTATTCACGGCAATGCAAGCGGCCGATGTGGTAACGGGGGGCGATGCGGGCTTTAAAGATCATCGAATGGTGTACACCAACGATGTGAACCATTATAAAAATGTATTGATGGTAAAAATGGCGCCTGATTTTGTTAAAGAATCGGGTGGCTATCCATTAGGCATTAACTCAATTCATCAATTTAGAGTACATGAACTCACCAGCATAAAAGTGAATAAAAAGCTGAAACAAAAAGGCTTAACCTTATCCCCTTCCTGGTCTCTGAGTGATCGTAATAGCTTTGACATTGCAGTCGCTAAAAAAGTACGTCAACAAGCTGATGCTGAGTGGCGATCGGCAATGAAAGCCAAGAACAGCGATATGCCACCAAATTTGAGCTGGCAAACCTTTCAACAGCAAGGCGTTATTCAACAGCGTATTCAACGAGAAATGAAAGAGCTTTACGTAAACCCAACGCTGGCTGATTGGAATAACCGTGAGTTTAAACAGAAAATCATTGAACCCAATATTCAACGTAAAACCACCGAATACCTTAAAGTACTTGAAGCCCAACAAGTAGAATTTGCCAATGGTGGCGCTTTTGAATCGACGGGTAAGTCGGCATTAAGATCAACGATTATTCCGCCAATATCGATGTCTATTAGCTTAGTATTGGTGCTATTAACCGTATTAAAGTTACCGATAAAAGCCGTCGAACTAGTGCAAGCTAAAAGGACGACAACAGGCGTAAAAACTAAACCTAACCACTTTATAAAACCGGCAATATCAAGCCTACTTTTAGCATCAATATTTATTGTTCCGTTATCCTTGGGGGGCAATCAATACACCATGAAAGGGTCTGCGGTACATTACTTTTTTGAGCAAATGGAGAAGAATGATTCCGCCACGATTTCATTCACGCTTAAATGGTTATTAGTGACGCTGCCGATGGTACAACCTATAGGTTCATCCATTGACCAGTACTTATTTATCACTAAAGGGTTTAATGCGATCAGTGAGCCCATTAACCGCTTTGATTTAGCCATAATGCCTGGACATGGTTCAACCAAAGCAGCGACAGACACGCCTAAAAAAGCCACCTTATTGCCCCTTACGATTAAGAGCAATATTCCCAATGCAAAAGTAGCGGTGATGAACATTAAGCCCAAATACCAAGCCGGTATGATGTTACCCGCTGGCAGTTATGACATCAAGATCACCGCGCCAGAACATGCCGCCATTAGAAAATGGGTATATTTAAAAGCTGATGAAACTGATTTTATTATCGATTTATAATCAGTAGACGTACCAGCCAGTAGTAAAAAAGCAGTAAAAAATTCATCACGCATTGATTGATAGGAAGTATTACGTGAGTAAATTAGAAAAATTCCAACGTTTTATTCGTAGCAACGGTAAGAATCTAACTGGTGTCGATGTTCCAGTGACATTAAGCAACGAACAAACAAAGCTTCCACAACTTAAATTTACCTTTGGTTGGACGATTGAAATTGGTGTGAGTAAGCATGAGCACGGTGGTCATCGCCCATCTGGAATTAACTCTGGCAGTGCATCCAACGCTCAAGATCACGCCCGAGATAAAGCTAAAGAGTATGTTAGCGGACTGAATCCATTATTTAACGAGCGCTTTTTAAAGATTCTTGGTCCTGATATATCTAGTAATTTCTTGATCAGAAATAGAGGCTTAAATTCTGCCCCAGAAACCTATGTAGGCAACAAAGTTTGCTACGGCTGTAATGGCTCTGGTAATCAAAGTTGTTCTAGCTGTTATGGTTCTGGTAGTAATTCTTGTGGTGGTTGTAATGGCAGTGGTCGCGTCAGTGCTTCACGTTACGATAGCTATAATAATCGCACAGTGTATACCAGTGAGTCATGCTCATCCTGCTGGGGCAGCGGAAAAAAAACTTGTTACACCTGTAATGGTTCAGGTTCTGTCACCTGCGGAACGTGTAATGGTGGTGGTTACCTCTATTACAGTTACACCATTGATGGTGATGCCAAACGCAGTACTAAATGGGCTTATAACAGTAGTGATTACCACGAATGGACCTCTGATTTTGTCAAAAATAACGGTTTAGACTTAGTCTATAATTTAACAGAGATAACCGAAGTAGATGTTGAAGGTGCTCTTGATGGCTGTACCTTTATCTATGCTTTTACCGCTAAACTGCCAACGCTACAATTTACCGCGACGATTGATAAAGTTGACACTAAGATGTGCTTTGCGGGTAAAAAAGACACTACTCATAATGCTGGAGGAGTGTATGATCCTGCGGTATGGAGTGTGGCCCAGAAAATAGCTGGTGGCAGCCAATCAGCAGACAAAGTGGCATTAGCAACACCTGCGATAAAAAACATTATTGAAGCCAATGCTACCAACACACAAATTGCACTATTAGATGAAAACTGGGTATCGACTGATATTAAAGATGCCGTAATCTCTAATTATCACAACTTAGTGGCGCAATTAAAAAAACAAAGTGTGAAAGGTATTGCACCAAACATGTTGTTAAGTTTGATTAAGTACACTTATTTATTCTTTACATTAGGCATGCTTATCGCACTGTTATTTCCCTCATTTGCAGCGGATTCGGGTTCTCGTATGAGTGTTACTCAATTACCTGAATGGATGATGGCGTTATTGACCCTAAAATTTGGACTCTTTGGGCTACCTGTTTTGGCTAATTATGCCTTTGTACTTGGGCTACTGTGGTTAAGCTATAAAAGTGTGACTATCTTGTATTGGAAAAATATCAGTAAAGCTAAAATTTGGATATTAGCGATCAGTATCACACTATTATTACCACATATAGCTTTTACTCTTTATTACAACACGATGGAGCTACTAGAACATTCACCAGCCATAGCCAGCACACTTGTTTGTGGCTCGTTATTTGTTGGGGTTTACTTAGTTATCATCGCGATGAAATGGCCACAACAGTGGTATAAAAAACTGTTTGGCTTAATTGCTGGAATCGGTCTTTATGGTGCCTTACAATATGGTTTGTATTTAATCAACCCGACATATGGTTTTATCGCAAACCATGCTAATTACGCGAATGAAGTCGCTAAATTATTATCATCAGGCGTCGGTTTTATGGCAAATAATTTGTTTGAGTGGGGCTTGTTGTCAGTCTGCTGTACTTACTTCTTAACCCGTAGAAAGTTTTGGTTAAAAGCAAAGACGATAGTGGCTGATTACGATAGTCCTGTACTGTTAAAGTCAATGAATATGGATAAATAATAGGCCAATTTTCTTTGACTAAAAATAATGCAGCGTAATGCTAAGCAGTACGCTGGGCGTTGATTTGTTGGTTTAGTTTGATGCAATGTGATTCAGTGTTAACTGGCTATCAATCTGTACTTTCATATCTTTTCAGAACGCGATAATCTACTTTAAGTTTTCTTTGTTGATTATCGTTTTTTTAATTTCATTTATAAGTGATGGAGCTCTCCCAACACATGAGTATCACCCGTTTTATGGCTAACAAGGATCACCGTCCTGTTACGTCAACCTCTTCGGCGCGTATTAGCTACTTTGCCACGCCAACAGAGCTTGGAGAACCATTATTTGATAGTACAGACATGAGCCGCGATAATATTCGTCGCCATGTTAGACAAGAACGTAACAGCCTCTCAACTGATGAACAAAATCAATTAGCGTTAATTGCTAGCCGTCATATGCTCGCCGAAATTCAGGCGCAATCAGCTCAGCACGTTGCATTGTACTTTACCCAAGATGGTGAACTCTCCACCAAAAAACTGATTGAAGCATTATGGGATCTCGACATTAATCTCTATTTACCATGCATTCACCCGTTTAGTAAGGGCCATTTATTGTTTGTGCGTTATGACCGTGATTCAGTGATGGTTAACAACAAATATGGTATTAGCGAGCCGCAATTGAATGTGCAGCACATTATTACTGTCAATAATCTCGATTTGATTATCACGCCTGTGGTGGCATTTGATGAACACGGTAATCGCATGGGTATGGGCAGCGGTTATTACGATCGCACCTTGGCACAAGTGATCAATAACAAGCCATTAGCCGTTGGCTTTGCCCACGACTGCCAGCAAGTGAGCCAGGTACCAACCGATTTTTGGGATATTCCTTTGCCAGTGGTTATTACCCCAACCAGACGATTGGCTATTTAAAATAGCTTAATACTATTAAGGTTGTGGCGCTTCGACCACACTAGACCAAGAATAAAAAAGCCCCATCAATACACGTTATTGATGGGGCTTTTTAGTTAAATGATTAGACTAAGAATGAGTTTATACAATCGCCTTATCAAGTGCCTGGCTTACATCAGCAATGATGTCGTCGATATGCTCAATACCTACCGAAATACGCACTAGGTCTTCTGATACACCGGCTTTGGCTAGTTCTACACCGCTAAGTTGGCGATGAGTGGTGCTGGCAGGATGGCAAGCGAGAGATTTAGCATCGCCGATGTTGACTAAACGCAGCACCATTTGTAATGCATCAATAAACTTACCACCGGCGACTTTACCCGCATCAGCGTTAGCGGCTTTAATGCCAAAACTGATGATACCCGAGGCTTTACCGCCGGTGATTTTTTGGCAAGTAGCATGATGTGGGCTATTGGGTAGTGCAGCGTAATTAACCCAACTAATACTAGGATGCTGTTGTAAATATTCGGCTAATGTAAGCGCGTTACTGCAGTGACGTTCCATGCGCAAGCTAAGGGTTTCTAAGCCTTGCAGCAGTAAAAATGAACTGTGTGGTGATAATGCGGCGCCAGTATTGCGCAGCGGCACTACGCGGCACCGGCCAATGTAAGCTGCTGGGCCAAAGGCGTCAGTGTATACCACGCCATGATAAGACGGATCGGGCTCATTAAGTATCGCAAAGCGTTTTTTGTTGGCCACCCAATCAAATTTACCCGAATCAATAATCACCCCACCAATGGTGGTGCCATGGCCGCCAATGTATTTAGTCAGTGAATGGATAACAATGTCAGCACCATGATCAAACGCGCGGCACAATACCGGTGTCGCCACGGTATTATCGACAATTAATGGCACTCCATGTTTGTGGGCAATATCGGCCAAACGCTGTAGGTCGACAATATTACCGGCTGGGTTACCAATTGATTCACAAAATAGTGCTTTGGTGTTGTCGTCAATTAACGCATCGAGGCCATCGAAATCATCAAACGCAGCCATGCGCACTTCAACACCTTGGCGCGGTAAAGTGTGGGCAAATAAGTTATAAGTACCGCCATACAATTGGCTGGTGCTAACAATGTTGTCGCCCACTTGGGTTAACGCTTGAATCGCATAGGTAATCGCCGCCATACCTGATGCTACAGCCAGCGCACCTATGCCGCCTTCAATGGCCGCCAAACGCTGTTCAAGCACGCTAGTAGTTGGGTTCATAATACGAGTATAGATATTGCCAGCAACTTTTAAGTCGAACAAGTCGGCACCGTGCTGGGTATCATCAAAGGTGTAGGAGGTGGTTTGGTAAATCGGCACAGCCGCAGCTTTGGTAGTTGCTTCTGACTCGTAGCCAAAATGTAATGCCAGTGATTCCAGTTTCATGTTTGCTACAGACATAGCGACTTCCTTGAGATAATTGACTGTGGTGATATTGAATTGATATCAACACTAGCAATTAGCCATCTAGAAGTCTACAAATTAGTTATTAACAATAGCTCATAACGTAACTATTTTAATTGTCTGCCGCCATCAACCGCATAGCTGCGACCGGTAACATAATGACTCGTATGCAGATAATCGATTAAGGCGATGATTTCGTCATTCCCCGCTTCTTTGGGCAATATCGCTTTAGCTAGTGCTTTGGCTTTGTATGCCTCGCTGTCATCTTGATTAAATAAAATCATTGCAGGTGCAATCGAGTTTACTTTAACGTGCGGCGCTAATAAGCTGGCAAATGATAAGGTCATGTTGTGCAGTGCCGCTTTACTGGCAGCGTAAGCAATGTGCTTTTTACTGCCCTTTTCGGCAACATAGTCGGTCATGTGAATAATATTGCTGACCCCAATACTGTCGTCATTGGTTTTTGCGGCATTAACCAACAATGGCGCTAAACCAAGGTTGATTTGATAAGGCGCCGAAACATGAATTTGCATCATTCGCGCCATAGTGTCACTCGGGCTTAAGCCGCTGTTGTCGGGTAACCAGTCGGATGCATTATGGATAATGGTATCGAGGCTGTCATGATGTTGAATTATGTAGTTAATTAAGTCATCAATGGCTGCTGGATCGGTTAAATCGCACGAATGCAAACTCGCACCCAGCTTTCCTAACTGTTCAATACTGTCGTAATGAGTTCTATAGGTGCCAATAACGTGATGACCTTGAGCCAAATAATACTTAGCCAGTGCATAGCCAATGCGTTTACCTACGCCAGTGATCAGTATTGTACGTTCCATAATATTCTCTTTATTGATTGCAGTTTCGATACTTTAAGACTTTATCATAAGTAAATTAGATGTTTATCTCAAAGTAAACCATTGGATCGTGGCAGAAATTTATCCTACTGTCTAATAATGACAAGTTATAGCTTGTTTGCTCATAAAAAAATGACCTCAGTTATGCGTGATAATTGAAGTCATTTAATAATGGCAGTAAATGGATTTATCTATGCTAAAAACTCAGCTCTTGTGGCTGGATTTGCCTTAAAGCAGCCACCAAGCGCTGTCGTTTGGGTGCTTGATGAGGTATCCATAATGCCGCGTGATTTTACGCAATAATGAGTGGCATTAATGCTAACCGCAACGTCATCGGTGACAAGCAAGGTTTGCAGTGCCACTAAAATTTGCTGAGTTAAACGCTCTTGCACTTGCGGGCGTTGAGCAAAAAAACGCACGATACGGTTAATTTTCGATAGACCAATAATATTGTCTTTGGGTATGTAGGCGACTTTGGCGAGTCCATCAATGGTAATAAAGTGATGCTCGCAGGTACTGACCACGCTGATGTCGCTAATTTTAATCATTTCTTCAACACCCATTTTATTGTTAATTTGGGTGATTTTAGGAAAGTTAGCATAATCGAGACCAGAGAAAATCTCATTAACATACATTTTTGCTATGCGATGCGGCGTTTCAGCTAAGCTGTCGTCAGTCAGATCTAAGCCTAAGGTAGACACAACCTCGGTCATTAAACCTTTAATACGCTGATACTTTTGCTCACTGGTCATGTCATTTGGTATTAGCGGTGTTTCAAGTCCATGAGCAACTAACGCTTGTTGTACTTTTAATGCTTCTGCAGACAACTCGGCGCGAGTTATGTCATTAATGGTGGTCATAATAACATCCTTAAATAATGGTTAGGCTTGATACTCTAAAGATAGCGATACTGAATCAGCGAATCGTAATGCATGAGGCTTATCAATGGTGACCCTAGCTAAAGTAACTGTTGGATGTTCACGGCAAATTTCTAACACGTCAGCCACCAGTTTTTCCAGTAATAAAAAGCGCCCTTCTTCTACATGCTGAATCACTTTCTTAGTGATTATCTTGTAGTTTAGCGCATCGGCGACATCGTCGGTTTGAAACGATCGATCGGCTGGATAATGGATCTCAATGTTGATCACCACATCTTGCTGTTTTTCGCGCTCGTCTTGGTTAAACCCAATAAAAGTGCGTAAACGTAAATTGGTGACCTTAATAATGGCTTGGCTTAGTGGCATTATTTAGCCCTAGTGAATTGTTTTGAATATATACGCTATGCTGAAATAAAAAGATCATAAATATTCGTTTTGATCGGTCGATCTATCTGTTGAACTCACATGAGATAATAAAGGTAAACTAGCTTGGCCTATGGTGCGTACAATACTCAATATACATGTTAGCTAAATGGGGTTAATGATGGAACTGACTGTTTTTTACGATGGCACTTGCCCGCTGTGCCTCAATGAAATGAAGCAACTAAAGCGTTACGATAGTTTAGGCCGGATTAACCTTGAAGACATTAATGCTGATGATATCAACCTTCGCTTCCCTGATTTAGATGTAGTGTATGCCAATACGGTATTACATGGATTACAAGCCGATGGCAGTTGGCTTTATGGTTTAGATGTTACTGCTAAAGCCTGGGGCTTAACCGGTAAGCATGGCTGGATAAAGCTGCTGCGCTTACCGCTAATAAAACCGGTTGCTGACATGGCTTATTTAGCCTTTGCCCGAAATCGTTATCGGATATCTTATTTACTCACCGGCCAAAAGCGCTGTGATAATGGCAATTGTAAGGTTAAATAAGGGCTAAATAGCATGAATGAACCAACCTCAGCAGAGACCATTATTGTTATCGGCGCATCATCGCTAATTGCCCAAGCGTTTATCGAGCATGCCATTGCGATTCATCACAGCACGGTTGATAATAACAGTGCTCATAACTCGGCCGTTCAAGCAGGTGATTTACCCCTAAATATTATTACTGTTAGCAGGCAACCCCAGCTGACATTAGCCCATTTAACCAACAACATAGTCCACCAGCATTTTTATTGTGATTACCAGCAAACATCGATTATCGAATGTATTAGTCATATCAGCGAGGTAGCTGGCAAAGTCAGCCGTATCATTATGTGCAATGGTATTTTGCATTCGCAAACAGCTGAGGCGCAAATTAACCCAAAGACTCAGATTCAGCCTCATACTCATACTCATACTCAGCAACCTAGCTTAATGCCAGAAAAACGCATTGAAGATATTGATGCACACTCGTTAGAGCAGTTGTTTTATGCTAACAGTATTGTGCCTATGTTATGGCTCAGCGCGCTAACACCATTATTGTCGCAACCGCGTCATAAAGTAAGCGGCGAACAAAAATGTGTCATCAGTATATTGAGTGCTCGAGTAGGCAGTATTTCAGATAATCGCCTCGGCGGTTGGTATGGCTATCGCGCCTCAAAAGCGGCATTAAACATGCTCATTAAAACCACAGCTGTGGAATATGCAAGACGCCTTAAACGCGTGAAACTCATTGCGTTTCATCCCGGTACTACTGACACGCCATTATCAAAACCCTTTCAGGCTAATGTGCCTGCAGGCAAGCTTTTTACCCCAGAATTTGTCGCCAGCCAGCTGTATAACATCATGGAAAATAGTGAGCCAGATGGCGAAGCAAGTTATTTAGATTGGCAAGGCAAAGAAATAAGTTGGTAAAAAAGAACCTATTTTAAGCAAAAAAACGCGAAGCCTTGGCTTCGCGTTTTTTAGTGCATCGATTTATTAATTACTTAACAAATTCAACGCCTAATTTGATGTCACCTTTAAGGGTGTCTAACATTGCATCGCGAGCGTTAGCTTCGAATGCACTGATGTCACCATAAGGTAATACTTTTTCTACGCCGTTTTTGCCAAGTAAGATTGGCTGTGCGAAGAATGTAGCGTGCTCACTGCCGCCGTCAACATAGGCACACTCAACAACGTTAGCTTCGCCTTGTAGACCACGTACCAATGATAAACCAAAGCGACATGCAGCTTGGCCCATTGATAATGTTGCGCTACCGCCACCGGCTTTAGCTTCAACAACTTCAGTACCCGCGTTTTGAATGCGAGTTGTCATTGCTGCTACTTCTTCATCAGTGAAAGTAACACCTTCAACTTGAGAAAGTAGTGGAAGAATAGTCACACCGCTGTGTCCGCCGATTACGTTAACTTTAACGTCAGCAACGTTTAAGCCTTTAAGCTCAGCGATGAAGGTTTCGCTACGGATAACGTCAAGTGTTGTGATACCGAATAAACGGTTTTTGTCATACACACCAGCATTTTTTAATACTTCAGCAGCAATCGCTACAGTCGTGTTAACTGGGTTAGTAATAATACCCACTAATGCTTTAGGGCAAGTTACAGCCACTTTTTCCATTAGGTTACGCACGATACCAGCGTTGATGTTGAATAGATCTGAGCGATCCATACCAGGCTTACGCGCAACACCAGCAGACATTAACACTACGTCTGCGCCAACTAATGCATCAGTAGGATCTTGACCAGCAAAACCTTTTACTTCTACATCTGTTGGGATGTGACTTAAGTCAACCGCAACACCAGGAGTAACAGGAGCGATGTCATAAAGAGACAACTTTGAGCCCGCAGGCAGTTGAGTTTTTAACAGTAAAGCTAGAGCCTGGCCAATACCACCAGCGGCACCCAATACAGCAACTTTCATAATTATCTCCATCAATTTATGCAGTTTGTGACATAGATCTAAATTGTCGTGGCGTCACATTACTGCATCGTCACAATAATTTCAATTATACGTTAGTGGAGGACCGTAAATAAGTAAGCCCTGATCCACGCACAGACTGGCGTAACGCCAAGTGTTAGCAGTGTTAATCCGTATAAAAACACGGCAAACAACATCGACAATATGATTATTTTTCGCCTTTTTTATACTGAAAAAACCAACATTTGAGAGTTTTTATATTGAACAAATATAACTCAGCTGTTTTATTGTGGAGTTGTAATCACCCTATCAAGCGGGTTAAGCAATATTGATATGTTTGTTTTTGGCATTAAAATGTTGATTTTGCATTGATGAGTTTGACCGTTATAGAACTTGATCTTTCATCTCGTTTAAAGCCATAAATATTGGAGCATTAACTCATTTCGTACACATTTTCTGACGCAACAAGCCAATACTTTTATTGAGTGTCGCGTTATGATAACTGCAGATCATCCTATAAAAACGAGAAAACCATGACAATAAGAATTGGTCAACATGCCGACCTACAAGCCCTAGTTCAGTTTAACCAAGCCATGGCAATGGAAACCGAAAACCTTTCATTAGACACTGAGCAATTGACTCGCGGTGTTGAAGGACTGCTTACTCATCCTGAACGTGGGGTATATTTAGTCGCTGAAGTTGACGGTGAAATAACCGGTTCGTTAATGGTCACATACGAATGGAGTGACTGGCGTGCAAGTAATTATTATTGGATCCAGAGTGTGTATATCCGTCCACAGAATCGTCGTCAGGGAATTTATGGCAAATTGTATCAAGCAGTAAAAGACTTAGCGGCAGAAAACGGCGGTACAGCAAGCTTTCGTTTGTATGTTGAACATGACAATGAAGTTGCTCAAAAAACCTATGAATCTTTAGGGATGGAGCAAAGCCATTATTTAATGTACGAAGAAAATACTCAGTAATTAATCGTAAGTGACGTAAGTGGTCGTAAATTAAACACAAAAAAGCCGGAAAAATCCGGCTTTTTTGTGTTTATTGACCAGGGAATCTAACGCGTTCAGGGAGAATTTGGCCAATAACTAGCCAGTGCGCAACGCAAGAATTTTATTAATATCGATTGGCCCAGTAAATTGACTAAAACCTTTATGCTGTTGTTCTATCGCATGAATCGACATTCTGTCTGCTAATTCATTACCTTCAATACCAATATGAGCAGCAACATGTTGTAGTACCAAATCAGTTTTCATTGCATCATATAATTCATGAGCCTGTTTAATGATATCAAGATTGGCAATTTCACCGGTTTTGCGAGTCCAGTTTTTAGCTTTCCAACCATATGCCCATTCACAAACACATTTTATAGAATACTGTGAGTCACTCATAATTTGCACGGTTTCGCCCGCTGCGATCACCTGTTTAGCGACAATTAATGCTTGGTATAGTGCATTGAGTTCGGCGGTATTATTGGTGCCATTAGGATTAAATAAACCAAACCACAGTTCGGTTAGTTCACCTTTGCGGTATATCGCTATACCTGAACCCGCTTTACCAGGGTTAGGCTCACAGCCCCCATCGGCGTATATAACCACATCAAATTGGCTTAATACCGCTTGATTAGCGCTAAGGGTTTTGGTTGATGTTCCCGCCCCAACAGCCTTTGTCGATGAGCGACCCGCCGCTTTAGGTAGTGCACTTTTACCAATACTGCTTGCCGGCGATTGAGCAAACGCCGCTTTAGCTTCTGCTTGTGTGGCAAAGGATTTATATTTGGCTTGTGGATATTTATCAACTGCACGCTTAGTCACATCCCAGCTGGTAAAAATGCCTGTTTCGCGGCCAGCCCATACTACATAAAACTTCTTTGCCATAATGTAACTCTTACTTCAACAATGCTAACTTCACTAATAACGTGCCTGCATAATGCCATGATTAAACTTGGCTTTGAAACAAAAAAGCATGTTGCGTGCCGCAGTTGCAGTTAACTTGAACATCTTGACCAAATAAGCTTAAGTTTGATTTACCTGAACTTAATGTGGCTGAGCATCAGTCTAGGGTTAGTGGGCCATCGATATTTTGATAATCGACACTACCAGACCCAGAATTAACAATGGTCAAACCTTTGGTGTTAGCCACATCAATGCCACCGGAACCATCGTTTATCTTAACCACTCCGGAGACTTGATTAACCTTGATTGAACCCGAACCATCATCAATAGTGACATCACCAATAACATGGTTAATGCGAATGGAGCCCGAACCATCTTGCAACTCAATCGCACCTTTAGCCTCGCTAATATTAATAGAGCCTGAGCCATCAACTAATACCAATTTGCCAATGTGGTTCATCACAATACTGCCAGAGCCATCGATCAACTCAATATCCGCACTAACATCATCTATTTGGATGGGCCCTGAACCGTCTTTAATATTCAATGCGAGCGCCGCTGGTACTTCTACCAATAAATCAATATAAGGTGATTCACCGAAATAGTGATCACTGTGTATTTCTGATAATAAATAGCCCTTATCACCTTTTCGGGTCAAGCTGAGCTTAATTTCGATGTCATCTTGATCCAATGATTGGGTGTAAATATCGGCATGTACGCTAACTTCTTTTAAGCCTTCAACCCCGACAATTGTTAACTTGCCGGCGCCAGTATTGGCGACTAACTCAGTTAATGATCCAGCATCAAGATTTAATTGCTGTTTTACTAAGTTAAGATTTGTATTGTTTTGCTCTGATGATGACGTAAAGACAGATTCGGCTTCGCTTTGCGAAGCACCAAATAGGGTGGCACCTAGAATAAGCCCGACCGTGACACTAATGGTTGCGATACGAATAGACATAAGATTAATTCCTTTTATGAGGATAACAATAAGGTTAGGCCGCCAAACAAATGCTCTTAATATGAGTAAACAGTGGTTAGTGCGCGTTAGCGGCAATTAACAGTCATTTAGCAGGTTTCATACCAACTAAACAAAAGCAATATTTACAACAAGTTACAATTAACAGTAATAAAAGTAACTTCGTCATCAAACCCAAAATGGTTAAAATCCCATACAATGTGGTTAACTTCACCACTGTGATCATCATGGTTAACTCAAACAAATAAGAACATAACCCTATGCCGACTTTTACTGCGATACCACAAACGTTAACTATCATTGTTGGTTCAACCAACCCAGTTAAAATCAATGCTGCAAAACAGGCTATTGGACAATATTTCCCTGATGTTCATATTGATTGTACTGGCATGCATGCGCCATCACTGGTGGCAGACCAACCCATGACCGAAGCAGAAACTAAATTGGGTGCCATCAACCGAGCTCAATTTTGCCAAGCTAATGCAAAAGTAGTCGATCAACATGCTGACTTTTATGTGGCAATGGAAGGCGGAGTCGATCAGTTTGATCACAGCCCAGCCACCTTTGCATACATGGCCATTATCCATAACGACACATTATCTGTTGGTCGTAGCGCTAACTTGCCGTTGCCACAGTCAATTTTTAACGCTTTACAAGCAGGTGAAGAACTTGGCAAAGTAATGGACCGAGTATTTAACACTCATAATATTAAACAAAAAGGTGGCGCGATTGGCTTGCTCACTCGAGGTTTAGCCACCCGCGAAAGCATTTATACCCAAGCATTAGTGCTGGCAATGGCTCCTTTTATCAATGCGGAATTATTTAATGACTGAAAATCAGCAAGCAAATGCAACCAAAGACAACTTGCAGGCACCCTTGATTAGAACATTACAAGCACATGACGATGCCGCATTAGCAGCGGTTATTCGTGAAGTGTCTGCAGAATATGGGTTAACCCCAGATAAAGGCTTTAGCGTAGCCGATAAAACCCTCGACTGTTTAAGTGAAGTATACCAAGCTGAAGGTTCACAATACTGGGTGATTGAGTATCAAGGCAAAGTGGTTGGCGGCGCTGGAATTGCGCCATTAGCAAAAAATGACGGCGTATGTGAATTACAAAAAATGTATTTCTCTCGTGCCATACGTGGTCAAGGTATGGCGAAGCCATTAACCCGTCAGTGTATTGAGTTCGCCAAGCAACAAGGCTATCAATCAATGTATTTAGAAACCACGGCAGTGCTAGTTGAAGCACTAGCACTCTATGAAAAACTGGGCTTTAGTCACTGTCAGCATTTAGGCGAAACCGGCCACGATGCCTGTGAAATCGCGATGATAAAAGCGCTGTAGTGTTACAATCTGAGTAAGAGGAGGAGCTTAGCTCTCCTTCTCATCTCGTTTAATGCTTGATTAACTTTTGATTAACTATATCCCACATATACTCAGAGGTAACGCGTTGTCATCAACAACCTTGAGCTGCGGATAGGCACTGATAATTTGTTGATAAACATCGGGGTATTTTAACTTTATCAAACCCATTCGACGTAAATGAAACTCATCGATTTTAGGTTGGTAACGCATTAACAAATCCACTTTTTCAACGGCATCTTCTGGCTTAAATGGCCAAGGTTCAATACTTAATGCGACATGTAAGGGATCGAGCCCTTTACTTAACTTTGGGTCTGTATCATTAATGATAAAGGGAAACTTATCATCAACTAATCTCTTGATAATATCTACATTACCTTTAACTACTGCATAAAAAAGTAAGGTTTTCCCTCTATAATCATGCCCGTGTAAATCATAACTAGACTCTTCTAACCCTGTTAGAAAGTCAGCAGAAAACATTCGGTCATTAAAGTCAAAATATTGTATTGGATCAACAAACAACTCACTGTTAAATAAGTCATCGTAAAAATGGCTATCGAATTCTAGTGCCTGACTAAAAACCCAATTTTTATTCGCGTCATTTAATGGTTTAGCCAATATCGAGTCGATAAAATCAATGACTTTACCTTCACTCAATAAACGAAATATAGGATCTAGATTGGAGATAAGTTGTTGTCTACGCTGATAATCACCAACCCGTTTTAACATACAATCCACTAGACTAGGGTCAACCTTAGCAAGCTGCTCAATAGTTTTATCAGGGTTATCGGTGTAAGTTTTATCAGCCTGCCCAATAAGAAGATATGCATCTTTAGGTTGCCACTTTGCATTAACCTTATCTATTGTATTACGGCACTGTGGCAGTACCTTTGCTAAATCCGACACCTTCAAGGCTTTTTCTGTATAGGCTTGTTGTTGCGCGAGTAATTCAAGTAACAATGGATGCTCATTACTTATGCTAAGTTCATCACGTGCGCCAATTTGGAGTAAATCGAGCCCATATTGTTGCTGTATTAATGCTATCTCAGCAGGCTCAAACCGATAATATTGTCTAGGAAAGAAACCTTCGACTAAACTACTGTCTTGCTGATTAAAGCGTGCATTGGCTTGTTTGCCTTGTAATTGCTGCACTATAGCTGCCGCATCTGGCTTATTGGCATCGCCCACCATTAAACGGCTAAGAGCCCATTCCATTGACGAGCCCATATAGGCATCTTTGCTAGGCTCTACACCTCGTTTAAATAAATAACTAACAACCTCAGCTCGCGAAGCATCGATAGCATAATCGAGTACTGAAATCGTATCGAGTTTATCGAATCCGACGGAAGCATTAAGATTATCGATATGTGCAAGGAGCGAAATGATAGTTTGGTTCGAGACGTGTTCATCGAGCATCAACGCAGCAGCATCATCAATAGAGGGTGGGGTTGTGATAAAAACGGATTGTTGCTCTGTAGCTGATAAGCTCGATAGATTTTCAAACTCGGGAGCCGGCACTTTCTTTGACATTTTGATTCCAGCAAAAAAACCGCTTAGTTCATGCCCTTGTTTAATCAGTTCTTGTTTAACATCCTTGGTAGCCTTTTGATTAAATTGAGCTAACGTAGAATCTTTTCGTAACTGCTCTACCCTAAACATCACGGCAAAATTAGAATTTAATAGTTTGTCAATCACCATGGTGACGTCATCTAAACTGTAATCATTGAGATATTTGTCCCAGCTAAGGTAATGATCACGAGCCCAATTACCACTGTGTTTATCATTATTTTGCAGCAGTATTTTACAGACGGCAAAATTGGTAACCGCAATAGCTGTAGCATCGGTTTCTTGGACGGGCTCAGAAGGAGTTTGAATTTGATTATCTAGTGTTTTACTGGCCGGAGATGGCGTCGATGCAATCGGATCGGCTAACTGTTGGTTAAAATACAACCAGCCGGTCAAAGCCACAAATAAAATGACCACTAATACAATCCACAATCGAAACTTCATAACAATCCTTTGATAACAACTCCCATTAGCGAAAACATATCACAGTTATATGAGATAACCTCATGAACAAGTGATTTTGAATACTTTTCAAGCAGTCTTACGGCAAGTGTATTATAGCGCTTTGCAACGATGCAAAAGCTTGGTAGCCTCAGATTAAGCACATTCCATAGGAGGATGATCATGGAATATCAACGTATCGCACATTCTAGCCTTGAGGTCAGTAAGATCTGTCTTGGCACCATGACTTGGGGTGAACAAAATACTCAAGCCGACGCTTTTGCTCAACTCGATTATGCTATTGGTCAAGGCGTTAACTTTATTGATACCGCTGAAATGTACCCGGTTCCACCTAAAGCTGAAACCCAGGGTGAAACCGAACGTATCATTGGTAACTACCTCAAAGCGCAAGGTAATCGCGACAATTTAGTGATTGCCACTAAAGTGGCTGCGCCTGGCGGTAAAGGTGATTACATCCGTAAAGATATGGCTCTGGACTGGCGCAACATCCATCAAGCTGTTGATGACTCATTAGCGCGCTTACAAATCGATACTATCGATTTGTATCAAGTGCACTGGCCGGATAGAAATACTAATTTCTTCGGCGAAATGATGTATGAACACGATGAAGAAGAGCACTACACGCCTATTTTAGATACCCTTGAAGCCTTAGCAGAAATTATTAAGCAAGGTAAAGTGCGTTATATCGGCATTTCTAATGAAACCCCTTGGGGCTTTATGAAATACCTTAAATTAGCTGAAAAGCACGATTTACCGCGCATTATCAGCGTGCAAAATCCTTACAACTTGCTTAATCGCAGCTACGAAATCGCCATGTCTGAAATCAGTTATCGTGAAGAAGTGCCATTATTAGCTTATTCGCCGTTAGCCTTTGGTGCCTTAACCGGTAAATACGAAAATAATCAGTGGCCTGAAGGCGCACGTTTAACGGTATTTAAACGCTTTGCCCGCTACAACAGTACCCCTATGGCACTGGAAGCGACGCAAGCTTATATCGATTTGGCCCGAGAATTTGGTTTATCTCCCACCGAAATGGCCTTAGCATTTGTCAATAGCCGCAAATTTGTTGCTGCTAATATTATTGGCGCAACTGATTTACATCAGTTAAAGCAAAACATCGACAGCCACAAGGTCAGCTTATCTGACGAGCTGATGATAAGAATTAACGAATTATCGGCGTTATACCGTTTCCCTTGTCCGTAGGAAAACAATAACCGCCAGACTAATTGAGCTTATCGCCACAAAACCTTGCAATGGGCATCAAGATCACTGAAGATCTTGATGCCTTTTATTTTCAATACAGAAACCCTTATTTATGAAGTCTGCATCGTCATTATCGTCTGCCGTTTTATTTGATCATCAAGCACTACGCGATCAATTCCCGGCGCTTAAACAGACCATTGGCGATCATCCTTTGTGTTACTTAGACACCGCAGCAACGAGCCAAAAGCCGCAAGCGGTCATTGATGCGATGACCGAGTACTACCAACTCAACAACGCCAATGTGCACCGTGCGGCGCATCAATTGTCTGCACGGGCAACTCAACAATATGAAGCGGTTCGTCAACAAGTGGCTGAATTTATCCACGCCCAGCGTCAAGACGAAATCATTTTTACCCACGGCACCACAGAATCGATCAATATGGTGGCCTACGGACTGACGTCACAAATCAAGCCAAATGATGTGATATTAATTGATACCGCAGCCCACCACGCCAATATTGTTCCTTGGCAGGAACTGGCAAAACGCACCGGCGCGGTGATCAAACCGATCCAGCTGACAACAGACGCGCAACTGGATATAGCCGCTTTTGATCAACTATTAATGCTGAAGCCTAAAGTGGTTGCACTATGCCATGTGTCAAATGCCTTGGGCACATTAAACCCAGTCAATGAGCTAGTCGCAAAAGCCAAAGCCGTCGGCGCGCTAACCTTGGTTGATGGCGCTCAGGCGATTGCCCATTTACCCGTTGATGTACAACAAATTGATTGTGATTTTTATGTGTTTTCAGGCCATAAAATGTATGGACCAACTGGGGTGGGTATTTTATATGGTCGATATACAGAGCTCGATAAATTAACCCCAATGCTCACTGGCGGCGAGATGATTAAAACCGTGAGTTTTGAGCAGACTGAGTTTGGTGCGTTACCAAATCGCCTTGAAGCTGGAACGCCCGCTATCGCAGAAGTGATTGGCCTAGGGGCTGCCATTCATTTTTTACAGCAATTGCCACGCGAGCAAATACTTGCACATGAACAACAATTGCTGCGCTATTTACAGCAGCAACTGCAACAACTTGGCGCTATCGAATTATATGGTATTGCCAATGATAAGCACTCTGGTGATAAGCACTGCGCTGATGGTCAACGCCATAATATTGGTGCTGTGGCTTTTAATCTGCAAGGTGAACATCACCAAGATGTGGGGATTTTACTCGACCAACAAGCTGTGGCCGTTCGTTGTGGTCATCATTGCGCTATGCCACTAATGACCAGCCTTAATTTAGGCGGCTGTTGCCGTGCATCAATAGGCATCTATACTAATAAGCAAGATGTTGATCAATTTATTCATGCACTTAATGCTGTAAAAGAGTTATTGTTATAGTGTTAAAGTACAACACGCTGATCCAGATACATCTATTATCTACAGCCGAGGTTAATTGAACTACCATGTTAAACCCAAGTGCCGTACCTTCACCGCAGTTATTTTCGCCTTTATCGGATGAATTAGTTGAAGCCGTTAACCTCATTGAGCAAGCCCATAACTGGCAAGATAAATACCGTCAGATTATGTTACTCGGTAAATTAATACCGCCGTTAGCTGTAGAATTTAAACAGGCAGATGCACAAGTTAAAGGCTGTGAAAGCCAGGCTTGGTTGTACCATTACATGATCAATGGGCAGCATTTTTATATCGCAGATAGCGATGCACGTATTGTAAAAGGCTTAATGGGATTATTATTGGTCGCGTGCCAAGGTAAAAGCACTAACAAAATACAACAATTTGATGTAAAACAATACTTTGCACGTTTCGGACTCAGTGGCCAATTAAGTCCATCTCGTACCAATGGTTTAACTGCGTTAGCACAAGCCATCGTTGCCTATACACATGATGTTGGTACATGAAACACCTGCCAACACTAAGGAATAATAATGACTCAAAAAGTCTGTAACCAAGCTCGCCGTCATATCTTAAAAGGCCTTGGAGCAGCCACATTATTAAGCCCTTTAAGCTCGCTTCCTGCATGGGCAGCTAAACCACGTCGTTTATACATTGATGGTTTATCCTTTCTACCCACCGACATCAATGATGTTAAAGCCTCTAAGCTCGATGCCTTTATTGCCGATATTTCGGCCGTTGAAACCATTGAACAAGCTGATGGAACCAAAAATTATAAACGCACTTATCAAGCCTGCATCAACAGCATTAAACAAGCGGCTAACTCTGTAAAAGCCAATCCAGACGTGTACCTGCAAGGGCTTACCGGCACGGATATTAGTCAAGCCAGAACACAACAACAAACTGCGGTGTTTTTTCAAATTCAAGGTGCTGATTGTGTTGAAAATGATGGTTTAAGCACTCAGTGGCAACAGTTAGATAATTTACATCAACAAGGTTTACGGGTTCTACAATTAACCCACCATTATGGTAATCGTTTTGCCGGTGGTGCATTAGATAATAACGGCTTAAATAGTTTGAATACTCCATTAACAGCTGCTGGGCGCGAGCTCATAACAGAGCTTAATCGGAAAAATATTCTTATCGATGTGAGTCACTCAAGTGCCCAAACGGCCCTTGATGCAATAAAAGCCAGCCAGTCTCCTGTAGTGCAAAGCCATGGTGCTGCGCGCGCTATTGTCAATAATGCCCGCTGCTCACCCGATGAAGTAATCCGTGCGATTGGTGATAGCGGCGGCGTATTTGGAGTGTTTATGATGAGCTTTTGGCTGACTAACAAGCCAATTCCAACGATAGAAGACTACATAAAGCAACTTGCTTATATTGCTAAAGTGGGCGGCTTTGATTGCGTCGCCATCGCCAATGATTTCCCACTTCGTGGCCAAGAAAACCTGTTGGGGTTAAATAACGATAACAGCGAAGGGATAAAAGAATACTTAGAATGGTGGCACAGCTTAGAAGACAAAAATGTATTAGGTTTTGATGTTGAACCCAAGCATGTGGTAATACCCGAGTTCAATAGTATCGACCGCATGAGCCGCATCGACGATGCCTTGAAAAAAGCTCGTTTCAAATCGACCGATCGCGATCGTTTTATGGGTGGAAACTGGCAAAGAGTGCTCAAACAAGTATTGGTTTAATAGATCAAAAATGCTCAGTGTTTAAGCGCTTGCAGCAACAGAGACTCAATAAAAAAGGGTTGATGTTATATAACACATCAGCCCTTTTTATATTCTAGATTTAGTTGTCGATTTAGTTGTCGATTCGGTTATCAATTTAATTATCGATTTGGTGCCGTTTAAATGCCTGCACCAGCGATTTCTCTTGGTGGATTAAGTACCTCTATGGCTTTTAAGTACGCCATTAATCCATTCACTTGAGTATCAAGATCACCTTTACTGGTATCAATGGTTAACTCTGCAGATTCTGGCACTTCGTAAGGTGATGATATTCCAGTAAAATTAGTGATTTCGCCTTTACGAGCTTTAGCGTATAACCCTTTGGGATCACGCGATTCACATACGCTTAGCGGCGTAGACACATGCACTTCAACAAATTGTCCTTGCGGGAATAATGCCCGGACGCGATCGCGCTCTTCACGAGTCGGCGAAATAAATGCCGATAGCACGACTAAGCCTGAATCAACCATCAGTTTCGCCACTTCGCCGACACGACGAAGATTTTCGTCACGGTCTTCAAGACTAAAACCTAAGTCGTTACACAGACCATGGCGAACATTATCACCATCAAGTAAATAGGTATGAAAACCGTATTCAAATAACGCCCGTTCTAATGCGCCAGCAAGGGTTGATTTACCCGAGCCAGATAATCCCGTAAACCATAACAATACTGGATTTTGGCCTTTTTGGGCGCCACGGGCAGCTTGGTCAATGGCATGTTGATGCCAAACAATATTGCTCATCACTACTCCTATCAAGTGGTTATTACACCACACTACAATTCTTTGTTAAAACGGGAAAAAATACGGAATCGAAAAAATAACTACTAATGAATATACGATGGATAACGGTAAACCTAAGCGCACAAAGTCACTTAATTTATAATTACCGGCATTAAATACCATGAGATTAGTTTGATAGCCGTAAGGCGAAATAAAGCTCGCGCTTGCACCAAATACCACCGCCATAATAAACGGCCGCGGATCGACGCCAAAACTGGTAGCTACTGCATAAGCTACCGGAAACGCCAGTGCTGCTGCAGCGTTGTTGGTAATTAACTCTGTCACAATTAAGGTAATCAGATAAATCCCCACAAAAGCAGCAAATACACCATATCCATTGAACACACTTAATAATGCTTGTGCCATGACATCTGCGAGGCCGGTTGTCACCATTAAGTTAGCTAAGCCTAAGGCACTGCCTACAATAACCACTAATTCCAGCGGGAAGCGACGTTTAAGCTCAGTTAAGGTTATCGCACCAATCGCTACGTAGCTGAGCAACAGTAAAACCAAGCCTTTGGCTAACGGTAATACATCAAAAATACTGGCCACTATGGTTAACGCAAAACCAATCAACACCCAATTACCGCGTTTTTCATCTAAGCGGACACTTAAATCTAAGCCACTGATCGCAGCAAAGTCGGTGGTTAAATTAGGGCATTTAGAAAAACGGTCACCCGGCGTTAACAGTAATACATCACCCGGTTGTAATACGATATCACCAAGCCCCCCTTTTAACGGTAAATGCCCACGACGAATGGCCATCACGGCAGCATCAAACACTTCCCGAAAACGCGAGTCTTTTAAGGTTGTTCCCACTAAACTTGATGATGGCGCTAGCACAGCTTCAACCAAATTCTGGCCTTTAGCATGCTGCTTACCAAACCACTCTAAACCATCAAACTGATGCAATAGCTCAACCGACTCAACCGCACCACTAAAACGTAGTACATCATCGGCTTGCAATACCATTTGCGGTGGCACAGGGCAAATACGAATACCGCTGCGTTCTAACTCAACTAAATACAGTTTTTTAAGTGCACGCAAACGATTATCTATCACGCTTTTACCCACTAGGGTAGACGTTTTAGCCACATGAGCTTCCAATAGATAAGGTAACGTCTCAACTTCGGACTCTTCACGTCTATCGGGTAAAAAGTTAGCCATAATGGTTAACACGACTAAACCACTGATAACGACTAATGAGCCTACTTGTGTAAACTCAAAAAAACCTAAAGGCTCAAGACCGGCGTTTTCAACAAATGAATTAACAATCAGATTGGTAGAGGTACCAATTAGCGTGAGCGTGCCCCCTAAAATTGCGGCGTAGTTTAACGGCAACAATAATTTAGAAGGCGCATGTGCTTGGTTGCGGCGCACTACACCAATTAACGAAGCGACTACCGCGGTATTATTGGTAAACGATGACAATAACGCTGTCGATATGCCTAACTTGGCTAAGGTTGAAAATAATGAACCTTTGCCAATCACTTGGCTTAATTTACCCAGTAATGAGGTTTTCTCTAGTGCTGTGGCAGCCAGTACTAACAAAACTAACGTAATTAGGCCGTTATTAGTAAAGCTGCCAAGCGCTACATTTAAGTCCACGAGTCCGAGGATATAACAAACTAACGAAGCGAAAAAAAACATGGCAGCCGGTGTTGCAAGCCCAGCAAGCAGCCCACCGACCAGTGCTAACAAGATAATCGCTAACAACCATATTTCGCTCATTATTTATTTTCCAAGTAGGCTAATATCGCGCGCATTCCAATGTGGATAATGCTTACGTACTAACGCATTAAACTCGACTTCAAATGGACTAAATTCAGTGTTAATTTGCTTCTCGCCTTGATGACCACTAACGACCATAGCAGCAGCAACGGTAGCATTAGATAAACGATCAACTAAAATCATTCCGCCAGTGTCACGCACTAAACTATAGGCATCTAATACTATCGATTCGGTTAAATCTAACTTAACGCGGGCAATACTGTTTAGGCTTAATGTGTTTGCTGCGCTGCGCTCAAGAGTATTTACATCAATAATGTATTCAATCTCGCTTACCACAGCTTGGGTTTTCTTGCCCGCTACTTTGACATCATACAACTGACCGATTTGTAGTGGCTTTTCATCCATCCACACTAGGTCTGCCACAATGTGGTTAGCAATATCTGGCGCGGTTGCCGGATGAGCCAGTAAATCACCACGTGAAATATCAATCTCATCTTCAAGGGTAATGGTAATGGCTTGACCTGCTACAGCTTCTGGTAAATCGCCATCAAATGTCACAATACGTTCAATTTTACTGCGTTTTCCTGATGGCAATGCAACGAGTTCATCGCCCACTTTAATGATGCCAGACGCTAACGTACCCGAGAAACCACGAAAATCTAAGTTTGGACGTAATACGTATTGCACTGGGAAACGAACCGGTAGCTCACTTAGCTCACGCTGGGTGTCGATGGTTTCAAGTAGCTCAAGTAACGTACCGCCTTGATACCAATCACATTGCGTACTGCGATTAACCACGTTGTCGCCATTTAACGCTGATAACGGCACATAGTGAATGTCGAGATCACCAAAGTCTTTCACAAACTCAGCAAAGTCTGCTTGAATTTGGTTAAATATTGTTTGGTCAAAATCGACTAAATCCATTTTGTTTACCGCAACAACAAAGTGACGTAAACCAAGTAGAGACGCGATAAATGCATGACGCTTAGTTTGCGTTTGCACCCCATAACGCGCATCAACCAAAATCACGGCTAAATCACAAGTTGACGCACCCGTTGCCATGTTGCGAGTGTATTGTTCATGGCCTGGGGTATCAGCAATAATGAACTTACGTTTTTCACTGGAAAAATACCGGTAAGCCACGTCAATAGTAATGCCTTGCTCACGCTCAGCTTGTAAACCGTCTACCAATAATGCAAGGTCAATGGCTTCGCCAGTAGTACCCATTTTAGCGCTGTCACTTTTTAGGCTAGCAAACTGATCTTCATAAATTTGTGCGCTGTCATGCAGTAAACGACCAATTAAGGTACTTTTACCATCATCGACACTGCCACAAGTTAAAAAACGCAGTAAGCCTTTATTCTGTTGTAATGCTAAATATTCTTTAACGCCGTGCAGCTGGATCTCTGCCGCCATACGGTCGGTATTTGTTTTTGCTTGGTCCATAATCTTTCTCACTCAAATTCGTTCGCATGCTGGATGGGTAAAACAATCATGTTCAATTGCTTAGAAATAGCCTTGACGCTTTTTCTGCTCCATTGACGCACTTTGGTCTGAATCAATTAAGCGACCTTGACGTTCACTTGAACGAGTTAACAGCATCTCTTCAATAATTTTTTCTAAGGTATCGGCTTCTGACGGCATCGCCGCCGTTAGCGGATAACAACCTAAAGTTCTAAAACGCACTCGTTCAACCGATTCAACATCGCCCTCTTCAATAGGCATACGATCATCATCTTTATAAATGAGCTGGCCACCTTTGTTCACTACAGTACGAGGCGCAGCAAAATATAACGGCACGATTTCGATATTCTCTTGGTAGATGTACTGCCAAATATCGAGCTCAGTCCAGTTAGATAAAGGGAACACTCGAATGCTCTCGCCTTTGTTTACTGCACCGTTGTAAGTGCGCCATAACTCTGGACGTTGGTTTTTAGGGTCCCAGCGATGGTGTTTGTCACGGAATGAATAGACTCGCTCTTTAGCACGAGATTTTTCTTCATCGCGGCGCGCACCACCAAAAGCAGCATCAAAACCATATTGATTTAAGGCTTGCTTTAAGCTTTGGGTTTTCATGATATCGGTGTGCTTAGCACTGCCATGGGTAAATGGACCTACGCCTTGTTCAACACCTTCTTGGTTGGTATGGGTCAGTAACTCAAAACCAAACTTTTTTGCTTGCGCATCGCGAAACGCGATCATTTCTTTAAATTTCCAACCCGTGTCAACATGCAATAATGGGAATGGAATTTTGCCTGGGTAAAATGCTTTACGCGCAAGATGTAGCATTACCGATGAGTCTTTACCTATCGAGTACATCATGACAGGATTACCAAACTCAGCTGCTACTTCACGGATAATCTGGATGCTTTCGGCTTCCAGTTGTTGTAAATGGCTTAACGAACGGCCTGCCATGATGATTCTCCATTACCTAATATGCTGCATATAACAGCGGGTTAAATTATTCGACTACAGCGCTTTAGCGGCTGTGTCTAAATCTGTTTTTTGTTGAGCCATTTTTTGTTGCGTAGTGACGGGATCAAACCAATTTAAGCTGTCGGCTAACTCTACAACCTCACCAATAATCATCAGCGCAGGCATCTGCAAAGCGGGATCGGCAGCTAATTGAGCCAGTTCACCTAACTTACCGATAAACCGCTGTTGTGATGAGGTCGTCGCATTAGACACAATGGCCACTGGCGTATCAGCACTACGTCCAGCACCAATCAAACCATCACTAATAATATTGGCGTTTAATATGCCCATATACACCACTAAGGTATTATTTGAATTAGCATAACCTTGCCAGTCCATCGGGCGACTCGCTAACTGACAGTGGCCGGTAATAAAGGTAACGCCTTGGGCATAATCACGATGCGTTAACGGAATACCTGCATAAGCAGACGTACCGCTGGCGGCCGTAATACCTGGAACCACTTCAAAAGCGATACCTGCTGCAACTAAGGTTTGTAACTCTTCGCCGCCGCGGCCAAAAATAAATGGATCGCCACCTTTTAAACGCACGACGTTTTTACGAGTAAACGCTTTCGTCACTAGTAGCTGATTAATTTCACCTTGAGCCGCACTGTGTTTGCCAGCACGCTTACCCACTGCTATTTTTTCAGCCTGACTAGGGATCAAATCTAAAATATCTTGGCTAACTAATGCGTCATATAACACCGCATCAGCATTCTTAAGGATACGGTAGGCTTTTAGCGTCAGCAGCTCAACGTCGCCAGGACCGGCGCCGACTAACCACACTTTGCCTTTGGCTTTTTGCCCTGGCATAGATACTAATTCCATCACATTAACCTCAAGATATTTGACTATGGTCAAATATAGCGTTTTCCATATTCCATATACAATAGTTAAAAGTTAGTTTTTATAACTAAATAGCATATCAAACGATTTGTTCGCGGTTTAATCTATTTGACATGCCAATATGTGTACAATGACGCGTTGTTATGAAAAGAATTGTTAACTTAATTCGACAAACCTCTGGCAATTGATAACAATGTACGTCGAAAAAATACTGATACTAAAAATCACATTAAAAATTACCATTAATTATGCTTATGGATGATGCAATGATAAAAAGCACTCAATATCTTGGACTCTCGTTGTTGTTACTTGGCTATAGCTCACTCGCTCTTGCTGAAGACTCATTAGTCGATCAACGCGTAAAAAAAGAGTTAGCAACATCTGAAAAGCCATTTGTGATCACGCCCCACAAGGCAAACTACTTGCTTCCAGTAACGTATCAAACACGCACGAATTCGTTGCCATTTGAAATTAAATACCCAGATGAAGATTTCACTATTGATAATCTAGAAGCAAAGTTTCAAATCAGTTTTAAGTTTCCCATTATGTATAATGTTTTTGGTGATAATGGTCATTTATTTTTTGCCTACACCAATCAATCTTACTGGCAAGTCTACAACCGAGATGCATCATCACCGTTTCGTGAAACTAACCACGAACCAGAAGTGTTTATGTTATTTAATAATGATTGGAAAATTGGTGGTTTTACCAATTCATTTTTAGGTTTTGGTGCTGTGCATCAATCTAATGGCCAAACCAACCAATTATCACGCAGTTGGAATCGAATATACGGTAATGCGGTATTTGACAAAGGCCCTTTCGCATTAGGGCTTAAAGTCTGGTGGCGTATTCCTGAAGATGAAAAAGAAGATGTGAATGCCGTAAAAGGTGATGACAATCCAGACATTGGCAGTTACATGGGCAACTTTGAACTCACTGGCGTTTACGGTTTAGGTGAGCATCGTTTTACTATGCTGCTGCGCAACAACTTACGCGAAACCAATCGTGGTGCTGTTGAAATGACCTGGAGCTACCCAATTATTGGTACGTTACGTGTCTATACTCAATACTTTAATGGTTACGGTGAAAGCCTTATCGATTACAGCCAACATAATCAGCGCATTGGTATTGGTATTGCGCTAAACGACCTGCTGTAGCCTTGTATTAATACGATTAAACAGTAGATGCAAAAAAGGTGACCACATTGGTCACCTTTTTTATTACTCGTATGACTGAATCAACAAGCGTAAGCGTTATTTAACATTCGCTTTACTGTTGACCTTAGAACCAATCACAATGCCTTTATCGGTAAAATCTACCGACATATTTAAACGCATATCGTAATCTTTTAACATAAGTAACTCTTCTGGCATCGGCTCGCCACTCATTTCAGCCATGTCGACTAATGGAGCAAACATTTTCTGATAGTCAACAGACATATTAAAAAACCCATTAGACTCAAGTGATTGCTTATACATCAAATCAGCAAGTTCAGTACCTCTGTCACCAGTATAAGCGACTAAATGACTACCCTTGATCGCCAATTTAGCACTAACACCTAGTTCAGGCGGTAACATTAACATTGGAGTAATATCGACCGGATCACCATTGTCTTTTAAATCTATATTCGCAAGTGGTGGATAAAATGGCTTAAGCATATCCACTAACATCATTGGTTTCTCAGCCGAGACACTAATTAATGCATCTAATTTTTCAAAGCCAGCTTGGCCATTATTGTCGGCTAGCTTGTAATCAGCTATTGTTACGCTAATGCCTTTAACGCCATTAGCCATGCCAGTCATCATACCTAACATTGCAGGGTTTAACTCACTAAGCTGTGCTTGCATTTGGGCCAGCGCAGCACACTGATATTGCGGTGTTTGTAAATCTTTCCACACTTCGTTCAATGCTGGTGCCAATTGATTAACATCAATACCAAGTGCCACCGATAAGATATTATCATGATCATTACTGGCAAATGATGGCACAAAACCACGCATTTTATTAAGTGCTGACAAGATTACTTGGTTGTTACTTTCAACGACCATAACCGCATCAATAGTGCTTTCTTCACGCGTAATGGAGTATGAATTTAACCCCATTACACTGCGCGGCCAATTAGCAGCAATCGCATTTAATTCAGTTTGACACACAGGTGTTTTCATTTCTGCAAATGGATCTTCGCCCTGTATTTCAATCATCTTGGTCATTTGCTTAGCCAGCATATTACCGTCTGTCGATGTTAATCCTTTAACCAATTCAACATGGTTAATAAAACTAATGCTGTCTTGCATAAAGCCATGATTTTTAGCGATGTCTTGTAATATTGTCGTTTCGCTAATTGGATGGTCAACTTTCTTCTCACCCAAGGCGGTTTCTAGCAATTCAGCTTGGGTAAATGATGTACTCAATGTCACCGTTAACCAGCCATCTTTAACAGCAAACACAATATCAGCTTGCTCTTTCTCATCAACATCGGTTAATGCATAACCACGATATTCAACAGAACCAGATTTGCCCATTGTATGAGTTAAGCCACTTTCCTGCTCGGCGCGATCTAGCTCCGCCCAAAATGCTGCAGGATTACTGAGCTCAATTTTCATTACTGGCAATGCGCCTAGGGTATAAAAATAACTCTTAATCGAATCAGGTAAGCCGTATGTTGATAGTAAGGTTTCAGGCTCTGGCAACACAGTCATGTATTGCTTATATAAACTGATAAAAAAGCGCTCTTGAGCTGAAGAGCTATCATCTAGCGACAGCATTTTATCCAGATCATAAGCTTGGTAATTACCTGCAATGCTATACAGATAATCTTTTAACGGAAATGGAACTAACTGCCCAGAAAACGCTAATGTATCAGCAGGAATATAGTCCAACATTGGGTCGTTTTTAACCACTGACGTCCCTTGTTGCGACAGAAAATATCCACCAGCACCAACAGCTAATACCACAGCAGCAATTGCCATTTTATTCATCGATAAACTCCAATTTATATTATTGTTAACTCTTCCATGAAATGAGTTAGTGTTAAAAAATTTATTATCTTTTTAGGATAAGCAGTATCGATTACACCGATAAACTGCGGATTAATTTAACATTAAATGTTAAAGAGCGCATTAGATGTTGCCTTATTGGGGGGTATTTATACTAAAAACTACACGAGTGAACACCTAAAAATGCCCCAAAAGGCAGCTTATTATTCAATGCGTTTAGCGAGGGGGAATACGATGAACATTGCCAGGCAGTATATAACCTACGTTTTCCCGATAACTCTACACAACGAAAAACAGCAGAGTTATCGGGAATAACCTAATCGATTGCTTATACGCTAACAAGTCAATCAATATGCTCGAGGACGCGAGCGAAGCTTTTGAAGGTACGTGGACTGCAAAAGCAATCCTAAAACGTCGACAAAAACCATCTACAGGAACAACTAAATCTAGACTACTATCGGCACCATTGCATGAAAATTTAAATAAACTTTAATCCTTGTTGATTCATAACTCATATATCAGCTATTTATAGCGCCATCCGGTACAAAACGAATCATTAATCAGAAACACCCTCCATAACTATTGATACTGTGGCCCTATGATATTACAAAACGATAAAATAGCGTTTCTTACTCTGATAATTCAATCTTATGAATGACTAAGAGTCATTCTGTTGCCTATGTTTACGTTAATTTGTCACGATGCGGATAATTTTAGATTGAAAAAAGAAGTGATTGAACTCGATATAAACGATTCGGAGCTAAGCCTCTGCTTTCAAGCGTACAGGTTGCTCTGATAACAAAGGGGATTTGCTCATCAAACGAATCTATGGCAAGTAAATTCAACCCTATTAGCGGTCATGGGCTACTTGAAGAGACTTTAGTATCACCAGCGAAGGTGACTCATACACATTGAAATAGAATATTGATCCAGTAAAACGTATTCATCCGCAGTTAACTGCGGATGAATGAAGTACAAGGTCTCAAATCACTTCATAGCTAGATATCGAAGTGCAAACCACATTCACGCTGTAAACCGTTAAAGCGGGTGTCTTCTTCAGACATGCCTAACTCAAGCGGCTTACTAGAGTGAGTATCGCCTACCGACACATAGCCTTGCTCCCACAATGGGTGGTATGGCAAGTCAAGCTCAGTTAAGTACAGGTGCACGTCTTTATTGCTCCACTCAATGATAGGTAACAACTTAAAACGTTTACCACTAATGGCTAAAATCGGCAATGCTTCACGGGTGCTAGACTGGCTACGACGCAAGCCTGCAAACCAGGTACCGACATTTAATTCAGCTAATGCACGTTGCATAGGCTCAACTTTATTGATTCGGTTATACTTTTCTAGACCATCAATCCCCTGCTCCCACAGTTTGCCAAAACGGGCTTCTTGCCACGCTTGGGTTTGGCCCGCTTGGTACACGTTAAGATTGAGGTTTAAGCGCTCAGTTAACTGATCAATAAATTGATAAGTCTCTGGGAACAAATAACCGGTGTCAGTTAATATCACCGGAATATCACTCTGCGCCTGGGTCACCATGTGCAGCATTACCGCACCTTGAATACCAAAACTTGACGATAATGCATGCCCGCCCGGTAAATAGGCTAAACCCCAAGCCACTCGTTGCTGCGCCGTTAATCCCGCTAAAAATTGATTAATGTTTTCTAGCGCAGCCGTTTGCTCTGCTTTAGGCGCTGATAACAACGCCTGCAGTTGAGCGGGAGTAACAGAATGATCGACGCCCGCATCAGTAGATGCAGTCGTTACCACGTCATTAAGCATGAAAATCCTTAGCGGCGTCTATAACCGCCTTCACAACGCCAATGCGTACAGTGAAGTTACCAAAGGTTTCGCCAGCATCACGTTCAGTGGCGTAGCGGCCAAACAAGCCATCCAATTCAGCTAAAATTTCTGCTTCTTGAATGTTTTCTTTATGCATTTTATTTAAACGTGTGCCTTCAAAGCTGGCGCCTAAATACAAATTGTAACGCCCTGGCGCTTTACCCACTAAGCCAATTTCGGCAGCAAATGGACGGGCACAACCGTTTGGACAACCCGTCATACGCACCACAATTGACTGCTCGCTAATGCCATGTTTTGCCTGTAGTGCATCGATGTGATCGATAAACTCTGGGAAGTAACGTTCAGCTTCTGCCATCGCTAATGGGCAAGTTGGTAATGCTACACAGGCAATTGAATGCCCGCGAGTACCACTTAACACCTGGCCTAATAAGCCGTGCTTACGTGCTAAACCTTCAATTTCCGCTTTGTCTTGTGCAGCGACACCAGCAATAATCATGTTCTGATTAGATGTCATACGGAAATCGCCTTTATGGATTTTGGCAATTTCACGTAAACCGGTTTGCAAGGTTTGACCTGGCATATCTTTAATACGGCCACTTTCAATAAATAACGTTAAGTGGAATTTATTGTCGATGCCTTCAACCCAACCATAACGGTCGCCGCGATCGCCAATGATCACCTCACGCTTTGGCTCAAAATTCACCCCAGCACGTTTTTCAACTTCGGCTTTAAACGCGTCAAGACCATGGTCAACAATGGTGTACTTTAAACGGGCACGCTTACGCACAACACGGTTACCCCAATCACGCTGAACCGTCATCACCGCTTCAGCAAATTTGGTCACATCAGCGGTTTTAATAAAGCCCAAATCATCGGCTAAACGTGGGAACGTTTCTACTTCACCATGAGTAGAACCCATACCGCCACCCGCAACTAAGTTAAAACCAATCAGTTCACCGGCGTCTGCTACCGCGATAAAACCAAGATCGTTGGTATACACGTCGACATCGTTATGTGGAGGAACCGCAACCGCCATCTTAAATTTACGAGGCAAATAGGTTTTGCCATAAACAGGCTCAACCGTTTCGGTGCCTAATAGCTTTTCTTCATCTAGCCAAATCTCAGCGTAAGCGCGAGTGTGTGGTAATAAATGGTCAGATAAATGCTTGGCAACCGCGTAAGCCTGCGCATGTAACTTAGATTCAACCGGGTTTGGGTTACACATCACGTTACGGTTTACATCACCACAAGCAGCAATAGAATCGAGTGCGGCGCGATCAAGACCCTGGATCAAGGTTTTTAAATTACGCTTAGGAATGCCGTGGTACTGAAACGTTTGACGCGTGGTTAAACGAATACTATTTGAGGTGGTTAGCGTAGATGAAATTTTATCAACTTCTAACCACTGCTGTGGAGTACAAATACCACCAGGTACACGAGCTCGTAGCATAAAACTGTGCAGCGGCTCTAATTTTTGCTCTTTACGCTCATTACGTAAGTCGCGGTCATCTTGCTGATAAAAACCGTGGAATTTGATCAACTGCTGATCGCCATCGCTAAACGATCCCGTCACTTGGGTGTCTAAACCCTCCTGAATATCGCCGCGTAAATAATCACTGTCGATTTTTAAGTATTCGTTTAACGCTAACTTTTGCTCACTCATGGCCAGGGCCTCTCTTAATTCTGTTCAATTCAGTAGTGCGATTGGGTTGCTAGATTTAGCTATCAACCGAGGTCGAATTTAGTACACGTCTTTTTGGTAGCGTTTTTCGCTACGAAGTGTTTCAAAGTAAGCTTCTGCGTCATCAGCGCTTAGGCCACCTTGTTCGACCGCTATATTCACTAATGCTTGGTGTACGTCTTTGGCCATACGCTCTGCGTCACCACAGATATACACATGCGCGCCATTTTGTAGCCACTGCCACAACGCTTCAGCTTGTTCGGCAATGCGATGCTGAACATACACTTTATGAGCTTGATCGCGCGAGAAAGCCACATCTAAACGCGATAAATCGCCATTTTTAAGATACTGCTGCCACTCAACTTGGTATAAGAAATCTTGTTCAAAATGTGGGTTACCAAAGAATAACCAGCTGTCACCCGACACACCGTCAACGGCACGTTGCTGCATAAAGGCGCGGAATGGCGCCACACCAGTACCAGGACCCACCATAATTACCGGTGTTTCTGGATTTTCTGGTAAGCGGAAATGGTTATTAGGCTCAACATACACATTGACCTGCTGGCCTTCTTCAGCTGAGGCTAAGAAATGCGATGCACCACCAAAGCGAGCTTGACCTTGACGCTCGTCTTCAACCAATGCCACTGTTAAGTGCACCTCGGCTTCAACTTCGGCCTGGCTTGAAGCAATTGAATATAAGCGAGGTGTTAGCGGACGTAACATATCAACTAACTGCGTCGCGCTGACTTTAGCAGGATAAACTGCCACTAAATCGGCTAATTGATGCTTTAGAATAAACTGTCTGGTTTGTTCTTTGTCTTCACAAATTTCAGCTAGTTCAGCATTACCACTCAGCTCAGCCCATGTTTTCACTAGGCCTGGGTATAACTGAGTTAATTCTTTCTTATCAGTTAACGCCACTTTTAATGACACAGACTCTTTCGATACGCTAACGCTTTCGTCGGCGGCTAAACCAAGTGCGGCGATCACTTCATCGACAAGCACTTCGTTATTACTAAACCACACACCTAACGCATCACCAACCTGGTAAGTTAACCCTGACTCGCCTAAATCAATTTCAACATGGCGGACATCACGATCAGAACCACGACCGGTAATTTTTTGGCTTACAAGTACTTCTGCGGTATAGGGGTTTTGCTTGGTATATTCGCTTTCACCTGCAATTGATGCAGTACCAATAGAGACCACACTAGCACTTGATGCTTGAATATACGGCTTAACAGCTTCTACAACGCTGTCCTGCCATTGTTGTGAAATATCTTCATAATCAACATCACATTCTACCAACGGCAATAAAGATGTTGCCCCTAGTGCACTTAAACGCGTATCAAAGTCTTTACCAGTTTGGCAGAAAAACTCATAGCTCGAATCACCTAGGGCGATGACAGAATAATGTAAATTATCTAACTTCGGTGCGCGCTTTGAGGCTAAAAACTTGTGTAGTTCAATAGCATCGTCAGGCGCTTCGCCTTCACCATGAGTGCTAACAACCAATAGCAAGATGGTTTCTTGTTTTAGCTGGCGGACATTGTATTCGCCCATAGATGCTAGGTTAACGGCATAACCTTGTGCCTGCGCTTTAACGGCTAGCGCTTTGGCTACGCCACGGCCATTACCGGTTTGGCTACCATATAAAATCGTAACTGTTGGGGCGGCGCTTGCCTCTGCTGTCGTCTCGACACCGCTTTGACCTTGGTTAGCACTGGCAGCTAAATAACCGCTGACCCATGCGAGCTGAACTGAAGATAATTCTGATGTGAGTTGTTTTAGCTTATCGACTTGTCCTTGAGACAACGGCGAAGCTAAAGCTGAAAGTTCTTTTAACAACATAAGACGGCCTTATAACAGTGTAATGTGGACTAGCTTACTCCTACGAACAAAAACCAAAAAAGAATAAAAGATGATTTTTTATTCCATTTAGGAATATGCAAAGCGGTTTTTTTAAGCTACAAAAGTGTGGCGTAGTTAAAAGTTTTTAAATTACCTCCATTTAAAACTCAATAATTAGCCTAAAGGCACTTGTACCGAACATGCCTCATGTCGCAAGCTAAGAGATCTAATTAACTGATAAAAATTATCAGTTTGATTGTTCTCTGAGTAAAACGACGTGCAAATACAATGTAACTATGTCAGCGTAATGCCATTGACTAAATAGTTTACCCGACTTCAATGGTCACATGCTGTACTTTTTCTATCGTCAAAGTGCCCATGTGAGGCAGTAATACTCAAACACAATGGTCTATTAATGGGGAACAACAATAGACGGTCTTTTTATCAACCATCAGGAAACAGTCATGCAGATTGGAATACCGAGAGAAAGTATCGAAGGTGAAACTCGAGTCGCGGCGACTCCAGCGACCGTGATACAGCTTAAAAAGCTCGGCTTTAGTGTGGCAATTGAAGCACAGGCAGGTGTGAAATCAAGCTTCGATAATGCTGCATTTGAAGCCGCCGGGGCGGATGTAGTCGATAGTGTTTATCAAGCTGACTTTATCTTTAAAGTCAATGCGCCGACCGATGACGAAATAGCCAAAATGAAGCCAGGCACTACGCTAGTCAGTTTTATTTGGCCAGCCCAAAACCCAGAACTTGTTGAAAAACTGTCAAGTCACAATATTACCGTGATGGCAATGGACATGGTGCCGCGCATCTCGCGCGCCCAGTCACTGGACGCCTTATCATCGATGGCTAACATTGGTGGTTATCGCGCAGTCATTGAGGCTGCTCACGAGTTTGGGCGTTTCTTTACCGGGCAAATTACCGCAGCAGGTAAGGTGCCACCAGCCAAAGTATTGGTAATTGGTGCTGGTGTAGCAGGTCTTGCCGCTATTGGCACTGCGGGCTCGCTAGGGGCCATCGTTCGCGCATTTGATACTCGCCTTGAAGTGGCTGAGCAAATTGAGTCAATGGGCGGCAGTTTCTTAAAGCTTGAATTTGAAAATAAAGAAGGCGGATCGTCTGACGGTTATGCCAAAGTGATGTCAGAAGAGTTTATTGAAGCTGAAATGGCGTTATTTGCCGAGCAAGCTAAAGATGTCGACATCATTATCACCACCGCATTAATTCCTGGTCGCCCAGCGCCAAAACTCATCACCAAAGACATGGTCGATACCATGAAACCCGGCTCTGTGATTGTCGATTTAGCGGCAGCCACTGGCGGTAACTGTGAGTATACCGTTACTGGTGAACGCTTTATTACTGACAATGGCGTCAAGGTATTGGGTTACACCGATTTACCCGGTCGTTTACCCGCGCAGTCATCACAACTTTATGGCACTAACTTAGTCAACTTGATGAAGTTAATGTGTAAAGCTAAAGATGGCAACGCAGTACTCGATTTTGATGACGTGGTGATGCGCAACATGACCGTGACTCGTGGCGGCGAAATTACCTTTCCACCACCAGCGATTTCAGTGTCTGCGGCGCCACAAAAACCAGCAGCAAGTATTGCCCCTAAAGCTAAAGTTGATAAAGCGCCGTCAAAACTTAAATACATTTTAGGTGTGTTAGGGCTTGCCGGTTTTGCTGCAGTCGCTTCGGTTGCACCCGCTGAGTTCTTATCGCATTTCACCGTGTTTATCCTATCGTGCGTGGTGGGTTATTACGTGGTGTGGAATGTGTCGCACTCATTGCATACGCCGTTAATGTCGGTCACTAATGCGATTTCTGGCATTATTGTGGTTGGGGCGTTATTGCAAATAGGCCAAGGTTCAGCATTAGTCACGGCGCTTGCGTTTGTTGCGGTGCTTATTGCCAGTATCAACATCTTTGGCGGGTTTACCGTCACTCAGCGCATGCTGAAGATGTTCCGTAAAGATTAAGGAGTCATATCGTGTCTCAAGGACTGGTTACAGCATCTTATATCATTGCCGCGGTGTTTTTTATTCTCAGCTTAGCTGGGTTATCAAAACAAGAAACCGCTAAAAATGGTAATTTATTTGGCATTATTGGTATGGCGATTGCGCTTATTGCTACCATACTTAATCCTGCTACAAACGGCGTAGAATGGATTATTCTCGCCATGGTCATTGGTGGATCAATTGGTATTCGCTTAGCATTAAAAGTCGAAATGACTGAAATGCCAGAGCTAGTCGCGATTTTGCACAGTTTTGTGGGTCTCGCAGCGGTATTAGTGGGCTTTAATAGCTTTATTGATATCCAACCACACGAAGTGTCTGAAATTGTGGTGGTATTGGGGCAAGACCTCAACACAACACTAGAAACCGCCAGAGCTGCATTTGTTGAAGCGAGCAATGCTCAACAGACTGAGCACCTAACCGGTGCCATGCTTAACATTCACTTAGTAGAAGTATTTTTAGGCATCTTTATTGGTGCAGTCACCTTCACAGGTTCGATTGTGGCCTTTGCTAAGTTACGTGGTCTGGTATCATCAAAAGCATTAATGCTGCCACATCGTCACAAGCTCAATTTGCTTGCGGTAGTGGTGTCATTAATACTAATGATTATGTTTGTCCAAGCTGGCGGCTCAGTAACACCTATCATACTGATGACCTTAATCGCCTTGGCATTTGGTTGGCACTTAGTCGCCTCAATTGGCGGTGCAGACATGCCAGTTGTAGTGTCAATGCTCAACTCATATTCAGGCTGGGCAGCCGCAGCAGCAGGTTTCATGTTATCTAATGACTTACTGATTGTGGTTGGTGCGCTTGTGGGCTCATCGGGTGCGATTCTGTCTTACATTATGTGTAAAGCCATGAACCGCTCGTTTATCTCTGTTATTGCCGGTGGTTTTGGTAATGATGCCGTGGCTTCAACAGGCGACGACACCGTGGGCGAATACCGTGAAACAACCGCTGAAGACGTCGCTGATATGCTAAAAGCGTCAGATTCAGTCATCATCACCCCAGGTTATGGCATGGCGGTAGCGCAAGCACAATATCCGGTGGCTGAAATCACTAAAAAGCTCCGTGCATTGGGCATAAAAGTTCGCTTTGGTATTCACCCTGTTGCAGGTCGTTTACCTGGCCACATGAACGTACTATTGGCTGAAGCTAAAGTGCCTTACGATATCGTGCTTGAAATGGACGAAATCAACGAAGACTTTAGCAGTACTGACACAGTGTTGGTTATTGGCGCTAACGATACGGTTAACCCCGCAGCGATGGAAGATCCAAATAGCCCTATTGCGGGTATGCCAGTATTAGAAGTGTGGAAAGCCCAAAACGTCATTGGCTTTAAACGTTCAATGAACACCGGTTATGCTGGTGTACAAAATCCATTGTTCTTTAAAGACAATACTCAAATGTTGTTTGGCGATGCTAAGGACAGTGTAGAAGCAATCCTTAAAGCCTTATAAATCAACTTTGTGATCATAAAAATACCAGCAGATGATGCTGGTATTTTTTTGTTTAATAACCAGCTAAACTGAGTCTATTGGACTTTAAAGGATTATCGGTTATCCATGGCACAGCAAGACATCATTACTCAATTACAGCTTGAACTAGAGCGGCATAAGCAGACAATCAAGCAACTAGAGAATGAGAATAATCGACTTACTCTATTAAATAAAAGAGTAAACGAACAACTCAACGCTACGCTTGATGGCACTGGCTTATGTCTATGGGAACAACATATTCCCAGCGGAAACCTGACTATTTTTAATCAGCAGTGGGGCCATCTGCTCGGGTTTACTCGTGAAGAGTTACCTGCTCATATCAGCAGTTGGAAAAACAATCTTCACCCAGAAGACAAAGACTGGGTGATACAAGCCTTTGAAAGCCATGTAGCCGGTAACGCTGAAATTTATCAAGCCGTGCATCGCATGGTGCACAAAGATGGCACTGTTGCATGGGTGTCTGACCGTGGGCGTATTATTGAATATGGTATTAACGGTGAACCGCTTCGTATTATGGGCACGCATATTGATGTCACCCAAGAAAAACGCTACGAACAAGATTTAGCCAAACTCGCTCATCGTGATCCGTTAACTAATTTACTCAATCGAAATGCACTCATTGCTGCCTTTGAACAAGGAAAAAGCACTCACAGTACACATCAAGGCGCGCTGTGCTTTATCGATTTGGACGGTTTTAAGATAATTAATGACCACTTAGGCCATCGATATGGCGATAGTTTATTAATCCATATTGCCAACGATATAGCTCAAATATGCGATCAACTCTTTAGTACGCCAGACACAACACAAACTCCACGACATCATGTGGCACGCTTTGGTGGTGATGAGTTTGTCATTTTAGCTCATTGTAATGATGTGGAACGCCTAACAACCTTAGCTAAAACCTTACTGTCACACTATCAACATCCTATCGAATTAGAGGGTGAAAGCATTAAAGTAGGCCTCAGTATTGGCATCAGTTTATTTGATGAATTAGATGAGTTTACTAACGTATGTGAACAGGCAGACAAGGCAATGTACAGTATTAAAAAACACGGTAAACATAACTTCTTATTTTGGTAAGTACTATAGGTCAAAACTTCAAAGCTGTAATTATTGGCAACGACCTCCTCCCAGCATGAACACCCTTAATCTCACCAACAATAAGAAATGAGGTTAATTAAATAAGCCAATTTCGTGCGACTAGGATATGCTGCAGACTAAAAAGATGCGTTAAATGCTAAAGTCTAACTATACATAATAGGTAAAAAATTGATATATATGGAAATACATCATTATCTAACGCTAAAAACCATCCATAATTAACACAATGTTTAGCCCAAAGTGGCGCTAAGCAGAGTCATCGGGTGAGTGTATTTAGCGTTTTACAGTAAACTCTCACTCAATTACTGATTTTATTAATTACTTTGCTTGCCTTACGCTCTGTTTATTACTGCATATTGAGTAACAAACAATATAGTGCGACAGCAAACAACTGACCAATAAGAATTATTGTTTATGTTTTTATCACCTTATTTTACTAAGCAAGATCAAAGCGTATTTATTTCGGCTCAACAAGCCAGTGACTTCGCCAAAAAAATCGCTGGAGATTTCAACCCAATCCATGATGTGGGCGCTAAACGTTTTTGTGTCCCAGGCGATTTATTGTTTGCACTTGTGCTGACCGAATACGGCTTAAGTCCAAATATGCAGTTTAAATTTGCCGGCATGGTAGGTGACAATGTTGAGCTACACGTTGATAAAAGTGTAACCAATAAATTTAGCATTAGTGACACTAAAGGCAAAGAATACCTGCACATTGAACGTCAAGGTGAAGTGTGCAAATGCGACATACAAACAGCAGCATTTATTAGAAGTTATGTGGCTTTTTCAGGATTAAATTTCACGCACGTGCTAGTGCCAATGATGAAGCAACACAAGGTAATGATTAACCCTGATCGCCCATTAGTGATTTATGAAAGCATGTCATTTCATTTAGACCACTTTGATTTCAACACCATCAGCTTACATCTTATCAAACAAGACTTAGTGATTAATGGTAAGCGTGGCGACGTCACCCTTACCTTTGAATTGCAAAGCGAAGGTAAAGTGATTGGTAGCGGAGTGAAAACATTAGTATTAAGTGGATTGCGCGAGTTTGATGCAGAACAAGCTCAGCAAATGTGCGACAGATATGAAAGCAGAAAACGAGCGTGAAACTGAATACGTGAGTGATATTTTATCGCTCACGAAATACCATTCCGTAACGACATCTGTTCGATTCAGTATGTTGAAAGCTCAGACACCAATACGGAATAATCTCTTCGATATCGTATTGATCATAATGTCAATTTTAACACCGATTTGTTACTAACAGAGTAAAACTTAACTAGCCAAAAACGCTGGTACACTAACAGTAACGCAATCCAATCTCGCAGTTTGTTTGCTGTTAGTTTACTGACCCATCTTGCAATAATACTAAGGCACTATTACCGATAAGTTGTTCAACACATCGGCGCCCAGCATCAGCAAAATGGCTCATCGCAGCCTCTTTGACGACATTAAGCGAATTCAGCGTTTTCATGTTTTGATCAGTACTACCACACAAACTAAAAAACAGTTGCAATACCGCTTTCCGTTGAGGATTTCGCATAATATCAGCCCATGATTGCTGCAATGCGTCTATCGACGTAAAGTCTAAACCTTCAATAAAAAACTGCCCAATACGTTGATCTAAACGCACTAGAAACTCTGTTTTACGTGGAAAGTGATGACTGATACCTGTTCGGCTGACTCCAGTAGCGGCAGACAAGGTGGTATATGACATCGCCTCAAAACCAATCGTGAGGATTTGTTTAAAGGCTTCATCTAAAATTTGGTTAACGGTTAACTCGGTTTCAACTCGTGAACGCTTGGCCATAAACTTGGTCTCTCTAATTATTTTGGTGCAAGAGCTTACCAGACCAAACTAGAAAATTCTGCTAAGAATAAGCAAATTTACAACATATTTAACCGTACAATATCCAGATAGGCAGGACAAAACAGAACATTATCGCGATAACGATTTATTTACCCCTTTAAAATCAAAGGTTATAACAAAACACCAAAAAATGAACTGCGTACGGTAAAATATAGGGCTAACAAAAATTTACACATTATTTTACAGTTGAGAATTGAGATTTAAGCCAGCGCTGGGATTCTGCCTTACCCATTAACCGTTCTAAGGTCGGCGACAACACCTGAATTAGCTCAGGTTGACGCCAAAATATATACTCAGGTAAAGACTGAACTGCACTAAAAGTACGCTGGACTAAGCTAGAAAACTCACCCATATCGCGCGTTGACCACGTCGGCATTAATGGATAAACGGCCGTTAAAAAATCCTCATAGCGAGTAAATTGCTGTAATTGTTGTGCGTCATAACGACTGAGTACAATTTGCAGTTGAGGAGCACTCCAATGCGACAAATTACCACTATCATTAATGAGCGCCAAGTTACGTCGATGCAACTGCTGCCAGGCTAAGTCGAGCTGCTGGTAATGTTGCGAAATACGCCATAACAAATACAAATCCGCTAGCCACTCATGCTGATATTCAGTTAAAGATGAGGGTAAAATGCTGCCTTGCAGTGCAATGTTATATAAATGGCCTATTTCATGCCACAAGGTTAATTGTGCTTGTTTGGCTAACGGCAACTGATAAGTCGTTAAGCCAATTGAACCACTCTGTTCAAGCATATCTTTAGCGGAATTAATAATAATAACCCCTGCTGTTGTACGATGCTTTGCAACCAGTACCATCGCACTTTTACGCCCAACAGCACGGCGAATATTGGCAACTGAAAAAGCAGTTTGTTGTTGTAAAGACGAAGGGAGCAATGCAATACACCTTATCAGTGAAGATAAAGAGCAGACTAGCGCTTGTTTGGATGCTACTGGAGTAAAATAAGCTTGACGAATGTCATCATTCACCAAGCCATCTTCAATCATAACCGCCGTCGTTTGGATCTGACTAGCAGTCACAGGTTGAGTCGCAATAAACTGGCCGGCATTAACAAAGTGACAAACCAATAACGGCGCGCATGCAACGCTACATCTGAATAATTTGAGTAATGACCGCTGCCAGTATCTAAGCATTGACTACTTTTGTGACATAATATTTTGAATAATGGCCGTGGTTGACACACCATCTTCAAATCCAAGCACTTCAACCTTGCCACCTGCCGCTATCACTTCAGCACCACCAGCTATATCTTCTACTTTGTAATCACCGCCCTTAACTAAAGAGTCTGGCAATAGGCGTGCAATAATACGTTGTGGTGTGTCTTCAGCGAATGGAACCACCCAATCTACCGATGCAAGCCCTGCTAATACGGCCATACGACGATCAATAGGGTTAACCGGACGTCCAGGACCTTTTAAGCGTGTCACAGAGCTATCATCATTCACAGCAACAATAAGGCGATGACCTAACGCTTTTGCCTGCTTCAAATAGCTCACATGGCCAGCATGTAAAATATCAAAACAGCCGTTCGTCATCACAATCTGCTCACCGCGTAAACGGGCTTGGTCCATGGCATAGGCTAATTGATCTTCGGTCATTACGCCAAATCCAGATTCGCCATGGTTAAGGGCTAATGCCTGAATTAATTCAATACGACTTACCGTTGATGTACCTAATTTACCCACAACCACACCGGCTGCAGTATTAGCGATAGCACAAGCTTGCGCTAACGAAGCACCCGCGGCAATTGACGTTGCTAAAGCAGAAATCACCGTATCGCCAGCCCCCGTCACATCATGAACCTCACGAGCAACAGTAGGAATATGTAATTCTGGTTGGTCTTGCGACACTAACGTCATACCCTTTTCTGAACGGGTGACTAAAATGGCATCAAAGTTATGCAACTTAATCAGTTTTTGGGCTTTTTCGATTAAATCATCTTCACTGGTTACCGTGCCGACAACGGCTTCAAACTCACTCATGTTTGGGGTGATTAATGAGGCGCCGTGATAACGGGCAAAATCATGCCCCTTAGGATCCACTAAAACCTTTACCCCTTTAGCGCGTGCTTTAGCAATAAAATCCTTAGGTTCATCAATGGCGCCTTTGGCATAATCTGACAATACCAATACATCAACATTGTCCAAAATGGCTTCGCTTTGAGCAAATAACGCTTGGCTAGTGGCTTTATCAAACTGCTCTTCAAAATCTAAGCGGATTAACTGTTGATTACGCGACAATACCCGTAATTTAGTAATTGTCGGCTTGTCGGCTACCGTTAACCACTGTGGCTCAACGCCAAACACTTTTACCCCTTGGGTTAATGCTTGTGCGGTTTCATCTTGACCTACTATGCCGGCTAATTGGACTTTTCCGCCTAAAGTCGCAATGTTTAATGCCACGTTCGCGGCGCCGCCGGGTCTATCTTCAATTTGATTAATTTTAACAACAGGTACAGGAGCTTCGGGTGAAATACGTCCCGTAGGGCCTACCCAATAGCGATCTAACATCACATCGCCAATCACTAAAACGCGCGCATTTTCAAAAGCTGGGAGAGAAACCTTCATAGTGTATTCGCTGTCTTATAAAAATTTAACCGTGATTGTACCTAATTTTCATCAAAATATGAGGTAGAATAACAAATAATTTTTGTGAACTAGACGAGTTATCTGTGGTCGAGAAAGCCGAATTTTCTTCTGATTTATATCATCCTAAACATTGGCCTATGTGGTTTGCTGTCGGTTTAATGCGCTTAACCTTGCTATTACCCTTACCTTGGCAAATGAAAATTGGCGCTGGTATTGGCCGATTGGTGATGAAAATAGCCGATGGAAGAACCCATACTGCAAGACGTAATATCGATTTATGCTTTCCAGATATGAGTAATATTGATAAGCAGCAACTGCTGGAACGTAACTTTGAAGAAACCGGCAAAGCCTTATTTGACACCATTAACGCATGGTGGTGGTCAAATGATCGAGTGCAACAGCACATGACCATTAAAGGCACCGAACATGTTAGCCAAAGTTTAGACAGTGGCAAAGGGGTTATTTTATTTGCGGTGCATTGCTTACCACTTGAAATGGGCGCGCGTATATTTGGTCAGTTTGCTCCAGGAATTGGAGTGTATCGGCCACATAACAATCCGGTGATGGAATACTTACAAGTTAAAGGTCGCTTGCGTTCAAACAAAGGCTTAGTGCCTAAGCGTGACGTGCGCCAAATGATCCGCAGTTTGCGCAGTCCTGACGTGATTTGGTATACCGCCGATCAAGATTTTGGTCGTTCGAGCGCGGTGTTTATTCCCTTTTTTGGCGTACCCGATGCTGCCACCATTACTGGCGCAACCTCATTGGCGAGGCTAGGTAAAGCCAATGTGGTGCCTTTTTTTGTTGAGCGTAATAGCGATGATAAAGGCTACACCCTTGAAATCATGCCACCTTTAGATAATTTCCCCGGCGACAATGAAACTGATGACGCCATTCGTGGTAACCAGATTGTAGAACAACTGATTAACCGCAACAAAGCTCAATACATGTGGCTACATCGACGATTCAAAACTCGTCCAACAGAAAATACGCCATCATTATATGATTAATTTGAGTTAATAGTATCGAGTTACATTGATAATAAAAGCGCCTTTAGGCGCTTTTTATTTTCGCCTAAATAAATCACTGCATGATGAATGTCTTACGTCCAAAACCATACCTTTTTTCCATTCGTAGCACGACTATCGACGTCTATTTAATCCATAACATTGTTACAGTGGCTAAATCTTAATGTAGCGACGAGCTAAATTAAAATAGGGCTAATTGCTGGACTAACATAAATGTTAAGCCAAGTTTTGCTGAAGATGATAATAGTGGTGATAGCTGCTGTGATGTTGGTAGCGGTTGTGATGCTTATGATGCTTGCTGTAATGTTGATAGTGTTTATGATGCTGGTTGTGGTGGCTCCAAACATTAAAAACGGTGACTCACAATAATCGCTATTGAAAGTCACAGCTAAAACATTGTTGTATTACTGCACCAAAAATAGTTGTAGAAATAGGTTTCGATGAGAATGACAACATTGAAACTAGCATTTTTAGGTATCGCTTTAAATGCATTTAATCTAAAAAAAGTGAGATCTACAAAAGCAATATTACGTTTTTTTATGCTTATATACGAACTCTTGAGAAATATTAGCCGCCTTAAATCCAGAAGGATCAGACATCAAGGTATTCGCCATAAAATCTGCTGCCATACCAAAAGGTTTTTCATTAACTTGGCGACTAAACTCAATTCCGTCACCTGTTTTACCGATTAGATATTGATAAGCCAAACGGTTACATTCAATCACCCAATCAGGCGTTTTACCAGCGGTTTCAGTTCTAGGTAAACAACTTAGCGCAATAGAGTCATTATTGAGTTTTATCGATAATTCAACTAGATGACCTAAGGTTGATTGAGCATCGCCAGCTTCAGCCAGCATGGGGACTATTCCGCCTAAAGAGCAAACTAACAACGAACTTAACAATTTCATATTAACTCCTTTTAATACGTTTTAACGATAATCATTTGCCCACTATATTATTGCAATAGAGTATGAATACAAGCGGTCATTGTCATTAACGAGCACTTTTATAAATGGGCGATTTTATAAACGCCAACAACCTAACAACGATAAAGATTAAATAAAATCACAAATCTCATCTAGCGACTTTTTTTGCACTGCATGTTGTGGAATAGTGGCATCATCAGCGGGGTAACCTGCAATAATCAACATATAAGGACGCTCATTGTCATTGTCGCGGCCACACACTTTACTTAAAAAACTCATCGGTTTTGGTGTATGGGTTAACGTGCCAAGGCCTGCATGATGCAATGCTTGAATTAAAAAACCGGTCGCGATCCCTACCGACTCATGCACATAATAATTACTCTTTTGCTCACCGGCCTCTTCCATACGCTTTTTACTAAACACCGCAATCAACCAAGGTGCATGCTCTAAATACGGCTTGTCGGCATTGGTACCTAATGGTTTTAATGCATCTAACCATTCTGCACCTGCTCGGCCGGCATAAAAAGCTTGCTCTAACGCCTCAGCCTGCTGCCTAATTTGCATTTTAATATCTGGGCGGTTGATGGCAACAAAATGCCATGGCTGATGGTTAGCGCCGTTAGGTGCTGTGCCTGCTGCGAGTATGCATTGTTCGATAATAGCTTGCGGTACGGCACGATCTGAAAATGCCCGTATTGAATGACGGCGCTTAACTTGTTGGTAATTGTCTTGTGCCCGCGTGAGCATCTCAGCGGCTGAGTACTCAATAAAATCGGTCAGTGGTAAGTGGGCTTGGGTCATAACTCATCCTAATGATTGTTATTATTGTGTGGAGTAGAACGCATTTGTTCCAATAGCACTAAACTAACAAACAGGATAATAATTACTATTAAAATATTCTTATTGAAACACATCGGGCGACAGATTAGAGTCTAGCGAGTATGTTTAGCTTTCTAAAGGATTATATGATTGCAGCAATTATAGGTGCGACAGGATTAGTGGGTAACGCCTTACTCACTCGCATCATTGAAAGTGAACAGTATAGTAAAGTATTAGTCATTGGCCGTTCGGGACCTAATTTGGTTGAACATCAATTTGGCGCAGAAAAGGTGCAGTTTATTGCCTGCCAACTTGACGAATTACATGAGCTTATATTGGCAGAAAAAGTTGATCATGCATTTTGCTGTTTAGGCACCACAATAAAGCAAGCGGGCAGTGAAGAAGCCTTTATGCAAGTTGATAAACTAGCTGTATTAGCCTTTGCCAAACTATGCCAAATACAAGTAAACCCAGCGCTTAAATTTATGGTGGTAACCGCATTGGGTGCAGACGCTAAATCAACGGTATTTTATAATCGAATTAAAGGTGAAGTTGAACAAGCGCTTAAGGCACTATCTTTACCAGTACTGAATATTTTTCAACCGAGTTTACTATTAGGGCCACGAGATAATAGGCGTTTTATGGAAGATATTGGCCAGTCTATTTTTGGTGGCTTATCATTTTTATTTATCGGACCACTGCGCCAATACCAACCCATTGATGCACAAACGGTAGCAGAGTCGATGTACCAAGTGGCTTTAAAGCCTCAGGTTGCTCCTACCACTCAAATTATCAATAATGCCATGATGCATCGCTGTCATTATTCATAAGACTACTCTCGACAAAAATGCACGTTTATGACAAGTTAATACACCTATGTTGTTCAATGCTAACGACGTAAAACGAGTAACCATAACGTAAGGAGAATAATAATGAGTGATGATAATGATTTAACCTTAAATGAAGTCTGTGAAATACTCGATAGAAGCCCTACTACGATTAAGCGTTATGCTCGCGAAAATTTACTGCTCACTGAACAAAACGGTAATGTGCTGAGTTTTAGCAAAGCCGAGGTGATGCGTTTAGCGTGTTCTGAACGTTAATCCTTTATTTACTATTTACTCCTATGACTAAAAATCCCCAAACCGTCAATGACCGTATTGGGGATTTTTTTATTAGCGATGTTAATGGCTAAATTTTAATGGCTAAGCTTTACTCGCAAGCTTATTCGTCTGAGTCTATGAACGTCTATGCGCTTGAAAATATAGTGTATTAACATCTAAATCTATGAATGTCTAAGAGTATAAACTAAGAATAATAATCGATACAGATAATCATATTATTCAATACCAAATTAGTCACCAAAGTCATCCAGTAAAATATTTTCCGACTCAACGCCTAAGCTTTCTAGCATCGTTATTACTGACGCATTCATAATTGGAGGACCACACATATAAAACTCACAATCTTCTGGCGCTTTGTGCTGCTTTAGGTAGTTCTCGAATAACACGTTATGAATAAATCCCGCATAACCAGTCCAATTATCTTCTGGTAGTGGATCAGACAAGGCAACATGCCAAACAAAGTTGTCATTTTCAGCGGCGAGCTGATCAAAATCTTGCTGATAAAATACCTCGCGAGTTGAACGAGCACCATACCAAAAGCTCATTTTACGCTTAGTTTTAACACTTTTTAGTTGGTTAAATATATGCGACCGCATCGGCGCCATTCCGGCACCACCACCAATAAACACCATTTCCGCATCGGTTTCTTTGACAAAAAACTCACCAAATGGCCCTGAAATAGTCACCTTATCACCGGCTTTTAAATTAAAGATATATGATGACATTTTACCTGGTGCTAAGCCTGCTTTAGGCGGCGTAGCAATACGCACGTTTAGCATAATCGTACCCTTTTCATCAGGGTAGTTTGCCATAGAGTAAGCTCGAAGTACGTCTTCATCCACGGTAGACACTAGGTCAAACAAACCGTATTTAACCCAGTCGCCACGATACTCTTCAGGGATGTCAAAATCAGCATAACGCACTTGATGGGCAGGCGCTTCAATTTGAATATAGCCACCGGCTTTAAATAACACCTCTTCACCATCGGGAATTTTTAATAGCAGTTCTTTAATAAACGTTGCTTGGTTATTATTTGAAATAACCTCACATTGCCATTTTTTAACCCCAAAAATTTCTTCATCTATCTCAAGTTCCATGTCAGTTCGCACGGTAACCTGGCAAGCTAAACGGCAGCCTTCTTTAGCTTCTTTTTTGGTAATATGATCAAGTTCAGTGGCTAAAATATCACCACCGCCAGATTTAACTTTTACGCGACATTGGCCACACGTACCACCACCGCCACATGCTGATGGAATAAAAATATGTTGGCCAGACAATGCGCCCAATAACTTATCACCCGCAGGAGTTTGCACGCTTTTACTGGCATCACCATTAATGCTAATCGTGACATCATCGGTGTTCACTAACTTACGTTTGGCAGCTAAAATTACCACCACTAGCAAACTTACCACTATGGTAAACATGCCAATACCTATTGCCATTTCCATTAAATAACCCTTCTCTTTACTGCGTTATAACGTAATGCCCGCAAATGACATAAAGCCCAGAGCCATTAAGCCGGTGGTAATAAAGGTGATGCCAATGCCTTGTAGTCCATCAGGAATAGCATGAAACTTCATCCGCTCACGCAGTCCCGCTAATAACACAATGGCCATCGCCCACCCCACAGCAGAACCCGAGGCAAATACCACCGACTCAGTAAAATTGTAATCGCGGTTGGCCATAAAAATGACCCCAGCAAAAATGGCACAATTAACGGTGAGTAGTGGTAAAAAGATCCCTAACGATTGATATAAAGTCGGAATATAACGGTCTAAAAACATTTCTAATATTTGCACTAATGCAGCAATAACCCCAATAAAGGTAATTAACTGTAAATAGCTTAAATTCAGCTCAGGAAATCCAGCCCAAGCTAATGCGCCTGGCGCTAAAATATTAACGTAGATAATTTGGTTTAATGGTACCGCCAGCACCATCACCACAATCACCGCAATACCTAAACCAAATGCAGTAGAGACCTTTTTCGACACAGCTAAGAAGGTGCACATACCTAAGAAAAATGACAGCGCCATATTGTCGATAAACGCCGCTTGGATAAATAAATTAATATAGTGTTCCATGCTGTTTCCTTATGCGCGCTTACGCTGAATGATTTTAATAACCCAAATCATCACGCCAATTAAAAAGAACGCGCTGGGTGGCAAAGTGAACATTTCATTTGCAAGATACCAACCGCCATTTTCAATGGTGGTGAAGATGTTGTGGCCAAACAAACTGCCACGACCCAATAGCTCGCGAATAAACGCCACGCCCATTAAAATTAAGCCATAACCTAACGCATTACCTAAGGCATCAAACACTGCTAAATGAGGAGGGTTTTTCATCGCAAAGGCTTCAGCACGGCCCATAATGATACAGTTAGTGATGATCAAACTAACAAACACCGACAGCTGTTTTGACAGCTCATACGCCACATCTTGCAATACCATATCGACAATAATCACCAATGAGGCAATCACGGTCATTTGCGCAATAATTCGTACACTGTTAGGAATAAAGTTACGAATGCATGAAATGATCAAGTTCGAAAACACCAGCACAAAAGTCACTGCAAGTGTCATTACGAAGGCTGTTTGCATTGAATTACTGACCGCTAAGGCCGAACACACACCTAATACCTGTATCGCTACAGGATTATTAGCTAAAATAGGCGATGTTAGGATCTCGCGAGTTGAAGTGGTACGACTCATTTACTTATCCTCCGCAGTTGCTAAAGCATGTAGATAGGTTTGATATCCTTCAACGCCAAACCAAAACTCAACTAAGCGTTGAATCCCCACACCGGTTCGTGTTGCACCACTCACACCATCAATGCCGTGAATGTCACCGTCTTTAGCGCCACCTTTAATCACTTTAATGGCGATATTACCCTTGTCATCAAATAGCTTTTTACCTTGCCACAAGGCTAACCACTGTGGATCAGTAACGAAGTCAGCAATACCAGGGGTTTCGCCATGTTCATAAAACACAATGTTTTCAATAGTGTTTAAGTCAGGTTTTATCGCCATGTAACCGTAAATAATCGACCACAAACCTTTGCCATAAATCGGCATTACAATACTGGCAAGTTGGCCATTGGTGTCATACACCTCAAAAATGCGAATATCAGTCGCGATGGTTTTAATCTTGGCGATATCTTTTTTGGGTTTGGTAGACGTTTCGGGATTAATCGACGCCATACGTTCGTCAAAATCAAGCAAGTTGGCTTTCTCGCTCACCTTACCAGTTGCCAAGTTAACCATTTTTGGTTTAACTCGCTGAGCAAATAACTCACTAAAGTCGCCTTGGCTAATGTCGATGTCAGCAGCTTTTAATACAAACTGCTGTACTTCTTCACGTTTTTTGGCCAACTTACGTTCTTTTAAAATCTCGACTGTCCCGGTGATCATAAATGAACACACTAGGCTTAAAACGATGATGAAAATCATTGTTCCAGTGACGGTATCTTTCTTAAAGGCCATGACGTTTTAGTCTCCGTTTAATATTGGCACGAGCGACTAAATAGTCGAATAACGGTGCCCATAAATTAGTAAACAAAATAGCCAACATGATGCCCTCAGGCATTTTTGTATTCAGCAAACGAATAATAATAGTCATAAAACCAATCATAAAACCGAATGCAAATTTGGCTTTACGGGTATATGACGCAGTGACTGGATCGGTGGCCATAAACATCATACCTAGCGCAAAACCACCAGTGACTAAGTGCCATGTCCACGGCATTGCCGACATAGGATTTCTGCTAGAACCAAAGTAGTTAAACAACAACACGGTAATGATCATTCCCAACATCACACCGGCTACAACACGCCAATCAGCTACGCGGGTAAGCAGTAAAATACCACCACCAATAAGAATGGCTAATGTACTGGTTTCACCCACCGCTCCTGGGGTAAATCCTAAAAAGGCATCCCACCAAGTACTGTCGCTTAATACGCTAAACCAACTCACATCGATAAAGCTTAATTTTTTAGCTGCGGTAAGCGTTAAAGTGGTGGCTCCAGAAAAACCATCAACCGCAACAAACTGGCCTAATGCCACCACTTCTGTTGGATACGCAAAATAGATAAACGCATAACCGGCCAATGCAGGGTTTAAAAAGTTATACCCCATACCGCCAAACATCTCTTTTGCCACCACTACACCAAAACTAATGCCTAAAGCCACAATCCATAAAGGTGTCGATATTGGTAAAATGAGTGAAAACAATAACGCGGTGATAAAGAAGCCTTCGTGTAATTCTTGGTGGCGCACTTTGGCAAAGACCACCTCCCACACTAAGCTTACAATCAATGCGGTTAAGTAAAATGGCACATAAAAACTGGCACCATAGGCAAATAAACTGATTAAGCCTGCGCTCTCAGTTAATGGCCCAAACAGTAAGTTATATAACGCTAACTGCCACGCATCAGGTTGAGTTGCCCCCGCTAAAATGGCCACTTGCGCCTGTAGACCCAAGTTGTACATACCAAACAACATGGCCGGAAATAAACACATACCCACAATATGCATGGTGCGCTTTACATCAATGGCATCACGAATATGCACATCGCCTTTGGTGCTGCGACCATTGGCTATCCACAATGAACGTAAGTAACTGCGCATCGAGTCGCCATGAGCATAATAGCTATCTTGGCTGCTAGGCTTTTTCTGTTGCTGACTCATTAACCTTCCCTCTCGATAATATCTAGGCAAGCACGAAGCTCTTTACCAAAGTCATACTTTCCTGGGCAAACAAAAGTACATAATGCTAAATCTTCTTCATCTAGCTCTAATGCGCCAAGCAGTTGGGCTTCATCGGTATCGCGCACCACTAAATCACGCACTAATAAAATGGGTAAAATATCTAAAGGCATAACCCGTGCGAGTTGGCCAAACGCCATCATGGCGCGCGGAGATCCACCAGCATGAGTGGTGAAGTCAAATAGCTTTTTGGTACGACTAAAACCTGACATCATGATGCCGGTAAGAGAGAATTTACTACTATCGTGACGAACCCACGGCAGTAATTCTTGACGTTCATTTTCGGTCAATACGCTGATTTGGTTATGGAATCGACCAAGATAATCGTAAACGTCGACGGCAGTGTGGCCAGACAATACCGAACCCGACACAATACGCGATTGTTGTTGATTGATTTCATTGGTAAGCCATTCACTGAGTTTAGCGCCCATTTGGGTTCGCACTAATCGCGGTTTTAACACGTTAGGGCCTGCTAATGACACTATGCGATCGGTATACAATTCACCGGTTAAAAACAGTTTGCCAAAGGCAATCACGTCTTGATAACCCACATGCCATACCTGGCGTTCAATACTGGCGGGTAACAAATAATGAATGTGAGTACCGACTAATCCTGCTGGATGCACGCCGTTAAAGCGGTGCACACTGACGTTTGATAAGTCATATTCGCTAGCCGCGTCGGCTAATAATGATGCACCATCGTCTTGGCATAGATACACTTGGCCGCGAGTCAAAAACGTAAGCGCAAATAGTCCTGCTTGAAAAGCCTCAGGTTGAGTCGCAATAATAACCCGTGGATCGGGCGCAAGAGGATTGGTGTCAACGGCAGTGACAAATACACCTGCTGGGCTGGCATCTAATTGAGGCACTCGAGAAAAAGGACGTGTACGCAACGCGGTCCATAAACCACTGCGAACTAAACCGTCTTTAACGATTTCATTTGATAGCGCATGAATATCTACTGACTCGAGGATAATGGCAGGATCTTGCGTGGCATCACAATCAATGACTACCGACTGCAGTACTCGACGGTCTCCGCGATGAATAGCAGAAACCACTCCACTTGCGGGTGCGGTAAATAACACGCCTGGCGTTTTCTTGTCTTCAAACAGCACTTGGCCTTTGACAACGCTATCGCCTACTTCAACCGCCATCGTTGGCTTTAAACCCACATATTCTTCACCAATTAACGCCACTTGGGTCGTTTTAGGTGCGTCATCTATTTGCTGCAGTGGTTCACCAGCAATCGGGATATCAAGTCCGCGCTTAATAGTTATTACTGGATTGTTAACACCAGCCATCACATTCACCATCTAAAAAAATTCGATAGCTAATGTTATATGTTTGCAACTACTAATATAGCAACAAGGATCACACTCCTAGCGAGAACTGTAATTTTGGAACATAACCGAATGTCGGATTTGTGAAGCGGGTCAATTTATTGTCTCAGGATAAAACTATTTATGTAATTTAGTATCAAAAGGGTTTGTACATCCAGACTTCAGCTGCGCGGCGGTCTAACCACAATAGTGAGTAAAAAGGCTCGTGTTAGAGCCATTATCAATAACGATATTCACAACCAATAGACTCACGAAAATAGTCGTAAACTAAGAGGTTATAACAAACACCTTATATGTCTAAAGCTTAACAACGGCCTTACATTCATCAGTGGCTTTGTTGTATCAAACGACCTTGCTGAAAAAGGTACACCGCATCCATTTGGTCTAACGCAGTTAAACGATGACTGATCATTAACAAGGTTTTGTGCTGAGCAAAATCAAGCAATACTTTAAGAATTTCACGCTCGGTACGTTTATCCAGTCCTTCTGTAGGCTCATCTAACAGTAGCAAAGGCGCATCACGTAATAATGCTCGGGCAACGCCAATTCTGCGCTGCTCCCCGCCGGATAATTGCCGCCCACCATCTCCTATCCAGCAATCTAATGGTTGATCACCTTGCAATAAGGTTTGCAGACCCACTTTATCTAATACTTCAATAAAGCGTTGATCATGGGCTTTTTTAGCTTCACCTTGCAGGTAGGGTAATGCCAAGGCTAAATTGTCACGTAAGGTTCCTGAAAACAGATAAATACGTTGACTCACTACGGTCATTGCAGCACGTAAATTAGCATCGCTGTAGTCGCTTATTGGGTGTCCATCAAGCGTAATCGACCCCTGCTGCGCAGCCCAGTCTCGGGTAATAAGCCCCAACAGGCTGGACTTTCCACAACCGGTAGGCCCTAAAACTGCTACTTTATCACCGGCTTTAATGGTTAAGTCTAGGCCTTGTAAAACAGGAGAGTGACTGTGATAACCAAAATGAATATCCCTTATCTGTAGGGCTCCATGCTTGGCTTGTAAGTGACTATGAGGATTAAACACCACACTCGGAGTTTGCTCAGTAATTTCAGTGACTCGCCGCGCGGCTAGCACAGTACTTGATAAATGTTGAAACGCGCCAGCTATCGGCATCATCATTTCAAGACTGGCCATAGTGGCAAATACCATTAATGCCATCAAAGGCCCTGGAGGAGAGAGGTCACCCACCCCCTGGCCAGCAAAATACAACATAAGTACCACTGCACTGCCATTGATGACGATCAATAATGCTTGGCTCAGCCCAGTAATATTGGCCATAGTAGTTTGCTGATTAAATAAACTTTGCTGCGCTTGGCCGAGCTTAGCCAAATAACGTTTATTAGCGCCAAATATACTTAACTCAGCTTGCCCTTGGATCACATCAAGTAACTCGATTCTATATTGTCTCTGCGCTTGCATTAATACTTGCCCAGGCGCCTTACCTAAGTAATAAAATACTAGCGGTAAAATAAACCATGCGGCTAAGAGTAACGCGCACAAACTCAGCGCTAAGTGGTTATCAAACCACCCAAGAAACGCCAATAATATGCCTATCATCATCAAAGATGCGGCCATGGGAGTCAGTAAACGTAAGTAGAGATGATCTAAGGTATCAATATCGGCGACTAAACGGTTGAGCAAGTCGCCTCTGCGCAGACCTTGTAAGTTAGCCGCGCTTAACGGTAGCAACTTATTCCATGCCCAAACACGTAATTGTGTCAATAATTTAAAGGTAGCCTCATGGGTGGCTAAACGCTCTCCATAGCGACTTGCCGTGCGGGCAATAGAGAAAAATCGCACCCCTCCGGCGGGGGTAAAATAGTTAAACGTTTGCGCGGTTATCACCGATAAGCCTGCTACTGCACTGGCAGATAAAAACCAGCCCGATAATGACAACAAGCCAATCCCCGTCAATAAGGTCGTTATAGTCAGTAGCAGCCCCACCAACATCATTAACCACTGGCGGCGAAATAAAGCCACAAAGGGGCGTAATACCTTAAAGATACTGAGCGGTGCAGCGTCAACGGGTTGCGACATCAGCACACCTCCTGTTGTTGATTCTGTTGTTGATTGAGCATTTGTGCTAATAACCCATCGGCCTGTTGTAAATCAGTAACATGGCCTTGCTGTACAACAAGCCCTTTGTCCATCACCAATACGTAATTCATACTGTGTAAATCATCTAATTTGTGAGTTACTGTCAATGCTGTTGTCGACTGCATAGCCTGATTTAACGTGGCCAATACTGACTGCTCACTTTGGCTATCTAAACTGGCTGTGGGTTCATCTAATAAAAATAACGTAGCCGGTTGCGCTAATGCACGAGCCAAAGCAAAACGCTGAGCCTGGCCCACCGACACACCAGCACTTTGGTCGCTGATGATTAAATCAAGCCCCAGCGGATGCTGGATAACAAACTCACTGATATTGGCCTGTTCAAGCAACGCCATAATCTGTTGATCGTTTAATTGCGGATTAGCCAAAGCAACATTTTCTCTTAATGTGCCGTGAAACAATTGTGGATCTTGGCCTAACCAGGCCAGATGTTGACGCCATTGCGCCATATCAAGCTGTGATAACTCATGACCATTAATCAGCAGTGATCCTTGATAAGGTAAAAAACCCAATAAAGCATTAAGCAAACTGGTTTTTCCTGCGCCACTAGGGCCAACTATCGCCCAGTGCTCACCAGCGGGTAACGTAAATGATATTGGTCCAGCTAAACGCTGACCATTTAGGCTAAACACTTCAACTCCAATCGCTTGAATACGTATTTTGTCGGCAAAAAAGGCCATTTGTGGTGATGTTGAGTTGATGTTTCCTGGAGTATTGACCTGATAATCAAGCAGCTCAACCAGCGCCTCTGCAGCGCCTATCGCTTGAGCTTTAGCGTGATAGTGAGTGCCTAAATCGCGCAGTGGTTGATAAAATTCTGGCGCTAAAATCAGTATAAACATACCAGTAAATAAACTAACCTGAACGCCATAATGACCAAAATCTAAATGTCCCAAGTAACTAAAACCAAAATACACTGCCAATACCGCAATAGACACGGCAGAAAAGAACTCTAATACCGCAGAACTAAGAAAGGCTAAGCGTAATACCGACATAGTGCGGGCGCGAAAGTCTTCTGAGGCGAGTTCAATATTAACTAACTCCGCTTCACCGCGATTAAACAGCTTTAAGGTTTGCAGCCCTTTTAACCGATCCATAAAATAGCCACTTAACCGCGACAACGCCTGCATGTTTTTACGATTGGCATCCGCCGCGCCCATCCCCACTAAAATCATAAACATCGGCACTAATGGCGCTGTGGCCAACAAAATGATCCCCGCGGCCCAATTGAGCGGAAATACACACGCGAGGATCAGCAAGGGAATAAAACCTGCCAACATCATCTGCGGTAGGTATTTAGCATAAAAGTCATGTAAATCTTCAACCTGCTCAAATACTAAGGTTGCCCAGGCACCAGCGGGTTTGCCTTTAATAAACACCGGACCTAGTGCGACTAATTTATTGAGTACGGCTTGGCGTATGTCTTCGCGCAGGCGTTTGCCCGCCTCAAAACTTATCCGCTCACGTACTTGCGCTAATAAAGCACGAATTAATAACAAACTGATAAGCGCAATAAATTGCATGCTAAGCGCAGTCAGTGCAAGGTTATCTATAATCACGCCCTGTAAAATCTGCGCAATAAAATAAGCCTGCCCTACCATTGCAATGCCATTGAGCACGCCACACATCACAGATAATTTGAGGAAAATACCACAAGAAGATTGCTGGCTTTTAAGCCATTTGGCTAATGACTTTTCTAACGACTTGTCCATGGAGCTCCGGTAGCGTTATTGATGACCACTTTAAGCACGCAGTATCGCAGTACTGGCATAGAGTTAACACTTAAAGCAGTGTAAATGTTATCTGATTCACATTTTGCTAATAAAGGCTTATTTAAAGATTAAATTTAACGGCTATCAGCTTAAGAAATATCATATTCAATAAAATGAATCGTAAAAATAGCGTCGTTAACTGCAAATTAATTTCACATTGTTAAACACAATCATAATGAACCATATCAATAATGGAAGCCGTGTAATCAAGCGAGCTTAGACACTGAACATAAGAAGAGGGACGAACTAACGGTAATATTAGTTAACTATTGGTGACACTATTTATTGACCTGCACTCTCTCCGTATTTTACCAATACGTGCCAGAGTAACTTTAAGTCTTGTCGTTTTTTCGAATGTGCTCCACGTTCACTCCACGAAGCCGGTTTTTTTTGTAATTGATACGCTGCACGACCGATAATTTCTGCATTAATCAACTCATTTTCCGCCAGACTTTGTGCCAAAATAGGCATTGCTGCACCACGAAAATCATCCGGCACTTGCGCCACATTAATTTGACGCCCTTGGTGCCAATGCAATTCAATAGTGTATTCGTGACACAAGGCGATGATAGAGTCGCCAATGGCAGTGCCCATAAAGGATGGATCGGCTACTAATATCGCAATATCTTGATCGAGCGACACGTCACCGTGAATTTGAGCTTCAATATAATGATCTAAATTACCGCTTGGCGCCGCGTCAAAGCGGCGACTGATATCATCAGTTAAATGCTGACTAAAATGTTCTATTAACTTACTGGGTTTAAGTCCCGAAATACCCAAAGCATATTGTCGCTCAAAACTTTCGCTGAGTAATGCCGCTAAAATAGCATCAAAACATTTTATGGTACCTTTTTCTTTAGGTAATCGATAAGAGTCCATGTAACTAAAAGTACATCGAGACAATATTTGAGGATGAGTGACTAAATAACAACTGCCAAAGCGAGGTGCAGGGCCTAACGGGCATAACCCAAAATCTAACGCACCGTATTTGGGCCGATGCTTAATTCCAGAGTAACTGTGACCAAATAATTGGTTTTCCCAATGGTCGCGAGACCCGCCCAGTTCTGGCGACAAGTGACCATTAGACACATGGGTTTCAAACTGGCTTTTATACACCCCATCACGCAATAGACCATCCACAACAGTGAGGCCACGGTTATCAATTTGATCGGGGTGAAAATGTAATGCTACTCGACTATGTTGTGCAAGCTCACGCATAGCAAGCTGGAGTGATAAGGTCGAAATGTTAGACATTAACAACACATTTTTTATCACGGCATGAGCATGGTCTCGCAGCTCATACGCCATTTTTTCTATGTGTGTTTGTGCCGTTAATTTCATCAGTAAAAGACACCTTATATTAAACCTACCCAGTTAAGTTGCTGAATATTGAGATAGAAAACGGATTACCATTTTATTGTATGTAATAAGTCGGCCTTTAGCACTGATTCAGGTCTCAAGATTAACACGATTTCATTCAACCGCTGTATTTTGGCACTAAATCTGATGCGCTTTTACGATTAAACAGCCCATTATTGATAGCTGTTGTAGAGTATACATCGTTGCCCTCTAAGGGATTTGATAGCACTTATAACGGTTTTCAGGTAAGCTTCACGGCCGCCGTTACTGGCTACCTTTTTATTCAAAGCAACAATGCGTTGCCCAAAGAGATTTTTCTATGAGTTTTTCCTCACTTGGTCTGAATGCTGCTATTTTAAAAGCGGTTGAAAAACAAGGTTACGACACCCCATCTCCAATTCAAGCACAAGCAATTCCAGCGGTTTTAGCCGGCCAAGATGTAATGGCAGCAGCACAAACTGGGACAGGAAAAACAGCTGGTTTTACCCTGCCAATTTTAGAATTATTATCTAAAGGTGAGCGCGCGCAGCGTGGCCAAGTCCGTGCATTAGTGTTAACGCCTACACGTGAGCTTGCCGCACAAGTACAAGAAAGCGTCGCGACTTACGGTATCAACTTACCGCTTAAATCAGCGGTAGTATTTGGTGGTGTGTCTATCGTGCCACAATTAGCTGCGCTCAGAAACGGAGTCGATATTTTGGTCGCCACTCCAGGTCGTTTACTCGACTTATGCCAGCAAAAAGCAATTAGCTTTAGCAAATTAGAAATTCTAGTGTTAGACGAAGCAGACCGCATGTTAGACATGGGCTTTATTCGCGACATTAAAAAAGTTTTAGCACTATTGCCTGCTAAGCGTCAAAACTTAATGTTTTCAGCTACTTTTTCGAATGAAATTCGTGAACTGGCTAAAGGTTTAGTTAACAATCCGGTAGAGATTTCAGTTACGCCGCGTAACGCAACAGCTAACACGGTCACCCAATGTGTATATCCATTGGATAAAACCCGTAAATCAATGGCGTTAATCGAACTGATTAAAACCAATGATTGGAAACAAGTGTTAGTATTTTCTCGTACCAAACACGGTGCTAATCGTTTAGCGAAAAGCCTAGAAGCCGCTGGTATTAAAGCGGCTGCGATTCATGGTAATAAAAGCCAAACCGCGCGTACTAAAGCATTGGCAGATTTTAAAGCCGGTGCAGTGCAAGTTATGGTCGCAACCGATATTGCCGCACGCGGTATCGACATCGATCAACTGCCATTTGTGGTTAACTTTGACTTACCTAACGTACCTGAAGATTATGTTCATCGTATTGGCCGTACAGGCCGTGCAGGTTCAACCGGTCAAGCGGTATCATTAGTTGGCCTTGAAGAAGTTAAGCTACTGCATGATATCGAACGTTTAATTAATCGCGTCATTGAACGTAAGCAGCTGCCTGGTTTTGAAGCTCCGTTTACGATTCCTGAAGCGGGTAACAGATCTGGCAGCAATGGTGCTAAAAAGCCAAATCCGAACCGCAGTAAGCATGCTCAACAACATGCTAATGATGGTGCCCAAGGTGATAAACCAGCGCGTAAACCTGACGCCCGTCAACCATCACGCAGTCACGATAAGCCTGTAGATCCTAAAGCAGAAGCTAGAGCTAATGGTAATAAACCACCACAACGTTCGCGTCCACCACGTCGCAGTGGTACAGCACCAGTAACATCAACAAGCAGTAATCCTTATGCTAACGCTAAAGTTAAAAGCTAATGATTTAAAAGCTAACTTACACTAAAGCATAAAAAAACCGCTGAACATTGTTCAGCGGTTTTTTATTATTCGTTGATAATCTAATTGATTGTAATTGATACACATTACAATCAATTTTTTATAGGTCGCTCGTTTAAGCGATTGGTTTTATAGGCAGTTACATAAACCAAGCACGATAGCTACGGCCTTTTAACTTACCTTTACTAATGATATTCATCGCTTGTTTAGACACATTACTTTTTACGGCAAAGTAAGCGCGAAAATCAGTCACTTTAATTTTACCAATATCGTTAAAATCTAAACCATTGCCACCCGTTAATGCACCAACAATGTCACCTGGACGGATTTTTTGCTTTTTACCCGCCTCAATCTGAATCGTGATCATTTCAGCAGCAAGCGGTTGTTTGTTTAGCGCACTCATTGGCGGTAAAGGCTCACTCACTACATCTTTGTTCATGGCTTCTTCAATCATCGCCATTTTGTAACCGTCTTCTTCACCAAAGAAAGTATATGCGGCTCCAGAACTGCCCGCGCGGCCAGTACGGCCGATACGGTGAATATGCACTTCAGTATCGTAAGCAATATGATAGTTAAATACCGCATCTAACTCATCAATATCCAAACCACGTGCAGCGACGTCGGTAGCAACTAAAATACGCGCACTACGGTTAGCAAACTGCAATAACATTTGATCGCGATCGCGCTGCTCTAAATCACCATGTAATGCTAGTACGCTAAAGCCAAACTCATGTAATGAGTCTGCCACTTGTTGGGTTTCACGCTTGGTATTGCAAAACACCACAGCGCTTTCAGGCTGCTTATCTAATAACAATAAACGCAATGCTTCAAGACGGCCCTGGTTATCTTCGATACGGTAAAAATGCTGATCGATAGTGAGGTTATCGTGTTTAGCTTCAACTTTAACCATTACCGGTTTATACAGAATTTGATCGGCAATCGCTTGGATCTGATCAGGGAACGTAGCACTAAACAGTAACGTTTGACGTTCACGAGGTGCTGCGGCAATAATTTGGTCAATGTGCTGCTGGAAGCCCATTTCTAACATGCGATCGGCTTCATCTAAAATCAGCATGTTCATGTTACTTAAATCTAAACGGTTGCGATCTAAATGATCAACAATACGACCTGGGGTACCGACAATGATGTGTGCACCGTGCTCTAATGAGCCAACTTGCGGTCCCATTGGTACGCCGCCACAAAGTGTTAGTACTTTAACGTTATGAATACCACGGGCTAAGGTACGAATATCTTTCGCTACCTGGTCGGCTAACTCACGCGTTGGACATAGCACCATAGTTTGAATGCGAAAACGTTTTACATCCAGTTTATTGAGCAAACCTAAACCAAAGGCAGCCGTTTTACCAGACCCCGTCATCGCTTGGCCAATAACATCTTCACCAGCCAAAATAGGCGGTAAGCTTTCAGCTTGGATCTGAGTCATCGATTCAAAACCCATAGTTTGGAGGTTTTCAAGCAATTCAGGTTTTAAATTAAGTGATGCGAAAGCCGAGCTAACGACTTGTTCTGTAGACTGACTCAAGGCAAATATCCTCTGATACGAAAGGTAAAAAGCAGGCAAAAGCTGCAAAAAATACCAATACCATTACATAAATGAGCCAATAACGCGCAAAACAATCATTAAATAGCGAAACAAAATGAGCATATACAATGATGTATATGGAAAATGCTTACTGCTATTTTACAACGATTTATCTTGCCAGAAGGAACAGATAATAAATAAGATTGGTGTTAGCACAGGTATTAAAACAAACCCAAGCCAGATGTTAGCTATTGTAGCAATTTTATTGCCCTTACGCTGACAAATATTTATCGATTATTCAGCTTATTTTGCGGAAAATACTAGGCAATTTGGCCAAAGTGACCTTGCTGATAATCGCGTACAGCTTGTTCGATCTCTGCCTGGGTATTCATAACAAACGGCCCCATGTGAACAATTTTTTCGTTAATCGGCTTGCCCGCTAATATTAATAACCCAGCACCTGTCGCTTCAGTTTGAAAATGACAGACTTCTAGCGCATCTAAAACTAAAAACTGCCCTGCTCCTGCAGTTTTTCGCAAACCTTGTGCATCAATATAGTTAAGCACACCTTGATATACATAAGCACATACTGTTTGGTGCTCTGCAAGGTTTAGCGTTCCATGACCATATTCAGTTAACGTTAAATCGGCAATCGCACCATGACCCGCTAACCCCTGAATCGTTGAGGTAATCTTATGTGGTTCATGATTAAAACCCCAGCGCCCCGCTAAGGCAACAAGTGTTGCACCGTTTTCATTCTCTATACCTGGGTTAGCCTGTTTACTGGTATCTTGATAAATCGGCGGACGCATTTTGTGTTTTGCTGGCATATTGAGCCAAATTTGAAACCCATGCAGCCCTTCTTTGGCATCTGCTAATGGCATTTCAGAATGCACCACGCCACTGCCAGTACTCATCCATTGCACGTCACCCGCACGAATAGGTTTAATATTGCCCATTTGATCGCGATGTTCAAAGCCGCCTTTACGAATATAAGTAAAAGTTTCTACACCTCTATGTGGGTGCGGCGGAAAGCCACCAATAAAATCTTGTTCGTCATCAGACTTAATCTCATCGATCATTAAATAGGGATCAAAACGAAGCTTATCAAAGTCGGCAACACGATTGATGTTCACGCCATCACCGTCCATTGCGGGTAAGGCGCTAAAACGCTGTAATACTTTCATGAAAACCTCGGCGATAAAAATAATGATGTAATCATAGCAGTCAGTTAACTGAATAAATATTGCATAATAGTGTGATTTTCTTTCGATAAAATCGACCAATTAACAGAATTTTTGCCTTTTCTCAAGCAAGAGACATTTATCCACATCAATTTATGAACTTTACGTTCTGTTAACAATCAAAAAAAGGACTGATGATACTGCGATAAAGTGATTGATATAAATGGAAGTAATAACGGTTGGCTGGGAGCCACATCACTCTCGATCTTCAACACACTCCTCTAAAGAAGTATATTGGCTTAAGCCTGTACTCACGGCATTCATCATCCATGTTTTATTAATTTATGTGTTGATTGCGTTTTGGTACCAAGACACGACGCAACGAGTGTCAGCTTTAGTGGTTAAACCTTCGACAACCGCAATAAAAAGCTATCTCATAACTTCAACGCAATACGAATCAATGACCCAAACAAGTTTACCACCCAAGCTTAATGACCTAGAAAGTGCCCAACACATAAAGAATTTTCCGCCCATTATTGATACGAATGTTGATGTTAGCCAATCAACGTCTATAAACGCGAAAGAGACACTAATCTCCTTAGATGAAGACAACAACACCCTCGATAACGTGATGCCATTAAACAATAAGCGCAACAACATACAATCGACTGCGAGAACAAAGGCATTGCCTAATCAAATAAAACCAAACACGACCACTAACGTAAACAAATCCGTACCTTCTTTAGCGTCAATACAACAAGCCACTAGCCATTTTATACAACAAAATAATATTGCAGCATTAGACACTCTCATAGGTTCTCAAACTGCATTACAAAATCAGCCAACAGGCACCATGAGTGAAATGGACCCTAACCTTGATTTTATAGAACTCGCACCAGAAATTGATATCAGCCAACCGCATACTTTTAATCATAGGCTAGACCCTAACAGAATCGTAAAACAGGGTGATTATTGTTACCGAGTGGTTGAATTGCCAACTCAAGTGAATCCACATGGATGGGGACTCGGATTTGCAGAATTTTGTGGTGAGGACCAAGTAAAAAAGCAATTAACAGAAGCAATTAACAATAGAGTTAATCGCATAAAATAACAGCGCTAACTCAATAGATAATAATGCTTATTGAGTGGCTCATTATGCTAATGATGACTCGCTTGAAGATTTACATTTCCTCATCACGACACTATTTTGAATGGCTACAGTACAAAATGAGCAACATTACCTTTGTTAGAACCATAATGAATGATTCACTTTTACTGCTATGGAGATTCGAAAAGGTTAATTAAATTGATTTACCAACTCTGTTTGACGTATACCCTGACCACTAATTTCTTGACTATGTATTGCTGCATTTTGGCAATTTTGTTCGAATTGATTTATGCCATCTTGTAATATCATCGCATTGCTATAAATTTGATTAACCACAGCGGCTTGCTCTTCTGCTGCTACGGAAATCTGTTCGCCATTACTTTCGATAATACTCATCACTTCACTAACCGAAATCAGGCTTTTCTCGAGCATGTTGCCAGAATCTATACTCTTATCTGTTAACACATGGCTTTGTTCCATTTGTGCAACGGCTTCTGCAGTTGTGCGGCTAAGTGAATTTATAATAGCGTGTATTTCATGAGCAGAAGTTGCCGAGCGACTTGCCAAGTTACGCACTTCATCCGCGACCACCGCAAACCCTCTACCAGCCTCTCCGGCCCTAGCGGCTTCAATGGCGGCATTGAGCGAAAGCAAGTTAGTTTGTTGTGCAATACTCTCGATAACCTCAACAACTTGGTTTACATTTTGACATTGCTTATTCAGCGAAGAAATAGCAACACGGGATTCTTCCAATAAGTGATTAATTTCCGTCGTCGCGATTTGACTGTTGGCCAATGCCACCTTAGTTGACTCTATTTGTTCAACTAAGTGATGAATTTCTGTGGTTGAATTTGTCGTGTTTTGAGCTATATCAGTAACAGACGTGCTCATTTGGCCGATGGCAGTGACAACTTGTTCAAGGTTTTGTGACTGGGTTACCAACTGACTTTGATTGGCCTGATTTTGTTGTTGATGCTCTTCTAAACCTTGCTGTAATTCCTCGCCACTGTCTTTTATACGTCCAACCACAGCCAGCGTTTCAGCTTTTTGCATCCGTAAACTTAATTCGAAGTGAGAAAGCTCATCGGTATAACCGGTGTAAACAAATTGATTTAGTGGATTATCATGTATTTTTTGACTTAACATCAGCATGTTACTAAAACGCTGTTTAAGAACATAAAGAGGCCGACAAAAACAGATAATAGCAACAATAAATGCGACTACGGTGAAAAAACCACTTGAGTAAGGTAAGGACATCAGTAAACCAGCAGATAACAACCAAGCCAAAAAAAGTTTAGTAATAATACTTGCACCAAACTTAGGCTTAGCAGCTTTACCAGCATTAATGGCATCGTAACAGGCTTGAGCACGTTCAGTGAGCTCTACTTCTGGCTGAGTTCTTACCGACTGGTACTCGCAAATAATACCGTTACGTTTAATCGGGGTCACATAAGCGTTAACCCAATAATACTGACCATTCTTGCAGCGATTTTTCACCAATCCCATCCAGCTTTTCCCTTGCTTAATGGTGTCCCATAGGTCACTAAATGCAGCTTTAGGCATATCTGGGTGGCGTACAATATGATGGGGTTTATTAATTAGCTCATCTTCTTTATAACCACTGACTGCCATGAAGTCATCGTTAACATGAGTAATAATACTGTCTAAATCGGTTGTTGAAAGGATCATATAATCCGACGGATAAGTGACTTCTTCATCGATGAGATCTTTTGTGGTCATGTTGATATATTAAACGTCGTTGAGATAAATAATTAAGCTGATTATTAAACAATCAGCATTATTTGTATGTGATGACTCACGACTTTAATCAGTAAATAATTAACATCTTTGAAATATTTGCGATTGGTCACACTGACACTTATTCAGGCTTACAACAGTTCAAAGTATTGACTCGATCATATAATGGCCAAGAAAGTGGCTATCATCATGATGTATTAATTGGTTTTATTCTTGAGGTTTTGAATTGCGATATTGTTTCGCATAATTAAAGCTTAAAGAAGCTAAAGGATAAAGAGATCTAATGTTTTTCCTAAACCTGGCAAAGACAAAAGTGGCTATGGTGACACCAACAGTGACCCCAAAAGGATGTTTTCGAGTCTGCTTTTTAACAGAATGGAGTAATAAATTAAGTGTTAACTCGCACTGTCTAACAGAGTCTTTCCCCTGCATGCGTGTTAACTTAATCGAATGATTTAGATGCTTTAGAGATGACATCGATACCCTCCTTTAATTGAGAGACTGTCTCTTTGAAGCCAAAAAAACGAATCAGCCGTTTTTGCCAATAAAGTAAACCGACTAAAACCAACATCATTGCGAGCAAAAATCCCCCAACCCCAATAAGTATGTTGAGAGTAATGCTGTAAAGCACAATCCCGGTGCAAACACATAAACTGAAGATAAAGAGCACTAATAACGGAATAAATAAAAGTTGGCAAACAAAAAACTGTTTTGCTGCGGCAACATTTCGTAATACTTCCATGAAGAAAAGTTGGACTGTAGACTCTGACCACTGTCCAACCTCTTGAGCTAATTTCGATACTTTATTAAAAATATCTTTAATTTCTTCAACGTTAACGTTCATTTCATCTGAGTTAACATGAGGCTCGCTCTGCGTGCCATCGGAGATTTTATCTTTGCTGCACACATCATCTGTGTTTTCCATCATAAAATCCCTCCGGCCGCTGTGTTATTTTATCAGTTTCGAAATGGCCCACCCGGCTAAAAAAGCACATCCGACACTTAATAAAGGATGCTCCTTAATCATATTTTCCGTTTGAGTTGTTGCCGATTTAACTTTTTCAGAGCCTTCATTTAATGATTCTTTAGCTTTATCTTTCAGAGAATTAACAGCCTCTGATGTCGCTTCTTCAGCTAAATGATAAGCATCTTCAATTTTCTGCTGTGGATCTTGATTTTTTGCCTTTGTTGTAGCCATTTCTAATCTCCTTAAATACAAAATTTATAGAGTGATATCACGCTGAAATAAATAGGGGCAATAAAAACTGTCCAATTAACACATTATTACGATAAATAGATTGGGTCAATTTATATTACATTAATAAAAAAATACGCCTAAATATTCGTTATCCTATTTTATAAAGCGAAAAGCATGCCACATTTAAACTAAATCAACAAAAACGCAAGCAACTGATAAAATTAAGATTTATATTTAATGGTGAGAAGTTAAGATATGTTTACATAATTATTTTTGTAGTTTTTACAGATGATGATGTTTTATCGTGTAAAAGTTACTTATGAAAAAATTACTAAGTTCTCGTTATTAGCGGTACCAATAGTATTGGTACCGCTAATAACGAGTGACTTAGTTTATTCTTTAATTTACTCCGTAGCGGTTGTTAACGGTAAAGCCCATATGCTATTACGTTCACCATAATAAACACGCTGTTTAGTTTTAATCGCACCATAATAAAATACACCCGCAAAAACTAACGCAATAAACTCAACGACCATGCTCGGAAAATAAATGGGTACCCACAGTCCTAAACTCGGCATAATAAAAGACACAACTGAAGTGATTGGTATTAATAAACAAGCCACAAATAATAGGTATTGTAAGTAAATAGCACTTTTAGCCGCACCAACAACAAAACTATAAATTAATGCGCTAAAAAATACTACGTAATAACAAATAAGATAATTGTTATTAACCTGAGCACTAATGAGATACAACCATTTACTTGAAAGCATCGTTATCATTACGGCTAATATTGAGCCTAAACACATACCCACGGTCAAAGATGCCATAAAACGGCTGGATTTATTTTGTATTGGTTGTTTTTGTCGACGCTTTTCTAACCATAATAAATTACCACTATAGAATAAAAATGCCCCAAGTAAGCCCAAAGAAAAATAAACCCAACGACCTAAATCTCCAGCATAGCCGCCAAAATGTAGCGAAAAAAAGCTAGCAACCATTGGAGTATAAATATCATTATCTTTCAACGGAATACTACTGTAGCCAACATCAAAGGTATAAGGGTTCATGTAAATAAAATCGCCAGAATTGACACGCATCATTTCACGTTCGTTAATAATGGTAATGCCAACCATTGGATTTGTTGTTGATAAATCAGAGAAAGCCATTGATTCCACATGGTAACCGTCGGTCATTTCATTAACTTTCTGAAGATAGCTTGAAATAGGCGGAAGCTGTTCAATTGAGTACTCTATTGTTGATCTCTCACCACGCTCGAACATGGGTTCATCGCCATATACCAGGCTTAAACCACCATAAAGAACATCATGAAAAGCAAACACAATCACAGTCCAAGCAATAATCAAATGAAACGGTAAGCTAATAATGCCGACTAAATTATGGCTATCGAGCCAAAAACGATTTACGCCTTTGTTCTTTCTTATCGCTAAAAAGCTATTAACTAACGTCGGTAATAAAAAAATAACACCAGACACTAATGCTAAAAAATATAGCACTGATGCCCCCCCTAAAACGAGAACACCAATATCTTCATGCCCGGCTTTTCCTGCTATGCCAGCCGTGCGATGAAGCATATCAATCAACTCTCCTAATTCATTCGTGGGGTTAACTTGGGTAACTAACTCCCCTTCATCTGACAAGGTCGCGTGTCTCATGACATTATTTAAATGTAAACCACGGCCGCCGCCCTGTTCAAACCATGTAAGCGGCGATAATTGTTGATTAAAGTTAACCGTAAAACTTTGCTGGGCTTTATCAAAATTTGTTGATGCTTGTAAGATTAATTGATCAAACTGATCTTTTGGTACTTGTGGTAATTGATGGCTTGGCGGTGTCGCCCATTGAGTAATCTCTTCCTTAAACATGGTCAATGAACCAGCATAAAAACCAATAAAGAGTACTAAACCGGCAATAATACCTGTCCATGTATGGATGGATTGATATGTACGTAGAATATCTCCGCGAACTCTCATGCTAACCACCTTAGTAAAAAGAACACGTTACACACCACAACATTCGCTAATGTTAAATAAACGATGGCATGTAAACCCGTTTTAAATAAATAACTAAACGCCAACACTAATAACCAAATGGGACTCACCATCCACATGTTAAATTGCACTTTTACAGGAGCATTAATACCGCCATAACCATACCAAGCAAAAATACCAACACAGGCATACGCCAACGTTAGTCCCAATATTGAGCCGGCTAATGTTTTTAGCCACCAATGAGGCTGTATTTTTTCATCCGCTGTAAGCCTAGTCATCAATCATTCCTTTTAGGTTTGACTAAATATCCATTTATACTCAATAAAGGAATACAAATAACAAATATGATAATGGTGAATAACCAAATAAAAACTGCGGCACTCATGGTGTATAGTTTCAACCATATCAACAATGCTAATAACCAATAAATTAAGGTTCCAAATCGCCAAGCCTTAACCAATGGTTTTTGTATAAACTGTTGATTTTTGTTAGTGAGATAAATAAGCATTGCGCCGATAACAGTTAATAATAATGCCAACAAAGGCCACATTTAATAAATCCTCGCAATAGATGTAAAACTAACTCATTTCAGTAGCCGATATCGCATTACAGCAATATGTTAACGGTTAACTATTAATCAATATGAGTTTGCATAGCGTTATTTTAGGCCGATAAAAGTAGTTAATTAACGGCCATTGATATGTTAATAATGAAGTGATTAACATTTTGTGTAATGCTTAAAAACTCATCTTTACTTTAACAGCAAAACTACGAGGTTCACCGATACGCAATGCACCATAAGCATCACCCGCAGCCCAAAACTCTTCGTCGAATAAATTATCAACGGTACCAATAACGGTTAGCGTTTTGTCGTCAATCATCGTGCTATAGCTAACACCGGTGTAAAACAAAGTATAAGCAGGTAATTCCCAGGTATTATTAGAATCTAATGTTGTTTCACCAAAGTATTTGGCGCCTAAATTAACAGCTAAACCAGGCACTGCATCGACCTCATAGTTAGTCTGCAAGCTAAACTGTTGACTTGGTGTACCAGCAACGTCATTACCTTCCACCGCTGAATTTGTCTTGTCATAAGTGGCATCCAATAACATCAAGTCACCGTATAGAGATAAATTATCAGTGACTTCCCATGCTCCACTAAATTCCAAACCTTGATAAATGCTAAGTCCATCCTGTACTAAATAATTATCACCAGTAACCAGTGTGGCGCCTCGCTCGATGCGAAATAGTGCCGACGTTAAAGACCAACCATCACCAGCAGTTTTAACACCCAATTCATATTGCTTACTTTCTAATGGTTCTAGTAGCTCATCAGCGTTTGCGTAAGTCTCGCCAACATACGACGTTGTCCCCTCAAACGATTCAACATAGCTGACATAATATGTTGTTTTATCATCAGGTTTAAACATCAATGCAGCAGTAGGACTTAGGGCGCTGTCTTCATTGTAAGCTTGGTATGAAGAGAAATATTCGCTTGGCGTATGTTCAATTTGATTAGATCGAATACCGAGTAAGACTTCCCATTGATCGGTTAGCGAAATAAAGTCACTGAGATAAACCGATTGTTGTTTATCAATCCAAGCCATAGATAGATTATCTTCTAAGGTTGAATTATAGGTTGGAAGCTCAACAGGATTAAACAGATTATCGGTTCCATAACCCCACATTACTACGCGATGCGGATCATTCCGATACGTTGTAGACTTCTGATATGACGCACCTAACAACAGGTTGTGTCGAATGCTACCGGTTTCAAACTCACCGTTAATCACAGCCTGAATTTGATCATAATTAACATCAAAATACTGATCATATAAGGAAATATTAACATCACCATCACTATTGAGTAAGTAGGCTAAGCTTTTTACCCAACGAGTCTCATTCTTAGAATAATCATACTCAAGACGAGCACTCCAGTTATCATTAATGTCCCAATTTAGGCTGGTTAACGCTACGATATTTTTGTAATCATCGAAGGTACCGTCAGCTCCAATACTGCGAGTACCGCTAACGGTATCAGGAAGCAAATCAGTACTGTCTAACGAATTATTCATTGTAGTCCATGAATTTTCAGTTAAGCGATCGTTATAAATAACATCAACAGTCCAATAAAGTGAATCGGTTAATTGTGCGTCAAATGCTAAAGCTGCAGTATTACGATCAATTGTGCCATCTTCTAAATACGTGTCCCCCGACTCTTTAACAAGGTTAACCCTAACACCATACTCATCGTTATCACCTAAACGCTTACTGGCATCAATATGACCACTAAATACACTGTCACTGCGCATGCCAACATCAACTATAAATTTATCGCCTGTTGCTTTTTTGGTCACATAGTTAACGACGCCACCAGGTGCAGCCATCCCATACATGAAGCCAGAGGCTCCTTTTAGTAAGGTAACTTGCTCGAAGGCTTCATAAGGGAGTTCACCACTAAAATTATTGATAGACATACCATTAATTTTAAAACTATTGGTATAGTCTAAAGGTAAGCCACGAACACGAATAGTTGAGCCAAAGGTACTGTAAGCACTACCATCAACCGATACAGATGCTTCTCTACTAAAAAGACTATCCAGAGTATTAACCTGACGAATTTCTATATCTTCAAGCGAAATAACATCTACTGAAAAGGGGGTTTCTAATAAAGTTTTATTACCCAAGGCTCCACCATTATTATTAGAACTCAGCTCGGTCAGTTTATGGCCCACCACACTAATGGTTTCAATACTGCCTTTAGTCTCTTCTACGTTTTCCTCCCCTATAGCAGAGTAACTATTCAAAGAGAGTGCAGAAGCACATACAACAGCCAATTTACATTTATTAAACTGTAAAGTATTGATTTTCATTACATGTTCCATTTAGTATTTATAAAAGATATTCACGCTTCTACAATAAGCGTCTTTTAACTTATCAACATTTAGCGACAAACAAGCTAATACTAATAACAACGATTATCAATCGCATTTACAAATAACATTGATTATTTACTCTAAAACTTGAGTTATGAATAACAATTGGACGCAAAATTCATCTCGCGATGAGTTTTTTGGCAATGAAGTGATTTGAATTCAGGCACATCAAGTGATAACACTCTTGTGTTTCTTTAATAGAGGGTTTTTAAATCGTTGTCATACCAAATTTGTGCCATATCAAATCTCTGTAACATCAAATATGAGCACTGTATTTTTATCAACCTTGAAGCAGAACCGTCACACCAATACATGATAGTGTTTGTGACTAAATCGAGCTCCTTAGCTAGAGAACCTTCGATGAGTAAACAATTATTCTGATTCATCTGGGGTCGTATATGGCTATATTGACAACTGAATAGACAATATTAATTAGCACGCTTGATGTGTGCCAGATAACGTTAAATTATTCAATGAACTGTATAATTGTGGTTAATTAATGATTGGTGGAAGATAACGTGCTAACAAAAATTTTAGTCACAATATTGGTAATACTTGGCGCTATTGTCTACTTGCGCCGTGGACGAGGACATAAAGTTAATCGCATCACAGAAATGGCAAATACACAAAAATCGCCACTTTTTAGTCGAGTCATTATTTACACTATGATTGCGGTGTCGATGTTAGCGTCTGCAGGCTATTGGGGCTGGAGTTGGTATGACGATAACACCGTCGTTGAAGTCACAATTACATCGCCCATTGAAGCGATGACAGACAGTTACAAAGTGCGTAAAAAAGATATTGAAGCCCAGCAGATAACCACTGTTGATGGCATTCAAATTCGTTTATCTAATCAAGAGCGTTTAACGGTTAAAGCAGTAGAAGCACCTTGATTACAAATCGCTCACTGTGCATCAATTTTGGCGGCTAATCATTACCAAAAATAACATCGTCCATTTACCACTAATTACTGCTTATTTTAGCTAACTCAAGTATCCGTAACACGTGGATGGCATCTTCAGGATTAACAGGATTACAACCGCCTAACGTTATAGCTATTGCTATTGCTGGATATTATTGTTGATAACAACCATCCATTGTTTCAACGATTGCCTCGACAATTTCACTTGAAGATTAAGAATATAAACAGCCATAATTATCACGGTTTCCACACCCTAAAAGGATTCATTTGGAGTGATACCCGCTTTTAATTGCTCTTCCTGAGGGGCTGGGCCATATTTAACAAAACTACCTTGCATGCCCTCAATACGAAAGCGCATATTTGAGGGCGCTGAAATTAACTTGCATGAAGTGCCACATCAAGATTGTCAAAATTTAGTATTACATGGAAGTAATCTGTCGTTTAAGCGCCTTCTCGTAACGGTAAACATCTTGCGATTAATGCTTCTGGCAAACCAAACAGATTGATGGCCTGATCGACTAAGTGAGAAGCTAGATCAAACCAGATCCCTGTCCCAGTCTAGGTTGCTCTCTCCATCTTTGACGAACCGTAGGGGCGAAATCGATCATAATGAGATTCAAAAAACTGCACACTTCCGAATCTATTTGCTGCAAAAGGTTTTTAACCGTTAAAAAGTCACTATCCCAATGCCTGTGCATTTTCATAAATTGAAATATTAGGATATTTCATCTGAACCAATTCTGTTTGAGAATGATTTATCGCAACGTTTAGCCTAATCCAACAGTTTTCATTACAATGGACTAAAGTATTTTACAGATCTTAAAGTAACCAAATAAATGGCAAAACCAAACAAGAAAGGACCTTCCCGCACTGTCGATATTTTCTGCGTTAAATGTAAAACTCAGCTGTTTAAGTATCGCAAGGGAGGTAAAGGCGCCTTAATCAAATGCTTCAAAGAGCGTATTGTCGAAGATAATACTAAAGTCCCCTGCACTTGCCCCGAATGCGGCCAAATATTTGCCAGAGACACCTTAGTAAGAGGCGCTCCAGCCTTTAAGATGGTGGGTGGCAAAGTCAGCTTTAAATAATCACATCGTACATTGGTATCAGTATCAATCGCACCAATGCAAATATATCCATAATCGATATGCCACTAAATTTATCACTGGTTAAAAAGCGCCGGATAATAAAAAGTCATTGATGCTTTAATCGGTAGCCTTTATGTCAAATAAACCCAATTAACGACACCGCTTACGATGTTGGCTTTCCTATTGGCTTTACATAGTGATTCAAATGAAACAGCTGTTTTTCATTGGTAATTATTTTTAGTCTTGTGTTGCTAAGCCAAAAAACAGTAGCACGAGGAGGTATGTAAATGCTGACATTAATACTTCATATTATAAAAATAACACCTATATCCAGGCATAAATTAATTCAATAGCCACCGTAACTTACCGCTTAAATGACCAACGCTAACTACACATAAAATCTTAAAAGTACAACTGGGGATTAATCGGTAAACGTCTCAGCTTTAATGTACAAGAAAGCGTTATCTCCTAAATATATTGAGCAGCAGCTCCTGTGATATTTAAAAAAATAAAAAAGCATCGTGCCGTAATAACATAGTCATAAGATCACTATAAGACTTTAATAGGAGTGCATTTATATGTATTTGCACACTTTTATGAGTAAAGCATGATTATTTTTACTGTTAATAGGCATATGATATAGAAAAGTAGAACTGACATATGAGTCACCGACGGATCAAGCTTCATAGTGCTTAGTTTTATTAGCAGTTACGATTGTTTGCGAACTGGATCGCGTTTTATAAGGCTGGAATGCATAACGATGGTTTATTGTGCTAAATTTAGAACTCAGCGTTCTAAATTATATCTTTTGAGAGGCGACAATGGCGCATCGTTGGCAAATTGCAATTTCTGCGGGTTTATTGGCGGCTATTTGGGCCGGTCTTGCGGATGTGTTTCATCTAGTGACATGGGTTGGCTTTCTTGGTTGCAGTACTTTTTTTGCTCAAACTGAATCGGGGGCTAAAGGCATGATGATGGCGATGATGACTAATCTTTCCGGTGTATTCTGGGGATGGTTAATTATTGCGGGTAGCGGTGTGTTAGGTTCCCCCATTATTAGCTATGCACTAACTGGCATTGTCACGGCATTGATGTGCTTACAAGCCTGTAATAAGAACTTTGCTTTTATTCCCGGTACATTTATTGGCTGCTGTATAACATTCGCGTTAAATGCAGACATCGCAGCTATTATTCCACCACTCGTTATAGGTGCTGCACTTGGCTACAGCATGAGCCTACTCACAGGCTTATTCATCACCTTAACGGATAAAACGACCGAATCCTTAAAAAATAGTGCTGTGGAAGAGACATAAACGCAGATTGTATCCTTCAAGCAACCACACACCAACGTTGTGTATAGCACCCATGACTTTAATCATTTTCTCTTAGGGTGCCACGACATAATAATAACAAATTTCTACGCTAGCTTTGTTATAAGCTAAACAGCGATATTATTCCGCTCTCAATTTCTAATGTTATTATTACTACACAGCTTTACATTTATTGATCTAAATTCAGTCAAAATATTTTCAATCACCGCTGCTATCGAATTATCAGCACAGAGGGCTAACCTGCCTGTATCCATTACCTCAGTTAGCAATGAAACAGTAAGTAGCCGGATCTGATTCGAGGCATTATTCATTGCCTATAAATCACTCGAGCCAGCTAAAAACCAAACTAATACATAAATATTCGACCATCATCATGGTTGAGCCTTGTTGACTTTATTTAAATAATATAATGAACCTTACTTTTATTAACCATAAAAAAGCCAAGCAATACAGTGAGATAAAAAATCAAGAGTCAATGAGGTAAAACGTAAATGGATGTAATAGAAGTCTATACACTGGAACCGTATTGTCGGACATCGGTTCACAACCCTAATAAAGTCGATTTATTTCAGCCGTTAGCCATAGCGTTAATAATCCATGTAATGTTGATATTTTTAATAGCATTATTTTGGGAGCAAGACACAGATCAACGCACGTCAGACTTACCAGCAACACCTAAGACCAAAGCAATTAGAAGTTATCTTTTGAGTTCAAAGCAGTATCAATCAATGATCAACACACTCCCAAAGCCAAATGATTTGGATGATATTCAACAAAATAGTCATCACTCGAATACCCGTCTTGGGCTGTCCTCTGCCAAAACTCAAACAGAGACAAGCATGACCATGAGAGAAGTTAGCGTCATTAATAACTTCATGTTACCTGAGAAAAAGTATTCCGATACTCAAATAAGTATTAGGGCCTGTATAAAGTTAATCAAAACAACAAACTCGATAACTCAGCACCAGATAATTCAATACCCGTCAGAGGCTCTATTCAGCGTGCCTCAAGTCAATTTATACAACAACACAATATAGAATCATTATAAACCCTGATTGGATCACAAACCGCTTTACAATTTACACCTAAAGCAACCATGAGTGTAATGGACCCTCAACTCGATTTTATTGAGTTGGCACCGAACATTGACATGAGTCAGCCCCATACATTTAATTATCGACTAGACCCTAATCGTATCGTCAAGCAGGGAGAATATTGTTATCGAGTAGGCTGCTGTCTACCCAAGTAAATCCACATAGATGGGGATTAGATTTTGCTACTTTTGTGGCGAAAATAAAGTCAAAAAATACTTAACCGATTCGATTCGATTCGCAATAGAGTAAAAAAAGTAAAAAAAGTAAAAAAACGATAAAGTTAATCGCATGCCAATATCAACAATGCTAGCCAGTAAGCCAAAGCATCCTTTTTTATCGTCGTATTTATTGAGATTTTACTGATTAGGTTTAATCAGTAAAAACGCGGTTTGCCTACCATTTAAATACCAAACACCCGATTGGTCAAAAATAGCATCTTCTTCTAGCATGATTCTGATTTCTTTTTTCCATTGTTCAATAAAAATGGCGTTGTTCAACTCAATAGAATAGGCCGTGTTTAGATGTAATGGGTAATCACCATCGCCAGAAACACCGTCTTGCGAATCCCACATGCCAAGTGTTGTACCAGCCGCATGACCATGATAACCCAGCGGATGCGTATATATTGTTGGTTTTAATCCTTGTGAAATAGCAAGTTCACGAGAACGTTTTAACACTTGGTTACCAGTAAGGCCTGCTGAAAACTGTCCGGTAAATATATCTTGTAGTTTGTTGCCTGATAACAGCGCCTTTTGTAAATATTGTGGTGCTTCGCTTTCGCCAGGTTTGAGTACATAAGCATGCTGTTGCGTATCGGTATTTAAACGTAAATAGGTTATACCAAAATCAACATGCAGTAGATCGCCCGGTAAAATAATTTGCTTACCATTGTCATGGGTAGCACTCGACTCGTGCTCCAAGACAACATCATCACTACGCTGAATTGATACACTTGGATGAAACCAGGTTTGCAGTCTTAGTTCAACAATACGCTCTCTAAGCCACCAAACTACATCGTCAGTTGTTGTTTTTCCAGGCGTGATGACTTTATTTGAAAACGCTTCAGCGATTATTGCATGCGCCAATTTTACGATGTCTTTATAAACGGCAATTTCTTCAGGTATTCTTTGTTCCAGCCATCCTACGGCGACAGGCTCCGCTGAAACAATTTTTGTTTTATATTTTTCGGGTAAATAAACTAACAAGTTTTCTTTATCTGTTGCGACGAGGCCATCGGCGTGAGCCCAATTGTCTGATTGGTTAATGCCAATGGTATTGGGTTGATAGCGTTCAATTAACTCATTAAGAGCCAACCATTGATTAGATTGTTTTGATTTATCCCAAGCTTTTTCAAAAACATTACCAACGTTATAAGGTGCTATTGCATAAGCACCCACACTGCCATCACCTTTACGAGCAAATACCAGTATTGTTGTGCGGCGAGCAGATATCCATGTAGCCGGTAATAGCGTTTTAATTACAGGGTCTTCATTGTATTCACGACTAATGATTATCCACATATCCAGCTTATGGTCATTCATCAATTTGGGTAACAATAGCTCGACCCGCTTAGCCAGTATGTTGTCAATAAACTCAGCTCTGTCGCGCATAGGCAATATATCATCTGCAATTGTTGCCGATGAACCTACAGAAAAAGTCACTAGAATTGTTAAAAAAACCCAATTAAACAAGCGCAAGAAAGCCCCCTTTGTGAATTATAAATATTACTATTAATAGTTAAGTTACGTGTTTTAATGGCAATTTACTAGATGTTTTAAAAAGACTCTTCTTTCATTATTACGTGACGATAGTAGGTAGCTTATTTAACACTTTTGGTTAATATTGATCATTATGAAGTAAAATATACAGGGAAATGATACATTTCCAGCCCATTACAAGTTCTATTATTAATTAATTTACATGAAACTAAGCCATATATGGCCATGTTATTGGACAAAGATAGGTCTATGTTTTTTTAACACTTTAAACAACCTAAGAAACTACTTTTTTAATGACCATTTTCTCAAAGATCCCTTTTTATTTTTGAATAATTGATGGTTAATTTAAAGGTTCTTTAGTGGCAGTTTTGAATGCTAATAATCGGCAGTTCTAATACAATCAAGCAACATAGTTGATGTAATAATCCAACTTTAAAGCTAATAATGAAGTTAACAGACACTCTCTCAGCGCTTATTATTGCGTGCTTAATTTATTATTAACCGTTAATATAGATTTATTTTAGATGGATTTATTTTAGGTGGATTTATTTTAGGTGGATTTTTTTGAATATGAAACGTTTAACACAAGCGACTTTATGTGTCTTAATTTTAACAGCCTGTGATAATAAAACTGCAACTTCTTCCGAGAGTGCTCTAGCGACAAAAATAGAGATGAACACTGCTGAAATTAACAGTATTGAAGTTGAAAAGGTGAATAATGTCGCTCAATTGATTATTGTTGATCAGATCTCAGAGAACGTTTCTACATACTGCAAAGCAAATGAAGTAACCTACATTAACACTAAGATAAATAAGATTGAACGTAATCCCAGCAAAGGTATAGCTTATAAGCTGACGCCTACCAACAACAGGTTGTCAATGTGCTTGGCTAAAGACAATTCATATTTAAGTTATCGCTACGGTAACGGCGATACTGTCACGCTTGAAAACCAAACGACTACTGAGCTGCCGTTTGGCAGGTATTATCAACAGATAGGCCGATTGGGAAAGGATATTTTATTTTTTAGTAACGGTGCATACTATTATTATGTCGGTATTTCTGGCGGTATGGGTCGCGGCATATCAATTGATGTTTTTAAGGGCGATGAACTTATTGCGGAGCTTTTCTCTGGTAATACTATCGATGAGGATTTCTTTTTAGCACCTAATGTAACACTACCTTCAGCATTGTTTAGTGAAAAAAAACCTTTACATAAAAAAATGCAATAATCTCTAAAATGCAAATGAAACTAAGCCATTTATAACCACGTTACTCCACCCACTCATGCCGATGCTCAAAGTTTTCACCTGTAGATTTATCAATCCCACATAAAAATACCTTACAAACCACCCACGAACAACAGTGACAACTTTCTATTTGCAGGAGAAGGCGTATCTTCTAGGCTAACGATTGCCTGTCTGGGTCTAGCCATCTTTATTTACCCTGTTAAAAAAGGAAATAAAGCGTAATTTATTGTTTGATATTTAGCCAACAATCATGGGTAGTCATGTTATTAGTATTTGGCTGCTTGTTTGGCAAAAGCTTCTCATTCTTGTTTATTCATGTTCTACCTTCCATTGCCCCTATAGGGTGCTGATTGAAAAGCAGTTACACAACATTATTTACAGGCTTTTTTTAACACTAACTTAAAGGCCGACACCCTTGTGACTTGAATACCCTAATAAGTATTTTCAAATTACAATCTCGACCTTTGTTATTGTATCAATCGTTTGTTAATGAGTTAACTTTACAACAATAGGATAATGACTTATAACACAGTGAAGATATCTTCAAGTGCTAGACGAGCCTTAGGTAGCCCGTGATTATAGTCTTCTCCATCCATGTGATAACCCATTACGAGAGCTGTTTCACATACAAAACCACCTAACTCTTGCTTAAACTCTTCTCCAATCAATGATGAATCAACACCTTCCATAGGTGTAGAGTCAATCCCTAAGCGAGCCAGTACGTGTAAGGTATTTCCTAATGCAAGGTAAGTTTGTGCCTTAGTCCAATAACCGTTAAAACCATTTTCATCCGTGTTTACTTCAGCAAAAGTAAAGCCACCATTGAGCATGTTATCAAACATCTCTGCAGGTAAATGGCCTGAACTGACTTCCACATCAACCACTTTTTTATACTGCTCTTTCGTAAAGTTAGGGTTAAAAGCAAACAAAATGATGTGTGAAGCTTCTTTAGCATGATGTTGGTTAAACTGATACATATTTGCAAAAGTATCGTGGAAACGTTGTTTGGCATTATCACTTTCAAGAATAATGAACTTCCAAGGTTGTGCATTAATTGAAGACGCGGATAAACGCATTGCTTCTTTTAGCACGTCCATATTTTCAACAGATATACGTTTGCTTGGGTCATATTTTTTTGCAGTATAGCGGTTGTTAAGATCTTGAATGATTTGATGAGACATATTTTTATCCAAATTAATATTTAGCCAAGCACACACACTTTGATGTTTTATAAACGAATAGTGATAGTGAACTAAAGCTTGTTGCCCTCTAAGTTGTGTGGATGATAAAGGTCATCACGCCGAATAGACATATTCATATACTCCAATCATTATGGGTAAATAGTTCCACAATATTAGGCTGCCTTATAACATAGCAACAAAGCTATTTATAACCAGATGTTAAGGAAGATATCACTCACTTGTGATTAAGTGTGCAAATACGCTATAGGAGTTAGCGTAAGCGTTATTGTGTAGCGGATAGGAGGTTTCACAAGGTTTGTATGGGGAACTTAAACCAAGCAATTGAAACTAAATTAGAATTGAAACCATGAAACTAAGCCACCCATTTTATGATGAATTAACATAACTGCTTATAGATTGGATTGAGATAGTCTTTTCCACGATTCAAATGTATAAATTGAACAGCGATGACTCAGGAATTGAGTAAGAAATTGAAAACAGTGACTTATAAGTTAGATCCAAAGCAGCACTAGCCGCTTGATATCAATCAAGCTGGAAATGAGGTTATTATTGTAGTTTTTGTTTTATACGTTCACTCTTAAGCACATAACCAACGCTGGCAATTTGATGCACCTTGTCGTCGTTTTCGCTCTAAATGTTCACAATATTCAGTTAATGCGGGTAATGCACCCACTGCGCCTTTGAATAATGCCCCAAATTCGGTAGTGATTTTTAGCCAGTTTTCGGCAGGAATATTAAGTCTATTCAGTATGTCCTGACTGCTTGAGCTAATGGCACCACGCTTATCTTCTCGAATAATACGACATGTATCTTCGACGAGTACAATGTAGTCTTTCACGCTGAACATTAGCCCATTAGGCATGTCTAAACGTTCATTACCCACAAAAGGTAATAACTCTTTCAGTTGCTCGCCTTTTATTGCTGAGTTTATTCGGCGCTGAATACTGGTGTAATCTGAAGTTTCTGGAGTTGTTGCCATCTTGGCACGAATTGGGTTTAAATCCACATAAGCCATACAGGCTAATATTGCGGCTTCATCAAGCAGTGCTTGCCTCTTTATGACGGAAAAAGGTAAACCGTCCTTCCCACAAATTTATCGGGAATCAATTTGAACAGCTTTAGCTGGCCCGAAGGGTGAGCGCCATGGATGGCAGCGAATAGAATCTTCCGGTACATTTATCTTCTTTATTGGCCATTCGAGCGATTGGCTCACTCAAGGAGCGCATAAACCAGCTGATATCAATTAAGCGCTTACGGTATTCAGTAATGCATTCATTAACCGTTTGAAGCTCAAATGAGTTTAAGTCCTCACCTTTAACAAATTTTTGCGTCAGTAATGTGCCTTTAAAGCCTTTGTGCCATTGAATTAACAATTCTTTATCTGACCAGCATTTCGCTTTTTCTGCATCAACCTTTAATACCACATGCAAGTGATTACTCCCTGTTCATGACAAAGAATGCATAGGCAAAGATGGTCGCTAACTCAAGAATGCGTGAATCGACCCACTCACGACGATGCTCAAAATTCTCTCCTGTAGAGTTATCAATTCCGCACAGAAATGCCTTACGAACCACTCGCGAACAACAGTGACAACTCTCTATTTTCAAGAGAAGGTGTGTCATCTAAGCTAACAATTGTCTGTCTTGGTCTGGCCATCTTCAAATACCATTTAGGAAGGGTAAATAAAGCCTAGTTTATTGTTTGATATTTAGCCAATAATCATGGATGGCCATATTATTCCTGTGGAGGATTAATTTAACGCACTGAAATTAAGAGAGTTAAATAATTAGCAAATGAGCTAAGGGAACTTGCTGGCTACAGAAAAGTTGCCAGATAACAATCACATCAAACAGCGCGTTTTCTCGAGCTGTTATTTACATAATAAAGAGTCACTCTCAGGTGTTCGGGCTTGTTCAACACTTGGGATAAGGACGCGGCTTCGCGCGGCCTATCCTTATTTGTTATGTTTTCGTGCTAGAGGCAATCACCATTTGCACATGCTGTAAGTAAACTACCCCAAAATATGAGTTGTGCCAATACAAATAAATAAGTTAACCACGCAATAATAAGTTTAGGTTTTGAATGAAACTTGATACTTTTAAACAGATAAATACCACTAACGATGGCGATAATAGAATAAAAAATTTCGATATTAGTTAACACACTACGTAAAGAAAACCAGTAGGTAGATTGAACACCCAAAATGACGATTACACTCGGGATAATAATTGATATTGCTAGCGTGCGGTAAATATTAATCTCGAATCATCCTTGAAAACAATCGTGGTAGAGCGGGCCATTACTGACCCGACCCCACACAGATCCGGACGTGCGGAACTACCGCATCCGGCTCTTCAGTTATATATTCACTCGTGTAAAACACGACCCTAGTACCAATCAACCAGCACTAGACGCTTACTGACTTTTGGACTCTCAATTCTAAAATACTCTAACATCTTCTTGAAATTACTCCAGTTGTAACTTCGTCGACCACTGCGTCTGTTCAACCATTTGTACAAGTTATGCAGAACATAATCGTATACGTAGCTCAGGCTTCGGCTGTTGTCGGGAAGACCAAAATAGTTTCTAAACCCTGTTAATTTACGTTTTAACTGCGGAAGCCAAATACTCAGTTTTAATGAGCGCTTGGCTTTAATCCATTGATAATACTCGCTCAACGTCGCCTTCAGCTTCTTCACAGCGGTTCGTCGTCTGAGTCTTGCTTTACCTTTCGAATCTCTGCCCCAGTAAAACTCAAATCCAAGAAATACAAAATGACGTTTTCGCCCAATATGAAAGCGGCTAAATCGCATCAGTGATGTTTTATCTTCTGCGACGTCTAGGTTGAATTTCTTTAATCGTTTCGGCAAAACCTTATAAAAGCGTTCAGCATCATGTGCAAACTGAAACGCACAAACAAAATCATCCGCATAACGGATCATCATTGCTCTGCCTTTCATCCTTGGCTTCACTTTCTTTTCAAACCAAAGGTCTAGCGCATAATGCAAATAAATATTAGCTAACACAGGGCTGATAATGCCACCTTGTGGGCTACCACTTAATGGCTTAGTAAAGACACCATCAGGGGATTTTATCCGTGCTTTTAACCATTGGTTTATTAAATTAAGTATCGCCTTGTCATCAATTCGTTGCTTGAGCATAGCCATCAGCCATTCATGATCAAGGTTGTCAAAGAAGCCCTTAATATCAGCTTCAACAATATAACCATAACCTTTAAATTGCAGATTGAGCGTTAAACTATGCACCGCTTGATGCGCACTTTTATTCGGGCGATAACCATAGCTATTACGCAAAAAGTCTTGTTCCCAGATGCTTTGCAGGATCTGACTGACACTTTGTTGCACTAGCTTGTCATCTACCGTTGGTAGGCCTAAAGGGCGTAATTTACCGTTCGATTTAGGAATGAAGATCCGTTTGATGTCATTAACTCGATAACATTTCTGTTTGAGTTGCTGACCTAAACGGTCGATATTTTCTATCAGCTTATCTCGGTACTTAGGCATGGTAATGCCATCGATACCTGGCTTCGCTTGCTTATTAAGTTGCCCCCAGCTTTGATACAGGCTGTCAGTATTTAGCAGTCCATATAAATTCTGAAACCTGTGCTTGGGGTGGGTTTGTGCTTTAAATGCGATGGCATTAAGTGTGGTTATCATAGTGTCCCCAGCCCTACTTTGTCCGGACTATGTCTCTGCTTAATACCGAATATAACTGTCAGCTCCTTTGCCATGTACAAGGCTTTCCCCTGCTCAGACTACTACGGGCTGATCTGACTTCCAAAGGGTCATCGTTCGTCTCGCTTTTAACTAGACTTCTCTACCATCGTCCTAATGGAACACCTTTGGATCTCTCAAGTTCCTGAAACATCTCTTTATGCATGCCACGGCTTGATAACTCCGCTGACTCGCCACAACCTCACCCTTCATTTACATGAATAACGGCTGCTTTGCATGGACTTCGATGGCGTTACAAACCTCGTCAGTCAGTTCTAATATTTATCGGAGCGATACCAGCACTTCAGGATCACGACAACCCCTATGGCCTACATAATTCTCTGTGTACGCTTCACCAATATTGTTCGCGTGATGCAGTCCTCACTGCTGAAAAGCATCTGCTAATCTCACACTCCGCCAAAGGTGCAACACTCGATACAGGTGGTTGGTTAAACCTTACCTGACAGGGACTTACACCCTGCAAGATGCATCAAGCTTTGCTTGACGCACTAACGCCACCTTAAGCGGCAAAATATTGTTGGCTAAAATATTGAACGGAGTGAAAATAGCCAACTGTATTTTGTCCGTTTGAAGGCCTTGTTAGCAGTGCGCTTACGCCTTACCTTTACTACAGCCCAACACACCAAAAATTATAGCAGTACTTAAAACGACAATATCTAAGTAAAAATCTACTTTAAGTGTAGTCAACACAGTGCCTATAGTAGTTAACGTTAAACTTATTACGAAATAGTTATTATTTGATTTTTCCATTATTTTTAATATCCAAAATTGTTAAATTATAGTGCTGATAACACAAATATTTAAAGCCTGCTAACGCCCCAATAAGAGGCAAAAAATTGTTTGCTAAAATGTTGAGGCACGAAAACAGCAAACTGTTTTTTGTCCTGCTTGATTGGCTTGTTGAACGAAGCCGCTCTGCGGCAGAAAAGATAAAAACACATCTTTAGCCCCATCATAAATACTTACTAGACCCTGCCTACCTTGGCAGCTATCTAGGAGTATTACTATGAACGCTCACGAACAACAACGCTTTGATTGTCTTTATCAACAACATCTTATCAATTTAACGCTCCAAGGCAAGCGGCCTGCTACCATCGACGCTTATAGTCGCGCTGTCAGGCGTATTAGTGCTTATTTTGACTGCTGTCCTGACAACCTTTCAACCAATGATTTGAAGCGGTACTTTGCTGATTTAATTGCTTCTCACTCATGGAGTACCGTTAAACTTGACCGTAATGGATTACAGTTTTTCTATCGATATGTCCTTAACCAACACTGGGAGTGGCTGAGTATTGTTAAGCCACCGCAGGTCAAACGCTTACCCGACATTTTGACCCCTGCCGAAGTCTCTATTGTTATTAGTCTCACCCATAAGCTGCGATATCAAGTGTGCTTTTTAACCTTGTACAGTATGGGATTGCGCCTCGGCGAAGCCATTTCATTGCAGGTTGGCGATATTGATTCAGCGTTGATGCAGGTGCATATCCGTGACGCCAAAGGCGGCAAGGATAGGCTAGTCCCTTTACCACAACGAACATTGTTAGCGCTGCGATATTACTGGCAAACTCATCGTCATCCTCGCCATGTGTTTCCCGGTAAAGACGGTAAGCCAGGTTCAATGATAGATAAAGGCGGTATTCAAAAAGCACTAAAGCGCGTTATTCGTGAGTGCAACATTCACAAATCCATCAGCCCACATAATTTACGCCACAGCTACGCCACTCATTTGCTCGAACAAGGTCTCGATTTACGCTCAGTACAGCATTTACTCGGTCACAACAGCCTCAACACCACGGCAAAGTATACACGTCTCACTCAAATTACCCGTAAGAACACTGTCCTGTCAATTAACCAGCTCACTGATAATTTGGTGCTTAAGTGGGAGTGTGACATATGAAGTTTATCGATATTTTACGTGACCATCTTGATGCCTTTAATCAGACTTATGAAGGCCAAATCACAGCATCAATGCGCCAAGCGATAAATGCCATGCTCAGTTGCCGCTCTCATTCACAAAGAGCCAGCCACTGGGCTTGTCAGGGTTGCACGCATACCGCTGACTTTCCGCTGTCATGTGGGCATCGCAGCTGCCCGCAATGTCAGTACAACACCACAGCTGATTGGTTAGCCAAGCAACAGGCTAAACTCTTGCCTGTTGATTACTTTATGGTGACATTTACTTTGCCATATGAACTGCGTGTTATGGCTAGATATCAACCCGAAGCGCTCTATCCAGCCATGTTTGCCGTCGCTGCCAGTGTGCTCAAAGACTTTGCGCTTAACTCACCTAAGCTTGCCGGTGATATTGGTTTCACCGGCGTACTTCATACTCACAGCAGACGGCGTGAATTGCATCCGCACATTCACTTTATTATTCCAGCGGGCAGTTTTAACAAGAGCCAAAAGCAATGGAAAAAGAACAAAGGTAAATACCTGTTTAACGCTTTTAACCTCGCCAATGTCTGGCGCGCACGTTTGCTGGAACATTTGGCAAAGCTTAATCTCACACTACCAACCTCACTGCCCAAAAAGTGGGTGGTAGACTGCCTGCATGTGGGCAAAGGCTTGCCTGCGTTGCAGTATCTATCACGCTATCTTTATCGTGGCGTACTGGCTGACAAAAACATCAAAAGTCATGTCGATAACAACGTGAGTTTCGAGTATGAAGACAGCCAAACAAAGTCGACAAAAGTACGCACTTTACCTGCCATAGAATTTCTCTGGTTAATACTGCAACACGTATTACCGAAGGGATTAAGGCGAGTGCGTGACTATGGATTACTCAGAGGTAACGCCAAAAAGCTCAGGCTACAAATACAGCTTATGCTGGCAGTTGCAGGGGCAGTGTTTCCAATCATTCCTGAGATAAAGCGCAGATTAGCAACCCGCTGTTGCCCCTGTTGCCAGCAGCCAATGCGCTTTATGGGCATAGTGAAACGACCGACAAATTTACGGCTCATAACCTAATGCTGGAAAATAATAAGGATAATGGTTTAACTGAATACCGTGGAGGATTAATTTAACGCACTGAAATTAATAGAGTTAAATAATTAGCAAATGAGCTAAGGTAGCTTGCTGACTACAGAAAAGTTGCCAGATATCCATCACATCAAACAGCGCGTTTTCTCGAGCTGTTATTTACATAATAAAGAGTCACTCTGAGGGTGTTCGGGCTTGTTCAACACTTGGGATAAGGACGCGGCTTCGCGCGGCCTATCCTTATTTGTTGGACGCGGCTTCGCGCGGCCTATCCTTATTTGTTATGTGTTTTTTGCACTCCACTTTCCAGAGAGAATCATGACATAAACACCGATAGTAATTGTACCAAGCATTAACCCTATAAAAGGCGATGAGTTGCCAACAAAAATAGACATGCCAATCGAAGCACCTAAACATAAAGTTAAACCACCAATTTGTGTTCGATTTAGTTTATTAACAAATTTCATTTTGGACTCCTCATCCGTGAGTTTACTGTGAATATTTCTAAACACATAACGCTTTGCTAAGAGGCTGAAATGGTTGGCTTTTTTTTGCGGTACTTTGCAAAAAACGAGCAAACTGTTTTAGTCCTTTTGAGCAACTTGTTAGCAGCAACGTGAGTTATTTCACTGAACTTACCACTAACGCTAAAAATAAATTAGTGGATGTGAGAAGCAATAAATACTGCTGCACTACTTAGCCACTAACCGTGATTGATAAACAATAACAAAAAACACATACCAATCAATAAAATACTGAATTTAATTACAAAAAAGGAAGGAAAGCAGAAAACACCAATCCTTTGATGTGAATATTAAATTAGCCAACCACAATTATAAAAAGAACAAGTAGTGCCTGCTAACGCCGCACTAAGCGGACTAAAACTGTGGGTTATAATGTGTAGCGAAGCGAAACCTAACCCACTGTTTTAGTTCCGTTTAAGTGCCTTGTTAAATTGCTAGCCAGCCAGTGCTGTCAATAGAAAGGAGCCTATAGACGCAATACTACCCGCGTGAGGTAAAGCAGAGATCAAAGTCTTTAAAACCGCTTTACTTGGTTTCTCAGAGTTCATCTGACATTCAATTGCATCTACTATATCTAACGCATCTCTTTTTTCTTCTGTGCTTTTTATAAGCCGACTAACTTCAGTTCTTAATAACTCAATATGTTCAGCTATGTCAGAATTTGAATTCACAATGTTTGTAGAATTATCAACTGAGTTATTATTTACACGTGCATTTTCACCATGAAAATTATAAGTGATATTTTTGATTGCAGTCTCAGCCTCAGGAATTCCAAGCTTTTTATACGTCACTTTATATCCAGAAGACAATTGCCCAATTCCAGAATAAAAGCCAGGATCTATTACTTCAAACGTATCCTCCAATCCATTAGGGAGTTTTCTTATGAGCAAATCACCTGTCTCTATTTGTAGATCATCACGTTCAGTCATTATAAATTTAGGGGCTACAAGTGAGTTAATATTCTCAAATACGTTGCCATTTTGTTTTTGTAGAATTAATTTATCTTTCATCATATTCGATAGTGACATGAAAACTCCATTTGCAATTTAACAGCTTATTCAACGGCTCGCCCAATAAAGCCGGCCGTTTAAGTTATTGATTAATATCATCCTACATTCTCTATCTCATTGATGTAAAGCAATTTAATGAAACGTAACCTCTGATATAAAACTTCGATTGCGCGTTAAAAGTGCCAAAATTAAATGCTAAAAAAATTAATCACCTAATATCAATAGATTAGATTTTATCTATTTATTCATATCTAGCACTTTAGACTGTTTTTTGTGCACGTTTTATTGTAATTCATTCAAAACCCATTATAACTGTATGGATGAACAGTATAGGTAGCGTAAAGGGGGAAGTGATGGCGGGATCGGGATATATCGAAGCGATTCGACAACAAATTCGAGTGAGGCATTACAGCTATCAAACTGAAAAATCATACCTTTATTGGAACCGTTATTTTATAAGATATTTTAAATTTACTGCTGCAAAACATATTTTACCTACACACATTGAACAGTTTTTATGTTTTTTAGCAAACGAACGGCGTGTTTCCAGCAGTACCCAACAGCAAGCCCTTTGCGCCCTTGTTTTTGCGTTTAAACATGTACTAGCCATCGATACCGACAATTTGCAGTTCCCGTATGCAAAAGCGCCGACTCGAATTCCGCAGGTTTTAAATGATGCTGAGGCCAAACAAGTTATTGACCAATTACACGGTAAATACCAACTAATTGGCTGTTTATTATATGGCGCGGGGTTAAGATTAACTGAAGCGTTAAGTATTAGACTTAAGGATATCGATTTTGAAAATCGAACTCTTTTTGTATTTAGAGGTAAAGGTAAAAAAGATAGAGTTTGTATTTTACCTAAAATGACCATTGACCCCATACAGCAGCAGATGTGCCACGTACGAGAAACTCATGCTCACGATTTGTCTCAGGGATTAGGGATGGCTTCTTTACCTCCTAGCTTACTCAAAAAGTTTGGCACAAGCGCCAAACAATTACATTGGCAATATCTTTTTCCTTCGATTCACTGTGTGTCACATCCTGTTAATGACTATATATGCAGACATCATATTGACCCAACAACCTTTCGAAAAGCATTAAAAAAAGCAGTTCAGAAAACCGATATCACTAAACGCATTACCGCCCATACTTTTAGGCATTCTTTTGCGACAAACTTACTTAGGCGTGGGCACGACATTAGAACGGTACAGGAGCTATTAGGCCATACCGATGTAAAAACGACCCAAATTTATACTCATGTAGCTGGTTTACACCAAACCGGTGTACAAAGCCCAATGGATTATAGTTAGCAGTAATAATTACTTAGTCCGAGGTCAAGCCTATTGAGTAAACCCCTGTTAAATAACGCCCACAAAAAAGGACTCTTACGAGCCCTTTTACACTGAGATGATAACAACCGCTTTGGCTGCGGCTTACCGCCTATGAGACTTAACTGCGCAAACCAATTCCACGCGATATTAAATAATAAGCCAGTGTCCATAAGCTGACACAAAAACCAACCATTATGGCAATCGATAACGGTACACTTAAATCAGCAAAACCTAAAAAGCCATAGCGGAATACGTTGATCATATACACAACTGGGTTTAAGCCCGATACACCTTGCCAAAAAGGTGGCAATAACGATAACGAGTAAAATACCCCACCTAAGTAGGTTAATGGTGTGAGAATGAATGTTGGAATAATACTGATGTCGTCAAAGCTTTTGGCAAATACCGCATTAATTAACCCGCCAAGTGAAAATAACACAGAGGTTAAAAACATGGTTAGCACGACCAAGCCAACATGATGTAACGAGATATCAACAAACAACATCGCCACTGTGGTAACAATTAAACCAACACTTAGACCACGGGCGACGCCGCCACCGACGTAACCGGCTATCATCACGTAATGTGGCACTGGGGCCACCATGATTTCTTCAATGTTGCGTTGAAACTTGGCGCTGTAAAACGATGAGGCTACATTAGAATATGAGCTGGTTATCACCGACATCATGATTAAACCTGGCGCGATAAACTCCATGTAGGTAACGCCGCCCATTTCTCCGATACGGCTACCAACTAAATTACCAAAAATTAAAAAGTATAACGTCATGGTAATGGCTGGCGGCACTAGTGTTTGGATCCAAATACGGGTGAAGCGATTAATTTCTTTGGTTAAAATACTTTTAAAAGCCACAAAATACAGACTGTTCATTATTTTGACTCCTTGGCTTTTTCTACCAGCTCTACAAATAATTCTTCTAAGCGGTTAGCTTTGTTGCGCATCGACAATACTTCGATATTGGCTGCTGTTAACTGAGTAAATAATTCATTGATATTGTTCGATTTGGCCACATCGACTTCTAAGGTATGTGCGTCAGTTAAGCGGCAATTCATATTAGTGAGCATTGGTGCTACGTCGAGATCGTGTCGTAAATCGAAAATAAAGGTTTCAACATCTAGCTTACTCAATAATGCCTTCATGGTGGTGCATTCCACCAGCAAACCGGTATCGATAATACCAATGGTGCGACACAACATTTCAGCTTCTTCAAGGTAGTGGGTGGTTAAAATAATGGTCACACCTTGCTTGTTGATTTGCTTTAAAAATTCCCACATTGAACGACGCAGTTCAATGTCGACCCCAGCTGTTGGCTCATCTAAAATCAATAATTTAGGTTCGTGCATTAACGCACGGGCAATCATTAAACGGCGTTTCATACCGCCAGACAGTTCGCGGGCTTGGGCGTGACGCTTTTGCCATAAATCAAGTTGGGTGAGGTACTTTTCAGCACGCTCTAATGCAACCGCTTTTGGTACCCCATAGTAACCTGCTTGGTTAACCACTATTTGTTGCACGGTTTCAAACTGGTTAAAGTTAAATTCTTGCGGCACTAACCCGATGCATAACTTGGCATGTTCGAGCTGCTTATCAATATCAAAACCAAATACCGACACTGTACCTGCGGTTTTCTGTACCAATGAGCTGATAATGCCGATGGTGGTAGATTTACCCGCACCATTAGGGCCAAGCAGGGCAAAAAAGTCACCTTGCTTTACCGTCAAACTGATCGACTTAACGGCTTCTACGCCACCTTTATAGGTTTTTTTAAGGTTTTCGATCACCAATGCATTGTTGGTGTTACTCATTGTCATACCTCTAATCCATGAATTGCGAATTAAACACTTTTTATTACGTGCTGCTTATGACGTAATGTAGATGAGAAAGACGCTGAAATATTCTGACGCCCAAAACAAAACTCCCGCCTGTAGCGGGAGTTTATACAAATCTCATTAATCTAATGGAACTACTTTAGCGATGTAAGGCAAGTTGCGATACTGCTCTGCGTAGTCGATACCGTAACCCACAATAAACTCGTCTGGAATTGTGATACCAATAAAGTCGACATGTACATCAACTTCGCGGCGCTCTGGCTTATCTAATAAGGTGCAAAGCGCTAAGCTTTTTGGCTCGCGTAATAATAACATTTCACGCACTTTGTTTAAGGTATTGCCTGAATCGATTAAGTCTTCAACAATTAACACGTCACGGCCAGAAATATCTGACTGCACGTCTTTAAGTACTTTTACGTCGCGTGAGCTCGTGGTTGAATTACCATAACTTGATACCGACATAAAGTCGATTTCTACATGGCCTTTGATACGGCGACACAAATCGGCCATAAACACCACAGAACCTTTTAATAGGCCAACCATTAATAAGCGTTCACTGTCGGCGTAATGAGCATTAATACGTTCTGCTAACTGGTCTAGGGTTTTATTGATTTCTTGTTCAGAAATCATCATTTCAATGGTGTGCTTCATAAATCTCTCAATTGTCGATATCGTGTGACTGAGTACGTCCGTATCCCCAGCGACTCGTTAAGTCGTGTTCAATGCCCAAATGATCAAGTATTCGGGAAACCATGAAGTTTACCAGATCTTGCACCGATTTGGGATTATGATAAAAGCCTGGGGCCGCTGGCATGATGGTCGCACCGTTGCGCGTAAGGCTTAACATATGCTCTAAGTGTATGGCACTAAACGGAGTTTCACGCGGAACAAGGATTAACTGCCCACGCTCTTTTAATACTACGTCTGCTGCTCTTTCGAGCAAATTATTACTCATACCCGTCGCGATAGCGGCTAATGTGCCAGTTGAGCAAGGACAAACCACCATTTGCTTAGGCGCGGCGCTGCCAGATGCGGGCGGCGAAAACCATTCATCTTTGCCTAATACTACTAGTTCACCTTTTAATGGCGCATCTGGGTTATCTAATTGTTCCAGTAATTGAGCCTTGGCTTTTTCAGGATTGGCGCTCAGTTGCAGGCCATGTTCAGTGGCAAATACCACCCGCGCAGCACTGGATATCATTAAAAATACTTGGTAATCGGCCGCTAGCAGGCATTCAAGTAACTTAATACCATATGGCGCACCCGAGGCACCGGTCCAGGCTAGGCTGATTGCTTTGGCTTTTTTTGCATAGGCCATGTTGTACCCTCTGTTGGCTAAAGTCGTTACCCTAAAGCCTTAATAATTTTCTGGTTAATCCCATTAAAGCCACCATTACTCATAATGACTACGGTATCGCCTTGATTTGCGGTAGCGGCAACTGCGTTAATAATATCTTCAATGTTGTTAAACACAGTCACAGGGAGTGGCGCATTAGCCATACTGGCATGAATGTCCCAGCCAATATTGTCCGCTTGATATAAATAACCGACATCGGCTAACACCATAGCATTAGCGAGTGTGTCTTTATGTACGCCACTTTTCATGGTGTTAGAGCGCGGCTCTAGTACCACAATAATGTTACCATTAGGATTGTCACTAGATGCAACTTTAGCCCGTAACCCTTGCAGTGTAGTGGCAATAGCGGTGGGATGATGCGCAAAGTCGTCATACACCGCCACACCGTTTACGGTAGCTAATAGTTCTAAACGACGCTTTGGTGGACTAAATTGTGCCAACGCCTCAATAGCATGACTTGGCCCTACGCCCACATGACGCGCTGCAGCGATGGCCATTATCGCGTTTTCAATATTATGCTGGCCTATTAACGCCCAATTTACTATCCCTTGTGACTCGCCTTTAAACAACACTTCAAACTCGTGGCCATCATCGGCAATAGTACGCGACTGCCAAGCATTGGGTTCACCTTCACCTTCATTGACTAAAGTACTAGCTAAAGCACTAGTGGAATCACTGCCTAAGGTTGAGGCTTTAGAATAAATTTCTTGTTCGCTCCAGCAGCCCATATCAATCACTTGTTGTACGGCTTCAACGTCGCTAGGCCAAATCACTTTACCCTCGCCCGGCACTGTACGAATAACATGATTAAACTGGCGTTGGATCGCCGCTAAATCGGCAAAAATATCGGCATGATCAAATTCAAGGTTATTGATCACTAAAGTGCGAGGATGGTAATGAACAAACTTAGAGCGTTTATCAAAAAAGGCACTGTCGTATTCGTCGGCTTCGACAACAAAAAACACTGAGTTACCTAAACGTGCTGACACACCGAAATTTTGCGGTACGCCGCCAATTAAAAAACCCGGCTCGTAGCCGCAGTACTCTAAAACCCACGCAAGCATGCTTGAAGTAGAAGTTTTACCGTGTGTACCCGCTACCGCCAATACCCAACGGTCTTGCAAAATATGTTCAGATAAAAACTGCGGTCCAGATGTATATTTTATGCCGCGATTTAGTACCGCTTCTACACACGGGTTACCACGACTCATGGCGTTACCAATAACCACTAAGTCTGGTTGGTTGTCGCCTTCTTTGCCTAATTGAGCCGGATCAAACCCCTGGATTAGCTCAATACCTTGTTGCTCAAGCTGGGTGCTCATCGGCGGGTAAACGTTGGCATCGCTGCCGGTAACTTTGTGGCCCATTGCGCGGGCAAGTAGGGCTAAACCGCCCATAAAAGTGCCACAAATACCTAAAATGTGTACGTGCATACTCAACTCTAATTGGTCCGTAATATGGCGGTTATTCTAATCTATTGCGCCACAGAATGTCAGTTAACAATGATTGAAATTAATCTAGGGTATGTTGTTAATACAAAATAAAAAACAGCCCCATACTGAGCACGGTTGTGAGCAAGGTATTACGGGTGACGTAAGCCAGCACAGTGGCCACTAGCGCACAGGTTAAATAAGGATTATGCACACTAATAGCCAGCTGGCCTTCGGGCACAAATACGATAGGGGCTAATATGGCGGTTAATACCGCAGGTGCTGAATAGCTTAAAAACGTTAAGGTGTTTTTACTTAGGCGAATAGGCAATTTAGGTTCTAACAACAAGTGCCTACTAACAAATACCACCGCTGCCATTGATAAAATAATCAGCCAGGTCATGCGTTATCTTCCTTAGCGTTAGGAGTTGAATCGACATCGGTTGCCACTGCACTTCCTTCATTAGTCAGTTTGGCGTACGTCATGCCTGCAGCCATACCCGATATAGCGGCAATTAACAGCCCTGCTTGGATCGCGAATACTGCGCACACCACAGCTAACGTAAGCGACACTAAAACGCACACTAATATTGATGGCTTCTTTACTGTCGGTACCACTATGGCAATAAAGGTGGCTGCAATGGCAAAGTCGAGCCCGAGTTCGCCTAGGTTGTCGATAGACTGCCCTGCGACAATGCCGAGCAAGGTAGCAATATTCCAGCCGATATAAAAAGTTAACCCGCCGCCCAAAGCGTACCAGCGATCAAACTGATGTTGGCCTGGTTTATCACCACTGTGAGTTTGATTAGCGATAGCAAAGAGTTCGTCGGTGAGTAAAAACCCTAGCCCTAAACGCCATTTAAGCGGCAACGGGCTAATATGAGTACGCATGGCCATGGCATACAATAAATGCCTTGAAGTAATTAGTAAGGTGGTTATCAGAATACTGCCGATACCAATACCGGCTTTTATCATGCCAAGCGCAACTAACTGGGCGCTGCCAGCAAAGATAATGGCCGACATTGCTTGGCTTTCAACGGCTGTAAGGCCAACTTCAAGGGCAAACGAGCCCGCTAAAATCCCCCAAGGGATCACCGCTATCGTTAGCGGCATAACGGCAAGCGCGCCAGCTAAAAATGATTTGGTTTTAGTGGTAGTGATACTGATAGATTCGGTTGCGCTCACATCATCTCCTTATGCTGCACTGATTACGCTAACGCGCTAAGTGACAAGAAGATTAGCTTAACGTGAATAAATGAATAAAGCCCCTGAAAACTGATCATTATGGAGAATTTTCAAACTATGCTGTGGGTTGAGATCTTGAGGGGCTTCATTATTATGTATAAAATCTATTAGTAAAATATAAAAAATTGATACATTAACTTAATATCAATAGGCACAAACAATGATAACGTTAACTTTGCAAATTGTATAACCAACATTATAATTTAATAAATTAGATATCAAAACCTTTCTTTTAAGATGCAAAAATGACATTTTACATCTTTAAAAAATAAGCAATAACTAAATATTAAGAACTAAATCTTTAGAACTAAACCTTAAGAACTAAACCTTAAGAACTAAATCTTAAGAACTAAATATTAATAACTAAATACCAGCGAGCTAAACTCCCTATCCCTTACCCCCTATTTTCTATTTCTATTTCTATTTCTATTAAATATACAGGAATCATTATAATTTCACTCATTAGGCAATAATGCGAACCTTCATATTAACTCGTTTTATATTAAATTAGCTCATGGGTTAATTCACGAATTTGCTTTTTTAACCATGCTGCATCTTCATTGTCAACACTAGGATGAGTGACTAAAACCAATTTTAATGGCTCTACAACCTCAAATAGACGATTGCATTCGTACTCAGATAACTGACAAGCATGTAAACCTGAGTCATCATCTAACATGTCATACACTGCTTTGTAGGGCGTTATTGCCAATGACTGACAGTCTGAGAGGTAATCAAATAAAGAAGACACGCTGGTAATGGTCATTTCGGTATTCAGAGATAAATCCTTAGCCTGACAATACTCCTGGAATGGGTTGAGTATGGGGGCCTGGATACCAATAAGCGTATTGATATATGGGTATTTAGCAATGGTTTCTAGAGAGATGTCTTGCTTTAATATAGGGTGTTTTCTGCAGCTGAGTAAGTATTGTCGGTTCATTGTCGCAAGCACTTCAACCTGTAATTTTTGGTCAAAACAGAGGATCTCTTCAGGGCCTTTGCAGCAACACATCACAATACTGTGTGGATCGCTAATCACGCTTTCCAGAGAATGACTATTCCAGCTACTCACATTAATATGGATATTTTTATTGTGTTCTTTAATGGATTTCATCAATGCTCGCGGATAGGCATAAGCAATCATTCCAGGAATGACTAATTCAAAGTATCGATTATGCGATTGTTCAGCACCATTAACTCGATTGAAATTTTTAGCACAGTCCACTATTTCTTTAGCAATGGGATAAATTTTTCCAGCATAATCATTTGGGACTAATCCGTATTTCCGTCTAATAAACAGCTCATCACCAAATATTAGCCTTGCTGTGTGTAAACAACGACTTATCTTTGAAGCTGGCACATCTAATATTCTAGAAACATGCGTCGCTGATTTATTTTCATAAAGACTCACTAATATAGATAGTGTTAATAAATCTAATTTATCTAAGTCAATTGGCTTCATCTTAGATACTCCATTTTAGGTATACAACCTAGCATTCTAACGCTTTTCAAAAGAGTTCATAATGTTATTTCAAGTATTCAATGATTACTTATTCCAGATCATAAAAATGATTTTCTAACACTACATATTTCACATAGAATGCTTCCATCGATTGGAGCAATGTTTAGTAAAAGCTAATTTCATGTATTGTAATATCCAATTAAACAACTAGAATTTCGAGAAAACAGATATTCACATATTGATTTATTAAATTTCAACATATCAATATTTTAAAAATTCAAATTTAAACTTAATAACTTTCAAATCAACTTTGTTTATTTCAAATATATATCAACTTAAAATGCAGAAAAAACAATAAGACCTAAATCATAACTACGATCGAATAAATTAAAAGCACATCATTTAATTGATTACGATCAATTAAAAACAAAAATATAAGGATAATATTAATCGTACGTCAATGACGTATGTTTAATTCATAAAACAATAAATTAAAAACGATTTCTTGGAGGATAATATGATTACTTCAGTCTTTTTAAGTTATGCATTTGTGTACTCTGTGCTGTTTATTGTGGTTCCCTTTATATTAGTAATTTTCATTATGACTTGTATAAAGTTCTTCAAAACTGACACTGAAGAGCACTCAATTAAGTTCAAAAAAATGCTTTTTGATACTCAGAGCTTTAACTTTTTAAAATCACTAAAAACAATGGTGGGCGGAAAATATGATGTTTGTTGCAACGTTCCAATCGATACCGTGTTCGAAATGGATGCCCAAACCGCAGCCGAAAACCATACACGATTCGATTATGTCGTGATAGATCATGACTCGTCGGAAGTGAAATTGGTTATCTCTGATTTCAGTCAACAAGATGATGCTAACGCAAAAAGTTTGTTTGAAAAATTCAACGTTAAATTAGTTGAAATCGTTCGAGGCAAACCTTACGACATGCAAATGTTAAAGCTATCCCTACCGGTATGAAGACCCTGTCGGGTGAAGACAATCTGTTTTCACCCGATATTTTTTGATAACCCATGATTGTAGAGAGGACTGATTATGTCCCGGAATAACTGGCTACTGATGTTAAGTGTAGGCGTATTGTCGTTTGCCCTTATTAGTCAGGGAGCAAATAGCGCTGACTCTACTGAGAAAATTAACAATGACTCATGTATGAGATGCCATAAACGCAATGGTGCAATGCTAGGCCACCATGCCCAAGCGCAGCTAAAAATGAGCTGTAGTTCATGCCATGGTGAGCAAGGAAATCACCCTAAAAAACCCAATGACCTGATGGTATTTTCGGCGGGAAACGACATTACAATAGACGCTAAAAATGACGTTTGTTTGAAATGCCATTCGCCTAAAAAGATATCCCAAGCAGAGTGGACTCACAACGTACATGCTCAAAAAGTGAGTTGTACATCTTGCCATAAACTGCATCCTGAATCTGACCCCATAATGGGCTTAGGATCAAAAGATCGCAGTAATGTGTGCCGAAATTGTCACACGGTGCAGAGGTAAGTAATCATGGAAAACTCAAGAAGGCATTTCCTTAAAAGCACCTGCGCATTGGTTGCAGGCGTGTCGGTATATCCACTCAGTGGTAATAATGCCAATGCCGAAATGGAACCCGCTATAAACAACATAAAGTACGCTTTGTTACATGATGAAACTAAATGCATTGGCTGTAATGCCTGTGTTGAAGCATGTCGAGAAGTGAATCATGTACCTGAAGGTGTCACACGACTAAGCATTGAAAGAACTGGGCCGTTTGGAGAATACCCTAATCAGTTTTATCATTTTTCTCGACATTCTTGTGAACATTGCGAGAACGCACCTTGCGTTTCTGTTTGTCCAACCGGGGCCGCCTTTATTAATAAAGAAACCGGTATTGTTGCAGTAAATGCAGATAAATGTGTCGGTTGCCAATACTGTATTGCGGCCTGCCCTTATGAAGTGCGTTTTATTAATCCTGTTACTAAAGCTGCCGACAAATGTGACTTCTGCCGTGAAACTAATCTCAAACAGGGTAAACAACCTGCCTGTGTAGAAATATGTCCGACAAAAGCATTAGTGTTTGGCAATCTTAAAGATCCCGAGTCTGAACTGGTTGCGCTATTAAAGGCGAATCCGACTGAGCGCTTTAAGCAAGATTTAGGTACCCGACCTAAAATATTTCGTATCAAAGCGAAACAAGGGGAGATTATATTATGAGTGCTTTTCATTTTGATACATTGGTTTGGCACTGGCCCATTGCAATATACCTATTTTTAGCCGGGGCATCCGCAGGCGCCATGTTCTTCGCTGTTTTATTGAAACATTTTTGCTTAAAAGAGAAAGCATATCAGTCTGGATTTATTATCGCTGCTTGTATTCTTGCGGCAATTTCCGTTTTAGCTGGCTTAGGAGTGTTGGTATTAGATTTAACAAAACCTTGGGACTTTTGGAAGATTCTAGTGTTTTACAATCCTACGTCGGTGATGTCGATGGGTGTGATTATCTTAATGCTATATCAAGTATTTATGTATGCTTGGATTGCAGTAACATTCAGACAACCCATTGATAAATTTTGTGAAAAACATTTACCAATCGTCTGTACGTTAACCAGGCTGCTAGCGCGATATGAAGCAGGTATAACCGGTTTACTAGTGATTTTCTCAGTGTCGCTAGGTGCCTATACCGGATTTTTATTATCGGCTCAACCTCACTTCCCGATGTGGAATACAGGAGTATTACCCTTACTATTTTTAGCTTCTGGCTTGTCTTCAGGTGCCGCTGCATCACTATTAGGTGGTGTGTTACTCAAAGGCAATCCCAATGGTGCTGAAGTACGTTTTATTCATAAAATAGAGATCCCATTGATTTTAGGCGAGATACTCCTTATGTTCACCTTCTTCCTAGGATTGGTCTTCAGTGGTGGCCAAAGCAAGGTTGCGGCATTCAATGCTATCGGAGTAGGCTTTTGGGGATTTGTATTCTGGTTCGGCATTATGGGACTAGGATTGTCGGCCCCATTAGCGATGAACTTATTTATGACCGCCACTTCAAAACGCAAGTTTTCCTATGTTGCCGGAACAGCATGTCTGAGTTTATTGGGCGTCATATTATTACGTAACTTTATACTTTATACCGGTCAAATGGTGACAAGCTAATACAATTCACAGTGATAGTACGATTCACGGTGATAGCATGCGTTAACTACCGCACTGTCACCGTATATTCAAACATGTTATTCCGATTACAGCTGGATAAACTGCCTGATCAAATTATGATACACATTATGCAGGTTATCTAACTCGGCGCGATCTGTGTTATTGGTTTTGATCAAGTTTTGAATGCTTTGATCGAGCTGATACAAGGTTTGGCGTAAAGTCACATCGGCCACCATACTTTGCATCCAGGTAATAGCTGCTACGCGTTGCCCTCGGGTTACCGCGGTCACTTTATGCAAACTACTCGACGGGTATACTACGGCGTATCCTGCAGGTAATTTAATTTGCTGCTGGCCAAATTCAGTGGCAATAACTAACTCACCACCGTCATACTCTTCGGGTTCACTCAAAAATACCGTCATGGATACATCACTACGGATCACTTCTGAGGTATTAGGGATCCGCATGATGGCGGCATCGACATGGTAACCATACTCTTCGGTTTCGCTATAACGATTAAAGCACGGCGGAAATATTTTATGCGGTAACGCTGCTGATACAATTTTAGGCGTTTCGCCAATACGCGCCAGTAGTTGATTAGCCAGTTGGCGCACATTAGCGTGTTGCGCATCTGCTTGATTGTTATTTTTAACCGACGCCGCCATCCCCATTGCGGTTTTACGACCGTCGCCCCACGGACATTCAGCCAGTTGCTGACGATAAGCACCGACATCCTGTTTCGAGAGAATTTGTTCAATAACAATCATGCAAATACCTTTAATTAAAACTCATATGTCATCGACAATTTAGCATTACGGGCGTCACCTAAGTACATAAATGAGCCAGAACGATAAGCTGCCGTCCAGTATTCTTCGTTCAATATGTTACCTACGTTGACACGGAAAGTTAAATCTTCGGTGGCATTGTAACTGGCAAATAAATCAACTACTTGATAGTTAGGCACCACAATGCTGTAACGGCTATTGTCGCTATCATAACCTGCTGCAGTATCTGGTTGTCCACCATACATTTCACTTTGATAAGTGTAACTACCACCAAATACGAATGACTCTGTTAGCTCATAACGCAGTTGCAAATAAGCGCTTTCATCAGCAAAGTTACTCAGTACTAAACCAATATTAGCTGGATTGTAAGATTCTAGAATTTCGGAATCCATTTTAGCAGCCGAGAATTGTATGCTGAGTTTGTCAGTAATATTGCCGACCATACCAAACTCAATACCTTTAACGCGGTTTTTACCGGTGTTAAGTGTACCTAGCGTTGAGTAACTGTCGCCAACACTTTCCATTACATCACTTTTAGTGATTTGGAAGATTGATGCTGAAAACATCATTTTGTCGTCAAACAACATCCACTTGGTGCCAAGCTCTAGGTTTTCAACGATTTCGGCATCGGCTTCAGCAGCTTGCTCTTGTGTACCACAAATACCACCGTAACCACAGTTAGCACCTAAGTCAGACTCACCGCCGTTGATGTTGGTTGCAGTACTGTAATTGGCGTAGATATTGGCATCTTCAGATAAGTCGTAAACTAAGCCAATATTGCCGTTATACATGGTATCGGAATAGGCATAATCCACTTCGCCATCACGACCTGTGGTGTTGTTACTGTAATCAAAGCTGTCTTGTCTAAAACCAAAAAATAATGCTAACTGATCGGTTAATTCTACCGTATCCATCATGTATGCCGACACGGTTTCGATGTCGTATATCGCATCTGATCCACCATCAACATAGCTGCGATTTATTAATTGGCCGATATTATCGACAGTATTGCCGTCACCATCAATAATACAATAAGACTCTGATACGCCACCGCGACCATTGGTCAAACAATTTCCATCATTGTTGTTGGTGATGCTATATATGCCGTTATCAACATTTTCATCTGTGTATTCAAGGCCAAATACTAACTTGTGATTAAAACCCAGTGCTTGAGTGTTCCAAAATAAGTTGAATTGAGTGCTGACATAATCAACATCTTGGTTACCTTGGTGAGTACTAAGCGTTAAGGTGCTGGCACCAGGCGCTGTTGGGTCGGTATCGGCCCGCGTTGTGCCGCCCATACCGGTTGTAATATAGCCATTTTCGGTATGTCCAACGCGTGTGGCGTTGTACAACGTAATGCTGTCATTTAACTCATATTCGGTACGTAAGGTAAACGTGGTGACCTTAGAATTTAGAAAGTCACCATCTTGAGCATAAACAGGAATATCTTCTAGCGGCTTACGAGTATCTCGATCAAAATAACTGCCTAAATCTGGCACATCTTTCGCGTCTAGGTAGTAACCATCGGCGGTAAATGACAATGCATCGGTGGCTTCATACACACCCGATAACTGAACACCTTGGCGTTCACTCGTAATGCCTTCGCGGCCCGGCTTGTCTTCTTCAGCCGCTAAGCCATTAAGGCGTACTGCCACTTTGTCTGATATCGGTAAGTTATAGTCCACCGTTAGACGAGTGTGATCGTCAGTACCAATACCCAGATCGACACGGCCAAAATCGTAAGCTACTGAGGCTTTTTTAGTCACACTGTTAATGGCACCGCCTGATGAACCACGGCCAGCAAATGTTGAACTTGGACCTTTGGTAATTTCAACTCGCTCGGTGGCAAAACTTTCACGAGTGGTCATGCCAGGGTCGCGAAGTCCATCTACAAACACGTCGCTACGTGCTTCGTGACCACGGATAATATAACGATCACCGAATGCATTACCGTTTTCACCCGTACCAAGGGTGACACCCGCTTGAGCTGACAAAATGTCTTTTAAGTCGGTATTTCCTGACTCTTGAATTTGGTCTTGAGTTAACACGGTAATCACTTGAGGCGTATCGACAAGTGCAGCCATTCGGCGTTTGTCGGCTGAGTTATTAAACATGTAAACCGAGTTTTGCACACCATGAACACGAATTCGCTCTATTGATTCGTCCGTTTGCGCGGGTTTACATTTCGCCAATATATCCTTATCGCAAGTTTCATTTTTGGTGTCTGCAGCATATAGCGCTGGGCTACTGAATACTAATGCTGCAGCAACGGCTTGAGCACCTAACGATAACTTACTGTAATTACTCGATTTCATGCTTAACATCATCCTGTTATTAATAAGCGTTAACTAAATTTCATTTATGTGATGCACTTTACATAAATGAAACAAAGATCGCAAATGCAAATCATTATCATTTGTGTAAAGATTCATTAAATATGAAATTAAACTAACAAAAGGACAAAATAAGCAGATAGGTAGCCGTTATTGATAACTGCGTTTATTGATAAAAAGCTTCATTAATAACAGCTTGAATACCGCTCGGATACAGCGGTTTTATCGACATAAGTTAACTGACTTGATAAAGCTCTAACGGTAAACCGTCTGGATCGCTAAAAAAGGTATATTGTTTACCGGTATATTCGTCAATACGAACGGGTTCGACTGAGATGTTGTTCTGCTGCAAATGGGCCACTACCACATCGAGATCATCAACTTTAAACGCTAAATGACGTAAGCCTTGGGCTTCGGGATAACTGGGTCTTGGCGGCGCACCATTAAATGAAAATAACTCAATTTGGCTACCATCGGGCAAAGCTAAATCAAGCTTGTAAGAATCCCGTGCTTGGCGGTAATGCTCAGCAATAACTTTTAACCCTAAAACGTGAGTATAAAATGCTTTTGAACGTGGGTAATCGGCACAGATAATCGCGACGTGATGAATTCCATTTAGCATGGCTGTCCTTGTAAATAGACTATTAATAATTAAAGCTGGTAATTAGAGCTGGTAATTAGAACTGATCATTAGATTTTGTACACAGAAAAAAGTAAAACCCTGATAGAACAAGTCTATCAGGGTTAATATACGCTTTTAAAGTCATAAACAAGACTAAAGCAAGGTTAGTGACTTCCAGAGAAAGTGGTTTACATTAAACGCCGATTTCACCGCCGTCATCTTTAATAAACATCACTGTGGCCGCACGTGGACGAACCGTTGTGCCTGCAGGCGTTTCTTCATCTGCTCTATCAGAGTATGGCCAGTTGTCAGGATGCTGAATATTGGCAAACATTGCGGTGTAATCTGGCGACATGGCAAAACCAGTCACTTCACAGCCGTTAGGGCCAACAAAGAAACGTTTAAGCTGAGTTTGGTTTTCAGCCGTTACCACTTGTTGATTACCGTCTGCATCTACCATCGTTGATGGCACAATCGCTAACATTTGATCGTTGGTTTCTTCGGTAACTTCAGAGGCACCATTGTCGGTTTGCACCCACAAAATACCACGTTGATCGAACGCCAAACCGTCTGGACTAGCAAACTGGTTTAAGTCAGTTAAGCCAGATAAGTTAGTCTCAGCATCACCATCTGCAGGTGAACCAAATATAAAGATATCCCAGCTAAATTCCGTTGCTGCATCACCTTCATCCCAACGGATAATATGACCAAAGTTGTTATTTAAACGTGGGTTAGCAGGGTTGGTGCTGTCGGTACGCTTACTGTTGTTGGTTAACGTTAGGTATACCGTACCTGTAAATGGATCGACAGTTGTCCATTCTGGGCGATCCATTGGTGTAGCTCCCAATAAATCAGCAGCGCCAGCGGTATTTAATATAATCGCCGCTTGTGAGTCAAAGCTGCTCGCAAGCGTGCTTCCGTCGGCAGTCACCCCATCTAACGTTAGCGGTAACCATTCACCGACACCGTCTTCGGTAAACTTAGCCGCATATAAGGTTCCGGCATTCATGTACTTATCGCCAACTGTTAAGCGGTTAGTACTGTTAGCATCTGCTGGATCCCATGCTGCGTCAGAAACAAACTTATACAGATATTCAAAACGTGAATCGTGGCCTGAATAAAATGTGATTGGTTTGCCTTCTTCAAGTTTACCAAAGGCACAACCCTCGTGGCGGAAGCGACCTAATGCAGTACGCTTAATGGCGCGCGAGTTGGGATTGTATGGATCAATTTCAACAATATAACCATGGCCATTAGCTTCGTTACGGTAATCATTAGTCGCACTTGAGCCCGTTGGCGTCACATCAAAACGAGCAAATTCGTCTAAACGTTCATCGTCATCACCGGCTAAATGGCTCCAGCCATAACGAGTGTCAGAAGTCGAAATACCAATGCGCGTTTGCTCTTGCGTTAAGGTGCCTTTATTAACAAAGTAACCCGGCCAGTTTTCTTCACATGTTAAATAAGTGCCCCAAGGCGTATAACCATTACCACAGTTATTTAAGGTACCGCGCGCTTGGCTGCCATCGGGCGAATAACGCGTTTCAAGGTATGAGCTGTACGCTAGTGGGCCAGCAATATCCATCACGGTTGCACCGGTAAAACGACGGTTATGGCTGTCGTTTTCGACCACTTGCCATCGTCCAGAAACTAATTTAATACGGACAACTGAAATACCATGGGCGTTGATTTCTTTGCGGATTTCATCAATTACAGTGCGCTTACCATCAGCATCAAACGTTGGGCCTGTTGGATGTAAAGCATCCTGGTCAATGTATTCGTGGTTAATACACAATAAACCGTCATCTGCCGAATCATTCAACGGGAAGAAATGCATACCATCATGATGCATACCTACTGAGTTTTCCTGATCGATAGCAGTATTACTGCCATCGGCTTTCCACGCTGCAGCTTTCGAATTTAAGGGTGTTCCCCAAGGTGCTAACACATAAGCTGAATAACCAGCAGCTACCGCAACTGCATCGGTTTTAGAACCGGCAATAGACTCAAAACCTAATACGGCTGAACTCTTTGTTGGTGCTGTTGGCGTAGGAGCTGTAGGCGGTGTTGTTGGCGTTTCTGCAGCGGTATCATTATCAGAGCCACAAGCACTTAATCCGAAGCCACCAAACGCTGTCATAGCACTAAGGCCTAGACCACGCTTAACAAAATTACGACGTGATAGATGATTATCCATCACTTCATTGAAAGGGGTATTTTTACTATTGTTAAAACGTGTTGGATCAAATGTCGCCTTGCTCATAAAGTGTCCTTAGGTATGCTCTGAAAATAACTGATCAAATATAGGTATAATTATTTGTCAGTTAAGATAAGCGTCTAATGTGACAACAAGGTTCAAATTGGATGACATTAATGTGGCAGTAATAAGACACTCACCACACAGTCTTATGTAATGAGATCCGCATTAAGTTCATTTTAATAGCGACGGCATGATGAGTGACACCTTGTTAGCGTTTTTTACCGCGTGAAGATGCCGCTAATGCCTTTTTACGCGCTTGTTGTTTTAATGCAGATTTAGTTGTTTTACGGGTAACTGGAGCAATTAAATCAAGGTCTGGCTCAAAACCTGCTAGCCATTGCTGCGGTAAACGTCGGTCTAAAAAGGCTTCAAGCTTAGTTAACAATGGCTCGTCATCGACGCTTAACAAGGTAATTGCTTGCCCTTGTTTACCCGCTCTGCCCGTGCGGCCAATTCGGTGTACATAGTCTTCAACTTGAAACGGTAACTCCATATTAACGACATAGTTTAACTCGTTAATATCTAAGCCTCTGGCAGCCACATCAGTGGCGACTAACGCAATAATATCACCCGCTTTAAAAGCGGCCAATACTTGTTCACGCATAGCTTGAGTTAAATCAGCATGAAAAGCTTCAGCTGCTACGCCAGCTTGTTTCATTTGTTTTACCAGTACATCTGCACCTTGTTTGGTACGGCAAAAAATCAAGCTTTGTTGCCAGCTTTCTGTGGTGATTAAATGGCACAGCATGGCGCACTTTCGGTTAGCATCAACATTAAATACCCGCTCAACTATACTGCTGGCGGTGGTATTGCGCTGAGCCACTTCAATCACTTGTGGCGAGCGTAATAAGCGCCGACTAAAGCTGAGCATACGGTCATCTAAGGTGGCTGAAAATAATAACGTTTGCCGCGTGCTTGGCAAACATTTGAGCACCTCGACAATTTCATCTTTAAAGCCCATGTCCAACATGCGATCGGCTTCATCAAACACTAAATGCGTTAACTGCGACAATGACAACGCACGCTTACGTAGCAAATCCAATAAACGCCCAGGAGTTGCAACCAGAATATCGGTACCCGCTGCGAGTTGTTTGATCTGTGCACCAATACTCACCCCGCCATAAACCATCACACAGCCAATATCACTGCCTTTGGCATATTGTTCAATACTCGACTGAACCTGCTGGGCCAGTTCACGCGTTGGCACTAACACTAAACAGCTAATTACCGCCTTTGCGCTGACGTTTTCTGCACAAAGATCTAACGGGATCGATACTGTGCGTTTGCTCAAAATATGCTGTAGCAATGGCAAAGCAAAGGCTGCTGTTTTACCTGTGCCCGTTTGCGCCCCCGCCATGACATCTTTACCGCTTAAAATAACCGGTATGGCCTGAATTTGAATAGGGGTAGGTTGTTGGTAATTCAGCTCAGCTAAACGATCCGTTAATGTTGAATGTAACGATAAATCTGCAAAAGACATAAAAACTCCAAACATGTGGATACGCTGTTTCAGACCAAAACAAAGGATCTATATTTTGATTAGCTGCATTGTCGTTAATAAAAATGGCCGCTAACTGTGATGTTGAACACACCTTAGCTACGTGGAATTTATTGCGTTAGATAAGGCTTGACTAAAAGAGTAATAATCATACAATCAATACATGCAAATAATAAGCATGTTTAATGTTTTACGATAAAATCATGTAAAAAGATTGCACCACGATATTCCATCAAAAGATTTTACCACGAGGTATCACCATGAGTTTTTCAATTAGCGGTATTTTCAAACCGGCCAAGCAAACTGAACCTGTTAGCAATATGACACCTAAAACCGATGGCACTAATGCAACAGAAACTAAAGCATCTCAGGCTGAAAATACTGCCAAAAAACAAGCTAATGGTGGTAGCTGTTGTGGTGGATGTGGTGGCGGCAACCATTAATTTACTAAAAGATTAAACGTTACCACGCCTAAATAAACGTAAATTATCTTTATTGATTAGTTGCGGATATTGGGCTGTCACATCGAAAAATCCGTTTGAATAAGCCACCGCAAGTGAGCCTTGATTCTGTTTATCTATATAAGCAAAAACGGGGCTCGAAATAAATTGTTTTAGAAACATTTCCACAGCTTTCGTGGCAATGCCCTGACCCCAATATTCACGTCCAATCCAAAAACCAACTAAACGCATTTGGGGATCTGACTTTATGGCTGAGTCAGTGTTAATCCATGATACGACATTACCTACTAGAACATCATCTAGCCAAATCCCTTGAGCTGTAGCCTTTTCATTAGCTAATACTTTTTGCTGCCAATGCTGGTTAAAAGCCTTACGTTTACGCGCCGGAAAGTCTGCCATTTTATTAGCAATAGGGTCGTTTTCAAATTCAAACAATATATCTAAATCTGCTTCAGTAATGGGATGAAGAGAAATATTCATTTCAGGTTCGCCTTTTCTATGTTGTGTCACCAAGATCATTTATATTATATATAGCCTCAACTCTACATAAGAGATGGGATAAATCGTTAAAAACGGGTTTATTTCAAATCTGCAATATTAAACTTGTCATGTGTTTGCTAACAAAGCTTATTGACGTGTCAATAGCGGTTGTAAGTCGATACAACTCAGATAGCGGAAAAAAAGGCTGTTTGATAACCGTTTATTATCCAGAATTGAAGTTATATACTATCTCACTCATCGACGCACCATGACGATGAGTTATTGTATCAACATGCATTAAAGGACGACAGGATGAAAAGCATTAAAACATGGCAATGGTTAGGCTTTGCAGGTCTATTACCTTTTATTATTCTCAGTGTGTTGGCATTCAATCATAGCCTATTAGCTCCCGAAAATACTATGCTAGGGTTTGTTAGCTACAGTGCCATAATTTTAAGTTTTGTTGCCGGTACACTTTGGGGCAAAGCAGTAATATTAACCTTAGATGATAATATCACTAAGATACTTATTATTAGTAATATCATTGCACTAGGTTGCTGGATTGCACTGTTAACTCCGTTTGCATTATCCGCACTTATTCTGCTTGCCAGTGGTTATTTGTACTTATTGTATGTTGAATTTAAAGCCAAACAGTTATCAACCACCACCAGCTATCTTACCTTACGTACAATATTAACCAGTATTGCTGTCGCATGTCATGTTGTTGTCATGCTCAGTCTTTTTAGCGTTTAGCCAAATAGACTCTGCCCAATCCTAAAAGTGTAAACACATTTCAAGACAGACTCTAACACGAAGCCCATACTTTACAGCATGGGCTTTTTATTCTGTGCGACAAATAAACCTATTCAACAACTTATAAGCCCGTCTGGCACTGCTCTTGATAGTTTATCATCGGCGATAAAATAGGCATCATACCCTTAAGTACTTGCAATGGCAGTGCGGAGGTAAAGCTAAAGTCGTCGGCTTTCTCCCCTGGTACAAACGCTGTTAAGGTACCAAAATGATGATCGCCTAAATAAAACACGAACGTTGCTGTACGGTTAATGGCGGTTGACGATACCTTACGACCATTGCGGATCTCAGTGGCAATACGGTTATCACCTGTACCGGTTTTTCCGCCCATAACCACAGGTTGACCATTATTATCCAGCAAGCTACCTTTGAGCCTTCTAGCGGTACCATTTTCGACCACATTGGCCAGCGCGCGTTTTAGTGCCCGAGCCACTTCCTGATGCATTACTCGTGTGACCATTTGTTTATTATTAGCCAAGGTCACTTCGTAAGGTGTGTCTTTGGCAAACTGTAATTCATCAATTCTAACGGTTGGATAGCGATAGCCATCATTTTGAATAATGCCCATTAACTCAGCGAGTGCAGCAGGTCTATCGCCCGAACTACCTAATGCCGAGCCCAAAGACGGCACCATGTATTCAAACGGATAACCCATTCTCACCCAACGCTGGTGAATACTTAAGAATGCTTCTACTTCTAACATGACTTGAATACGTACATCACGCGCATTTTGATGGCGCGTTCTAAACAGCCAACGATACACTTCTTGTAACTGTGGCTGCGCGTCTTCTAATACTTGAGTAAGGCCCGTTTCTGGGTAGTCATTTAAATAACGTAATACCCACAACTCTAGCGGATGCACCCGAGCAATATAGCCTTGGTCGGCCAAATTAAACTTTTCTTCGCCGTACTTATTATACAGCACGTTAATTTGTTTATCGGTAAAGGTTTTTGCTGGTAAGCGTTGAGCTAAAAACGCTTTTAACTCCATAACACCATCGTAGGGTTTTAAATAACGATAAACCGCAGTTAACTTATGCTCTTGTTGTTGAATGCCATCAAATAACACCTCAAGACGTTGCTCTGGAGCAAGTTGACGATATTTACGATAAAAGCGCTTTACAAACGAACTGCCCTCACGCTTAGCAAATGCTTTTAGGTATTCTTCACGGCGCGGATCTTTATCATTACGTAATAACTGCGACACACTGCCTTCGCTGTTATAACTGCTGCTATAATTAACAATGTCTTGCATTAAGCGCACAAATGGTAAGTTTATCGACTCTTGTAGAGCTTGATATAAGGTGGGTACACGGCTGTTTTCTTTTTTGTTAAAATTGTTAAACACATGCAGGCCACCTCCGGTAAAAAAGCGCTCTTCTGGTGAAGCGGAATATTCGCGCTGCAACGCAGCATCTAACATGCGGGTTAAATTACGGTCACGAGTGGTAATTAAATAATCGACCACCCAGCGGGTAATATGGTCTTTACGTTCCACATCCACTTGGCGTAAATCGGCTACCGTCATTGCCGAAAAGCGCTGTTGTAATTCGGCAATAATATCTAAATATGTCGCCAATACACGTAACTTAGCCGTTGAACCTAGCTCCAACTTACTGCCTTCGTTAATATCAAACGGCTGATCAATACTGTCGGTTTGAATCCGTACTCTATTGGCACTGTCGGTACTTTCGTAAAGTGTGAAACTGTATAACACTTTGTCTAACTGCTGAGCGGTCAACAAACGCTCACCTAATAAACCAATACGCTCAGCAGAGTTCACTTGAGCTAAGCTACGTAAGTAATCGCTAACTTGTTGTTGTAAATCACCATGGAAGGTACTGTTAATCGATAAATCGTAACGATCTAGGTCAAATAAGCTCAAATCGAGCATGCCCGCAGTGCGAATGCGTACAGCATTAACCCCTTTATTATTAGCGAGGTTAGTGCTTACCAACTTACTGGCATTAAACTGTAATGTTTGCTCTAGAGCAGACACCATTAATTTCGTTTCAATCAGGCCCTCACCGCCCAGTAACCGCAAATAGCTATCTACTAACGATTCTAAATCATCATGGCCTTGGCGTAAGTAATAAGATGGTCGACGTTGGGCAATCATTAATGCTACAACTTGTCGAAACACCTTGCCGCGCTCAGCGCCATTTTGCTGAGTATGACGGCTCAATAACAATTGGTTAGCGTGATTAAAGTCGGTTTTAAACCAGGCCCATAAACCATCACCAATACCATGGACTTCACCAAAACCAGGCGCGGATGATAATGGTACTGTGTTGAGATAATCCTGCACGATGCGTTGACGAGCGCCAACCGTGCTTTCACCTTGTTGATACACTCGCACAATGGCTGAACCAATTTGTAATAGCTTATCTTTAATGCTCAAGGTTAACCCATGGTTAGAATGCCTAAACTTTTCAATTTGAGTAGCTAAGGTACTGCCGCCCGCTTTAGACATGTCAGCCCCAAAAATACCGGCAACCTGGCTAGCGGCAGCTAACACAAACCGAGGCCAATCGACCACAGGGTTATATCTTGCTTCTGGACTCAGCATTTCACGGTTTTCGATAAACAATAAGGTGTTAATCACTTGGTCGGGGATTTTATCTTGGTCTTGATAAACACGTTTTGGATATGAAAAATCAAATACCGTCATGTCACGGCAATCTTTTATGGTTAAGCCTGATTGAGCTTTTTCATGATACGGCGGAAAAAAACCGATGTTAGTATATTCCATCAGCATTGGCGAAAACGCCACTTGCTGAGTAACCTGATACTTACGCTCAATTAAACGGGCTATTTTCTGCGGTAATTGACTATAACCATGGCGATCATCAAAGGGACCATATTTAGGGTAAATCACCGCATCACTGCGATAATCACGTAATTTATAGGTTAATTTAGTGGCATATTGATGCAGAAAATAAGATTGATAAAACGATGTGCGCACCTCAAACTCAACGAGGTAGGCCGTTGCTAACAATAATACAATGAATAACCAACCTGCTTTACTGCGACGCACCGGGGTCGGTTTGGCGGAAGATGTATTAGGCCGAAAATTATCAAACTCACTGTCTGTATGTGGACTAGACACAAACTCTCCATCTAACGCATAAAATCACAATAACGCACCATTTAACTTTTGGTTGAGATGTTCAATACATCGCGTAACTAATTGTGATAATTTTATCAGATGGGTAAAGCCATTAGATATAGACAAAATAACTAAATATTGTTTTTTAGGCCATTAAAGCTGTTATTGCCACAATATCGATATTTATAGATGCAAACATATTTCTAAGCCTGAGGATTTTTTGGAAAATAGCACTGCAACAACCACAATCTGTCCGCCATTACGATTAGGATTGGCCATGTGGTCACAAAATCAATGGCAACAAACAATCTATGGTAATAGCCAAGTGCATCGGCTCGCGCGCTATGCAGAGATATTTAATACTGTCGAAGGTAACACCACTTTTTACGCCACGCCGTCGTTACGAAATGTACAGAATTGGTATGCTGCAACCCATGACGAGTTTAAATTTACCTTCAAACTGCCCAAACACATTACCCACGAATTACAGCTACAACATGCTGGCCCAGCCTTACAACAATTTTTTACGGTAATGGAACCTCTGATTAACCGAACCGGGATATGGAAAATTCAACTCCCCGCAAGCTTTGGGCCGCAATCGTTACCACAATTAGCACAATTTTTAACCCAAGTACCTCAAGGGTTAACGTATGGCGTAGAAGTGCGTAACAGCGCTTTTTTTGCCAAAGGAGAAGCCGAGCAAGCCTTAAACCGTTTGCTTATAGACCATCACTGTAATCGTATCATTATGGATACTCGGCCTGTTTTTGCAGCACCTCCAACCACAGCAGCAGTGATAGATGCCCACCAGGAAAAGCCTAAAGTGCCAGTACATGCCATTGCAACCGCAAACAACCCGGTGGTGCGCTTTATTGGTCATCCACAAGCTGAAGAAAATGTACACTTTTTTCAAAACTGGCTCAAACAATTACCATTGTGGATTGCGCAAAATAAGCAACCCTATTTGTTTATTCACACGCCTGATAATCACTATGCGCCGCAACTAGCGGTTGATTTGTATCGTTTACTGCAACAGCAGATGGCACAAAGTACGTCAGCATTGACCGACATCAACCTATTACCTCAACAACACACCACAATTCAAATGGATTTTGATTTGTGACACTCACCGATATGACACCGGTAACCTCAAGTATGACACTGGTAACCTCAAGGATGGATAATAAACGTTTATCAAACCGCTCTCGGTCCTACTATTTTATGATATTATCTGCGCCGATCTAGCCTAGCCATACAGCGCGTTTATGTTGATAAAGGAACCACTATGAGTGAATCTGCTACCCGTCTAAATAAATACATCAGTGAGAGTGGTATTTGCTCACGTCGTGAAGCAGACCGCTATATCGAACAAGGTAATGTATTTATCAACGGTAAACGCGCCAAAATTGGTGATAGTGTTGAATTGGGCGATAAAGTTAAAGTAAATGGTCACGATATTGCCCCTCGAGATGAAGCTGATTTAGTGTTTATCGTACTTAATAAGCCTGTGGGTATTGTAAGTACCACCGAAAACACCGAACGCGATAATATTGTTGATTTTGTTAACCACAGCGAACGCGTATTTCCAATTGGTCGTTTAGACAAAGATTCGCAAGGATTAATCTTTCTCACTAGCAATGGTGACTTGGTCAACAAAATTCTTCGTGCGGGCAACAATCACGACAAAGAGTATGTGGTAACGGTCAACAAACCTATTACGGAAGCATTTTTACAGGGCATGCGAGCGGGTGTGCCTATGCTGGGTGTCATCACCAAAAAGTGTAAAGTTGAACAAGTTTCAACATTTGTATTTAAAATCATTTTAGTCCAAGGGCTTAACCGTCAAATTCGTCGCATGTGCGAACATTTCAACTTTGAAGTGACCAAGCTTGAACGTCAGTCCATTATGAATGTGTCGCTTAAAGGATTGCCTGTGGGAGAATGGCGTGATTTAGATGAGCAAGAGCTCAGCACCTTAATGAAGTTGATTGAACATTCCTCTTCAGAAGTCAAAAACGCACCCAAAAAAGCCAAGAAAAAACCGACACAAAGTTTACGAGATAAAATTGAAGGCCCAGAACACTTTATGCAAGGCAGAGGCGCTAAGCCCAAAAAGCCAGCGGTAAATAAAGGTAAAGTTAGCCATTCAAGAAAACCGAAACGCTGATATTAAATTTAATCATAAGCAGCTAAAATAACAGCACAAGTGATATATCATTTATGCTGTTGTTTAGACCGAAAAATTGTTACTTTACCGTATGCAGTAAGCTTATAATCCTGTAGGATTAGGTTTAGAATATTGTACAAGCAAAAGTAGCCAATAAAAATACAACGAAAACAAACGCTTACATATTTTAAGCTGTAAAGAGAGTTGAATAAAACTTACACTAAACAGCTTTTTTTTATTTATATGATATATGTTAGAATCTGTATATGTTTTCGACAAGACTCACTATAATGCTGTCGTAAAAACAGAGAAATGACAGCAACCGGATGCTGTATTTTTAAACAAGGAATGTGACATGTTCAGCAATAACCTTCTAATCGTAGATTTCCCTATTCAGCTTCATGGGCAATTTCAGCACCTTGCAAATTTAATTGAATTTAACTTAATTTCAACCAATGCTAGTAGCGCATTATCAGAACTATCTACCACATCAAATGAAGAAAATGGTACCACCATTATGATTCATTACCTTGAACATCCATTACAAGAAATTGGTTATTTATCGGCCGAATTATTTAAAAGCAACTTGCACATCGCATTCTGTCCAGCGTTAAATGTAGAATTAGAAGTTATCCTTATTTCATCGGGATTTCATGGTGCTATAAGTGTCGATGATGCTATTTCACATCAAATAGAATGTATCAAAAAAGTGCAAGATGGTGATATTAGCTTTGACCCTAAAGCCGTTTCTAAATACATCCTCCAAAGAAAGCGTATTCCTTCATCAGGTAATCGCGCCAAAATACTTGCCGTCACCACCAAAAAAGAACAACAAATTCTATCGCTTATACTGCATGGACTCACTAACGAAGAAATGGCCAAAGAGCTCAACATTTCCGTTAACACGGTCAAAATGCACGTGCAAAATATTTACAAAAAAACCAAAATCAAAAATCGCGGCCAATTATTTGCGTTTGCTGCCGGTTAACCATCTCTTTTAATCACACCAGCAATGTATCAGCGACACGCATTAAACTCACCTTCAATAGTGGGTTAGCCGCTGCATTGTAATGTATTACCTACTGCACAACTATTTAGTGAAAACGCAGTAACAATCTAATGTAAGGACACATTAATGCACCATAAAAGCATATTAGCCATATTAATCTCTGGCACACTCTTAGTCGGTTGCGGTTCATCTGACGACGATTCTAATACCGAAATCACGCAACCAGATTCAGGCACACCTCCCCCGATTACTACGCCACCAGTAGCATCAGAATACACTCACCAGGTAAACGGCCTTGCGGTATATCAAGGTGCATTATCTGGTGCAGCAGTTTGCGCTGATTTAAATAAAAACTTAGCCTGTGATAGTGATGAACCTTTTACTATTACAGATGTTGACGGTAACTACCAAATTGATTGGAAGAGCGAAGTCGAAACCCCAGACTATTATTTAGTGGCTAACTGGCAGGCGGCGACAGCAACACAAGCAATCCAAGCCCGCTCTTTAGCACTTAAGGTTAAAAATCCAACCACCCGCTCTGCGCCAAAATCTATCGTTAGTGACGCAGGAAAAGGCACTTTAATCGCTAGCCCACAGTACAATGGCGCGATTAATAACCTGACCCATATTAAACTCTCTCGGGTGATTGAGATGAAGAGTCAAAGTCTGTCTAACAGTGATATTAGTCAATTATCGGCTGAATTAGACACTCTATTGGCTATTTTGTATCAATTAGATGCAGACACCTTGTATTCTATTTCAGCGGAAACATCAGCCTCAGCTAACTTTATGCGCATAGACTATGCCATTGCTTATTTACAGCAAGTCATCGCGACTCAAATCCCAAACTTAATCGCTGCAGAAAAAATTCTTGCAGCTACTTATACTCAACTTTGGCAAATATTAAGTGATAGCGGCCTTTCTATCGAAGAGTTCTTCTCAGACGATATATTTACTTTAGCCGCAAATATACTCTTTAGTGATTCAGCTATCGCATTAGGATTTACAGAATTACCGATCGATTCACGTATTTTGTCACAAAACGATTGGGATGTTGTGCTAGGTAATATCATTAATGATAGCGGCTTTGCTAATACCTTATCGCTAGCGTTGCTGTCACAGTTCAGCACATTCTCACTAGAAAATGATGAGACAGGAAAGACTGTTATAGGATCAGCCTCTATTGACGGAATTGGGTATGTTACCGAATTCCCTAAAGATATAGGTGAACAAGAAATAGAAATAGAATGCTGGAACACAACCCATAACGGTTGGTATACCATTGCACCATTGCCGACGACTGAACCGTTTATAGATGGTAATAGTTACAAAACAGTGTATGAATCAACAGATGTTAATGTCACTATTAATGTAGAAAAAATACTCACACCAAGTGATAGCTGGAGCTCAATACTTAACATTATTCCTGATAGTCTTAAATTCAACACGCTAAATTGGCCACAAACATTATATTCTATAAACGTATCTCAAGAAGCTGATGTCATGTGTCGGGAAGTCAATAATTATGAAATCTACGACCTTCCTGATTACGAGACGGCTGATATGATCACAGTTGATGATATCGCTAGAGCACAATTTGATAGTTTATATCCAGAGTTTATCATCGTCGATGAGCAACAAAGTAAGATCACTCTGCTTGATATTAACCTGCAACCAGAAACGACATTTACAGTAGAACGCAGCATTAGCCCAAGTAATCAGCCATTAATTATTACAACTGAGGACGCTATAAATGACAAAGTTGCTGAGCACATTCTTCCGACATATTATTTAGTTGCAGATCAACAGTTAATTGAAGTCAATTTAAATAAAGCTTTCGACACGAAAGACGCAAACAATCAACTAATGATGACTTATGACAATTCAGAACGCTTTACCCAAATATTATACAATCATTTATTGTCACTAAAAACAACACCATAAGAGGCTTATTGCTTACTCGCAATGTAAAAAACCATTAGCAAAAGCTAATGGTTTTTTATCATCAAGCCACAAATATTAGCCTGCTTTAATCATATCGTTTTCTTTATCAATAAAACGACCAACAATCGCTAAGACTAAATCAAACGCACCATAGACAAAGGACCGTTCTGCTGCCATAAAAATGATGAATCCCTAATGCACTAGATATGCTAGATAGAATGACTGCTATAGCATACACCCCATCCAACTCAATAACCTGTTACTTATTAACAATCAACAAAGTAAACACTGCCAATATGTAAAGTGACATATTAGATACTGGCATTACAGCTCATCACCATCTTCTTCAGCTTCCATACGCTCAACATCTTGCTTGGTGTAACCCATGGCTTCGGTTATATAGCACATCTTCACCAGCTGAAACATTTGCACCAAACTACTTACCTGCCCTGCATGCATTTGTAAGTTTAATACAGCCATAGTGGCAGCCATTTCATCACCCGGCGTGACTGTACTGTTTAGCTCAGACAAAGATTGATTCTTAGCCGCAACCTCATTAATAAGGCGATTATACTCACTGACGTTTTCAGGTGTATAACAGGTAGAGGTTTCAGGTAACTGCGCTAAAAATTGCTCATACTCTTTGACAAATAACTTAGCTTGCACCAACGTCTGCTCGCCGAGTGCTTGTAACTCTGTAACCTTACCACTTTGAAATACTGCGGCAGCGTTACCAGACTCCATAAGTTGATTAAACTCTTGCATCAACACTAATTGCTTGTCGGATAAGACTTTTGCATCTTGGGCTATGGGTTTAGTTTTGGCTTCAAACGCATCAATAGCGCCTTGATTACTCGCCAATGCAGCAAAGCTCATTGTGGTAATGGCTGTAGTCATGGCCACCAGCAAGCTGGCTTTTTTTATCATATTCATCGATAACATCCTGTTAGTTGAGTTAAATAAATAAGTTAAATTATTCTAGTATTCAGCGTTTCAGATATGGCATTAACCAGCTGTGAATGGCATAGCTGTATTCTGTGGGTAATCTAAAAGCTAACCATTCGGCACCTAGTCGAGTCACTAAATACGTATTTCTAGTAATGTTTACTACGCCAATAATATCTGAACGTTTATAGGTTTTCTCTTTAAATGCACCATGTTTAATAATCAAAGTATCATTATAAATTCTGAGTTTTGTCCCTGCTGCGCGGTAAAGAAATACCCAAGAAAAAAAGCCAATCAGTAACGCTGATAAAGCATATTGAATAGGCAAGGATACATAGGGTGTAAAAACGGATTCAGAAAAGAATAATATAAATATCGAAATAAAAAATGATATGCCTATGGTACTCATCGCAAACAGCCAAAATCTTAATGATGTAAAAGGCATGCCGCCTACAGTCAGTTGCTGAAAGCCAGATTCGCGAACTAAACCACCTGTTGGAAGTGCAGTCGGCTTATGGTCTTTTAATAACCCTTTAGTACTAAATTTATGCCTTTTATGCTGAACAACTAATGCCAAATCGGTATCAAAGTGTTTTTCAAAAAACATCACGATATTGATCATGGTTGAAACATTTCTGATAGTGATATGCCATTCAGGGTAGCTATAAAACTTAAGCGCATAATGATGCATAACGCTTTCTTGACGATCAAAAAAAGCGTTAAATTCACCGGTAATAAAACCAGACATTTCGAGTAATGAAAGATTGCTATTAGTCACAATCTCTTTCTCTTTGGTAATACCGAACCAGGACTTTGTTTTCACCACCTCTTTACGGGTCGCATCAATCGTTAATCGGTTACGCTTAAACATAGGGAAGAATAAACAACTGCCGACAAGGGCTATAATGAGTGGCATGAATATCTCACCGGTATCTTGGTAGCCAAACCAACCTAAATAGATGACACCTGCCCCCATGGCGGCCATACCAATACCAAAAATAAAGTCGATAATACCACCAGTATCTTGCAGCACAATGCAATCATCTGTCTGCTTACAAATTTTATAACTCATAAATCCCTTTAATGTGCTTTAGGCATTAAAAAAGCAAAGCCCTATTATTAATAAATAGGGCTTGTTTACTTAGTTAAGGTTTTTGGACAAAGTACCAACGTTTATTCTCAAATTGCTCAAAAGAGCACGAACTACCGCGGTAACGCTTCATAACACCCGCTTGATATTTTATGCTTATGCTTTTAACTGGATGACCTTTATAAATTGATTCCCTGAGCTCATCATCTATCTCAAAAAAATCATATTCCGTTAATGGCTCTGCACCAAAACGTTTTAGGTGTCCATCTGGCCAATCTTTCTCAAGCATCGCCTCCATTTTTTTCATCGATTTAGGTAATAAATGAAAGAATAACTCAGGATCATTTTTCAGATAACTATTGACCATATAGCCTTTGCAGACGGCCTTTAGGTTCGCATCTGAGCCATCTTCAATTCCCGCGAAGCGCTCCAAGGCACTCGCTGAAATACTGAATAACATTATGCTACTGATGGTTATAAGGCTTACGATTAATCTCATATTAATCTCCATTTAAATAGTATTAGCTATCACTTTTACAATGAAGAAAATAAAAAACTCTAATATGACAATCTGTCATAGTCATTATGCTACTCATTTTTATTCTTATACCAAATAACGAATATAAAGCGAGTACAAGCCAAAGCCTGTCATGCCAAGTAGCGCGACAACTATTGGTATGAGTATGTAAAATCGCCACACCGCAGCTATTTTCGAAATTTGCGTCAACGTTGCACTATACCCGAGTTGGCACAGTGCAATAACAAATTGATTACTATCAAACGTTTGCCCTGCTAACACAATGCTTTCACCGTTACTCACATCAATGTTGACTCTAAATACAAAAGGTCGCCTATATTGCCTCCGGGTACTGTCACCATCGCCAGCTTTATACCAATTCCACTCAATATTGATTGATTTAATCGCAGATTTTTCTATCTGTCTAACTTGCTTGTCCTCAAAATATACTCTTGGAATAACAAGTGAATTTTCGCTGATAACAATTTCATTGGGAGATGATATACCCTGTGTATAGTGCTTATCGCAAATGAGCTTTCGCCTTACAGCAGATACCACTCCCCCAAATAGTGCAACCACGGTGGCCGCTACGATATTTTGGCTAGAATAAAGGATAAACAGAGCAACCATAAAACTGATATAGCTTGAAGCCCAGACTTGATGAAAGTATTGCCGAGGTAAAGGCAGCATAAACAGTGTGACGGGGTATTGTAATTTTATCGGGTCGTTAAATAACTTAATCCCAATAAAGGCTTTTACGGTATCTTGGTCGAGCGGAACTGAACTAAAGGTTGGCCAATCTTTACGGCTAACGCTATCAAATTGACCTACAACATTAATCCCCTGCGACATTAACTCTTTTCGACATTGTTGCACCAATGCGGGCAACTTATGTAGCTTCACTTTTAACGATATTGATATCGGTTCAGGTAATTGAGCTTGTTCACTCTCTTTAACATGCAAAATCACTTTATAAGTATTATGCACTTCTTTTAACTCAATATTTTTTATTATTGAGTACTCAACATCTTGTTGTTGAAGGGAATAAATGGATTTCCCCCCTAACTTGAAACCATGGAACTGTGTTAACACCTTACGTGAGGCATCAAAACACCATCGACATTGATAACTAAAAGCTATCAACATCAACAATATACTGAACATTAAACGCCCGACAGTTTCAGCCGAAAAAGAAAAAACACTTACCGCTAACACCACATAAACTAGATTAAAGCATATAAAAATCCACTTTATTTTTTCAACGGCTGACACTATTGAAAATGATGACGCAGTAATCAATAACGTCCCTGTTAACTTGTTAAACATCCTATCCCTTAATCGACTTCACTTTTTCATTTTGCTGAAGAGCTTATTAATATTCTTAATGTTAACGAGCTCGTAGCTTCCAATGATTACCTTCTAAGCGGGTAAATGTACAACCTGAGTTGCCATGGCCTTTGCCATTATTGTATGAATATATGTAATCGACACCAGCAAAATTTTGGTCTTCTAAGTTCACTATGACAATGCTTTCCAATGTATAAGCCTCTTCACCGACTTCTCGCTCATACTTCTTTACGTAAGTAGAGAAACCTTTAGCTAAATGAGGGTGCTCATGCAATGACGGATCGATAAACGTTTTGAACAACTCAATATCGTTGGTTTTTAGTATTTCCCTGTAAATCTTACATTTATCAAGAAAAATATTATCAGTATTACTATTCGCAACAAAATTATAATTACTATCGTCTGCATATGATTCATATGACAAGCTAACTAACAAAGCCAATATTAGCGACTTAACGACAATATTCATGATTATTCTTCCTTGATTAACAAGCACCTAATGACAAATCAGAACATCACTTATCATTACTATTTAGAAAGTAAGCATCATAAGTAATGTGGATATGGTTACCATTTATTATACATTTACTATGATCTAACTGTTTAATCTTATTACGAACAGATAACATTGTTCAACCACTAGTCAGTGGATTATCTTTGGTTGTACCTCATTAATCTCAACAATTTACATATCATTTTATGTTCATATTAACGATTTATTCTGTTCTACATCCATCAACATACACTACAGGGAGTTGATATGTTAATGGCCAATAACTTTGGGTGGCATGTTTTAACTTCGACGTTTAATGCTGGTGTAATCAGAAGTTTCTGGAGTTGCTGCCATCTTGGCACGAATTGGGTTTAAATCCACATAAGCCATACAGGCTAATACTGCGGCTTCATCAAGCAGTGCTTGGGACTTAAAACGCCTTCCCACAAATTTATCGGGAATAAATTTGAACAGCTTTAGCTGACCCGGAGGGTGAGTGCCATGGATGGCAGCGAATAAAATCGCCCAGTGCACTTGTCTTCTTTATTGGCCATTCGAGCGATTGGCTCACTCAAGGAGCGCATAAACCAGCTGATATCAATTAAGCGTTTACGGTATTCAGTAATGCATTCATTAACCGTTTGAAGCTCAAATGAGTTTAGGTCCTCACCTTTAACAAATTTTTGTGTCAGTAATGTACCTTTAAAGCCTTTGTGCCATTGAATTAACAATTCTTTATCTGACCACCGCTTGGCTTTATCAGCATCCACTTTAATCACCACATGGAAATGGTTACTCCCTGTGTAGTGGCATAGTTATTTTGGCCACCTAAATAGAGGTGATATTATTGCCTCGTAGATAACTTTAGGTGAACACATGAGATCGACAACCAGAAAAACATTTAGCGCTGAATTCAAACTTGAAGCAGCCCAATTAGTCCTCGATAAAAACCACACAATCATTCAAGCTGCAAAAGCCATGAACGTGGGTAAATCGACTATGGACAAATGGGTTAGGCAGTTAAAACTAGAACGCCAAGGTGGCACTCCCAAAGCCTCTCCGATGACCCCTGAACAAATTGAAATCCGTGAGTTGAAGAAACACATAGCACGTATTGAGGAGCATAACCTTATCCTAAAAAAGGCTACAGCTCTCTTGATGTCAGACTCGATGAACAATTTGCGCTAATCAGCCAACTCAAGCAGAGCCACTCTATTCTTACAATTTGTAATGCATTCAAAGTGCATCGAAGTAGCTATAAATATTGGCTAAAAAGAAAAGACCATATCGATGCTGATTTTACAATTTTATGCAGTGAAGTGAAGGCCGCGCATCGTATTAGTAATGGCTCTGCCGGTGCTCGAACGATAGCGCTATTAGTGACTAACAAAGGGATTAAACTCAGTCGTTATCGAGCTCGTAATCTCATGCTAAAGCTTGGGTTAGTGAGTTGTCAGCAGCCTAAGCATGCTTATAGGAAAGCTGCACAAGAGCATGTCGCTATCCCGAATACGCTTAATCGGCAGTTTGCCGTAACTCAACCGGATAAAGTGTGGTGTGGCGATGTAACGTATGTTTGGGTCGGTAATCGTTGGGCATATTTAGCGGTTGTTCTAGGGGCTGTTGATCTTTGTTCGCTTTTTATTCACTGAAATAAATTTGTACAATTTTACTTAAGTGAATACTTGAATAACGAGCTATTTCTCCCATTTACAATTGGTATTTAAAGGTTATTTTGATTAAAAAACTAGTTTTGTTCGAATTTCATACAAAGATCAACACGCCCTAGACTTATTTTCCCGCAAACCTGTTGGGTGGGCTTTGTCATTGTCGCCTGACAGCGAGCTGACCTCTAAAGCCTTGAAAATGGCATTTGAGTTAAGAGGGGAACCTGAGAATGTGATATATCACAGCGACCAAGGTTCACATTACACAAGCTTGAAGTTCAGACAGTTATTATGGCGTCTTCAGATTGAGCAAAGCATGAGTCGACGCGGGAATTGTTGGGATAACGCACCAATGGAGCGTTTCTTTAGAAGTTTGAAATCTGAATGGGTACCCGCAAGTGGCTATGTGAATTTTACAGAAGCAGATAAAGCGATCACAAATTACATCACTGGATATTACAGTGAAACTAGACCCCATCAATATAATGGTGGGTTAACGCCAAATGAGTCAGAACGTTTATATTGGAATGACTCTAAAACCGTGGCCAATATTACTTGACCACTATACTGTTCATTACAAAGAATGCGTAAGCACAGATATCTATGGCAAAGATGGTTGCCAATTCAAGAATACAAGAATCAACCCACTCACGCCGATGCTCAAAGTTTTCACCCGTTAAATGATCAATACCACACAGAAAAGCCTTACGGACTAATCGCGAACAGCAGTGACTACTCTTTATTTGCAGGAGAAGGTGTGTCATCTAAGCTAACAATTGTCTGTCTTGGTCTGGCCATCTTCAAATACCATTTAGGAAGGGTAAATAAAGCGTAGGTTATTGCTTGATATTTAGCCAGCAATCATGGATGGCCATGTTATTGATAAGAATGAGAATGTTGTATAGAAAACTAAGGCGAAAAAGCCTTCGGTGAGCAGAGTATTATCTTGACTCACCGGGAGCGTCTATATATGGCCATGTTAATTTTCGATTTGCGCAATTATTGTCAAACAATTAAATCGTCATAATTTGTGAGATAAGCAACACTATATATAACAGAAACATCCCACCTAAAAATGTCAGTGGCATTGGATAACGATAACTGATTTTGGGAGAGTAACGCTGCTGTATGTATTCGACAATTTCAGGTAATGAGACGAGGTTTACCCGAGACAAATTAACAACTTCGCCATTGTTTAACACTAGATGTGCATGGGTATATATCTCGCCTCTTGCTGGCGAGTTAAAAATAGCGCCGGGTTTAACATAGCGGTAAATATGATAAAAACGTTGGATACGAATTTCTTTAACCCGACTAAATGACACGTATCCCGTCGAATGCTGGCTAATCGGTAATTCTATGGCATCTTTTGTTAAGGTCGCTTTAAAACCTGTTTTAAAATGGATAATAAAATGGCTAACGAGAATGACGGCTAATGCAGTAAACGTCGCCTCCAACACATATTGATAATAATCCAATGCAAATAACCCCAATGGGATGCCCACTAAGCAAATCACAAATAGCGCCCAAGTGTAGTTAGATAAGGGCCACACAATTCTATTTAATGTTACAACGACCTTATGCTGTTCTGTTAATTTGTCTGATAAAGAGGAAGTATTGTTAAATTTTCGGAGCTTCTTTGCTAACCAAGGCATATAAAAATCGCTGTAATTTTGTATTTAAAAATATAAAAACGACTAACAAATGTTAGTCGTTTTAGTTTTTTATTACCTAAAGTCTAAATTGCGTTTAACATAAACCACTCATTTGACTCTTTTTCTAGACCAAATATACATTCATAGCTTACGGGTCGATCCTCTTTAGAAAACTTAACATGAGTTAGAATTGAGCGTTGCTCAACAATATTAAATCCCGCATGCTTGCTGTCGCTAGCTGGATTAGGTAGCTCGTTAGTGTCGACGACAGACACGCTATCAACAGCCCCTTTTTCTGCAATTCTTCTAGCGTGTTTGACTTGCCTTTTTTTATGAAAATCAACAAATTTAGGATTACTTCTGGTTTTAGGGTAATAATATTGCAATAACGAGTCTAGCTCCCCTGCTAACTTGTAGTTTACAATGTTAACGCACCTTTTTTGCAAATCTTCATCAAACTTAGCCTCTGCAACGCTGCTATTGAGTAATAAACATACCACTATAAAAAATAATTTATTCAACGTAATGTCCTTTTCATGTTAATCAATTACTGCTTGCATAATGTTGCCAAATACTTGCTGGCTTGGTTTAATTTCTGATTGTGCACAATTAGAAATTATTTTACCTGCGCTAGCCGATACCCTTATGTTCCATCTTGCTTGATCACCTTGATTTGTCAATAATGTTTTTGCAGTTACAGGACTACCATTAAGTATTTCAACATTATCAGAAAAACAGACATAATATGTACCTCTTTCATCAGGAATGTCATTTGCAGTCATCAAAACTTCATACTCACCTGGTGCTAAAGATTGAAATAATTCAATATCTCGTTGTCCTGCTTGTGACATTTGAACAGATTTACCTGCAACAAACAAAGTGAATATATCATCCTGCTCATTACCGTTATCACCAAACCTAGCTGTAATACCACTTTCTTGTACTATCACAGGATAGCTATTTTTAGATGATCTACCATTTACAGATAAGGTAACATCACCAGAGACAGCACCATCAGGCACAATAACTCGCAAGCTATTGATGTTAGCAGATACAATTTTAGCTTGTAGCCTTCCTGAGTTACCTTGAAAAGTAACAAGGTTTTCAGGAATTGAACGACTAAAACCAGCACCTGAAATTAAAATGCTATCTCCACGGAATACTTCATCAGGTTCAATATTGGCTATTTGAATACCGTCAACAAATTGAATTTCCTTAGGTGTTGGCTTCGAATCAGATACTTCGACATAGACTTTTAAAGGCCCGACAGCATTAAGTAGCTTATCTTTTTTAATATAAACAAAATCGATAGCTGAACCATCAGAGACTAAGTTTTGTCCGTTCGTTGTAAAATCTAATAGGGTGTCATCATCAGTTAAATCGTCTGTTCCTTTAGTATCTATAACTGAAACTTCAGGATATATTTTGTTACCGTAAACCCAAAGAGATAAAAAGCCACGCCCTTCAATAATAAGGTTTACATCACTTGTAATTGTACTTTTATCTATAGCTGCGGGATAAACTGAGTCGATTCGAACTGGCCATTGCGCCGTAAAGCTCACGACACTGGGTACTCTCATGAGATCGCCGGTAACATTTAATAGTTTATTTGCTAAATTAACGCCCTTTAACGCATCGTTAATCGCTTGTATTAGAATAATCGCTTCACCAACCACTGGAAGCGCTAATGGTGCAAGATACTGGGCTAATTTATTTCTAACGGCTGTCATTAAAGAACTTGAGCCTACTTTTTGAGCGATAATGACACTTAATTGACTTGCTGGCCCATTAGACATGATATCGTCTCTAAGAAGCCAAAAAAATTTCCCTAAGACCTCTGCAGTGTCTTTTGACTGCGATAGGTCAACAGCATTAATAAATATTGGATAAGCTTCTGTCAATACTTTTTGTACCCAAACTCTGTCTTCATACAAATTATTTCTATCGATGACGTAACCAATCGCAGGTAAAATAACCTGTTCAACCGCGGTTTTAAAAATTAGTGCGTTTCTTGCCTGCTCACCTGCACTAGTACTTGGATAAGGTCCGCGTATTCCAGGTGTTATAACTTCAATATCACAATTATTATAATTACACTGGGGGAAATACTTCGTTTGGGAAATATTCAAAATCCCCCAATGCTGAGGACCGATGACATTACCATCGATACTTGAAGTGACATGCGGTATCAACACATCATTCTCATACTCTTCGCCCATTTTTTTAAATCGACTACTCAAAAAAAGTGCGGTATCATTTTCAACACCAAAATTACCATCAAATACATCATCCGCGAACCCATCCCATACTTCTGATGGTATAATTTCTATATCTCCATCAGTATCAACCCAATCGGCTTCAATTAAAGGTTTGTATGCTCCTTCTGGTACTCTAGCTTTGCTTGACTTTGACGAAGTTGGCTTACTATTCTCTGAACTTGGGAATGTTATTTCTATCGAAGACTTTACAGCTTTAACAGCAGCACTTTCAAGTTCATTGTACTCAGCAGCTTTATTTTCAGAAAACTTAGGATTTGTTAAATTAGCTTCTATAAAATTTGCTAACAATTGTATTTCAGCGATCTCAGACAAATTATCATAAAATGCCTCCCAGCTAGATGTAGGTACTAAATTCTTTGCACCGGCCATATACCATGAAAGTGATTTTGCTGAATTTAAAGCCGAAATTTCATATTTAAGTTTCCCACCAAAAGCTGCTTGATATAAATATGGCCAACTATCGTTACCATCTTCATAACTGATAATTATGATATCGTGCCCGCTACCTACTAGTACTTGTGAGGTTAATGCACTATTAAATTTGTAACTAACACCTGTTGGGGAGCGAAGTGATTCAATTATTAGACTTTCATAGTCAATAACGACATTGTCTGGCATCAATAAGTCAAGTGATATTTGATTTCCAATTTTAATCTCTCTTTGATTACTTTCTCCATAACTCGTTTTCACACTTACCATAACTGATGGTGGTAGATTCTCTGGCAAGGTAAAGTTTAAGTTTGTAGGCGTGTTAATAGAAGGTAATATTTCTTCATCATTAATATAAACTAATGTGTCTTCATTAAAGTTCACACCCGACAAATCAACTGTCTGACCTTCTTTATAATACTCACCAGACATTGAGTTAATAATAGGGATGTTAGAGTTAGAATATTTAACATCAACAACATTTGAACGAACACCATCAGAGTAAAAATATAAGCTACTTGCGTTTTTAGGCATTAAAAAAACACCCTCATCGCCTCCGGACATTTTAATGTTGACAGGTGAAACACCAGGACCCATATTAAATACAAGGTAACCACTTTGATTAAGGTTAGTTCCATTTAACATATGCGGCTCAAATGCTATATTAATATTATCTATAGATTGTCCGTTATATAAGTATGAAATAGATAGAATATCTTTATAGCCCACTTGATTAGGCAAAACCGAAACTACACTTTCTTTGGGATTAGAATCATTTATATCTAATAACCCATCAGCATCATCATCTACATCTATATAGTCATAATCACCATCGATGTCTTGATCTAATGGACTTAAAATATTATCACCAACTTCTATAGCATCTGAAATACCATTCCCATCAGAGTCTAAGTCTACAAATGCCGCGAAACCATCTCTTTCATAGTCTTTGTTATTCTCGATACGATCTATAATCCCATCGCCATCACTATCAAGGTCTAGCCAGTTTGGAGTTCCGTCATTGTCACGATCATGTGAGAATACATCACCATACTCGTAAACATAAAACTCGTCACCATCAATGATTTGATCTTCATCTGAATCTTGTATTTTACTTGAAAGACCAAATGCTGATTCGATGTTATCATCAATTAAATCTACATCTACATCATCGAACACATGTATATCATAGTTAAAGTCAGGCTTACCACTTGCTTCAGAATCACCTACCACCAGATAATAAGCCCCTGATTTAGTCAATGTAAAACTTACCGCATTACGAACTAGACCGACAGGATTGTAACTACTTTTATACATTTGTAATGACTCCCCCTTAGAATCAAAAATCGTTACATAAGGAGAAAACTCTTTACTATCAGACTTAAGCACTACTGTTATATCTTTACGCTCATTAACATGAAATTTGTAAAGATCAAGATCTTGATTCTCTTGGACGACACCACTAACTCTGAAAGGAACGCCTCCATTTACGATGTTAGCAACTGCTAGATTATTATTAAACTCTTCTTCATAAACCAATTCGTATTCAGACTTATCTGCATCAAACGGATAATCATCTTGCTCATCTGGCACACCATCACCATCTTCATCCTTGTTTTCCCAGGTACCGACAAAATCGACTGGATCGGTTGGGTCAACAGGATCAGTTGGATCTATAGGATCCGTTGGGTCTACAGGATCTACAGGATCTACAGGTGTGGGCACGACAACGCCAACGCCTTCACCTTCCTCTAATTCACTATTACAACCACTCATTCCTACGCTAGCAGCTAATAAAATAGCTAACCAAAGTGCATTATGTTTCATTGAATATATCCCTATATAAATCCATTTTTTCAATTTTTATTGACTGTTATGTCAAGTTCATCTTTATTTCAATTACAATCTAAAAGGTGTTTGCATTCGCATTAACCCTTGCGAAACCATTGCTAAATAACTATCACCTGTTGCTTGCCCAAGCGCGTTGCAAACAAGTTGTTCTGGACCGGGTAAGTACAGTGCCGACGTTATAATTTCTTCAATAACATAATTAGCAAATGGGACTATCAATTTTTGACACCATCTGACTTCTATCTGTAATAAATTGGCATCTTGTACATTCAACTTTCTACCTTGTCCTAAATCTTTTAATACAGGATTTCGGTACATTAAATTGTTATTCGGTATTTCATACACATAGCCTTGGGGATATCTCACCCTCACTTTAAACTCATCAAAAGCGGTTCTATCTGGGCTTAAAATAGTAATATCGCTTTGTAATGTTACTGCCACTTTTGATTTTGCAACAGCCTCTAGAGTGTCAGAAATATCAGTCCCATGGGCAAATAAAGGCATCATCCCCTGAGCAAGCCCATTACGAATTTCATTGATATTACCGTTGTGCAGCGTGCCTGCCCTAACAGCATTAATGGTGGCCGCATTTAGGGTACTTTTGGCTGAATATATAAAGGCCCACTGTACAATTAGCATCATGGTGACTAAAACTATTGGCATTAAAAAAGGCACAGCAAGGCTAAACTCAACCATACTTTGACCTTTCTGATTTTGAAAAATTATGCGTTTCATTATAACGACGCTTCGATTTGCTGATCGGGTTTGCGAGGCTCTCTTTGCAATTGATTCAGAGCATCGAGTAACGCTTGAATTTGTTTACCAATAGGAGAGTTTACATCACCATGCTTTGTTGCCGCTGCCAGCATTTCAGTTGATTGTTTAATACGGACTAAACTAATGTTATAAAATGCTTTTTGATTATCTGGTTGAAATTCTAAATTTTTTGAGTAAGCCGCTATTGCAGCATCGTGACGACCCGTTCGAGTGTAAATATTACCTAACCTAAACCAGGCTGGAGCATAGTTAGGCACGCTAGCTAAGACCTCAAAGTACAAACTCTCAGCCTGGTCTAACATAGCCATTTTATAAGCACGTTCTGCATTGGCTTGCAGCTGCATGATTTGTTGATTACCTTCTTGTTGCTTAGTATCCGGTTTACTGGCGCAACCAGTTAACCCCATGCACAAAACAGCTGTAAGTAATAATAGATGTCTTACCATGACAGTAAATCTCCGATTGAAATATTGTTATATTCAGCACTTCCAGATGCTAATTCGAGTACTTTTTTAGAGCTAAAACAACTGGTCATTCTAGCCGGTTTAACCGATGTTTTAATTTTGACAACTTTGTTATTTTTATCTAAAAAAATCACATCGATATCAAACTTCATCCCTAAGGTATGAACTGAATTACAAGGTGCAATCAATAGGCCTTGTTGCATTGTTAAACTGCTTTGCCCTAAAAGACCTTTCAATCTACTCAAGGTTTTGTTTGCATAGAAAACATTATCTATGCTGCTACCTTTGTCGCTTTTAATACTTATTAAGTTCATTTTATAGCTCGTACATGAATTTCATCGCAATAGGGAAAGCCAAAATCATAAATGTTACTGGGAAAATAAATATAACCAAAGGAAAGACTAATTTAACAGGTGCTTCAAGCGCTTTTTTCTCTGCACGCTGAAAACGTTCTACACGACGCTGATCTGACTGGATCCGCAATGTTTGCCCTAAGCTCGCGCCCGTTCTTTCTGCCTGAGCGAGTGCACTTACAAGGCTATTAACTTCGGTGATTTGGACTCGGTCAGCCATATTCCTGAAAGATTGCGCCCTTGACATCCCCGCTCGCATGTCTCGAATCACCTTTTCTAATTCAATACGCAATGGGCCTGCGGGCCCACGGTCGACAGCTTGAGACAATGCTCCTGTCATATTTAAGCCAGCTTCAATTGCCATGGTTAAGTAATCTAAATACACAGGAAGCGATTTGACGATTTGACCTTGTCGTTTTTTACGTAAATCATTTAGGGTTAATACGGGCAAAAAATAACCAAAAAAGGCAGCGAAAATCAGATAGTTAGTTTCTAGATTATCTAATAGCAAACCACAAAATATCGTTAACCCAAGCGAAAATAATGTACTTAAAACCCTGATAGCAAAATATTGCTCTGCCGTCATGATGTAAGACAAACCTGATATTTGAAGCTTTTTTGAGATCCGTTCCAGGTAATCTACACTTAAATTTTCACTAATATAAAAAGCAACGATTCTAACAAAAGGCCAGATAAGCTTTAACCCTGGAGATAACGGGTCCATAAATTCACGATTATCTTTTGGTACTTTTCGATAAATACGAATACAACTAACAACTAAGAAGATGAATGCGATTGTATAGCATGTGACAATTAAATTAACCATGATATTCCCTATACATCAATTGAGACTATTTTACGGATTGACATATACCCGGCAAATAACATGATAGTAATAAGTGCAATTAATGCCCATCCCATTGGCTCCGTAAGAATTCGGCCCATTGAAGAGGGTTCCATATGATATAGCACTACACCAATAAAGACTGGCAGTAAGGTCATCACAACGCCTTGCATTTTACCTTGAGAAGTTAAGGCATCAATTTTACCTTCCATCTCAATTTTTTTGCGTAGTGTCTGTGATAATCTATGAAGCACCTCTGCTAAATTCCCTCCAACCTCTCTCGATATTTGCATGCCTGCGGTAACAAGCTGAAATTCATCTTCAGGAATTCTCACTAGCATATTATCTAGTGCTTTGTTGAATTCGACACCAAGCCTTTGCTCACGCAAAAATAACTGAAACTCTTGTTTAGTTGGCGATTCCATTTCTTCAGCCATAAATTCAATTGCACTGGTTACGTTAGCACCAGACTGCATAGATGTAGCTACCATATTGAGCGCGTCAGGTAATTGGTGAACAAATTTTCTACGACGCCTTTTATGTAAAAACTTATAAATAAACCGGGGGACAAGAGCAAGAAAAATACTGAGTAGAATACCCAACACCCAAGTGCCCATAAAAACTCTAAATAAAATAGGTAACGAAATCAGAGTGATCATATTTAAGATAAAGAGTTGTTTTGGCTCGATAAACAAAAACATTTCGGTCAAATTCAATTTAGCAGAAGTCGTAAACGTTTGATGGTAATTCAACGCAAACTTTTCCGATAAATGCTTTAAAGACCACACCAATAGCGCAACAGATATAGATGCTAAAAGGGCTGCAAATAAAATTATTGTCATTTACGGCCTCCATTATCAAAAATATCTAATTTAATTTTTACGCCCCGCTTTTGTAACTGCTCATAAAACTCAGGAACGGTACCAGTTGCAGTATAAAAGCCTTCAATTTTGCCTTCTGCATTAAATCCAGTTTGTTGAAATTTAAATATTTCAGACAACTGTACAACACTGCCTTCTAATCCTGTCAGTTCGCAAATACTGGTCACTCTTCTTGAACCATCAGAAAAACGAGATTGTTGTACAATAATATTCACTGCTGAGGCGATTTGCTCACGTATAGCCAAAATAGGTAAGTTCATCCCAGCCATCATTACCATCACCTCTAAACGTGACACGCAGTCTCTGGGAGAATTTGAGTGAGCAGTGGTAAGCGAACCATCATGTCCTGTATTCATAGCCTGAAGCATGTCGAGAGCTTCACCACCTCGACATTCACCAATAACCACTCGGTCTGGACGCATTCGTAAACAGTTTTTGACTAAATCACGAATTTCAACAGCACCTTTACCTTCTTGGTTTGGCGGTCTGGCTTCTAGTGAGACTAAATTAGGTTGATACAATTGAAGTTCTGCGGCGTCTTCAACTGTTACAATCCGCTCATTGTCTGGAATAAAATTCGATAACACATTTAATAATGTTGTTTTACCAGAACCTGTACCACCGGAAATCACAATATTTCTTTTTTGCTTAACGGCCATTTCTAAAAATGATGCCATCGCAGCATTCATTGAATCAAACTTAACTAAGTCATCACAGCTCAAACGTCGCTGCATGAACTTACGAATGGTGATACATGGCCCTTTTAATGCTAATGGTGGAATGACGGCATTAACCCTAGAACCGTCTTTTAATCTTGCATCCACCATTGGCGAACTTTCATCTATTCTTCGGCCTATTGGTGTAACAATTCTTTCAATGGCACCTAAAACAGCTTGATCATCAGAAAAGGCAATATCGGATAAAAACAAGTTACCGGCTTTTTCATAAAATATTTGGTCATGGCTATTCACCATAATTTCAGTAACATCTGGATCTGCAATAAGGCTTTCCAATGGTCCTAAACCAATGGTTTCGTCTAACACTTCTTTAATAAGTGAGCTAACTTCGATTTCTGCCGGAATAGTCATTGAATCGATGATTTGTTCAATCAATTTGGAGCTTTGAAGCCTTAATTCATCGTCACTCATTTCATTGACGTTTACGCGTCTTAAATCCATTAGCTTTAATAGCTCTCTATGAACCTTACGACGACATTCGTTTCTGACTTTGATTTTTTGAAGTAATTCCGCCGAAGCAATAGAGGCTATATTTTGTTTTTCTTGCGCTTGAATATCTGTAGATTCAATATTCACACCGCTATCAATTTCCGTATCTAAAACCTTGCTTTCGTTCTCTTCAGATGTGTTACTGCGGTCGGAAGACTGTACCCGAAGAATATAATCACCAATCTGTATGTTGTCATTTAACGTTAATGGACCAAATTGAGCCTGCTTTTCATCATTAACTTTTGTTCCTGTGCGACTTTGATTATCTGTTACAAATATCCCGTCATCATTTTGATATAATGTCGCATGATGCTTAGAGACCTTAAAGCCTCGGAGTTGAATAAGTTGTTGAGTCTCTTTTCCTACATGACATTCCGAATGAATACACTGAAACTCACCCACTTTAGTGCCTTTAGTTGTGTTAACAATTACGCTAAACATCTGTAAATCCTTTTTAATCTAAGATATAAAACGCTTCAAGTTTAGGAGACTCATCAATGAGCTCTAACCCTCGGGCTAATTGTGCGTCATGACTTTCTTCGCCTGGATACACGATCGTCGGGGTAACAAAAATAACCAACTCACTTTTCTTTTCTCTAAAGTCTCTAGATTTGAATAATTCACCTAAAATAGGAATGTCACCTAAAAAGGGAAATTTACTGACCGATTTTGACATCTCACTATTGACTAGACCTGAAATAACGATAGTTTCATTATTTTTGACATTAATGACAGATTCAGTTTTACGCGTTAACAATCCAGGGATGTCACCGATGGAAACAGAGGGATCAATTGAGCTAACCTCGGCCATGACTCTACTCACAATATTTTGGTTCTCGTCCACTACAGGTTCAATATCTAACTTAATACCATATTCTTTAAACTCCACATCTACGGCACCAAGTCCACTCACACTTTGAATAGGAAACTCTCCACCAGCTAAAAATGATGCAGTTTCACCGCTACGAGTTGTGAGATTAGGCTCTGCAAGCATTCTTGCATCGCCTTTTTGTGCCAACAATTGAATTTGAGAGCTTATACCCGTCACTACACCAAAATAACTCCAACTGCGATTATCGAGTACCCCAATACTGTCTGTTACTGCACTTGATATTTGGTCAACAAACTGACCTGAAGATGCAACACTAAAAATGGGGTTGGCGGTAAAAGCTTTTGCAGCACCGTATGCCGGACCAGCCATAACTGAATCCCACTTAATACCAATGTTATTTAGTGTCGATTTATTAAACTCAACTATCTTGACTTGCATTCTAACCATCGGTGCAATAGCTTTTGCATATTTAGTGTACTGAACTAATGACACAATATTAGGACTAGCCTCAAATATTTTCTCTAATTGTTCTTTTTGGATTAAGTCTGCTTCACCTTGAACAATGATCAATCCATCATTCTCTGTCACTTGTAATGCAGGAAACGCCGCTAACATCCTCTTAATTGTCGCTGACGTTTTGAGTGAGTTGTCTGGGGTGACCGTCACGCTTAACTTAATGACATGACCCGTTTTTTGCCATATTTGTAAATCGGTTTCACCTGCAGATTCACCTATGATAATAAGACCATTATTATCAATAACCTTTGTACTAATTACACTACCGTTACCAACCACTATTCGCTCAATGTTTTTGGCTTTATACAACTCTACTGCACCTACATATAACTTAAATGGAGTATTATTGTGAGCTAAAGCTACCGATGATGTAAAAATACAAATAAAAAAAACAAAAATTATATTTAATGATTTCATAGTGATAAATTATTCTTATATTGATTTAACTGCTCAAGCATTTCTTTAGGAAGCGGATAACTTTGGGTCGTTGTTTTTATGCCACTGCCGCCGATAATCATTTCGACATTGTTTTCGGCAGTTTGGTTATTAACAACATTAAATATTTGGCTTTCTTTTAAAGAAACAAACTCTAAAGGCGCTACCTCTTCTTGATTACGCAGTAAGGTTACAAATTTGCCTTTGTTTCTAGCTAAAGAAACTCTCGCAGCATCTTCTACCGATAATGCCAGTGTTACAGTATTGTAAGCATTCGGATTGTCATAAATAGTCTCAACTAACTCAGGATTAATATCCAAACTTCTGCGCCCGGCTGCTAGCACTACGACATTTTCAATCAATAATTGTAATGTTTCGGTTTCTTGTTCATCTTTTTCATCTTTAAAAGCTAACAATAAGTCGATGTGATCAGCAGGCACTAACATGCCCGCGGTCGAGTTAATTTCATCTATATTGATTGTGATTGCACGCTCACCATCTTTAAGTAAATCAGAGAATTGTTTTGCGTGCATACCAGGTAAATATGTCGATATAAGCGGTCTTCCCGCACTCATAGGTGCCAATAGCATCTGCCCGATGACTAAATCGAACTGTGAGGGATGAACAGCGTCTAAAGGTAAAATATCTGCTCGGACTGTTCTTACCGACATATTATCTTGTGATACTACATCACCTTTTCGTAATTCTTGCGTTGCAACAACTACGTCTGCCATTACGATATTATCACTCGAAAGCTCATCTCTAATTTGCTGTTCTTTAGTGATAAAATAATTCTTGGTTGCCCAAGCTGAAACACCGCCTAGCACAATAGCTATAATCAGTAATATCCAGTTGAAATCTATAGATTTAAATCGCATTTACTATCCCTAGTTGTAATCTGGTAATGTTGACATTGATTTATTGTATGCAAATGCGCTATACCATTCTTTTAATGATTCTGCACAAGTATTGATTACACTCTTATCATTTTCTAATGGTGTAAATAATGCAGCGACTAATGCGGCACATACGATTAAATATTCAACACTCGATTGTCCTTTATTATATGTATATCCTGTCATTTCATATTCCATCCATGACTTGGTTGAACACTATATTTACATTCTCACTTTTTTTGTTAAAACTGATATCAACCGTATTAGCTCCATTACTCATCATCAAAACCGCTTTTCCTGAATTAACATCTAGAATGCCAGTATTTTCGCTCCAACCAAGTCGTTGGAAATATCTTCGATAATAATGATAATTTTCTGAAATGCTCCTTTTGTTTTGTAAAATGACTGTTCTACCGTTTTTAAATAAATCTTTCGACTTAATATCAGAAATTATATTCGAGTTAAGTGGTGATGGAAATTGATCAGCGCTAATATTATTGGAACTAGCTTCAATATTTTGTGTTATGCCAACTAAAACAGTCACACCATCATATTCTTTCTTAATTCGAGCTGTCAGTAAAAAAGGATCTTGCAGGCTATTAATGACATAATCACTGCCTAATTTTTGCTCATCAAACTTATCGCTTTTACTCTTCCATTGCTTTTTAAAAAATGCTGCGGTTAACATTTGGCTCGCATTATCTTTGACAATCCAAGTTTTAGTTGGATATCCATACATTTTAATGTCTTCGGCAACTATCTCTACAACCGCGTCTTCTGGAAACTCGATATCAGGCCATTCAACACTGAAGCATATAGAAGGTATGCATAATAGAAGGAGAGTGAATAACTTGTTCATAATTTAACCACCACAGTTTTCAGTACCATAACGACATAACCTATTTTCCGGTAAGACATCAGAATCTACATGACCAAATTTTAAAGAGTTAGTTTTAAGTTCTTTGCCAAACGGAATAAAACCACCAATTGTTTGAACAAGGCCTACAAGACTGTTATCTAAAACTGAGGTTAACACTAGTTTATTCACTCTCTTATCTGCATGAACAGCACCTCCAGCATTCCACCCAGAAGCCATTAATGCACTGTTGCCTTTAAAACTTAGATTTAATTGATCAAAAGGCTCTAAATAGTGATTTTGTAATTTAATGCTAACTTCTGTTTCGTAATATGGCGTTCTGTCTAAATTTAATCCTGTAAAAGATAATAATCCAACCGCATTATCTATCGTACTCCCTATACTTCCTGGTGTTTTACCACTTCGCTCTGTTCGTTCAAATCGAGAAAACTCACCGTCAGCAATATTCTCATCCGTTAAGGATAATAAATTTTCATTTGATGAGTTTTGCGAAGTTTGGGACTTTAATAATGGGTGAACATTTTCATCCCAATCCCATTCATTTCGATTTTCACTACTAATCAATAATCCATTTTTTTGATAAAATCGCCAAGGAATACGCATTGCAAGCTCACTTTCTTGCATAATGGCTGAATAATTGGAGCTGTTGTTTGGTAATAAACTAGGGCGGCTATCTTTCCACACTGTACGTTCCCAAGAAGTATATTGTGCAGCTTCAGAGGCTCTATGTTGTACCTCAGTCATTTTAGACATATAAGGAAGTAAAATTAATAACGGGATAATAACAAATGAAAGCGCTATCGCACTTTCAACTAGGGCTTGTCCTTTTTGGTTAATAATGGCCATTAAAGAACTCTCGTTATAGCCAAGACAATGCTTCGTTCAGAATTAGTGGTATCTGTTAACCGAGCTTGCCAAAATGGATTATATAAATTTCCATATTCATGCTTACCATCTGCTCGAGTCCATAAATCAGTTGGTCTAGAGTAATAGGCCTGTGAAGCTGATATAGAATTTAATCTATCACCTAACATTTTTTCTGCTGTTGCTGGGTCTATATTTTTTCCAGCTAAATCAACAGAGCTTGTAGTCCTTGCATCGTTCTGTTCTTTTGAAACAACAACGACAATATTATCTGTATGATTCTTTTTAACTGCGGAATTTGATAAGCCATAAAAAGGTTGGACACCACTATAACTTCCTGATGTCTGCTGATTATTCGCGGCATATTTAGAAGATGTTTTGTTAACATCCCTGCTACGCCCCCAAAGTGATGAGCTACCTAAGCGGGTAATATCGGCTCTCTCATCAGAACGAGTTGCCCCCCAACCAATTGGAGTTTCACTGAAGCCACGCCAACGACACCCTGACCAGCTACATCGATATTTAGATAAATGAAATCCAATTGTATCCATTGAAGTCCAAGTTTCAGCATCATTCCCGTTTGAGATAAGTTCGCTTCCACCAGATTTTTGCGTTTTCCAGCGTAACGGCCAAATTGTTTGGCTCCAAATAGAACTTAACTTATAAGATCTTTTTTCACTAAAGGGGTCTCTTGAATCCATAATAACAGCTTTAAAATCAGTAAACTGTGTATTATTTCTGTTTTGAAGATCACGATTGTGTTCCTTTTGAAAGGTAAACCAAACATTGTGTATATTTTCGATAAGCTGAGGGTTTTGTACCAAATTTAATTCAGCTTTATCATCGTTTGCTTTAACTATTTGTTGCGCTGTAGTAAATGAAGATATTGCACTTGCATAGTGGATTGCACTCTGTGAAAAACGGAGGATACCCAATATTACATTTTCAGCAGTAATCATTATTTCTGTAAATGGTTGTACTACTTGATTTGCATAACCGACGCCACTTCGTATTGCACTAATGACCTGCCCTAAATAAGGAACCCAACAAAGAGCAGTACATGCATTTTCAGTAAAACGCTCGGTCATATTAAACCATGAAGATAAACCAACCATTTGGGCTACCGCAACTTGATTGGCAACAGAAGCTCTATTTGTGTACGCTTTAAAATTAAAATCTCTCACTGCGATGGTTGCTATACTATAAGCTGCGTTATCAGCTGTATGCTGTAGTTTTGTTGACTTTATATTTAATTGAGCAGTGTTATAGCTGTACAACACTGTCATTGCAGCAAAAGACATTAATATCAAAGAAAGGACTAAAGATTGACCTTTTTGCTTTAAAAATCCTGTATTACTTTCCATTCGTTAGTTCATCCATGAGTTGTGATAAGGCGTTAATCTACAACCGTTCCGCCACCAGTACTTCCACCGCCTGAAGTACTTCCTCCCGCAGCCGAATTTGCACCTTCATTATAATTACCTAAATTATACTTTTTATTAGCGGTGGTACTGGCAGCTCCTGCGGCGGTTTGTGCTGCAGTAATTTGTGAACTCGAATCTTGTCCTGACATTTCGGCCGAAAGACCAGCAACTTGATTACGAATGGTTTGTCCAAAAAAACTGTATACACCAATCGCCGAAACAGCAATTAATGCCACAATAATGATGTACTCGGTCATACCTTGACCTAATTGACTTTTTTTCATATCAGGATCCTTTTGATAATAAGGTAACCTACCTAATTGAATATAATTAAGTAGGTTAATAGTTAATTATTTAGCACTTTTGTTTGCAGCTTCATCATAATTGCCTAAATTATACTTTTTAGCCGCTACTGTAGTTGCAGTAACCGCAGAAGCCTTAGCTGCACCAATTTGAGCAGTAGACTCCTGACCTGACATTTCAGCCGATAAACCTGCAACTTGGTTACGGATTGTTTGGCCAAAAAAGCTGTATACACCGATCGCTGAAACAGCAATTAGCGCTACAATAATTATGTATTCGGTCATACCTTGACCTTTTTGCTTCAATTTGTTCACCCTCGAACCTCCAATGTTAAAGTTATTCAATGTTAAAGTTATTCATTTACTGAAAGTTTAATTACAGTTCTTAAATTATTTCACATAAAAAAAACAAATCAATTATCACCAAGTATTACCACAGAACAACAATACATACTTTGTGATGTACTATTGTGTGATTTCACTTTTCCTAGGATAGTGCACAGTAATACAATTTAATGTAATCAAGATAGTAACTTAATGAATATAATCGGTTAATTCTGATAATAAATTTTCTATATTTTATATCATTTTTTTGAACACGAACATTTAATGCGGTATTTTGTAGTTATTATTTTATTCACAACCCACATACACAACAGGGAGTTAAAATGTTAAAACCCGCACTTATATCATTAGCCGTCATCATGGCGATGATGCCAGCAATGAATGCGTTTTCTGCGACAACACAAGAATTATTTTCTGAGCCCAAAGAGGTAAAAGATACAAAGAGTGAACTTAGACACTTCACACCGGTGCAATTGATCACGGCAATCGACGATCAAAATATTCAATCGAAAGAAGTGAAAGGCAAACTGACTAGAACCAACTATGAGCTACCGCCATCTTATACCTCTGCTCATTTAATCAATAACTACAAAAAACAGCTTAACGCGCTCAATGCTGAGATTATTTTTGAATGTGAGCAAGCCACTTGCGGTCATGAACGTAAACTATCTTCATTTATATCGCCTTTGACAAATATTTCCAGTAGTTCTCCATCACTAATAACAGCACATATTACCCTGCCTAAAAAACAAGTTTACATATCGATATATGCGGCTGGCTGGCAGAATGCGACCAATGTAGAATTGGATATTATAGAAATCATCGATGAACCATTAGATTTGGTGACGACAAATCAAGATTATTTATCTCAGGCTGTGAGTGAAATAACGGTTAAAGACAATAGCGATAAAGATACTAAAAGCTCAGTTGATCACCCGATGCTAAGCAGAGTCCCAGGAGCTTACATACAGGAATATTTCACTCATGGCTTTAACCAAACCTTAGTACTTGCTGGAGATAACTACAAAACGTTGGAACTGGAAGGGAAAGTTACCGATATTGTATACATATTGCCACGTACTTACTCAGAATTTGAGATTGATGCAAACTACAATAACGCATTAACCAAACTTGGTTTTACTGAAGTTTATACCTGTTTAGGGAAAGCATGCGGAGACGAAGATACATTAGAAACTAAGATAGCATTACATTCAGCAATTGGTCGCGAAGAAAACCAATTTTATAGACTCTATAAGCTAGAAAGAGCTGAAGGTGACGTTTACGCTATGGTATACGTCATTGGGTTTTCAGGGCGATTATCTGCTGAAATCAGAATCATTGAAGAAACCACATTAAACAATAACCGAGTCGGAATTGATTTGCAGGGCTTAACCGACGAGATTGCTAAAACCGGCCATGTGGCACTAGACGGTTTGTTGTTTAAATATGATAGCGATGAATTACTGCCAGAAGCTTATCCGATTGTAGAAGTGGTCGCTCAATACCTTCAAACGCACCCTAAGCAATTATTTTACGTGGTAGGACATTCAGACGACCAAGGTTCGCAAGCTTATAACCAAACCTTGTCAGAAAAACGTGCTACAGCAATTAAAACCCGCTTGATAAAACAGTTCTCTATTGCTGCACAGCAAGTGGAAGCCAAAGGGGTTGGCGAGTACTCACCTATTGCCAATAACCTTGATGAAGCAGGCCAAAAGCTAAACCGCAGGGTTGAACTGGTCATTCGTTCAGACAGTAAGTAACCATTCACAACATAAGCTATTTGGTTGAGCCATTGGTTAAACCATTTATGCTTATGATGCAAAAACAAAAGGTAGCCTAGGCTTAATGCCGTTCACTTAAGGTGAGCGGCATTTTTTCTTTTTACCACCGGGTAGCCATTTTTACTGACTTTTAGGCACCTCGGATAACTTCTTTCTCGTTTACCTTCTAGCTTAAACTGTTTAGCATTTCTCTCTATGTCTAAAATAAATCTCGGGACATTTCCAGGCGCATATAACGGCATATTGGTGAGTTGATTGATAATATGAGATGAAGCATCTCGAAAACTGAGCTGATTTGGAAATACGCTTTTAAGCGACTTGGCCATTAAAATCATTTTATAACGTATTAAATTATAAGCTAATAATAACCCCCATAACTCCTGGTGTATCAGCTCTGGAAGGTTGCTTCTCAGCGTAAATCGACTTTCAAGCATATACTGCTTCATCTCTCGATATCCTAGCTCTATTTCCCAGCTGTGAGCATATAAATCAACAATTTCAGCACTAGGATAAGCCATCGGGTCAAGCATTGAACTCAGGATACTGACCTGTTTACCTTTTATCTGGCGAGTCGTTAATCTGGCTTCTATTGTTAATGGTAACTCAGGGCGTTTCTTTCTCGATTGAGGCGTTGTACTTAACCTGACAAGCTTATCGTGTTTACCTAGGCTGCGGATTTCTTCGTATTGAGTGCCTTTTTTTAACGGTAATAACCAATGGGAGTTGACGCCTTTAGCGCGCCAATCGTGTAATAAACCCAGCGAGTAAAAGCCTTTATCAAACAAGGTTAAGCTGTTGTCGGGCACGCTTTTGATAAGCTTAGCGGCTAAGTTCATTTCATTTTCAGCCACACTGTCAAATACACTATCAACAAGCAAGTGACTACTCAGTTCCATCATACAAACCATGCGAACTTGAGGGTAACCTGATTCACTTGCTTTGTTTGCCGTACGTGCAAAAGCCGCACTATTCTCTTTCGTTTCAGGGGTCCTCCAGACTACACCGTCAACGCCATATAGGTTCAAACCACACCAATGAGGATGTTCAGCACGTTGATGCCAAGTGGCGGCAGAACGATGGAATATATCGCGAACGACATCACTTCCCAGTTTTTTTCTGGCCTGTGTGACTGCACTTCTTGCGACATAATCAACCTCTTGTGGCAGGACAATATCAAGCTTATTAATCAATTGACGAACGGATTCATTGCGAAATAAAGACATACCAATAACAGCCCAAACCATAGCATCCATGGGGAGTTTTCTTCGTCTTAATGTGGCAACACCGTTGGAGTCTAGGCAAGATTGAATAATATCGGGCTCAAGGACATCAGCAAGGCATGAGAACTCTGTTAGGCGGTTAATTGAAGTGCGGGCTAATGCTTCTGAAAGTTCCATAAAAAATCCGATAATGAAGATTATCGGATTTTGGCAGACTGAAAAGATCGGTCAATAGATCGGTATATTTTTTATAACTTCAGTTCTTAACTGATCGGCATTAAGCCTAGGCTACCTTTTTATTTCTATTCCTATTTTAGGGCCTGGGCTTTTAGTGGGAGTAATGGCCATGAGGAAGCACAATAAACTTATTGCAGAGTTAACAATACCCGCTACTTAAGCATCAGTTGAGTCAATAACTGTGCTTGAGAGAGTAGCTCAACGTTATCATGATGCTGCCCGTTTACCGTTAATTTAACTTGTGGATTATCTAAAAACTCACGTGCATCTTCGGCGCTGTAAATTGTCGGGGTGATGATTTCGTAGCGCTGGTTTTTAGCCACATTTAACGTGAGATAAAGTGGCTTTGAGCGCACCCAATAACCTGAGTCATCCGCATTGTCTTGAAATAAATCACGGTAATTTATCTCTACCAACTGTTGGCCGCGCTTAAGGCCGATGGTACTGTCAAAGCTCACATTTTCGCCGTTAACGGTTTCTACAATGAGCGAATCTGGCACGGTTAAACTTGATGCCTGTACCTGAAATCCAAATAATAAACTCACGCTGATAATAGCAGGGGTGATGATAGACTTAACTGCGCTCGTCTTGGTTGATAATAATTTCATGGGGTTGTCCTTTTAAAGTATTGCTTGGCCATCAAGCAACTTATATTGATTTAAAAGACCCCAGCGTTAGCGATTTTCTTACAAATTTTATCGCTAGTTTTGCTTGTTGATTGTGAGTATTACGTTTATCTCACTGTATTAATTATTTAAACCACCTTAAAAAATAATACCAAAATAAAATACCTATGCATTATTTCACATTAATCAAAACAACAACTCCCATTGCTTAGCGATCTATAATATTGCATGCTAGCGTGTAGGATAGCGACAGAGAATGTTACCTTTATATCGATAAATTTAATGTCTGATTTCATGTTAAAAATTAATTTACGACTAAACTCAATAGATAGTGCTAAGTGTGTAAACAGCGATATCGCCAATATGATGATAAAGGGCAACATATTGATACGATAACGATAACCCTGTTTGACCGCCCAAGTATTGGCAATGTAAAGCGTAATGGATGACACTCCCTTTTACTTGCGGGGTACCAATGGATAGTTTTTTTAGCTTATTGAATAACGCAGTCTTACTGCTAGCACTTGTCGTGATCTTCGACGCGGTTAGATTACAAAACATTGCTTCCATCCGCTACAAGTCAATATTAAGCGGTATTTTTATTGGCGTCATCGCCATTAGCGTTATGAGTAATCCTTGGGAGCTGCGCCCTGGGATCTTTTTTGATGCACGCTGGATACTGCTCAGTTTAAGCGGTTTATTTTTTGGTTTTATCCCCACGTTAATTGCGACTGCTTTTGCCTTGTGTTTCAGACTTTATCTTAGTGGCGATGGCATTTTTATTGGTAGTTTGATCATTGTTACCAGCGCTCTAGTGGGTTTAAGTTGGCGTTATTGGTTAAAAAAATCTAACAACCGCCTTAACTGGAAAAATATTCTTGCGATGAGTTTCATCGTTGAACTTGTGGTGATTGCTTGTTTGCTATTGATGCCCATTGAAGATAGATACAAAATTTTCTCGACCATCAGCCTAACATTGCTTTCGGTCTTTACAGCAATCTCATTCTTGTTAGGACTATTGCTTAAACGTCGCATTGACAACAAAAAACTCGCACAAGAGTTATTGCGTCATCAACAGTTACTCGAAACCGAAAAAAACCTACTGCAAAATATTATTGATGGCATACCCGACCTGATTTTTTATAAATCGACTGACGGTAAATATTTGGGCTGTAATAAAGCTTTTGCCAACGAAATGACCCTGACATTAGATCAAATCAAGGGTCGCACCGACCATGATTTTTTTAGCGCGCAACAAGCCAAAAAGTTTATTCACGATGACACTCAAGCATTAGCACAAAGAGCAACCATGGTTTGCGAAGACAAGATTGTCACAGCCAATGGTATTGAACACATTTACCGCACTCAAAAGACTCCATTTACTAATATTGATGGTGATATTTTAGGGATTGTTGGAGTAAGCCAAGATGTAGCAGAAAAGAGACATATCGAAGAGCAACTACAGCGCAGTGAGTCCACTTATCATAATATTATTAGCACCGCCCAAGATGGCTTTGTTATTGCCTCACTAGACGGCAGCATTGTTGAAGTGAATCAGAGCTTTGCCAATATGACGGGTTACACTACGGATGAGTTAATTAGCCTGTCAGTTAATCAAATTGAAACCGATGACAAACGCCAATTTTCAAAACGTAATCTTGACCGCGCAAAACGCGAGCAGCGTTTTAATTACACGTCATTACACAAACATAAACAAGGTCATCTTTACCATGTAGAAGTGACGGTCAGTTATTGGGACGGTGATAACGGTATGTTTTTCTGCTTTGTTAAAGATATTTCAGAGCGCATTGAGGCAGAAAAGAAACTCTTGCTCAGTGAATCAAAGTTTAGACATATCTTTGAACGGATCCCTGCAATATCGGTGCAAGGATATAACAAAAATCGTGAGGTGATTTTCTGGAATCAAGCCAGTGAAAACCTTTACGGTTACACCAAAGAACAAGCTCTGGGAAGTAAGCTTGAGGACCTTATTATTCCTGCACCATATCGCCAACATGTTATCGACAATGTAAATACGTGGATAACCGAGGGCTTACCTATTCCGGCAGAAGAGTTATTACTCATGAGATCTGACGGCAGTAATATACAGGTGTATTCGTCCCATACGTTAATTAATAACACCGACAATGAAGCGGAAATGTACTGTATCGACATTGATTTAAGTGCCCAGAAAAAGGCTGAAGCTCAAGCATTAACCCTGTCACAGGCTATTGAGCAAAGCCCTATTTCGATGATTCTGACCGATACCAATAGTAAAATAGAATACGTAAATAGTGCTTTTGAGAACATCTCGGGATATCGCGCGGAAGAAGTCATTGGTCAACAAACCAGTATATTAAAATCTGGATTAACACCAAAATCACTCTATAAAGAGTTATGGGAGGCTATCTCAACTGGGCAGGCTTGGCAGGGTGAACTCCAGAATAAAAAGAAAAATGGCGATATTTTTTGGGAACATGCTCATATAGCACCCATTTTTGACAGCGCGGGCGTGACTAAACACTACTTGGCATTAAAACAAGATGTCACTCAGTATAAACAGCAAGAAGAAAAAATCATCCATCAAGCACATTACGATAGCTTAACAGGCTTACCCAATAGGCTACTGTCACTTGGTCGATTGTCGCAAATGCTCAAAGATGCACATAGGGCAAAGAACCATGTCGCAGTACTGTTTTTAGATTTAGACGACTTTAAAAAAGTTAATGACACTTTGGGCCATTCTGTTGGTGATGAACTGCTGATCAAAGCCGCTACCCGATTAAAAAGTACCATTAGAGAGAGCGATGTGGTTGGTAGGCTGGGAGGTGATGAATTTATCATTATACTGAGCAATATCAATGCCCCTGCTGAAGTTGAGATCATTGCCAGTAAACTACTCAAGCAATTTTATACACCTTTTAAACTCGGCAGTCGTGAGTTAGTGTCGACCATCAGTATTGGTATTGCTCTATACCCTATAGACAGCGAAGAGCCCAAAGAACTACTAAAACAGGCAGATTCTGCAATGTATCATTCAAAGGATCGTGGCAGAAATACCTATAATTTCTATACCAGTCAGATGAATAATGACATGAATAGACGCCTTAGAGTTGAAGAGCAATTACGCAGTGCATTGAAGCGAAATGAACTAGAGGTTTACTTTCAACCTTTTGTCGACATTAAAAGTCGTAAAATTGTTGGTGGAGAAGCCCTTTTACGCTGGAACAATACTTTGCTAGGTCAAGTGACGCCAGATGAGTTTATTCCTATAGCGGAACAAACTGGACTGATCGTCTCTATCGGTCAATATGTTATCGAGATTGCATTTGCTGCTGCTAAAAAATGGCAACAAACATATGATCCTCATTTTAAAATTGCCGTTAATGTTTCCCCTAAACAATTCCGGGAAAATACTTTTGTTGATATGCTTAAAATTCAAATCGATAAATATAAAATTAATGTTAACTCTATAGAGCTTGAAATTACTGAAGGAGTATTGCTTAGTGGGGACTCAGTTATTGACAGTAACTTAACATCCATTAACGATATTGGGGTCAGTATCTCAATGGACGATTTTGGTACTGGATATTCGTCACTCAGTTATCTGCGCAGTTACCCATTTGACACCTTAAAAGTAGATAAGAGCTTTATAAACGATATAACCGTTGACCCAGGCGATCTACAGCTTGTTGGTGCAGCAATAGCAATGGGCCACGGACTTAATTTAAAAGTTGTTGCAGAAGGCATTGAAACTGAAGAGCAGTACCAATTACTTAACGCATTAAAATGCGATTACGGTCAAGGTTACTTGTTTAGTAAGCCATTACCACAACCTGCATTTGAAAAGCTTTTACAAACACAGGTAGAAAATGAATTAGCCAATAACTTAGTAAGCCATTAATCAACAATGCCTGTCAGCTGGCTGACAGGCATTGATAAGTATTTTACAGTTAACACTTCAGTGAATCATGAACGATTAAAAACGGTTATACCTAATTAGCTATGAGTGAATCATTAACTAACTAACGCCTCAACTAAGCGCTTTTCACTTTCCAATTCACAGTTTGGCCTGCAAAAAATGGCACGATAGGACTACCATTAGGTAAAATAATCTCTTCTGGTACCGTCCATTCTTGTTTGACTAGTGTCACAGTGCCAGTATTGCGTGGTAAACCATAAAAATCTGCACCATGTAAGCTGGCAAAACCTTCTAATTTATCTAATGCCCCTAAGTTATCAAACACTTGAGCATAGAGTTCTAATGCACTCCAGGCACTGTAACAACCTGCGCAGCCGCAGGCTGACTCTTTACGGTGTTTTTCATGCGGGGCAGAATCGGTACCTAAAAAGAACTTACTTGAACCGGTTGCCACAGCAGCTTGTAATGCATGCTGATGAATATTGCGTTTTAGCACTGGTAAACAAAAATTATGTGGGCGAACGCCACCAACTAACAAATCGTTACGGTTTAACAATAGATGCTGAGGGGTAATAGTTGCTGCAACATTAGCAGAAGCACTGGCAACAAACTCAGCAGCCTCTTTAGTAGTAATGTGCTCAAATACCACTTTAAGGCTAGGAATAGCATCGACAATGCGTGATAAGTAGCGATCGATAAATAGCTTTTCACGGTCAAAAATATCAATATGAGATTCGGTTACTTCACCATGGACTAGTAATAACATACCTTGCTGTGCCATCACTTCAAATATCGGAAATAGCTCATCTAATGCTTTAACCGCCGAATCTGAGTTTGTCGTCGCACCTGCTGGGTATAACTTCCCCGCCACCAAACCAGCCGCTTTGGCATCAATAATGTCTTGGGCGCTGGTATTATTCGTTAAAAATAAAGTCATTAGCGGTTCAAAATGACTTCCGCTTGGGCGAGCAGCTAAAATACGATCTCGATAAGCTAAGGCCATTGCTGCTGTGGTAACGGGTGGAACTAAATTAGGCATTACTATTGCGCGTTGAAATAAGCGAGCCGTAGCAGGAACTGTCTCACCTAGCATATCCCCATCTCGAAAATGCAGATGCCAATCATCGGGAGTGGTTAAGGTAATTTGCGTCATGTGGGTTCCTTGGCTTAAATAACAGATTGTTAGCCGTTATTGTGCCTGAATTCACTTTTTCTTAATAGATGCATAATTTGAACGCTGACTTTGCTATAGCAAAAAATCATCTCATTTTATCGGTATATTGAGTGATATATAGAATGTAAGGTAAATAAAACCAGCCATATTGCGCTATGCTATTATTTTGCAAATATCAAAGTTGCAAGTATCAATTTTTATAAGGGAATTAAATTGTTAGCTAATGCCAGATCGAGGTTACGACTCAACGTAAGTCTTATTATCGCTATCACGGTAACGATGATAGCTGTAGCCGGTTGCAATCAAGCTGTGGTGACGAAAACTCCCGACAAAATCCAACCCCTTGTTAATGAGCCCCTTATCGATGGCTTACTGTCTAACGATGCCAGTATGGCGGTTACATTAGGCAGAAGCCGCTCGTTATCAATATGGGATGTAGCGACAAGCCAATTATTACACCAATGGTCTGACAATGACTTTGATGAAACTAATTATCTGGTGGCATTGTCAGGTAATAAGCAATACCTTGCTACCGCAGGCAAACAAAAAATATCTATTTTTAATCTTGAAACAGGTAAATTAGATATTCGCTGGCCTGCCCAAGGCTTCAATCCCGATGCGAGTATTTCGAGCCTTTTTCTGAGCCAAACAGGCAGCACTATTTTAGTCGGTATGAATGATGGTTCGATCACTGTTATACAAAGAAGCAGCATGACAATGTCGCTGTTTAAACAGCATAGCGCCGCAGTGAATCATCTTGAATTATCTAATTTTGAACAACAGGTATTATCAACAGGACTTGATGGTGATGTACATATTTGGGCCGCTTACAGCGGTGAGTTGATCAGCAGTTTTTCACGTCCGCAACGGATCACCAGTGTCAGTTTTGATCAAGCTAACCGACGCTTGTTTATTGCCGATGCTCTGGATAATAATGTCATTATCGATACTCAAACATCACAAGCGATTAGCCAGCTCGATTACCTTGAACGCTATCGCTATTTTAGGCAGGCGCTATTCATTAACTATGGTAAAAACTTAATTACTGCAACCTCCAAGCAAAGTATTATCTATTGGGATACTTCATCGGGAAAGGAGCTTTCTCATTGGGATATTACCGCCTATAACGCTGGCACAACAGTGTTTTCAATGGTACTCAAACCTAATGGCAAACTATTAACGCTAAGTTCAGACGGCGCGCTTGAGACCTGGAGCTTATAGTTACCTCAACTTAAGATCATTCACCGCCAATACCCATTCAATGGCAGAATGAGCAGTCGTAGTGATCTCATCTGCGCTGTAAAATAATCAATTTTGTCGGTGAGTTCAAAGTTCTGTTGATATATCAAAGCAAGATAAACAATAATCTTGCATATATGAACCAAACTCAGTATATATGGCATATGCTAAAAATGAGGTATTAAATGGCAAGACCCAAAATCCCCCGAACCATATGTGGTCAAGCAGCCAACATCTGTTTTAAGCCCAATGGTATTCCGATGACACAGTTAGAGCAGGTACCACTTGCTGAAGATGAAATTGAGGCTATGCGCCTAGTTGATTTGCTGGGAATGCAGCAGCAGGAAGCCGCTAAATCAATGGGTATATCTCGACAAACCTTGGCTAACTTGGTTAAAGCAGCTCGCTACAAGGTGGTTGATAGTTTAATTAATGGCAAAGCATTGATGACCAAAGTATCAACTGAAAAGTAAACACTGAAAAGTAAACACTAGTAGCACGTATTAACGTGTTTAGGTAAGTCTAATGCAAACACTATTAAAAGACTCTGGCCTAAAAATAACCATGCAAAGATGTAAGTTGCTTGAGTTTTTAACTCAAGTTAATCAGCAACATCTAACTATAGAAAATATCTATTTGGGGTTAAACGCACAAGGTGAAACCATTGGCCTCAATAGCGTATATCGTATTATGGCTCATTTTGAACAAGCAGGCATTGTCTCTAGGCGAGTATTTGAGTCTGAAAGTGCTTTCTATGAACTTAATAATAAACCGCACCATGACCATTTACTTTGCCTAACCTGTGGCAAGTTAATTGATTTTATCGACCCCCTGATTAACCTTCGTTTAGGACTGGCGGCCGAACATCATGGTATGAGTATTCACCATCACAGCCTAAATATGTATGGTTACTGCTTTGATTGCCTGCAAGCACTTAAAAGCAAATCGACTCGGTAACCCCTTTATTAATAACGTTTATTTTACCAGTTTATGGCTAAAATTGTCATTATTGGTAGTGATGTTGATGTTGATGTTGATGTTGATGTTGATGTTGATGTTGATTCAGTAGCTGATGCCTTTACAGCAACAAGAGCAAGAGCAAGACGTATTTTTTAAAATAACAAGATTATCATCCTATAACGTCAAAGCCGACTCAACAAGCTTTCAAAAGACAAACAACTACTGGGTTTTCTGCTAATTGGTTTTATGCAGCATGTGGTCGATAACATCTTAATCCAGCATAGTTTTAAAGTGAGCAGTCTCAGCAGGATCACAAAACTTACCCTAGAGCTAATATCCACTTTTAGTGTCTTACAGGCTTTAGGGGAAACCTTAACAACCATCTATACCTATTTATAAATAAGGCTTTACGTGAGCAGTTATCAAGATTGTAAACAAAGCCACAGTCAATGTGTTGTCTGTGGTGACGCGAAACAGAATCCGTTGTCATTACAATGTAAGTTTTTTGCAGACGGTGACAATCAAGTTGTTGGTTATCATAAAGTAACTCAGCAACTCCAAGGCTATAACAGCTTCTTACATGGCGGCGTAGCAAGCACTTTAGTCGATGCCGCTATGACTCATTGTCTGCTCATGCAAGGCATTAAAGCTTTAACAGCCGAAATGACAGTCCGCTTTATTGTCCCAATAAAGGTTGGCGATGCCATCAAAATTGTGGCTAGTCTGGTAAGTAAACGCTTAGGAATGTACCAACTAGAAGCGGCGTTGTATGTAGAAGATACTGCTTGCGTAACGGCAAAAGCGAAGTTTATTCAGCCTAGGAGCGGAGTCATAGACTAGGGGCTGTTGATCTTTCAAGGTTATTTTACAGTCAATTGTGGGTCATTTGTACAAGAAAAAGACTTTATGCTGTCGTTATTCTACATCAAAAGTCGATAACGCAATAAAAATGACCTATACACGCTGCCCGAAAGCTTCAGCTAAAAACGTTTTACTCTTTATTGAGGATTCTTTGTTAAGCAAGGGCTACTTAGATTGCCAGGCAGCAATCCAGTAAGAACAAGTTTATATTGGCTGTTCATTTAACAAAAAAACCAGCCTGATGGCTGGTTTGATTTAATGACTGAGCTTACTTAATCTGAACTCGGGATAAGGGATGAACTTAGCTATTTGAAATCAGTATGTTAACCAAGCTCACTCTCAAGCTTATCATTTGTTATGCTAACAAGGCGAATTGACGCGTCAATAGCGAGTCTATTGTAAGTCGATTCAACACAGTTAGCAGAACAAAGAGCTGTTTGAAAGGCGTTTATTATCCCGAGCTCAGGTTACTTACTAACGATTAAGCTTGTGGGCGCATCGCTGGGAATAAAATCACGTCACGGATTGTATGCGTGTTAGTGAATAACATCACTAAACGGTCGATACCAATACCTTGACCTGCTGTAGGCGGTAAACCGTGCTCTAGTGCAGTAATATAATCTGCATCGTAGAACATCGCTTCATCATCGCCAGCATCTTTAGCATCAACTTGTGCTTTAAAGCGGTTGTCTTGATCTTCAGCATCGTTAAGCTCGCTAAAGCCGTTAGCGACTTCACGCCCACCGATGAAAAACTCAAAACGGTCAGTAATGAAATCATTGTTATCATTACGACGCGCTAAAGGCGAAATATCAGCTGGATAACCGGTAATGAACGTAGGTTGCATTAACTTAGTTTCAGCTGTTTCACCGAAGATTTCTTCAAGTAACTGACCACATGTCCAGAATTTTTCTAACTTGATGCCCAGGCTCGATGCTAAGTCGCGCATAAACTCTACATCTTTAACTTGCTCGTAAGTCATTGCTTGAATAGTTGCATTGTCAGGATTATATTTCTGAATAGCTTCTAACATGCTTAAACGTGCATAAGGACCACCAAAGTCTACTGTATGCTCACCGTATGGCATTTGGGCACTACCGAGCAAATCAATGGCAATAGAACTGAGCATTTCTTCAGTTAAGTCCATCAAATCTTTGTAATCAGCGTACGCCATATAGAATTCCATCATGGTGAATTCTGGATTATGACGTGGCGATAAACCTTCGTTACGGAAGTTACGGTTAATTTCAAACACACGCTCAAAACCACCAACAACTAAACGCTTAAGGTATAGTTCTGGCGCAATACGTAAGTACATGGCCATGTCTAACGCGTTGTGATGAGTCACAAATGGACGCGCTGAAGCACCACCAGGAATAACATGCATCATTGGGGTTTCAACTTCCATGAACTCTTTTTTGATCATGAAGTTACGAATGGCAGAAACCACTTTAGAACGCATAATAAAAGTATTGCGAGACTCTTCATTGACGATCAAATCAACATAACGCTGACGATAACGAGTTTCTTGGTCGGTTAAACCGTGGAATTTTTCAGGTAACGGACGTAATGCTTTAGTCAGTAACTGATATTCTTCCATGTTAACGTACAAGTCGCCTTTGCCTGACAAATGCAGCTGGCCTTTAACACCAACGATATCGCCGATGTCTAAACCTTGATAACGTTCTTTTAAGTCACCTTGTACTGGCTTACCAGCATAAGCTTGAATACGACCAGATACATCTTGAATAACTAAAAATGGACCACGCTTAGCCATAACACGGCCTGCAATGCTCGTCTGAAAAGCTAACTCTTCCAGCGCTTCTTTGGTCTGCTCGCCATATTGGGCCTGTAACTCAGCCGCTTTATGGCTACGTTGCCATGTATTTGGATGAGCGTTAGCAGAACAGCTGGTGCGGATGTGGTCTAATTTAGCGCGACGTTCAGCAATCAGTTTGTTTTCATCTTGTACGTGTTCAGTCATGATATATTCTCGCTTTTACCCGCCATCATTCCATGGCGGGAAGTATTAATGTTAATTAAAGTCCTGATTTTAGGCTGGCTTCAATAAACTTATCTAAATCACCATCCAGCACAGATTGAGTATTACGGTTCTCAACCCCTGTACGTAAATCTTTAATGCGGGCGTCATCTAATACGTATGAACGAATTTGGCTGCCCCAGCCGATGTCAGATTTAGCATCTTCAGCAGCTTGCTTATCGGCATTTTGTTTATGCATTTCTAACTCGTACAACTTCGCCTTTAATTGTTTATAGGCAGAGTCACGGTTTTTATGTTGCGAGCGATCGTTTTGACATTGCACCACAGTATTGGTTGGCAAATGCGTTATACGTATCGCTGAATCTGTTTTGTTAACGTGCTGACCACCCGCACCTGATGCGCGGTAAGTGTCGATACGCAAGTCCGATGGATTGATTTCAATTTCGATATCATCATCAATTTCTGGATAAACGAAAACAGAACAAAAAGAAGTATGGCGTTTACCCGATGAGTCAAATGGTGATTTACGCACTAAACGGTGCACACCAGTCTCTGTACGCATCCAACCAAAAGCATATTCACCGTTAAATTTAATCGTAGCCCCTTTAATACCGGCTACATCACCGTCGGTCACTTCCATTAACTCTGGGCTAAAACCATGTGCGTCACCCCAGCGTAAATACATGCGCAGAACCATATTGGCCCAGTCTTGTGCTTCGGTACCACCGGAACCAGATTGAATATCCAAGTAACAGTTTGCTGCATCACTTTTACCAGAAAACATGCGACGAAATTCGAGATCTGCCAGACGACTGTCTAACACCTCTAGTTCTGAAGCTGCATCATTAAAGGTCTCTTCGTCATCTTCTTCAATGGCCAGTTCAAGCAAGCCCTCGATGTCTTCTAGACCAGAGTCCATATCATCAATGGTTTTGACTACTACGACTAACGCAGCACGCTCTTTACCTAGTGCTTGAGCACGTTCAGGCTCATTCCACACTTCAGGACTTTCAAGCTCTCGACTGACTTCTTCTAAACGCTCACTTTTAGCAGCGTAGTCAAAGATACCCCCGAAGTAGCTCAGTACGTTCAGCGAGCTCTTTGATTTTGAATTTTACCGGATTAACTTCAAACATGAATATTCAACTTAAAATTAGCAGTTAACAGAAGGTGCAACGGCGCATTTTACCTCATGATAGGCGCTAAACCTAGACCAGAAGGCTGATTATTAATAAACAAATGACGAATATATTTCATCAAATCAACATCAATAAAACCATTTACCGCGAGTATAGCGATTAAATATGCGTCATATTATTTTATAGCGGATGGTGTAAAGGAGCATGCATAAGATTGGGTCACAAATTATGTCGCTGCTTATTCAAATGACGAGACGAGTAATCATCAAATAGCGGTTTATATTATGATAAAAAAAATGAACCCCTTAGAGTTCATTTCCCAATTCATATCAACAACGGTTATATTTTAAATTGACCCACTAGCTGAGATAAAGTCTGGCCTTCATTGGCGACTGTTTTACTCATACCAGATGCATCTTGACTGGCTGTTAATAGCGTATTAACAATCTCTTGTACTGAATTAATGTTACGATTGATTTCTTCAGTTACTGAGCTTTGCTCTGTCGCTGCTGTGGCAATTTGAGTACTCATATCATTAATACTGGTTACCGATGAGGTCACCGCACCCAAACTTTCAGAAATAGCCCTAGAAGACTCCACCGAACTCAAACAACTCACTTGGCTTTGTTCCATAGTTTGTACCGTTTGGGTCACTAGCTTATGCAGTTCAGACAGCATTTCATTAATTTCAACCGTGCTGGCTTGGGTACGGCTGGCCAAGTTTCTCACTTCATCAGCAACAACCGCAAAACCTCGACCTTGCTCGCCGGCTCGCGCGGCTTCAATTGCCGCATTTAATGCCAGTAAATTGGTTTGATCAGCAATCCCACCTATTACACTCAGTACAGAGTTAATTTTTTTAGACTGTTCACTTAGTGACTTAACGTTGGCGGCAGCATTGTCAATTTGGGTCATTAAACTGGACACCTCAGTTAATGAAGTATCAACACAATCTTGTGCTTTAGCGACGTTATCTGAAGCAGCATGGGTTGCTTCTGCTACCATATTAGTATTATGAGCCACATCATGAGCTGTCGCTGACATTTCAGTAATCGCGGTGACAATTTGGTCAATTTCATTATTATGGTTATAGAGTTGCTCAGTCATTGATACTGTTTGACCACTGATACTTTGCGCGGCATGTTTTACCCTGCCCGTTGCACCCGCTACATCACCAATAATATGCTGTAATTTATCGACAAATAAATTAAATGCACTGCCTAATTGGCCAATCTCATCTTCACTGGTGATATCTAAGCGTTTGGTTAAATCGCCTTCGCCTTTAGCAATATCATTTAATGAGGTGGCCATATTTTGAATTGGCACCACCATTTTATGTGCCATTAATACCACAGCAAACGCAGTTACGCCTGTAAGACCTAAAGCAATTAATAGAAATAATAATGACTTCTGGTTCATCTCTTCGGTTTTATAAACTTCATATGCCGCAATCGATTCTTCTATATCATCAATGTAGGCACCCGAGCCTAACATCCAATTGGTGTTGGGGATCATCACGGCAAAGCCTAGTTTTTCAATAAGCTGATTGCTTCCTGGTTTTTGATAATAATACGAAAAATTACCGGTACCCGCTTTAGCTGCATCCAACAAGCCAACAATGATTTTAGTACCATTGGGATCGGCCATATCGATTTTATTTTGACCTTCAAGTTCGGGCATGGTCGGGTGAAAAATATTCACACCTGCATCATCATATATAAAAAAATACCCTGCACTGCCAAAACGTAAATCCCTTAATGCCGCATTGACATTACCTTTGTCATCTAAAGCAAGTTGATACTCAACAACGCCTTGAGCGATCTGAATAGATTCTTTAAGTTGGTTTTTGCGTTCTGAAATTAGCTTACTACGAAAGTTATCTACATCGTTTTTCAGCGATGAGCCTTCGTTAACATAAAAAATACTCAGTAAAACGATGAGGATCAACGAAAGTGGAATTAACGATAACCCCAGTAGTTTATTGCGTAGGGAAGATCTCAGCATAGTGGCAAGCCTTTTTAGGGTAATGGTCTATTTAATATAATAGTCTATTTATTATAGATGTTTACACTAACTAACGAACAATTACAGCCCAATAAAGTGAAACATGTCGCAAAAATATACAATACAACCGCTTTTTACAACATCGACAATCCAGCGCCCACTGCAGCAAATCCTATGACTAACCATACAAGACTAGGCTTAAACACTTTTAATAAACTAAAACCAATAATCACTAATGCCATGTCCATTGGCATGATCACTGCGCTAGTAAACACTGGTTGATAAAGTGCTGAAAGCAATAAACCAACAACGGCTGCATTTACCCCTGCGAGAGCGCCAGCAATGGCTGGGTGTTGGCTTATAGAATGCCAAGTTTTTAAGCCCACCAGCATCAATAAAAAACCAGGAAGGAAAATAGCTAACGTAGCAACTAACGCGCCAAGAATAGGCGACTCTAACCATAAATCTGCCCCTAAAAAGGTCGCTAACGTGAACATAGGTCCAGGAATGGCCTGTGCAAGCGCATAACCAGTTAAAAAGCGGTCTGGGGTAATATATTCACCCACACTGGCTTCAAGCAAAGGCAGTACCACATGGCCGCCACCAAACACTAAACTGCCCACTTGGAAAAATTGTGCAAAAATTTGTCCGAGACTATCAGGTTGATTGATAAGATATAGCGACGCAGTTATTCCTATAATAAATAACGCTAACCACCCATAGTTAAGCTCTATAGCTGGGGCATCTGGCGTAATACTGTCTCCACGAGTCATCAACATTACCCCTATAATAGCCGCCACAATTAACACTCCAATTTGCATTAATAATGAAGGCATTAATATGATAGTAACGGCAGTTGCCGCCATCAGCATTTTAGCGGTCTTTCGTTGGCAAAATTGGTGAAACATTGACAAGGTAGCATCAGCAACAACGACTACAGCCAATAGTTTTAAGCCATGGATAACGCCCTCAACGGCCGTTAACTCTAGCCATTGAGCACTGGTCACAGCAAATAAAAACATCAATAAAAAGGACGGTAAAGTAAACCCTAAAAAGGCAGCTAATCCGCCCACCAAACCACCACGATGATAACCAATAGCAAAACCAATCTGGCTTGAACCAGGTCCCGGCATAAACTGACTTAGGGCAACAAAACTAGAATACTGTTTGCCGTCTAACCATTGCAGCTCATCAACAAAGGCTTTTCTAAAGTAACCGATATGAGCAGCTGGGCCACCGAAACTGATTAAACCTAACGCTAAAAAGCGACTGAATATTTGCCACATCGTCCTGATACCTTATTATGTTGATAAACAATGTTATGACATTGAGATTACATTTTTATGATGACAAAAACATCAAAAAGTGAACCGCCCAAATAAGTACTGAATGCCTGCGCGGGTTTACGGTAATCACTTAAGGCTTATCTTTAGCAAATTACCCTTAAGTAAAATAGGTGGCGTCAAGTACGCTAAAATAAGCTTGAGCGCTCAATTTGATTGCTGACAAAATGACACATCCAATAACTCAGATTTAATACCGGTTAAACGGATATGCTTAGCGGTTAAATGCTGCATGGCAAACAATCACCACGCTCAACATCATCATATGTCACAGCTGCTCGCCTCTCCTGCACTAAGCATGCTAAATACTTGGTCACACAGTTGCTTTAATTGTTGTAAATCTTCAATACTACCACCAACTTTACAGCGCATTTGCTCAGGAATACTCAACGCTTGCTGATATAACTGTTGGCCTTGTTCAGTAACATGCAGTACTCGCACGCGCTCATCTAACTCACTGCGACCGCGGGTGACTAACGTTTTACTTTCTAACCGTTTTAATAACGGTGTTAGTGTTCCAGAATCGAGATGTAATTTTTCACCTAAGGTTTTAACGCTTATTCCCGGTTCTTTCCAAAGTACCATCATCACCAAATATTGCGGATAAGTTAGCGACAACTCATCTAATAAAGGTCGATATGCACGGATCACAGCATTGGTCGCACTGTATAATGAAAAACATACTTGGTTTTCAAGAGCTAGCGGGTTTTGCGCTGTAGGTAATTGAGATTCAGTAAACGCTTTACTAGACATAGGATTCACTCCACTAACCAATAATATCTGTTAATCATAACATTGGTTGTGCACAACCTATAATCAAAAAAGACTCAATAAGTGTTTTTTAACAAAAAACCATCAAGCCGTTCGATTTTCAGCCGATATATTATTATCATTCTATTTTATATTAAGGTTAATCATGTCACTTAGTATTAATTCACCATCTTCAATGCCTACAACGATTGATTCAGGCAGCAGTTTAAAAGTTGCGGTTATGGCTAAAGATCAGCAAAAAATTGAAGGCCAAATGGCTTTACAATTGATTGAAGCAGCGCAACCACCCGCGCAGCAACCTGTTGGTAATAGTGGTCATAATGTTAATACAACTGCATAAAGTATTTGCAGCTGCATTAAAACCCTAGCGAATATGTATCATTATATTCCTAGGGTATTTGCAGCTTATCGACATCGCGTGATAAATAACCACTGACAGATCAACATCCGCTTATTTACCGAAAGAAGTTAGTAACGAAGCCATTTTAACGCATCATCTTGTTTTTCAAAATATTGGATCTCACCTGCAATAAACCAACTGCCTATTTTTGCCGCCCATTGTTGCCAGTTTTTATTACCCCAAATGGCGACCCTTTCAAACTCGGATTGATGTATTAATCCTAGCGTTAAATCATCCCAAGCGGCATGCAAATCCCAACCGTCGAGTTCAGTGGCATCAAGAAACAAACTCACTTTAGCTTGTTTAACTTGGCTTAATGCTCCTTCTAACATAGGCGTAATAACCAGATAATCATCATGAGTTAATGTACCCGTTACTTTTAATGTCACAAAGAACACATTTTCAATTCGATTTATGCCAATCGATAAACCATGTTTTTTCATTTCCATTTGAAGGCTCCTTTGTTATGCGATGACACAATCAACTATCCGTGCTTGAATAATACTTGCGCATGCTTAGATTTTAACCAACTCGAAAAGTAAGTATGCGCAGAAGTGCACAAAATGGCAGCTAGAGTACTCAAGGTGTAATTGAACATATTCGCTTTATGCGGTTAGTATTTGATGAGCCTGGGTAGCGGTTTAAGCTGAGGAGTCATTAGAGCTATTGCGACTAAGCCTAAGCCTAAGCAACGCTGACAATAGAGTGCTAAGGCTATAATTTTCAACATAATCATTATTAATATCGTTATTTTAAAAGCTATGATGGATAATCTACTTTATAAGCATCATTTCAACAGCTCACGGTCAAACCATCATCACAATAATGTCATTATATGGCGGGCCTATGGACAGAATAAAGGATGATTAGAGATCGTCAATTAAACCAAAACTCGCGTAATCCCCTTTTCTATGCAGATGTATTTTAACATCAACGAAGCAATTATAGATGCGTGCCCCTTCGTCCGTCTTGTGTCGACAATTGTGAAAAAATGGCTGCTGCTAGCATAGTCATCATTCCAACGGTAACAAAAGTCAGTTGAAACGCTCCAAGTACCGTCTCCACGACCTCGCTATCGACACCGGCACTGAAGCCGCCAAGTAAAGCGCCGGCACAGGCAACGCCCAAACTTAATGATAATTGTCCCACGACCGACAGTAGACTATTGCCGCTACTGGCATTGGCATCGTCAAGATCGATCAAGGTAACCGCATTCATCGCTGTAAACTGCAATGAGTTGATAGCGCCCAAAATGGCCAACATACTCAATAACAACCAGTAAGGCGTTTGCTCACTAACTAAGCCTATGCTTGCCAGCATGCTCCCCAGAGCTAAAGTATTCACGGTTAATACAAATCGATAACCAAAACGTTCAATAATAGGCCGAGCTACGGACTTAGCCATTATTGCTGCTGCGGCCAGTGGCAGCATACTCATCCCTGCCTGAGAAGGTGAGTAATCCAGCGCCACCTGAAGTAACAATGGCACCAAAAACGGCAATGCTCCACTGCCCCAACGGGCAAAAAAATTACCAAACAGACCGATAGCAAAGGTTCTGGTCTTGAACAATGAAGGTGAAAACAGCGGATTATTAATTCTCCCGGCTCGAAGCCAATAGGCAATTAAACACGCCATACCAGCAAATAACAGCAACATAACTCGCATGTGTGGCAAATGCAGTTCGCCTAGGCCTTCCATTGCAATGGTGATTAACAACATAGCCTCACCAAATAGTACAAAACCTAAGCTATCAAAACGCGATCTTTCTTTGCCCCGTAAATCGGGAATATATTTCCACACCGCATAACACCACACCTACGGGTAAGTTGATCAAAAAAATCCAATGCCAGGTTAAATATTGCACCATCCAACCACCCATCGTTGGACCTAGTAATGGACCAAGCAAACCTGGAATCGTGATAAAACCCATTATCCGTACTAATTCCGATCGCGGATACGCCCTAAGTACCACCAGCCGACCAACAGGTAACATCAGCGCACCACCTAAACCTTGAACCACTCGAGCGCCAATGAGCATGTCTAATGAATTGGACAATGCACATAGCAATGACCCTAAGCTGAATAAAAGGATGGCACCAAAGAATATTTTCTTGGTACCAAAGCGATCGGCAATCCAGCCAGAAGCTGGGATCAGCAAGGCAACCGTGAGCATGTAAGCGATAATAACGCCTTGCATGCGCAGCGGATGTTCATTTAAGTCGCTAGCCATAGTCGGTAATGCGGTGTTAAGGATCGTCCCATCAAGCGATTGCATAAAAAAGGCAATCGCGACCACCCAAGGTAACCCACGGGCAGTTTCGGCATCAAGCCGTTGACTATTGGGCATTAAGCCTCCATTTACCACATGAGTGTCGCCACACCAAGCAGTGCAAATAACACGGCACATCCTTGGTGAATAAGCTTCATAGGTAATTTATTAGCGCTAAAATGGCCTGCCAATACCACTGGAACATTGGCAATCAACATGCCCAACGTAGTACCAATAACAACCCAGATCAGAGATTGGTATTTTGCGGCTAAAACAATGGTAGCAATTTGAGTTTTATCGCCTATTTCAGCAATAAAAAACAAAATAAACGTTGCAGCAAAAGCGCCTAGTTTATAGAAGCGGTTATCATCATCGTCCATTTTATCGGGTATCAATACCCATAACGCAATAGCAAAAAATGAACCCGCCACCAGATAGCTTGCCCATTGTGGATCAATCCAAGCAATGGCCAACTGACCTAACAAAGCAGCAAGAAAATGATTCAATAACGTAGCAAGTAAAATACCGGAGATGATAGCGGCTTTGTTATTAAATCTTACCGCGAGCAGTAAGGCTAACAGCTGAGTCTTGTCGCCAATTTCAGCGATGGCAACAGTAAGAGTTGAGGCGAATAAAGCTTCCAATGTGATATTCCTAGGGGTAAATGACAACTAAGCACAAGCCGCCGCATACCCCTTGATGCAGTGACAGTGCTTAGGTCTTGCATAGCAAAATCATTAACATCAATGATTTGCTGTAAGTACCATGGCATGAGGCCAAGTATGTTGACACTTACTCCTACGCATATCGTTTCGACATGCTTAGGTTAGCTACTCCCCTAAAACGACTCGCATTATAACCAACACATGGATTTAATCAATCGGGTAATTTAACTAATAACATCAAAGTAACGCCGTAATGCTACGCTATTGCAAAGTTAGCGTGAAACAGTTTAGCTTAATGTTGTGTAATTGTTTATAAACACAGCTGTTAGCCTTTAACAGCCAAAGATCCTTGCCTGCTCTGTCACCCTTCTGCTAATGTCCGACACAAATAAAATAATAATTAGACAGGACGTTTTCAGTGAATTTTAAAACTTTAGGCTCTATTTCAATTGTAGCTGGAACGGCAATTGGCGGGGGAATGCTAGCATTGCCATTAGCTACGGCAGCCTTGGGAATGATCCCCGCATTAATCTTATTAGTCGTCATTTGGGGTTTATCGGCTTACACCTCGTTATTGATGTTAGAAATTAATCTTCACAGTGGTATCGGTGATAACGTCCATGCCATAACCGGTAAAACGCTGGGTAAAGTCGGCCAGTTAATCCAAGGAGGCTCATTTCTCAGCTTATTATTCGCCTTAACCATGGTGTATTTAATGGGAGGTTCATCGTTATTAGAAACCCGTTTACAACCCATTGGGATTAACATGAGCAATCAAGTAGCGGTAATACTGTTTACCGTTATTTTTGGCGGCTTAATTGCTATTGGCGTCAAATGGATTGATAAAGTATCACGCATTTTATTTACCTCTATGGTGGTGTTACTCATCATTGTGGTGGCATTTTTATTACCCGACGTTAATTTAATCGGTGCATTAAACAATTATTCAACCGATGTTGCTTCAGGTTCAGCGCTACAACAATTATGGTTAGCCGCTATCCCCGTTGTGTTCACCTCGTTTGGTTTCCATGTGTGTATTGCGACCATTGTGCGCTATTTAGAGGGTGATGCGGTTTCTCTCAGAAAGGTATTATTGATAGGCTCCACCATTCCACTGGTTTGTTACATTCTATGGTTATTAGTGACCTTAGGCTCTTTAGGGGGCGAAACCGTGCACCACTTTGGTGGTTCACTGCCTAAACTCGTGACCGCTTTGCAAGGTTTAGCCCAGTCAAACATTATCAGTCAAGCTATTGATTTATTTGCTAACCTTGCATTAATCACTTCATTCTTAGGTGTTACCATGAGCTTATTTGATTATGTCGCAGAGCTCACTCGCGCCAAAGATGATGCCGTTGGACGCGCTAAAACATGGTTAATAACCTTTATACCGCCACTATTATGTGCACTTTATTACCCCGACGGATTTTTTAAAGTGCTTGGTTTTGCTGCCATTCCATTGGTGGTAATGATTATCTACTTACCGATTGCAATGGCATTAACACAACGCTCGCAGCAATTAGGCGGTTACCAAGTCTCTGGTGGGACTTTCGGGCTTATCGTTGCCGGCTTACTGGGAACATTAATTGTTGTTGCTCAGTTAATGGTGGCGCTAGCCTAAATGGCTTGACTGATTAAATGGATTTGTAAGCGAGTTTTTCAAACGCTATTAAGATGGTTAAACATTTGTTAAAGTCAGGCCTAGCCTGACTTTTTTGTCTCTGTGATTTAATAATATTGATTCATATAATGAGGCAAGCTGGCACAATATTTATTACACGCTCCCTCTAAAAATGGAATTCTATAATGAAAAAATGGTTATTAACTGTCGCTATAGCAGCCAGCTTTGGCGCTACGGCAGATGAAGGTATGTGGCAGCCACATCAACTTCCCGCAATGGCTGATGAGCTAAAAGCAAAAGGCTTAGAGATCAGCGCAGATTCAATTTCTAAATTAACTGAATTTCCCATGAATGCCGTTATCAGCCTGGGTGGTTGTACTGCATCATTTGTGTCGCCTAAAGGCTTAGTTGTTACCAACCACCACTGCGCTTATGGTTCAATTCAGTACAACTCTACCCCTGAAAAAAACTTACTTAAAGATGGCTTCTTAGCAAAAACCTATGCAGAAGAATTACCTGCAACACCAGGTTCACGCATTTTCGTTACTGAAGAGGTGACCAACGTAACCGATAAAATTACCACCGGCCAAATGGATAAAGTGGGTAATGACTTTTATAAAGGCATTGAACTACAAGAAAAAACCTTAGTAGCAGAGTGTGAAAAAGAAGACGGTTATCGTTGTCAGGTTTACAGCTTCCATGGCGGCCTAGAGTATTATTTAGTTAAGCAGTTAGAAATTCGCGATGTGCGTTTAGCCTACAACCCAGCCGCTAGCGTGGGTAAATACGGCGGCGATGTTGATAACTGGATGTGGCCTCGTCATACCGGTGACTTCTCGTTTTATCGTGCTTATGTCTCTAAAGACGGTAAGCCTGCTGATTTCAGTAAAGACAACGTTCCGTACGAACCAAAAAGCTTTTTAAAAGTATCAGCTAAAGGCGTTAGCGATGGCGACTTTGTGATGGTTGCCGGTTATCCAGGCCGTACTAATCGATACCGCACCGCCGATGAAGTTAAAAACCAATTCGGATGGGCTTATCCAGAAGGGAAAGTGCTGCAAGAGCGGATGATTGATATCATCAAAGAAACGGCTCCAGAAGGTAGTGACGAGCGTATTAAATACGAAAGCTTAATTGCTGGCTTAGCAAACTACGCCAAAAACTTTACCTCGATGATAGAGTTTTATGGTAAATCCACTATGCTAGCCGAACGAGAGAAAGTCGAAACGGATTTAGCGAACTGGATAAGCAAAGATAAAAAACGTCAGCAACAATATGGTAAGACGTTATCAAGCTTAGAAAAACTGGTTGCTAAGAGCCAACAAAATCAGCAAAGAGACACTCTCTTAAGTTATATCGGTTACACCACAATGGCTACCACCGCACGTGACTTGTATCGTTTAGCCAATGAAAAAACCTTAGCTGATATGGCGCGTGAACCGGGATATCAAGACCGCGACATGACTAACTTCACTTCAAGTATGGAGCGTATTGATCGCCGCTATGCTGCCAGTGTTGATAAAGCGCTTTTAACCGACCTACTTAGTCGTTATGCAGCATTACCTGCAAAGCAACGTGTAGGATCGTTAGATAAAGCCTTTGGGATTAGCAATAAGTTTGATCCTAAAGCCTTAGCCAAAAAACTCGACAACATGTACGCCGATACCAAGCTAAACGATAAAGCGACACGGTTAGCGTGGATGAACAAATCAGTTGCTGACTTTAAAGCCTCAAACGATCCTTTCATTCAATTTGCGGTACAAACCTTTGCAGCCAATATGGCGCTAGAACAACAGCAAAAGCAATTAGCAGGTGAGTTAATGAAAGTGCGTCCGCAATATATGGATGCAATCATTGCCTATAACCGCGAGCTAGGTAAACCTGTGTATGCTGACGCAAACTCAAGCTTACGCGTGACTGTGGGTAATGTTAAAGGTTACTCGCCACAGGATGGTTTAGTTGCGGTACCATTTACCCGTCTAGAAGGTATTTTAGCTAAAGATACTGGCGTAGATCCATTTGATGCGCCCGCTAAACAGCTTGAGCTGATTAAGCAAAAGCAATACGGCGATTACTATGTCAAAGCGCTTGATTCGGTACCGGTTAACTTTTTATCGACACTAGACACAACGGGCGGTAACTCAGGTTCACCAACCTTAAACGGCCGCGCTGAATTAGTCGGTTTACTGTTTGATGGTGTATATGAAAGTATCATTGGTGACTGGGGATACGATGCTCAAAGCAATCGTTCAATCCAAGTAGATAGTCGCTATATGTTATGGGTGATGCAGTATGTAGATAATGCTGACAACTTATTGGCAGAAATGGACATTGTTAAATAACCCTTATTGTCATTAAGAGATTTAACTAACAGCTTAAATTAACCAATGGGTTAATTATCTCGTTCACTCGCTTTAAGACTCAACAACTCTGCGGCCGTTAATGGCCGCAGGGTTTTTTCTGCTAACTCATCAAGGCACACATCCAATAGCTTGATGCGCAGTAAATCAATCACCTTATACCCTAGCGCTTGACACATACGTCGTATTTGCCTATTTAGCCCTTGAGTTAATACAATCTCAAATCTGTCTTCATTAACAGACAAGCTCAATGGCCTAATATCACAAGGCCGAGTTTGTACATCAGCATATTGTACTCCTTGAGCCATCATCAATAAAAAATCTGCGCAAACAGGTTTATCAACTTGAACCACATAGGTCTTTGGGTGATAAAAATCGGGATGCATTAATGCTTGGGTTAATTGGCCGTCATTGGTGAGTAATAATAATCCGCGAGAATCTTTATCTAAACGTCCAGCAGGATAAAGCCTTGGAAAATCAGGTAATACATGTAGCAGACTGTGTGGGTCACCCGCTAATAAGCGGCAATCAATCCCAACAGGTTTATGATAGATAAAATACTGTTTTGCTTGCACTGGCAGAATCGGTTTACCGTCCACCAAAATAGTCACCATTTCAAATAAGTCAACTCGGTCGGTATGCACGCCTAATTGGTCATTAATGCTGACTCGACCAGTATCAATAAGTCGCGCGGCTTGACGCCTTGATGCCACGCCACACACTGCTAAATAGTGACTTAATCGCATCGGCTTCATAAATAATACTCAAACAGAATGGACAGTAATTAACGACTTTCAACTAATTGGTATAAGTGATTTTGTTGCATTTTAATGGCATTCAACAAGCTTAATCCAAGGCAGATACACCATAAAATGTTAGCCTGGGTTAATGACCACATTGATAATGACACTACACAATATTGAGGGAAATCAACTGAGCACTCATTAAAGTCTAACAGACTCCAATCAAGCAGCATCAATAATACAAATCCACTACACAAGGAAATAATACTCAACGTTAACATTCGCTTGGTCATCGTACTGCGCGGTTTGAAATAATCTATTAAGCAAAAGCAGTGCAACGCAATAGAGCTGAATAAATAAACTGTCGATACTTTACGATGTAAATCTAGAAAGTTAATCGGAAATACGCCCATTAATACAATACTGAGCCCCACCATGCCACCAATAATAGCAATATAACGACTGAGCAAATCAGGGAAAATATTAAATACTGCAACCATCGCCAGTAAGAAACATGAGCCACCGGCTAGTAATGATAAATTGAACACCACCGCAAACGATGAGCTCATATAGTTGCCAAGCGTATCAGGGCGGATCATTAACATATCTAAACTAATGCCATCGGCTTGCACAATTAGCGCACTTCCTACACCAAATGAGCAGATCGCAGCCGCTGCCAATGACATAAATACAATCACTAGGTGTAAATCATAGTTACGAACTCTATCTGTCACGGATTAATACTTATCTCAAAATGGGATGCAAATGTTAACGCGGAAAGTATAAAAGTAAAAGCTGATAATCAATAACAAAAATATAATAATCAAAAAAATGCCCAATCGATTGAGATTGGGCATTAACGACTAACAACTAATATTTACTTGCTTGAGCCGATGAAACTAAATGATGATTAAACGTATAACAGATTTAAGCTCGTTGACGGAAAATCACAATTAACACTGCCATAACCGCCAAAATCATACAATACCAAGCATTAGACACTGCCGTTAACGGACTAATAGTAAACACCGATGCGATTAATAGTGCCTGGGCGCCATGGGGAATTAAGCCCTGAACGATACAAGCAAAAATATCTAAAATACTCGCGGCTCGTTTTGGTGAAACGCCATGCTTTTCAGCAAGCTCTTTCGCAATATCACCCGTAACCACAATTGACACGGTATTATTAGCAACACAAGTATTGGTCGCGGCAACAATCGCTGCCATACCTAGCTCTGCTGCACGACTTGATGCTTCACCATTGGCTTTTGAAAAACGACTAATTAAGCCTTCAATTTGTTTACTGACAAAGGTTAAGCCACCTTGTTGTTGCATTAATGCTGCTAAACCACCGACTAACATCGACAGAATAAAAATTTCCTGCATGTTAGTAAAGCCAGTATAAATGTCATTACCAAATTGAATAACGCTATATTCTGAGGTCAGTACGCCTGTCATGCCTGCAAGTACAATCCCTAATGACAACACCACAAATACGTTTAAACCAACCACAGCCAACACCAGAATGGTTAAATACGGTAATACTTTTAATATTTCAATGTCCTGAGGCGCAATATCCGCTTGCCCTTGGCCAACAAACGAAAAAGCAATCAGGGTCAGGATTGATGCGGGGATTGAAAAGACTAAGTTTTCGCGGAATTTATCTTTCATTTCACAACCTTGAGTACGGGTTGCTGCAATCGTAGTATCGGAAATAATCGATAAGTTATCACCAAATAGTGCTCCAGACATAACGGCACCCGCCATTAATGCATAGTCGATTTGCGCTTGGTCGGCGACACCCAATGCGACAGGAGCAACCGCCGCAATAGTACCCATTGATGTACCCATCGATGTTGCAATAAAAGCGGCAATAACAAAAAAGCCAGGCAGCAATAAATTAGATGGAATAAACGATAAGCCAAGTGCAACGGTGGCATCAACACCACCAGTAGCTTTAGCCACTGCAGCAAACGCGCCAGCCAATAAATATATTAGGCACATAGCAATAATATTACTGTGGCCAATACCTTCAATAAAGGTTTCTATCGCATTATTGATTTGCTGTTTCGACAACAATACCGCCAATACAATGGCTGGCAAAATAGCAATAACACTGGGTAATTGGTAAAACGCATAATCAACACCCTGGCTTTGAAAATATAAACCTGCGCCAATAAATAGGCCTAAAAACAGAAATAATGGTAATAATGCCACAAACGATGCGGGACTATTGAGTGCCGTGGTGGCTGATGAAGTAGCTTTGGTCAAAGTGATCTCTCTTTATCTTAACGAATAGGGATTGTCGGATGAGAAAAGCGAGTACGACTCAATCTCAGTCATCGGTGATTATTTAACAACACATTCATCGGTGCTAAATATTGCAGTCGCATCATAACAAGTTGCGCCAAGAATAAGAGAACTCTTCACTACTGTCAATATAGACGTCTAGACTTCCTTGCTTCCGAAGCGTTTTTTATTCTAAAATCTGAAAAATACTACAAATCCGTTACATAATCATAATTAATTTATCTATTTAACTCTCTTTATTCACTAAAAAATTGATATACGTTAGCACTAACCTAATGCTGATTTGCTACGCTTACAAGGATTCACTGACATATATAAAGGTGAGGCTATGGAACGTAAACCAGACAGAATGACGGCGATGAAGCAACTCCTTGAACAAGTCAAAACCTCTTTGCCGCTTGATCAACCCGGTATATTTAGCTGTGGCCCAAGCAATAACTGTGTGGGCTGCCCTAAAAAGTTGCTCGACCTTGTTGATGCAGAAGTGAGTTACTGGGACGCAGCTGTTGCTCAGGGTGTTATACCTTCCTTTGGCGATATTAGTCGATTCGGTAAATTGTGTCACAACGTCAGCCGTGGTTTGAAACGCAATAATATTCAAACACTAGGGCCTGTTGATCTTTCAAGGTTATTTTTGCAGCGAATTGTTGGCCATTACTCACATTTACAACTGCGCGGCAGAGACTTCGAGGTGTAGTTATTCTACATAAAAAGTCGATAACACAGTAAAAATGGCCAACAAACGCTGCCCGAAGGGTTCGGCTAAAAACGTTTTACTCTTTGTTGAATGCATTTTGCTTAGATGACTAGGCATCAATCCATTCGCCTCGATTAAAACGTTTTTAACTCGAACAAAATTCAACCAGCAAAGATCAACAGGCCCTAGACTCAATAACCTCAGCGACTCGCGCTAAATTGGGATAAATTCCTGAACATAAAATAGATAACAAAAAGCCCACTAAAAAGTGGGCTTAGTTAACTTAAGCCAACCACTCGCTTATTCGTCAGTATCACCTAATGATAATAACGTCGCATTGCCACCAATAGCAGTAATGTTATTAGTACGAGTTTTTTCAGTCACAAAACGAGTTAAGTAATGAGGACCGCCAGCTTTAGGGCCCGTGCCCGATAGCCCTTGACCGCCAAATGGCTGCACACCAACAACTGCGCCAATTTGATTACGATTAATATACACGTTACCCACGTTCACTTTATCCGCTAAGTTAAGTGCATGGCCTTCATTACGGCTGTGAATACCTAAAGTTAAGCCAAACCCGGTACTATTAATTTCATCAATCACTTTACCTAAGTCAGCGGCTTTGTAGCGGATGACATGTAAAATAGGCCCAAAGTGCTCTTTTTCTAGCATCTTTATCGAATCAATTTCAACTGCTGTTGGTGCAACGAAGTGACCTTTTTCAGTACCTGCTGGTAACTCAAGTTTATTAATTAACTTACCTACTTGGCTAATATGATCAATATGGGCATTCAAGTTTGCTTTGGCCGTTGCATCAATCACTGGGCCTACGTCCGTCTTAACGAAACTAGGATTGCCAATGATTAATTGCTCCATCGCACCTTTCATCACTTCAATCACGCGATCGGCAATATCTTCTTGTAAAAACAATACTCGTAGTGCAGAACAACGTTGACCAGCACTAGTAAATGATGAAGAAACCATATCATTTACTACTTGCTCAGGTTGTGAAGTTGAATCAACCACCATGGCATTTTGACCGCCGGTTTCTGCGATGAATGGAATGATAGCGCCATCACGATTAGCCAAAGTGCGGTTAATTAATTTAGCCGTACCAGTTGAACCGGTAAAACATACACCGCCAATACGTTCATCGGCTGTTAATGCCGAACCAACAACAGCGCCTGTACCTGGTAAAAACTGCAATACGTCGACAGGAATACCAGCTTGATGTGCAAGTTGCACTGCGCGATAACCGATTAAACAGGTTTGCTCTGCGGGTTTTGCAATCACTGTGTTACCCGCAGCAAGGGCTGCAGAGACTTGGCCCAAGAAAATCGCTAACGGGAAGTTCCATGGGCTAATACACACAAAAATACCACGGCCTTGTAAAAACAACTCATTTAACTCACCTGTTGGGCCTGGAAGCAATTCAGGATTAGCCATCATTTTCTTTGCTTGTACGGCGTAGTAACGACAAAAGTCGACGGCTTCACGTACTTCATCAATGCCGTCTTGAATGCTCTTACCCGCTTCACGGGTACATAATGCAATTAATTCATCACGGTTTTCTTCTAATAAGTCGGCTAATTTTTGCAGAGCATTAGTACGTGTCTCAACTGGAGTTCGCGTCCAACGGGCAAAAGCCGCATCAGCACCCGCAACAGCTTGCTCTATCGCTTTCGCATCAGCAAATGCGACTTTACCTACCGTTAATGAGGTATCGTATGGACTGATAACGATTTGCACTTCACCAGTAAGTGTTTGACCATTGACCAAAGGACCAGCAGTCCATTGGGTATCGCTAAATTTGTCTAATGCAGCGAAGAATGGCTCTGATTCAGAAATAATATTCATGTTTAATCCTTTAGAGTTTTTACGTTCTGCACCAAAAATATCCGCTGGTTGAACAATTTTATGATTAGCTAACGACTTGTAACCTAATAGCGTCTCCAATGGATGAACCACTAGGCTTTCTATTGGAGTATTAGGGTCAACGAGTTTATGCACAAATGAGGTATTGGCACCGTTTTCAAGCAAACGACGCACTAAATACGGCAGTAAATCTTTGTGGGCGCCAATAGGAGCATAAATGCGTACCGCTTTAGCACCGCTTTCAGACAAAATCGTGTCGTATAATTCTTGCCCCATGCCGTGTAAACGTTGGTATTCATAAAGGCGATTACCTGCCATAGCATCAATACTGGCAACGGTTTGCGCATTATGAGTGGCAAATTGCGGATAAATAGCACCACGAGTGGCATCAGATAATAAATAACGGGCACAGGCCAAATAAGACACATCAGTGCCCGCCTTACGGGTATAAAGTGGGTAACCGGCTTCGCCAGCCTGTTGCGCCCATTTAAGTTCGCTGTCCCAGTAAGCACCTTTTACTAATCGAAGGGGGATTTCATCACCTTGATCTTTAGCAAGACGTGTCAACCAACACAACACCGGTAAACAACGCTTCGAATAAGCTTGAACCACAATGCCTAATAAGCCCCAACCTTTTGCGGCTTCTGACTCATAAAGTTGCTTAAACAACTTTAATGATAGCTCAAGACGATCAACTTCTTCAGCATCAATAGATATACCAATCTTCAAGGCACGAGCTTGAACAATCAACTTAATGACTGAGTCGTATAGCTCGGTTAATACTCGGCCTTCGTTAGCCACTTCATAACGAGGATGTAATGCTGATAGTTTAATTGAAATTGTTGGCCGTGGAGCCTCAGACTCATCGTATTGTTGCGCACCTAAATCAGCAATAGCATTGCTGTAATCCATAAAGTACTTTTGCGCATCATTGGTTGTTAAAGCGGCTTCACCCAGCATGTCATAACTGTGGGTATAACCTAATTTACGTTTAGCTTCGCTATTTTTTAGCGCTTCAGTAACATCACGTCCTAACACAAACTGCTTACCCATGATCTTCATAGCCGCTAGCATAGCTTGACGGATCATAGGTTCACCAACACGGTTAACGAGGCGTTTTAATATATGACTTGGCGAACCGTCAGTATTACGATCTAACTGAACCAGTTTACCCGTTAACATTAAGCCCCACGTTGAGGCGTTAACCAATAATGAGCCACTTTTATTAAGGTGTTCATCCCACTTAGCACCAGACAGTTTATCTTGAATTAGCGCGTCCGCGGTTTCAGCATCAGGAATACGCAGCAAGGCTTCAGCCAAGCACATTAAGATAATGCCTTCTTTCGTTTCTAAGCTATATTGCTGCAAAAATGCATCAATACCCACCATAAGACCTTTTTTCTCAAACTGACGAACGTTGCTCACGAGTTCATGGGCACGGCGTGTGACTTGTTCAATATCTTGTTCAGACGAAGGCACAAGCTTAATTAATTCAGACAGGTATTGCTCTTCATCGACAATGTAGTTGTTGGTTACTGCAGTAAACAGTTCCTCAAGAGTGGCATTGTCATAGCAACCGCCCAGTACTTCACTCGCTTTGAACATAGTATTCGCTTCCATCTAGGTCAGGTTAAGGATGGTTATTATTGTGATTATGGTGATTAATTAGACTCTGCATTGGTGAATAATTAATTTTGTATACAATGTACGATCTGTTTTTCGGCGATTATACATTCAAAATGTGAGCTTGGACACTCTAGTCGAAAACTTGCGGATAATTGTTTTATTTTGCTCACTGAAACAAACAGATATATCTGTATAAGGTTCGTGATCACGCATCAAGAATACAACTAACCGACTGTTACTAAGCACTTTTATAAAAAAAATCATTCTCCATAAAAGTATGGAGGTTCATCGATGCAAAAGGCAAAAAAAAAAGGCCAACGTTTGAATAGTTGGCCTTTATACAATGATATTAATGACATAAGTATCGTCATCGCATCGATGATAATCTATTCATTATTGGAGGTTCTACATCCAGCGACTTTTTTTGCGGCGCTGTGGACGAGGCAAGTACACCAGCACAATACCAATGAGCGCACCAACCCCAGCGATCAATCCGCCTTGCTGCCACATTTGATAACGTTGGTTATCAGCTATTTGCTGCACTTTTGACGTAGCGTCATCTCTCTCTTCAATGGCTTTGGTTAAAGCAGCTTTTAATTCAGCCACCTTTTCGTTAGACAGCGTTAGAGACTCAGCGGTATTATCAGTATTTTGAGTAATATTATTTAGTTGGTCATTTGCTTGCTTCAGTTGTGCTTCCATCTCAGGAAAACGTTCACGAAAGCTTGGCTGGTCTGACACTAAACTGGTTAACACCCAACCCTCACGACCTTTATGGTCAATGATTTGAGTAAAATCACCTTCGGTATTATCCAGTAAAGAGATCGGTTGACCTGCTTCAACACTGCCGATAATACGAAACTCTGTACCCGGTCCACCATGAATATAGGTAAACACATCATCAGAAATAAAACGCGTTGGTGCTTGGGCTGCAAATACGCCACTTGGCGCAAGTAAAAATATAAGGATTGAAAGTACTCTTAACACGGTATTTATCCAAACTCAGAAAACTTATTGTCATGCTATTTATTAAATGCTCGAAATGCAAGAAGGAAGTCATATGACTTCCTTCTTAAATACATTCAGCATTCACACTTTTGCTAATACTTCATCACGTCTTCGTTAAATTAACTGAAGATATTTTTGATAATGAAGAAGAACAAAATAGACAATGCGGCACCTGCTGGCAGGGTAATAACCCAAGACACAACAATGTTACGCACTACACCAATATTGATTGCTGCAATACCACGTGCCATACCCACACCTAACACAGCACCCACTAAAGTTTGCGTAGTCGAGATAGGTAAACCGGTACCAGAAGCAATAACTACGGTCGATGCGGCAGCTAATTCAGCAGCAAAGCCGCGACTTGGCGTTAAATGAGTAATGTTCTTACCAATGGTTTGCATCACGCGCTGACCGAAAATAGCCAAACCCATCACAATACCAACAGCACCAAGTGGTAAAATCCACCATGCTAGAACCGCTTGAGCACCAATAACACCGCCACTTTCAACTACTGAGACTACAGCAGCTAAAGGACCAATAGCATTGGCAACATCGTTTGATCCATGGGCAAATGCCATACAACACGCTGTCACAACCATCAATATGGCAAAGACTTTTTCAACGTTACCATATTGGGTTTTTATGTCAGCTTTGTCGCTCATTTTTAAACGACTAATGGCTACTTTACCTAGAAGACCGACTACGGTAGCGACAACTGCCGCTAAAAAATAAGCTTCAATTGTTGAAAAGTTTATACCCACATGTGATAAGCCTTTAGTAATGGTCACAAGTGACATTACAAAACCGGCCAATGCCATGTAAAAAGGCACATAACGCTTCGCGCTCGCTAACGGATCATCGGTGTTAAAAATTAGCTTTTGTACACTTTGAAAAATGATAAAAGCAATAAAGCCCGAAATGGCCGGAGTTATTACCCAAGAGCCAATAATACCGCCAACTTTACCCCATTCAACTGCATCTGCACTGACACCCACTGCAGCGAAACCGACAATAGCACCAATAATTGAATGTGTTGTCGAAACCGGCCAGCCTAACGCTGAGGCAACCACTAACCAAATACCTGCAGCGAGTAATGAGGCAATCATGCCGTATACCAACAATTCAGGGACATCTGTAAAGTAACTCGCGTCGATAATACCTTTACGAATGGTACTCGTGACTTCACCACCGGCTAAAAACGCACCGGCGAATTCAAAGATCATTGCAATAATAATCGCTTGTTTAATGGTAATGGCATTAGAACCTACAGAGGTTCCCATTGCATTGGCTACGTCGTTTGCACCAATACCCCATGCCATCAAAAATCCAAATGCAGCCGCTATCATAATAAGCGTAGGGCCGTTGGTGACTAATACATCAACCATGTTGTTTCCTTGATAACCTTTGTGATTAGTTACGAGCTAGCATCAGCTCTAGGCGGGAACCGACACGCTCAGCAATATCTGCTAAACCTCCAACCCATTCGATAATTTTATACATGAACATCACATCAATCGGATTCAATTCAGATTCTAATGCATACAACTGACGACGCACTTGAATTTGTAAATCATCAGAATCTTCTTCGATGAGATCTAATTCATTAATCATTTTGGCAACTAACTCAACTTCACGACCACGGAAACCGGTTTCGAGTAAATCATCGAGTTCGTTAATAGCCCGCTTGGCAAGTGATACTGCATCTAAACAACGTTTTAGATAAGCACCAAAGGCAACTTGCATAGGCTGAGGAAGGACTAACTGACGGCCAATAATACGGCCAGAGATATCTTTTGCCTTGTTAGCGATTTTGTCTTGTTGAGTTAATAACTCAAGCAAGTCAGTCCGCTCGACAGGCATAAACAATCCACCAGGAAGAGTCAGGCGAATTTCACGTTTGAGCGAGTCAGCGTCTTTTTCCAACAAACTAATTTGTTTGCGTATCTTTATCGCTTCATCCCAGTCACCTGAGTTGGTTGCGTCAAAGAAAGGAACAAGAAGTGATGCACACTCATGTACTTTGTCGATATGCTGTTCTAAAGGCTTAAGAGGTGATTTTGCAAACACACCTAAAATAGAGTTTACTGGCATTGCCGTTTACCTATTTAATAAATTCCAGTTTGGAAAAAGCGGGCGCATGTTAACCCAAGCGTCCGCATAATGAAACTGTGTTTTTTAATTTCGTACGACAGTTTCTCTGCTATCGTGGATCAGTATATATGATGCGAGCAACGCTATCCTAAGAGATTTTTATTACAACAATATGACATTATGAAGATAATGTGACGCATTAGTGAATATTTAATGACAAGGCAAACATAAAGTCAATGGACGCAGAAATAGAGTTAAAACTATTCATTCAACCACAACACCATGATTTATTGATAAAAATATTGAATGAACACCCTAATTCGACCCCTCAAGGGCTGAAAAAACTCACCAACGGATATTTCGATACCGACGATTTACAACTACGTCGTTGGGATATGGGCTTACGTGTAAGAGGTTTTGACAACCAACTCGAACAGACCATAAAAACGGCAGGCCGGGTAGTTGGAGGGATCCATTCACGTCCCGAATATAATGTTAGCATTAATCAAAAAACACCGATCTTGTCACGTTTCCCTAAAGAAATTTGGCCAACAGCAAATGATCTCGACAGGGTATCAACATCATTAACATGTATTTTTGAAACTAATTTTGAGCGTCAAACTTGGCATATATATCTCAATGATAGTCTTATTGAGGTTGCATTAGATGTCGGTGAAATTATCGCTCAAGATAACGTTGACCCCATATGCGAGCTAGAATTCGAATTACTCGCAGGTGATACTTCAGCCTTAATACAATTAGCAATGCAAGTGGCCATATCAGTGCCGTTTCGCTTAGGCAAGGCCAGTAAAGCTCAACGCGGCTATCAATTAGCCGGTAAATCAAAGCCTTTCTCAATCGAACATATTGATTATGTCGGTTTGCCAAAAAATAATAATTTACCACAAGCCTTAAGTACCTTATTAGAAACTGGCCTTGAGCGCTGGCAATTAATTGAAAATATATTAACGACTTCTAATGATATAGATCAACAATCAGCATTATGGGGTGAATTACGCCGTTGTGTGCGCTTGCTAAGGCTCAGCTTAAATCAATTTGGACTACTCAATCAGCAAACAAGCCTATTATTCGATCACCTTGAGCGTGCGCTGGAATTTGTTGGTCCATTACAAAGCTGTTGTTTATTGCTGCAAGATGGCGCAAAAATGTTGGCTAACATCAACGATAAACCTCTCGTTTGCCAACAACTAGAAAACCATATCAACTCAATGTCAATTTCAACCCAATTAATGTCGATATGGCAACAACCTGAATATGGTCAATTACAATTAACCTTAGTCGATTTATTATTAACGACTGAAAATGGCCAACATAAATTAGATAACTATCCAGAATTGGGTTTATTTGCCAATCAGTTACAACAATCGTCATGGAAGCGTATTGGCAAATTAATGCCTATTACAGCAAAAATGGACAGCGGAGATTACCAACATGTTGCTAATGCTCTGGACGAAAGTATCTTGGTTGGGTTTGCTTATGGAGAAATGTATCCTGCTAAAAAGCGCGAAGCTTTTCGGGCGCCTTGGCAAGACTTAGCTTTGGGGATTAGTACGCTATCGGCCTATAAAATATTAAGGCTACTTAGTGAACGGCATCAACTTAACATTGAAACCTGGTTAGACAATAAAGAAACCAGTTTACTGTTTGCCATGGAGCAGTCACGTAAAAGTGCTTTAAAAGCACCTATCTACTGGTAAATTTAATGGCTATGACACAGATCTAAACAGCTATAATAAAAATCTACACAGCTATAACAAAGCATTATACGAACACGATTCCAACAATATGTAATTGATTGTAAAACAGGAAGATAACCAATATCTTTCTGTTTTACGAAAACGCTAATTGATAGGTGATGATGTTAATCCATAAAAAAACCGCTATGACTTCGCTTAATGACAATTACTTTGCTAATGCATATTTAATAATCTACGCCCGCTTAAGTATAGTCGTCTTGATTATAGCAACTATAACCTGCAGTTTCATCTTCTAAACGCTGCAGCGACGGTTAAAAACAGATGTTCTCAGTTAATGTGGCCACACTATTTGGATTATAGTTTACACAAGTATCGCGCCGTTAAACTCCCTTAATAAGGATATTGCGTTCTTACCATCGCACCTGCACGCTGAGAGTTATTTATCTTAGCGCCATATGGAACGTTAACCAACAACTGATATAGTCGCTCTCAATACGACAACGCTGCGCTTCAGCGTATGAAAATAACCCCGTATACAGAGCGTTGTCTGGCGACTCCCCCACTCCTAGTACTAAATTCATAGCTAGTGTCACTTGCTCAACTTTGGCAAAGTTATTTTGCGGTAAACGAGTAAACTCAAGCCTACCCATTTTAATCGACAGATAATGAATTTTTGATCATCAGCTACCGTTGTGCAACTTTAGCTAAATAAGTCATCATATTAATTAATTATTATCTTATCCGCGATCGACTAACCACTGTTCAATTAAGTCATAAACTGTTGCCATAATGAAAACTCCTATTCAAAATCAGCATCTGATAGACACATAATAGAAGTCTGTCGACATTAACTAAAGCGATTAAAATAGATAGTTAAAACCGTAAAAATAGATTAAAAATCTGGGGGTTGACTAAATCAATTAATGCCAAGTGTTTAGATCTACAGTAGGCCATAAAAAAGCCAAAATTTTCATTTTGACTTTATCAATAAATAGATTTATTAACCCGCTAAAAGATTTATTATTTTTCTGGAGGGGTCGGCTCGCGGTATAACTTAACTAAATAATAGGCATCAATTAATACAATAAAAAAGTTAACCAATGCAACAGGAATCGCATCAATAGCCAAACCATAAGCCACAAATAAGCCGGCACCAATTAAGTTCCACCAGCGTAATTTTTTGATGTTAGCCATCATCAGTGAAATAGCAACAACGACCGAAGCCAAGTAACCAACCCATTCCCAGATGTTAATGTTATCCATAGATTTTCCTATAATTAATGTGTTGAATAACGATATCTGGCTATTAACACAATGACTCGACAATGTGTGCTCTGCTGGAACACAGCATCAAGGCTTATTCGCAATGACTAAATAGGTGATGCCACCTCTACATAGAGTTTATCGATAGCAAAGTTCAACATTGAACTCCAACAGATTAACTATAGCTTATCGCTCTACCACTGCAGCGGTCATTCTTGAAATACAACAAAGTTCGCCAGCACTATTACGCACCAAAATTTCCCACACTGAGCTGCGTTTGCCAATATGTACCGGTTTTGCTGTTGCGGTCAATTCACCATTACGCGAGGCTTTTAAATGATTGGCATTGATTTCTTGGCCGACACAATAGTAGCGGGTAAAATCGACCACAAAATTAGCCGCATAACTGGCGACAGTTTCCGCTAAAGCAACATTGGCACCACCATGAACAATCCCTAATGGATTATGTATCGCTGGATTAGCAGGCATGGTGGCAACCATATAATCATCACCAATCTCAGTAATTTTAATGCCCAATGTTTGCATTAAAGTGCCCTTACCATGCATCCCTGTATCTAAACGAGCACAATCTTCTAAAGTGACAGTCTTAAACCAAATACTCATTATTAATATCCATCATTATCATTATTAGAAAACTCAGTGTACTGATTAGCTTAAGCTTTTAAAAGGTAAACACGATTGATAGCACCAACCCATTAAAAAGGAGCCTAAGCTCCTATTATCATTAATCAATAATCTACCAGCAGATTAACTCACTAGTTCACTGTGGCTTTGATAGGTTTGTGCCCAACGTAATAACTCAACCCGGTTGCGAGATTCTGTTTTACGGAAAATAGAGGAGATGTGCGCTTTCACGGTATGTTCACTAATGCACAAACGCTGAGCAATTTCTTTGTTGCGCGCACCACTAGAAACAAGCTGAATAATGGTTCTTTCTCGACTAGTTAATCTTTGAATAATAGCGACGGTATCGGCAGGAATTTCAGTACTAGTGTCTAACTGTTGAACTAAACGTCTAAAAATTTTACTGATCAGTGGGCGGTCGTACCACAATTCGTCGGCAACCATTTTGCGTAGACCCGTCAACATTAAATCCATGCGTTGATCGCTGTATAACAAACCACGCACGCCTAGGAGTAATGCTGATTCTTGATCGAGCGATCCTCGTTCAACTTGGTATAATGCAACAGGGACATGTCCCACTAAACGCGATACCAGCAGAGGAATACCTTTACTGTCTAAAGCCGCGCCTTTTTGTGAAACAAGGTAAAAGTTATTAGATTTTTTGTCTAACTCAAGCTCAGCTGCATGTTTTACAATGCGTGTTTTTAACCCGATAGATTCAGCCAAAATAGCTAAATGGCAAGGTGCTGCGATTTGGTGCAAAAACACCAATTCATCAATATTTGAACTCATCACTCTTCTCCCTGAAAAGTACGTTATTGCTCAACATACCTTGAGCACATCCTTAGACTACATACTATACGTAAATAAAATACGTTTACTAGCCTTTAGAACTAGGCAGAGCAGGTCGTTTACTTTTATTTTATAATATTAAAGTACTTTTTTTGATGGTTATTTAATCGTTTTATACTACAAAGCCAATAACCGAAAAAACAATAAACCGAAACATGAGCTCATCGCGGTTAATCGGTAACGTTCAATAACGATTCTTGTAATAAAAACCTTCTATACAGCAAGCATAGTAAAAAATTGCTAGTTGTTATGGCTATTGTGTAAGCCTAAAGTATGAATAGTTACTTTGACTGACTTTGGACAAACTTAAGTATTAGGGTTTGTTGATCTTTGAAGGTTATTTTTACAGCAAATTGTTGGTCATTACTAAAACACAAAGCTACAAGGCAGAGACTTTACCGTGTCGTTATTCAACATAAAAAGCTGGTAACACAGTCGCCATTATCAACAAACACTGCCCAAAGTGTTCGGCTAAAAACGGCTTACTCTTTGTTGAGGTTATCTTTGCCAGTAAATAGTCGCTAAGATTACTAGCTGCAATCCACTCACCTCAAGTAAGCCGTTTTTTTCGAATAAAAATTCAACCAAAAAATCAACTGGCCTTAATTTACTTCGGCTAAGCTCATACTTTACATCGCTCAACATCATCAATAACTGCTCAAGACAGGCGGCCAAGTTAATCTATTTTATAACACCTTTTCTGTCACCAGAGACTCTGCGAACTGCGTCATACCGACGCATGCTTAGGAGACATTTTGGCGGCGATTTGTTTATTATGAAGCTTCGACAGCAACAATATGCCACAGACTCCACCAATTAAGGCTAAAAACATATCAGATTGGGTATCCCATACATAACCTTGAGTGCCTAAAAAGGCTTCAGCATTTTCGCCTGAAGCGACCGCGACCCACCACTCAATCAGCTCATAAAATGCCGAAAAAGCTAATACAAAACAAACGGCTAAAAATTGACACCATGCACCTATTTGCATGACTTGCTGACGGATAAAAATCTCGCGAGCCAATATCACAGGAATAAACCCTTGGGCAAAATGACCCACTTTATCGTAATTATTGCGCTCACTGCCCATCACCTGTGCTAACCAATCAAATAACGGTACTTCAGCATAGGTATAACGAGCGCCCACAAAAAGCACACAGCAATGCACTAAAATAAGTGCATAAGCTAATGTGGTTAGTGGAAAGTTTTTGCGACTAAAAAATAAAATGGGTAATGCAATTAATGCTGGAATAGCCTCTAGCCACCAAGTGAACATATCTTTGGGATTACTGACTGACCACAGCAATACCAACAAGTAGATTGCCATCCATATTACGCGTTTTTGCATCCTAAACTCCTCATCTACTATATTGTTCTCAATTTAAAATATTACTTCAGCCATCTAGCCCTCCACAAGCCTTAAAAAAAGTGCTACTTTGGCATTGCGTCGGAAGTCCGCATTTATATCATAACTATTGGCGAATGCATTAGTATAAGCATTCGCATAAGCACCATTTAATGATAAGAGGGTACCCATATCATGGCGAAACACTCGCTTGACAAGGATAAGATCAAAATCCTGCTGTTGGAAGGCGTCCACCAAACTGCGGTTGATGTATTAGAACGTGCAGGTTATACCAACATTGAATATCATAAAGCATCGTTAGGCGAAGAGGCTTTACTTGAGTCAATCAGAGATGCTCACTTTGTTGGATTACGCTCCCGCACTCAGCTTACTGCGGAAGTATTGCACCATGCAGAAAAGCTCGTTGCGATTGGCTGTTTTTGTATTGGCACCAATCAAGTCGATTTAGCCGCTGCCGAAAAATTGGGTATTCCGGTCTTCAACGCCCCGTTCTCTAATACTCGCAGTGTTGCTGAACTCGTGATTGGCGAAATCATCATGTTGATGCGCGGTATTCCACAGCGCAATGCCATGTCGCATCGCGGCGGTTGGTTAAAGAGCGCTAATGGTAGTGTTGAAGTCCGTGGTAAAACCTTAGGCGTCATTGGTTACGGTCATATTGGTACTCAGTTAGGCATTTTGGCTGAAACCTTAGGCATGAGAGTAATTTTCTTTGATATTGAAGATAAATTACCACTCGGTAACGCCTCACAAGTTCACTCTATGGACAAGTTATTGGCCCAAGCAGATGTTGTCAGTCTGCATGTACCTGAAACGCCACAAACCAAAGACATGTTCGCAAAAGCTGAATTTGCTCAAATGCGTCAAGGCAGTTTCTTTATCAATGCCTCACGCGGAACTGTGGTTGATATTGACGACTTAGCCCATGCGCTGAAGTCTGAACATATTGCGGGTGCAGCAATTGACGTATTCCCGGTTGAACCAAAGTCAAATGATGATGAGTTTGTATCACCGTTACGCGGTTTAGATAATGTATTACTGACGCCACACATTGGTGGCAGTACAGCAGAAGCACAAGAGAATATTGGTATTGAAGTGGCTGGTAAGTTAGTGAAATACTCAGATAACGGCTCGACGTTATCTGCAGTTAATTTCCCTGAAGTGTCTTTAGCACAACATAGCGGTACTTCACGCTTATTACACATTCACCAAAATCGTCCAGGCGTGTTGATTAAAATCAACCAAGCGTTTTCTGAAAAAGGCATTAACATTGCCGCGCAATACTTACAAACCACAGCTGAAATTGGTTATGTGGTAATGGAAGTAGATTCAGATCAAGCAGAAGAAGCCTTAGTAGAACTTAAATCCATTGAAGGTACTATTCGTGCACGGGTATTGTTTTAATATTTACTTAGAAAACGATTAACTCTGATAAATGGGCTAACTCTAAAAGCTATCTTGGCCACAAGGTAGCTTTTTTATTGGCTTTTAAAACCTTGCCCCCTGTTGAGCATTGTATTATTCCGTTACACTCCAACCATACCGTCGTATTCTCAGCTTAGGGATAGTTATGACCATTTCAGTAAACCAACCAGATTGGGATTTCATCGCCACATCTCCTGCATTAATGTTATCAAGTTTGTCTCATATGGGATTAATCGAAATCACCGGTGAGCAAGGGCGCAGCTTTATTCATGGCCAAGTCACCACCGACATCACCTCTCTTGGTACAAACGAATGGAAATGGGGTGCACATTGTGACCCTAAAGGTAAAATGCTTGCGAGCTTCCGCACGTTTGCAATAGCCGATAGCTTATTAATGTTACTGCCAAAAAGCGCCTTGAGCTTAGACTTACCGCATTTACAAAAATATGCAGTATTTAGTAAAGCTGAACTAGCTGATGTTAGTGGTGATTACCACATAATCGGCATTGCCGGAACAGAAGCACAAGCCTTTGCCACGCAACATTTTGGCGATGTATCGCAAGCACTTAATTTAGTCGAGCAAGGCGCTATTATTCGTGATGGTGAACGTTTTATTGCTATCATTAAAAGTGCAGCAGCAGACGCTATCATCAGTCAATCAGGCCAAAAATTGTTTGATGCCAACACATGGCAAGCATTAGAAATTAAAGCCGGTTACCCCAATATCGATGCCGCTCATTCAGGCCAGTACGTAGCACAAATGTGTAACTTACAAGCCATCAATGGCATTAGCTTTACCAAAGGCTGTTACATGGGCCAAGAAACTATTGCCAGAATGAAATACCGCGGTGGTAATAAACGTGCACTGTATATTGTCTCTGGCACCACCAGCCAAACTATCAATACCGAAACACAGTTAGAAATTGCCCTTGAAGACGGTTTCCGTCGCGGTGGTAATATTATTGAGTGCGTCCAATATGGCGATAAAGTGCTGCTGACAGCCGTACTGCCTAATGATACTGAAAACGATACTCAACTGCGCGTTGCTGATGATGAAAACTCGCAGTTATCAATTATCGAATTACCTTATTCATTAGTCGATGCTTAATTAATTCAATGTTTTACTGTAACTAAGCGAGCTATTAGCTCGCTTTTTTATTTTTAGACATAAACAGATTATATCGCGTATATTATTAATGATATGACTCAGTCAATACTGTAAGTGTATTAACGCAATTCGTTATGGAGCAATTATGACAAGCATCGTCACCTTAGAAAATATCAGTAAAGGGTTTCGCGATGGCGAGTCGTTTCATCCGGTATTGAAACAAGTAAATCTGACACTGCAACAAGGTCAAACGATTGCACTAACGGGCCCTAGTGGTAGTGGTAAAAGTACTCTGCTTAATATCATTGGCGGTTTTGAAACGATTGACAGTGGTGAGATGTTAATCCGTCAAAGTGATAACATGCACTCAGTAGCAAAGTGGCAAGATAAGCAGTGGAGCCAATATCGACGTCGATCGCTTGGGGTCATATTTCAGCAATTTAACTTACTTACGCCATTAAATGTACGCGACAACATTCAATTTTCACTCGCGCTCAATCAATTAAGCTGGAGCCCTTGGTGTGATGAGTTATGCCATCAACTAGGCTTAAGCACATTACTCGACCGTAACGTTGAAAATCTCTCTGGCGGACAGCAACAACGAGTGGCCATTGCTCGTGCATTAGCCCACAAACCGCAATTAATTTTGGCTGATGAACCAACAGGTAATCTCGACCAACATGCTGGTATGCAGGTAATGCAATTGCTTACCGACTTAGCCCAACAAGCTAATAGCTGCATTTTAATGGTTACCCACAGTGAGCAATGTGCTGAGTTTATGCAACACCGTTGGCATGTTGAAAATCAGCAAATAATGGTTAATCCTACCAATAAAAAACTGCAGGGTTAAACCATGATGACCGACTCTTCATCACACTCCCCATCACGCTCTTTATCGCACTCTTCATCACTGAGTCGCTTAAGATTATGTTTGCACCTATTTGCCAGTCATTATAGACACGCGCCGCTGCAAGCTAGCGCTATTTTACTAGGCATTATGTTAGCCGTAACACTATTAATTGGAGTGTATGCCACTAATGAAAATGCCAAACAAAGCTATGGTAATGTATCAGAGTTGCTCAGCCAACAAGCGCGCCTATCTATTAGCCATCGCACACAAGACACTATTGATGAGTCGGTTTACTTTGCATTAGCCAATGCCGGATTCAATACGATCGCCAGCATCGAAGGCATCGCCACCGATGAACAAGGCCGGCTTTGGCGGATTAATAGTAGCGATATTATTGCAGCCATCAGCACTAGTAAACAGCAAAACGCTAACGATTCGTCTTCCTCAGCGAATATGACCTCGACCAATATTCCACTTGCCGAGTTACTCAGCGGCCAACCTAAAATATTAATGTCGACGAGCCAACGCGATCGTATTAGTAACATCACTAATCAGTCTAATCGCATTATCTTAAATGGCATGCCCCTTAATATCATTACCATTGATGATAGTTGGGGTCTGGGTTCTGCTTTGCTCGCGGATATATCATTAGCACAACCGTTATTGAATATGCAGGGAAAGCTGAGTTACATTGCTGTGTTTAACTCTAGCGCTGAAAATTCTAACATTGCTGACCCAAACGCCGCTGACACAACGGCGTCGGAGGCAGACACTCAACTTATCGCTCGATTAACCAATACGCTAACTCAAGCAGGTATTGATACCAGCAAGTTAAATTTCACCACTCAAACCAGTGAAGGTGAGTCGCTTACAGCCCTAACGGCCAGTTTTCATCTTAATCTTGATGCCATGAGCATGCTAGCATTCGTGGTTGGATTATTTATTGCTTACAACGGCGTACGCTATAGTTTAATGAAACGTCAAAAGCTGCTGGTACAAATCATGCAGCAAGGCCTAGATAGACGCACTGTGATGCTTGCCTTAAGCATTGAAATACTCTGCTTAGTGTTTGTCGGCTGTGTATTGGGCTTTATTGTCGGCTTGCAGCTGTCGCAGTGGTTGCAACCTATGGTCGCGATAACACTTGAACAGCTTTATGGTGCCAAATTATTACCCGGCATTTGGCAGTGGCAATGGTTTGCACAGGCATTGATATTAACCTTATCGGCGGCGTTTGCAGCTTGCATCCCAATGTTAATCAGTCTAATCAAAACACCATTAGCCCAGGGGGCACAAAAACAACCGCAAAACCAACGATTCAATATGATTCATTGGCGACAATTTATTATTGCAGCGCTACTGCTACTCATTTGTACTGTTGGATTTGCCTTTACCGAGCAGTATCGCCATAGCTTAGTGTTACTGGGGATTATCTCGGTGGCAATTCCATTACTATTACCCCAATGCTTGCATTGGGCTGTTAACTTACTCAGCCCATTTATGCCTAAAGGGCTTTGGCAATATGTGATTGCTGAAACCAAAGAGATTATCGCCCCGCTTGCTCTGGCAATGATGGCGATGTTGTTAGCGCTGTGTGCCAACATTGCCATGAACACCTTAGTCGGTAGCTTTGAAATCACCTTAAAGAAATGGCTCGACGCCCGCTTGCATGCAGATTTATACATAAGACCTAATCCGAATCAGATTGATGCCTTAATCTTACTGTTAAATAACGATCCTAAGGTTGAAGCTATTTATGATCAATGGACTATTGATAGTAACCTCAATCGAATAGAGACGCCGCAAACACAAGTACCTATCAATCTTGTGAGTCGCGATCATTTATCGTTGACCGAAACAACCGTCTTTAAAATCACCGCCGATGACTTTTGGCCAACATTTACTGCAGGTGAAAGCCTGATGATCAGTGAACCCTTATCAATCAAATACCAACTTGATATAGGCGACAAAGTACAGCTATCACAACTTAATCAACATGTATTGACCGTTGGCGGGATTTATTACGATTATGGTAATCCCCAGGGTGAAGCGATTATTACCCAGTCTTTATGGCAACAATCTCAATTACCGGCCAAACCCATTAGCCTAGCAGTGTCGTATCAAGGTGATCTCACACCATTGCAAAACAGCATTAGCCAGAAAATCAATTTATCTTCCGCCTATATGTACAGCCAGCAGCGGATCAAAACTGAAGCAATTACCATATTTAATAAAACATTCTCTATTACTGTGGTGCTCAATAGCTTGACCTTATTGGTGGCTGCCATCGGCTTATTTAGTGCTTGCATGATGCTAACGCAAGCCAGGCAAGCACCTTTAGCACGCTTGTACGCCCTAGGTGTGAGTCGTAATCAATTACGAATAATGGTATTAGTACAAATGTTATTTATTGTGCTGCTTACCTGTTTAGTTGCTTTACCCACTGGCGCATTACTGGGTTATTTGTTAATCCACAAAGTCACATTACAAGCATTTGGCTGGAGTATCGCCATGGTGTGGGATTGGGCTGCCTATTTTCAGGTGGTGGTTATTGCGGTGGTAAGTTGCTTATTCGCCGTATGTTTACCTTTATATTGGCAGACTCGAAAACCCTTGATATCCAGCTTACAACAGGAAGCACTATGACCCCTTTTACATTGCAAAAAGTGCTCAGCTTCAGCTTGATAGCTTTTGTTATTTCGACGTTGATATCAGCTTGTTCGCCCGCACAAGATGTGAGCAATAAACCATCAACTATTAGCAATATGTCATCAACATCTTCTGAGGGGTATAGTGAGGTAATTCAAGGTAAAACATTACAATTCCCCCAAGACCATTTAGCCCACGATGACTTTAAAATTGAGTGGTGGTACTTAACCGCTAACTTAGCCACCGCAACAGGTGAAGACGTTGGCGTGCAGTGGACGCAGTTTCGTATTGGCCTAACACCACCGAGCAACACAGTCACACCGAACAATGACTGGAGTACCAATCAGCTGTATATGGCACACGCAGCAGTAACCAGCAAAAATGAACACTTAATAGCTGAAAAATGGTCGCGCGCCCACCCACAACTTGCTGGCGTAGACGCCCAACCATTTCAGGTGCATTTACAAAACTGGCAATGGTTGAGTCAATCCGACACGCTATTTCCTGCGACATTAACGGTAGCAGATGAACAATTTAGTTATCAACTGCAGCTTAATAGTCAACAACCACTGCAATTACAAGGTGAACAAGGTTATAGCAGTAAAAGCGCCGATAAAAGCGTAGCATCTTATTATTACAGCCAGCCCTTCATAGATGTAACGGGAGAGATAACTCGCCATGGTGTTACCGAACACGTTACCGGTAAAGCCTGGCTTGATAGGGAGTGGAGTTCACAATTTTTAACCAAGGCTCAACAAGGCTGGGACTGGTTTTCACTGCGTTTGGATGACAACTCAACACTAATGGCTTTCAGGCTTCGTGGTGATAATGAGCAACAACATTTTTACAGTGGCCGACGGATGTTTGCCGATGGCAGTGGGCGTAACATCAATAGTAAAGATAATCCTGGTGATATCTTCATGGAGCCAACGCAGTGGCAACAAACCGCATTAGGTAAGCATCCTATTGCATGGCACATTCGCATTAACAGTGAAGCAATAGATATTACCACCCAGGCATTAAATCCTAACAGTGACATGTTAGTGTCGACCTCGTATTGGGAAGGCCCAATTACCATTAAAGGCTCTCACCAAGGCATGGGCTACATGGAGCTTACTGGCTACTAGTCATACCTATAAAGATCATACCTCCTCCAACATCACTCAACCATTCCTTCGCGCTATGTTAACAACCTAGCGCTACAAGTACTTCAATCAATGAAGAAACCTATATATCAGGCACAACAAGCTTTACAAGCGATTGCTAAAACAGTAAATGCCTAATTGTTAAAATGAGATTTACGTCACGCTGAAAAATGTGACCTTGCACAACTATTAACCACTATACCCATTCTGAGGTATACCCATGTTGTTAGTAAGGTCTAGACTCACTCTATCACGTCACCTCCAATGACTATCACGTACCAAGTACAACATTCTAAGAGTGAGGAACACCATGAGCATCAGTCGTCGCGAGTTTTTAAAAGCCAACGCCGCTGCCGCAGCAGCGTCGGCCGTGGGTATCGCTATTCCAATTAATATCGTTCAAGCTGCAGAAGGTAAAAGTGAAATAAAGTGGGATAAAGCCCCATGTCGCTTTTGTGGCGTAGGTTGTAGCGTTTTAGTGGGCACACGAAATGGTAAAATAGTTGCCACTCAAGGTGACCCAGAAAGCCCGGTTAACAAAGGCTTAAATTGTATTAAAGGTTATTTTTTATCTAAAATAATGTATGGCAAGGACCGATTAACCTCGCCGTTACTTAGAATGAAAGACGGTAAATATGATAAAGAAGGTGATTTTACCCCAGTAAGTTGGGATGTTGCCTTTGATACCATGGCTGAAAAATGGAAAGCCAGTATTGCCAAAAAAGGCCCTACCTCTGTCGGCATGTTTGGTTCGGGTCAATGGACAATTTGGGAAGGCTATGCGGCATCTAAACTTCATAAAGCAGGCTTTTTAACTAATAACATCGACCCAAATGCGCGCCACTGTATGGCTTCGGCTGTAGGTGGTTTCATGCGAACCTTTGGTATTGATGAACCTATGGGTTGCTATGATGACTTAGAGGCTGCTGACCACTTTGTGTTGTGGGGTGCCAATATGGCAGAAATGCACCCTATCTTGTGGGCGCGATTAACCGATCGCCGTTTAAGTCATAAAGATGCCCGCGTACATGTACTTTCTACTTATGAAAACCGCAGCTTTGATCTAGCAGATAATGCTATGGTGTTTAAACCACAAACTGATTTAGTATTATTAAATTATATTGCTAACTACATCATTCAGCATGGTGCAGTGAACAAAGACTTCGTCAACAAGCACACTACATTTGCACTCGGCACCACTGATATTGGTTATGGTCTACGCCCAGAACACCCATTGGAAAAGAAAGCAAAAAATCCAGCTAATGGTGGTTCTACTCCAATAAGCTTTGATGAGTATGCCAAGTTTGTCAGCACTTACACGGTTGAATACGCATCAAAAATGAGTGGTGTACCGGTTGAAAATCTAGAAATCATGGCTAAGGCCTATGCCGATCCTAATATCAAAGTGATGAGCTTATGGACCATGGGGATTAACCAGCATACCCGTGGTGTGTGGGCTAACAATATGTTGTATAACATTCACTTACTCACCGGTAAAATTGCCACCCCAGGCAACAGTCCATTCTCATTAACCGGTCAACCATCAGCGTGTGGAACAGCTCGCGAAGTCGGTACTTTCTCACATCGCCTACCCGCTGACATGGTAGTAGCAAATCCTAAACACCGTGAAATTACTGAAAAACTATGGCAAGTCCCTGCTGGTACTATTCCCGCTAAACCCGGGTACCACGCTGTGATGCAAAGTCGCATGCTCAAAGACGGTAAATTAAATTGTTATTGGACCATGTGTACTAACAATATGCAGGCTGGTCCGAATATTAATGATGAAGTTTACCCCGGTTTCCGTAACCCTGAGAACTTCATTGTCGTATCAGATCCCTACCCGACGATTACCGCAATGGCTGCAGATTTAATTCTGCCTACCGCTATGTGGGTTGAAAAAGAAGGTTCATATGGTAATGCAGAACGTCGTACCCACTTCTGGCATCAGCTTGTTCCAACACCTGAAGGGTCTAAGTCTGATTTATGGCAGTTAGTTGAATTTTCTAAACGTTTTAAAGTCAGTGAAGTATGGCCTGCTGAATTAATCGCTAAACAACCTGAGCTCGCCGATAAAACATTATATGAAGTGCTATTTGCTAATGGGGTGATCAATAAGTTCCCAGCAAGTGAATGTAAAGGTTCTTATAACGATGAAAACGAACACTTTGGCTTTTACCTACAGAAAGGTATTTTTGAAGAATATGCTCAATTTGGTCGTGGCCATGGTCACGATTTAGATGCCTTTGACAACTATCATGAAAACCGCGGGAAGCGTTGGCCAGTGATTGATGGTAAAGAAACCCTGCGTCGTTTTGTTGAAGGTAGCGATCCCTATGTCAAAGCGGGTGAAGGTTTTAACTTCTACGGTAAACCAGACGGTAAAGCAGTCATATTTGCACTGCCTTATGAACCTGCAGCAGAAGAACCTAATGAAGAATTTGATCTGTGGATGTCGACAGGACGAGTACTGGAACATTGGCATACTGGCTCAATGACCGCTCGTGTACCTGAACTGCATAAAGCAATGCCGAGTGCTCAGGTCTTTATGCACCCAGCTGACGCTAAAGCTCGTGGTTTAACTCAAGGTGATGAAGTGACTGTTGCATCACCGCGCGGTGAAATTAACACTCGAGTGGAGACTAAAGGCCGTAATAAGCCGCCAAGAGGAGTGGTATTCATGCCATTCTTTGATGCCAAGCAATTGGTTAATAAGTTACTTCTTGACGCTACTGACCCATTATCAAAAGAAACTGACTTCAAAAAGTGTCCAGTCAAAATATTTAAAGCTTAATACGCCTTTTATATTAATTGCGACAGCTGCCATGGGGTTCGTCCACCATGGTAGTTGCGACACCCAAACTCTACATTCATTAGGATGTAACGGAGATGAAAATGAAAAAACTACTTAGCATCGCGGCCATACTCTTAAGCCTTAACGCCTATTCTGGTCAGCAAACATTACCCGAGAATACCCCGGTTAAAGTTGAGTCTCGTGTAGATAATGTCGCCATAACAGACAACTTGCCTGCAGATGCTATTGCAACGTATCCCACTCGCGGAAAAGCTATCGCGCGTACTTTTGCTGAACAGCCGCCTTTAATCCCCCATAAAGACAGCTATAGCATCACCAAAGACAAAAATGGTTGCCTTACATGTCACAGCTGGGATAAGGCTAAAAGAATGAAAGCAACACCTGTGGCGAAGTCACACGTAATCGATGACCAAGGTACAGTGAATGGCATGAACTACTTTTGTGTACAGTGCCATGTTGCGCAAGCAGATAACAAACAGGAACTTGTGGAAAACACCTTTACCACTAAGTGATCCATGAGGACATAAATCCCTCTATGCCTCAATTTGAGCAATGCCACTTCTGTTGAAGTGGCATTTTTTATGTTCAGTCTTTTATTGTTGTAAGCAGAAATAACGAAAGCGATAAAAATAAAAACCCAGCTTAAGCTGGGTTTATTGGTTGAGACTTTTGTTGGATAATTTGTGCACTCGGTACTGCTGCGGTTTGTGACACACCAGATGATTGAGTCTCATGTGTTATAGGCATCGCTGCTTGCCATAATGCACCGACCCATAAACTTGAAGTAGATTTCATTGCCGTTCCTCCGATTCTGTTAACAAGTTCAAAGTAATCGTTTAGGCTTCATAGGTAAAATGAATAATTACCATACAGTGAATTCCATTTAAGCATGAACATTCCAATCAAGACCTTACAGATCTTTCTCACCATAGTGGAAACCAAAAACTTTACCCGTGCGGCGCAAAAATGTTTTATGACCCAACCGACACTGACAAAAACCATTCAACGTTTAGAAAGCAATATGGGTGAGCAATTGTTGATAAGGAATAATCAAACAGTAGAATTAACCCAAGCAGGACAATTGTTTGAGCAAAGTGCCAGGGAAATTTTAGGCCATTGGCATCGACTTCAAGAAGATATGAGTAATCTCAGTGGCTTAAAGTCAGGACGATTAAGACTTGGTGTCTGCCCGATGATGAGCAGTTTAATTATCAGCTTATTGACGGCTTATCGACAACAGTACCCTGGGGTCGAGATACAAATGTACGAATATGGCGGATTTGGTTGCGAACAGGCACTACTGAACAACAGTCTAGATATTGCATTTACCGCACTACCGACAACCCATAACACAGAGCTAGCGAATCAACCCCTAACTAGATATCCCTTACTTGCGTGCTTACCTGAAGGACATCTGCTTACAGACAAGGCTGAAATACGCTGGCAAGACTTTGAATCTCACCCCTTCATTCTTTATAACGAAGACTTTTCATTAGCTAAGTTAATTAACCATTTAAGCCGCAAAGTTGGCGTACAACTCAATATAGCCTTTAGAACTGGCCAATGGGATTTTTTAGCCGCGATGGTTGAAGCTAACTTGGGCGTAGCAATTCTACCCGAACCTATTTGCCAACGGTTAACCAGCAGTAAACTAGTATTTAAGCCAATGCAGCCAGCTATGACGTGGGATTTAGCATTAATATGGCGAGAAAACCTACCGTTAACTCCACCAGCAAGAGCACTATTAACGCTTAGCAGAAACTGTCATCAATAATAAATTCTCTGATAATATTAATTTTATATTACAGCAACAGCATAAAATAGGCATAAAAAAACCGTTGCCTAGGCAACGGTTTTTATCAGCAAATCGAAACTAGAATTACTTCTTAGCTTCAGCAGCCTTACGCTCTTTAACTTGAGCAACAACTTTCTCAGAAACGCTGTTTGGACATGGTGCGTAATGAGCAAATTCCATAGAGAATTGACCACGACCAGACGTCATTGTACGTAAAGAACCGATATAACCGAACATTTCTGATAACGGCACGTCAGCTTTAATACGGACACCTGTAACACCAGCGTTTTGATCTTTGATCATACCGCGACGACGGTTAAGGTCACCAATTACGTCACCAACGTTGTCATCTGGGCTGAATACGTCAACATTCATGATAGGCTCAAGAAGTTGTGCACCGGCTTTAGGCATAGATTGACGGAACGCACCTTTAGCAGCGATTTCGAACGCGATAGCTGACGAATCAACTGCGTGGAAAGCACCGTCTTGAAGTTCAAGTTCAACGTCTAACACAGGGAAACCAGCAATAGTACCGGTATTCATCATGCTTCTGAAACCTTTCTCAACAGCAGGCCAGAATTCTTTAGGAACGTTACCACCAACGACTTTCGAGGTGAAAGTGAAGCCAGTGTTTTGCTCGCCAGGGCGAATAACGTAATCAATTTTACCAAACTGACCAGAACCACCAGACTGTTTCTTATGCGTGTAGCTATCTTCAATTTCTTTAGTGATAGTTTCACGGTAAGCAACTTGAGGCTCGCCTACAATTAGGTCAACGCCGTAAGTACGCTTAAGAATATCAACCTTAATGTCTAAGTGAAGCTCACCCATGCCTTTAAGGATAGTTTCACCAGAATCAATGTCAGTTTCAACACGGAAAGATGGATCTTCTGCAATCATTTTACCGATAGCGATACCCATTTTCTCGCTGCCGCCTTTATCTTTTGGCGTTACAGAGATAGAGATAACTGGCTCAGGGAATACCATTGCTTCTAGAGTACAAGGGTGCTTAGGATCACATAAAGTGTGACCAGTTTGCACGTTTTTCATACCAACGATAGCGATAATATCACCAGCTTGTGCTGATTCAAGTTCGTTACGTTCGTTAGCTTGCATCTCAACCATACGGCCAATACGTTCTGTTTTGCCAGTGAATGAGTTAAGGATGGTGTCACCCTTCTTCAAACGGCCAGAGTAGATACGTACGAAAGTTAACGCACCAAAACGGTCATCCATAATCTTGAACGCTAATGCTTTAAACGGTGCATCAACATCAACGATTGCGAACTCGCCATTTTCGTTACCTTCTTCGTCAGTTAGCGGTTGTGGATCAACTTCAACTGGATCAGGTAAATAATCAACAACGGCATCTAGTAATAACTGCATACCTTTGTTTTTGAATGCGCTACCACAATATGTTGGAAACACAGACATTGTACGAGTACCAGCACGGATACAACGCTTAACGTCTTCTATAGATGGTTGAACACCTTCCATATAAGCTTCTAATAGCGCATCGTCTTGCTCAAGAGCAGTTTCGATTAGCATTTCACGGTATTCTTCAACTAAGTCAACCATGTTAGCTGGAACATCAGTGATTTCGAAGTTTTCTGGTAAACCAGTATCATCCCAAATGTGCGCTTTACGAGTTAGTAGGTCAACAACACCACAGAATTCGTCTTCAATACCAATTGGTAAAACCATGACTAATGGGTTAGCAGCTAATACGTCTTTAGTTTGCTTAACAACACGTAAGAAGTCAGCACCCATACGGTCTAACTTGTTTACGAAGATGATACGCGCAACTTCAGAATCGTTAGCATAACGCCAGTTAGTTTCTGATTGAGGCTCTACGCCGCCTGAACCACAGAATACACCGATACCGCCGTCAAGCACTTTAAGCGAACGATAAACTTCAACTGTAAAGTCAACGTGGCCTGGGGTGTCAATAACGTTAAAACGGTGATCTTTCCAGAAACAGCTTACTGCTGCAGACTGAATGGTAATACCGCGCTCAGCTTCCTGTTCCATGAAGTCTGTGGTTGATTCACCATCATGTACTTCACCGATCTTGTGGATCTTACCGGTTAGCTTAAGGATACGCTCGGTGGTCGTGGTTTTACCCGCGTCAACGTGAGCGAAGATACCAATGTTTCTGTATTTGGATAATTCGGTCATGATTCAACTTTAATGATTAGTTTAAGAAGTAGACGGAGCATGCGAAAAAGAACCGACACACCGCACATCAGGTTATTAAGGCGCATATTGTAAATTGGAACCTTGCTGGGCGCAAATAGCTGGTGCAATATTTATTTATTTTTAGCCAAAAAAAACACATTTAATGCTCATAATTCTATATAAAACAAAAGACTAAAAAATAGTAGATTATTTTTTAGTCTTTAGGTTAATTTCAGCTAAAAATGTTAAATTTCAGCTAAAATACGTAAATCTGCATTTTTAGACCCATAAAATGCTCCAAATGAACATCGCGCTAAAACAAACAAGCATTTATTAACTCATCGAATGAATTTAACGAAGGGAACAAACATCCTTCAAGGTGGTGTTTTTATCTGCGAATGACAATATTGATTATGCCCAAACTGCTTAGCGTTGAATAGCGCTACATCATCTCGATCAAAGTAAGGCTGAATAGATTGATTATCACCCAATAGAGCAATACCGCAATTTTAGTTCTCATTAATGTAGTTATAAACATGAGAATAAATAAGTTCATCAGTCATTATTTGGCATAGCTCACGGGCATCGAACTACTGCACGTGCTGACAAACCACCACAAACTCTTCACTGCCCTATCTTGTAACAACATCCACTTTTTTAGCGAAACTTGCAGTACTTATGCTGCATGGCTCCATATTTTTAAAGCTTTGAAAAAGGTTGATACTTTAATGAACCATTGCGCTTGGATATTTAAAAAAATATCGCTAAACAAGAGAGACTGGACGCACTTGGGAGTTTGATTGCAAGTGCGTTAACTCGCATCGACCTGGTTTAGTTATTCCAGACCCTGAGGCCAAAATGAGGTGGACACTAGGGCCTGTTGATCTTTCAAGGTTATTTTTGCAGCGAATTGTTGGCCATTTGTACAAGGCAGAGACTTTGAGGTGTAGTTATTCTACATAAAAAGTCGATAACACAGTAAAAATGGCCAACAAACGCTGCCCGAAGGGTTCGGCTAAAAACGTTTTACTCTTTGTTGAATGCATTTTGCTTAGATGACTAGGCATCAATCCATTCGCCTCGATTAAAACGTTTTTAACTCGAACAAAATTCAACCAGCAAAGATCAACAGGCCCTAGCACAAAGGTCAAATAGTTATCACCGGCTAATAGATATAAATAATTAGCTAAAATGCTGATATAGCGACCATTAATAATAGCTTCACAAGGCAACCAATCAGATCAACCCAGTAGCGGATGACATTGCGATGTTGTGAGTAGATGCAAAACTGGCTTTTGGGTACCAAAACATTGACATATTCAATATCAATCTAATTAATAAGCAATAATATCAATTTCTTATAAGAAATTATTAGATCAAATATTCGATAAATAATTAAATAATATACTTGAACGAAAAAGTGTGTAGGCCATCTAGAATATTACGTCATACAAAAATAAGACAAAAAAATACCTGCCCATAAGGCAGGTATTTGTCTAACAACCTATTGTAGGTATTACGCTTCGATAGGTGATATTACAAACAGTAAGTCACCTTGTGAAACTTGTTGACCATTGCTATTAAGAATACGTTCAATGCGATACTGTTGATCTTCAGGATATAACACACCCGTTTGACGATTAAAGCCCGCTAACGTTAATTGAGAGAACATCTTCATTGCTTCCATCAATGCCAATGTTTGCTCAACGGTAACAATGTCACCTTCTTTTACAAAGTCTGCTTCACCTGGAGCTGGAGAGGTATAGAAAATACCTGCGCCTTGCGCCAATACTTTCAGCTCGTTGCTTTCGCCAACACGTAATGATTCAGTATCAACCTCAATCGCTTCAGCTGCTGCTTCCATTTCAGCAATCAGTGCAGGTATGTCTAACTCAGCCATTAAACGTGGCAAATAGTTAGTGTCATACACGCCTTCATTGAAAGTTGGATCTTTAAGGATAAGCTTCAATAATGGAATGTTAGTCGCAATACCTTTAATCACTACGCTATCAAGATAAGCATACATTTTAGCCACTACATCAGCACGATCTTTACCACGCATAATGATCTGAGCGATTAGACTGTCATAGTATGGTGATACTTCTTTGCCCGCTGCTGCAATCGAAATAATTTCAACATCATCACGCTCAGGCAACACACATTCAGTAATTTTACCCGGGTTAGGAATAAGCTGAAGAATACCATGGCTATCAAGCGCCGCCTTTTCCGCAGTTACACGCACTTCCATGGCGTAACCTTGGTCAATTGGCTCAAGTTTCTCAATTGAACGACCTGCAGCAATATCAAACTGCGCGCTAACAATATCAATGCCCGATGTCGCTTCGGTTACTGGATGCTCTACTTGAAGACGAGTATTCATCTCCATGAAGTACACTTCGTTAACATCTAAGTTATAGATAAACTCAACCGTACCTGCACCCATGTAGTCAGTGGCATCTCCCAACGCACGCGTGTATTCCATCACGCGTTGTTTGAGCTCTTCAGGCAACATGGTTGAACCAGATTCTTCAATCACTTTCTGGTTATTACGTTGTACAGAACAATCTCGAATACCTAATACTTTGCTATTACCAAACTGGTCACGCAGTAACTGCACTTCAATATGACGTAATGAGGTAACGTACTTCTCTAAATACAAATCACCATTACCAAATGCCGCGGCAGCTTCTGTGGCGGTTTTTTGGAAGAAGCCAATCATGTCTTCAGGGCGTTTAACAACCTGAATACCTTTACCACCACCACCTTGTACCGCTTTTAATAGCACAGGATAACCAATTTCAGATGCTACGTTCACCGCTTGTTCTGCGTTAGTCAAAATACCATGACTACCAGGCACAACTGGCACATTTTGCGCTTGTGAGGTATGAATTGCGTTAGATTTGTTACCCATAGTCGTCATTGAATGCACGCTAGGACCGACAAAGTTAACCCCATTGTTAACACACAAAGCTGCAAACTGCGGACTTTCTGATAAGAAACCAATACCAGGATGTAATGCGTCAACATTTTCATACTCAGCAACTTTTAATACTGAGTAAGCATTTAGGTAACTTTCGTCTGAAGTATTACCACCAATACACACAAGTTTATCAGTCTCTTTAAGCATGTCAGCTGGAACAGATGTCATGTCTGGGTCTGAGGCTACCAACACTACATTAATATTATTGTCATGTGCTTTACGGATTAATTTAACTGCCGTACAACCACGTGCATGCACGAGAACTTTATTAATAGGCTTCATCAACGCACGAGGATCGTTTTGTACAATAACTTCCTCTAGTTCAATCACTTCAGGGACTAGCGTCGATAACGCTTTGCTGATCACTTCTTCAATATCCATCGTCGGTAATGGCATAAGTGGATCTATACCCGACAACTGAGTGTCTAAAGTGTCACTAAATGGATTATGGACTAACCCAGTCATTGCACCAGGCACTTTAGATAAGTAGTTCGACAATGTTGCTGTTGAAGGTAAGTACGCAGGTACCACCATTTGACCAGCAAACGGCATATTGGTGCCAGATAAGTAGTAAGTCTGTACCAAAGGATGAGTGACGAAACTAGCTTGCGCACCGCCTGTACAATCACCAAAACCAAACATTAGTACAGGTAATTCGTTATCACGAATAAAACGTGTAATACGATCGTTCACTACCGCCATTGAAAACAATGCCGCAGCGCCCTCTTTGGTTTGCATGCCACCAGAACTGATAAAACAAATAACCGGTAATTTACGCTTTGCACATTCGATTAATAGCGAACTGAATTTTTCAGCGCTGGCCATATCAAATGCACCCGCTTGGAATGCGGTATTGGATACTGCAACACCAACACGTAACTTACTGCCATTATGGTTAAAATCAGCCAGACCAGTAATTAAACCGCAAGGGCGGATCTTTTTATCAATAGCATCTTCAATTGATAAACGGAAACCAGGGAAATTAAGCATATTAGCTGACATTTTGTCGGCATCAATTTCATCAAACTTAGTAAAAAACTGTTTGATGATATTTTCCCAACCCATCTTGCCCTGTTTTTTCTCATCACGAAGCACTTTAAGGATCAGTAAATCCTGGTAACCCATGGTTAAGCGGTTCCAGAAATCCTTACGACGACCAATACGAACAGGGTTTATTGTACCTGTGTACTTGTCATGATCATCTTCACTGTCGAAATATTCAGGGAGTAGACGTTCGAAGAAGTACGTCAAAATAACAAATAAAGAATCGTTTAACTGCGGGAAACCAACGCTCTTCCATTGTTCGACACGCGTTAGTAATTCGGCACGATTAGATTGATCCATAAAGTATTTTAACCACTTATAGAACTTACTCTTGTCGTTAGCTTTATCACTTGTCGATAATGCATTATCAATAGATTTATGGAGTAACTTATCAACAGACTCACGAGATAAGCTTTTTGACATCATGGCTTCTTTAGAAATTGACGCCAAGCTGCCTACGACATTGTCATATAATGCATTGAAAATAAGTACGTTATGACACTGCCAAATAAAGTCTGCCCGTAATTCATCATTAACCACAATATCGAGCACAGTAAGCTGACTAAGCTCAGGCCATGGGGCTTGTGTTGTAGACTTAGGCAATGACTCTAAATGTTTAATTAAGCCATTGAAATTGTTAGCAGCATTACTTTTCCAACGATGGTATAACGACCAACCAATGTTAAATAGCAACGCTTTACGCGCTTTTTTATAGTTTTCTTTTGGTTCACCCAAAATAAACCGAGTAATCACGTTACGCTCGGCAGAAATATCTTTACGTTTAGCGCTAAAAGTACCCCAAAGCTTATTCAGCTCTTCATCGTAAACTAACTTATCAGGGTTGGTTAACCATGCTTGGAATACGCGTTCCTGTTCTTGCTTAATACGCGCTAACAAATCACCTTCTGGTACGCTCACTTTTGACAAGCGACCATACTGTTCCTGTGAAATTGAATGAATACGGCTACGCAAGGTCAAATAACGTAAATAGCGATATGCACTACCGAAAATATTGTGGTACATAGTCGGGTTATTGGCGACCGATAAACGGGTATTGTTTTCAAGCGTCAGTAAATTAGCCGACGGCGCTAAGAAACGCTGTAAACTGCGATCGTAATGTTCTTTTAAATCAGTCGATTCACGCACAAAATTTATTGCCGCACGTTCAACGGCTTCAATAGCACTGATAATCGCACGACGGAAATTATGCTGGCGCTCATCTTTATCTGATGGAGTGAAGTCGATAATCCCATCGATACAACCAGCGGTATATAATTCTTCTGGTGACACGCCTACTGATTTAGCACATTCCTGCCATGACAAGTTGTACTTACGCGCAATGCTTTGTAAGCCTTGTGGCTGAATGGTGTTGAAAATACCATCACGTACCGATAATAGAATATTGGCTGCTGCTAATGGAATAGCACCACCTGAGTAGCCTGCACCAATCACAATACCCACTGTCGGCACATCAACATTAGCACTTTCTGCAATCGCTTTAGAAATGGTATGCGCTTGGTTTTGGCTATTGGCAATCTCACCAGCATCAGCACCAGGAGTATCAATTAAATATACAATTGGCATCGACAATTCAGCGAAGTGACGAATCGCCTTACACGCTGCTAGATGATGTTCTGGCATCCATGCACCGTTTGCGGTCGTGCGCTCTTGCGCAATAAAACCAATACGGCGAGTACGAGTACCAAAGCTTAACTCCACTTCAGCACGATAAAACGGTCCGATATGACTTTCGGCAATAATTTTGCCTTTTAAGTCAGCTATCATTCGCTTCGCGCCGGGGCGATTTTTATCCAAGGTTGGTTGGATAACTTTATTGACATAACCGTCAACGTCTAAAGATGCCAAACTTTTCAAGTTTGATTGAATTGCATCTTCTGTTAATAATCCTTTTACTTCCCCAGATAAACTCTGTTTGTTATGAGCAGGAAATAATGAAAAATCTTTAGCCAAGTGTTCAGCTTGTAAGAAAAGTGGGTCAGCCGATAGTGCTTGAGTCTTGTTAGCGGGCTGCTTTTTGCTGGTCATCCTTAGATCCTCTGCTTTTATAGCCTCTGAAAAAATTTTTTAGCTCGTAAATATAACTTTGTTAATGGGTAAATTACCATATAAACTAGCTTGGACGCTTTGTTCCATAAATGAGACAGTGAGGTTTTAATGCCCGATTTGAACGGTATGATGCTGTTTGCGGCCGTTGTTAGGGCAAAAGGATTCTCTCAGGCAGCACGAGAGATCGGACAACCTAAATCAACTATTAGTCGTAAAGTAGCTCAATTAGAAGAACAACTCGGAGTGCGATTACTCCAAAGAGATACCAGAAATTTAAGTCTGACTCAAGTTGGAGCATTATTTTATCAGCACTGTGATTCCATTAGCCATGAAATTGAAGCTGCAAAAGCGACCATAGAAAATACTCATAATGATATTTCAGGATCGCTACGAATAGCCATTCCAGTGTCATTTTCGCAAGATGTTATCGGTCATTTATGCTCAAGTTTTATGCGTCTTTATCCCAATATAGAACTGGATATTCAATTTACTGACAATGATGTAGGTCTTGTAGGTGAAGGTTATGATATTGCCATTAAATACGGGCCATTACAGTCGTCTGATCTGGTAGCTAGATTATTGTTTGAACGTCAGCCTATTTTGGTCGCAAGCCCTGGTTATATTAAAAAATTCAGTAGCCCTGCAACACCACAAGAATTAGCCCAGCATAGCGGTATTTTACTCGGCACTACCTTATCGGCACCTATTTGGCCATTAGGAAAGGGGAACCGTAAAATAATGACAACCTTTAAACGCAAAGTCCGGGTTAATAGTGCCAGTATGGTAAAACGCTTAGCGATGGATGATTATGGAATTGCCATGTTGTCTAACACCAGTTGCAAGCAAGAACTCGCAAACGGAAGCTTGGTGCCTATTTTACAAGAATGGCCAATGGAAACCTTTAAAGTTTATGGGGTTTATTCAAGTAGACGCCAGTTAGCCAGTAATATTAGTGCATTTTTAGACTTCTTTACCAAGCGCTATACCAGCCAAGAATCATTGCATTCAATGATGGGCTAATGACCGTATCTACAGAAACTCATTGATTATCGGTTTGGTAAATACAGTCCCCCTCAAACAGCCTAAAATACATCAAGACTTAAACAGTTTGAGAGGAATAGCAAAACGTTGCTCTAAAAACGGTAAGGAAAACGTAAGCTAATTTGATAGTCTGGAGAGTCTTCCGTCAATCCTGCACCTATAGAGGTCACCATCGATAAATTAGGTGATAGCGCTAACGTAGCACCAATACCTAAACTCGCGGTATTGGTGTCAGTACGAGGGATTTTCTCCCACTCCCCACCTTCTGGTCTTTGTTTTGTTTTACTGTAAAACCGCTGATTAAAGCTCATGCTCAAACTCATTCGTTCTGAAACCGCAAAAGCCAATCCCACGCTGTAATCGAGGTAATTACCTAAATCAATTTCACCAGGACTTAACCCGCTCGAACCGGACAAGTCATCAAAGCTTTCTTTAAAACTAGCACCGTAATTTAAATTAAAAAATACAATCGCAGGATCAAAAGTTTTTGCTAAACTAAACCCTGTCGATACCCCCCAAACACCTGATCCCGTAGCCATTTCTGTAGGGTAGGTTAAATTACCTGTAGCGGATGTTTCAAGCGGGATCCCAAAAGGATTCTTTCCAGTTGGCGCGCGAACCCTAAAGTTCCACACCCAATCGGGCCAGTCTACAGATTCAGTATTAATGCGGTAATAAACAGCACCACTAACATCACCAATTTGACCACCACTAATTTTAGCCGTTTCATATCGCTGACTAGAGTTCCCCTCTCCCACTGAGTCATACTGAGTCCAGCGATACAGGTACGGTAAACCAAGCTCAAACTGCCAGTTTTCATTTAATGTGTAGCGGGTAGTAAGATCGAGTCTAGTCGTATTAGTGCGGATACGGTCTAGGTTTAAATTACCCAGAAAAATAGCATCAAGCGCTAAGAACCCTCTAAGAATTAGATCTTTACGGCTGTAATAGCTATAGGTAAATGAGGGTTCTACGGTGAACTTCCGAGAAAAGACGTTATGTGCTTCTTGCAAAACATCATCAGTACTTCTTGCTCTATCTGGGGCTTTTTTCCGTTTCGTTGTATCACTCGCGATTGCAGCTTGTTGAGTTGATTGTACCTGGGGTCTTTCTACTGGTTGTTGAGTTGTTGGTTGAGTAGTTTGTTGAGTTGAAGATGCGACATTTTCCGGACTACTTTGCCGGTTTAACGCCTCTTGCTTAAGCACCTGTTGTGCCATCTGATTAATAGTTTGTTGCTGTAACTTAATTTGTTGGTTTAACTGAATCAACTTTTGTTTAAGTTCTGTAATATCTTGTTCAGATAGCGTCGATTGAGAGGTTAGTTGAGAATCAGTCTCTGCAGCATACGCAGGTACAGCCAATATTCCAGGCAGTATTACTGCGACAGCTGAGGTCCATTTCTTATTCATATATACATCCTTGGCTTGTACAGAATGAATTAAAATCCTATTGCGGTTAAATCACTGATTTGCCTTCCAAGTATATTTGACTGTATTGGTCCAACAGGCATACCGTCATACCTTATTGTAGACTGGTTTATTACTCCGTGACTGAGTCCATTAATAAAAATGCTCTGCACCAACTGGCCATTGCCATCTTGGTAGCTAATACCCTGGCTTGCCTTACCCGAAGCCAACTGAACCTGATAACCAATAGTGTTAGCGTTAGCCGAAAACGTAGTGTTGCTATTATCACTAACGAGTGTTGTTCCCACTGCAATATTAATACCCTGTAACATGGGAGTTAATCGGCCTTGGGCCATATCAAATTCATTAACGGCCAGGTTCTCATCTCCGGCAATTTGAATTCGTTGTTGTAATCCTGCCGCTTGTCCTAAGGTATCCAGCTGAAAGCCATTTTGACTATCTATAACATTGGGATCGCTAATGGTAATACTTATCAAAGGTTGATTATCAACTTGAGCAAATTCGATTTGCATACCAACTTGTTGTTGAGTGCCATTGTCTTGAATAAACTGAGTTTGCATTTGTAAGCCGAAATAATAATCTTGGCCATTATTAGTGTATTTACCTTTCATGGACTCAAGTTCAAAGTCTGTCAGTATTTGGCTGTGTTGAAATACAGACAGTGAGGGTGAACTAGCCATCACTGGTGTAGTGATAGTTAGCAATAGCATCATGCTTAATTTCATACCTTCCTCCTTAAAGCATATCTGAATAAGAGAAACCAAATTCGAGTAGCTCGGCATCGGTCATTGGTGAAAGCGGATCGAGTGCTTTAAACGTTAGTTTTGCTCTTGGATGTAGTAATGGATTATCACGTTGATACTCTTGTCCAATAACCACAAATACAACGCCATTCCACTTCTGATTAAACTCATCCATTGTCATAATCCGGTTACCCAAAGCAGGATCGCCTAAATAAACTTCTCCGCGCTCATGACGACGAAAAACCACAAAGTGGCTATAGCCACCATCATTAAGTAACACAATGGCAGGAATTTTAAGCAACAACATTTCGGCTTCGCCCACTTTATATCCTCGACCTCTTAACCCTTGAGATTGTAGATACCGTTTCATATTAAGCAGCGAAAATCCTTGCTCTTGTACTAATGTCAGATCGGCATGTTCTAACATGCCAATTAATACTTTTTGCTCATTCATCTCATGTCGGTCATAAGCAAATTTCAGCAGACTAGCCAAACTGGCAGCACCACATGAAAAATCAGTTTTTTGTTCGATAACGTGTTCAAATTTACGTTCACGAATACTTTGAATCGACTTAGAGTATGTGCCCATTCCTGGTACGACACCGGTTAAGGGAATATCTGCTGCGTAGCAATAATAAGTGAGACTAAAACTGGACATGATCAGCAGTGCGATCATTAAATTGGTTATGTCGCGCATAAGATGAATCAGGGGGGTTGCCCCCCTGCCTTATTCAGAACGTATCATTAGGTCTTTATTCACCAGAAATGATATCTGCAGGACCCGTAATGCTTGTTAAAGCAAGGTTATTTGACTGAAGGTTACCCGTACCACTTGCTAAGTTAACACCAATGTTACCCGATGCATTTTGGAAAGCGCTACCTGCTAATAATGAAGTGTTATTAGACTTCTGAACCACCGTTTGTATAAAGAATGGCAATTGGCCACTCACGGTGCCATTAAGCGCTAAATCGCCTTCTTCATCAAAGGTCATTACTTCAGCACCAGATGGGTTTTCTGTATCAAAATCAACATGACCCACTACAGTTCCTGTCCCTGAATTATGCTCCCCATCCCCTTCTAAAATAATTTCAGGATAATAAGCATCATTTAACGCAGACGTACCTTCATAAGTTCCTCCGCCATTAAGGGCAAGATTCACATCGATGTATTCAACATCATTTTGAACGACACCTATATTCATAGTGCCGTTATGTCCAGTACTTTGCACATTAGACACACTTGCTTCGCCTAAACGTCCATTGTACGAAGACGCAGCCATATTATTAGCTTGAATATTGTTGTTACCAGCAGCAACATTGACACCAATATTACCTGTGGCATTCATAAATGAAGCACCATCAATAGTTGATGTGTTAGTTGATGCCTCATTCCACACACCATTAAACCCACCCATTTGAGTACTAAAGATTTCAGCATCACCAGAGCCGAAGGCAAAACCGGCATCAATAGAGGCTAACGCAGCAGAATTACTTTGAGCATTAAAATCACCTGCCGCTTGGTTAACACCAATGTTACCGCTAGAGTTCTCAAATGCGTTACCAGATATCTTAGCGTCATTATCGTGATAGTAGTTTTCAACCATATTCGCGCTAGTTTCCTGCACGTTTTCAACTACAGCCATGCCTAAACCATTTGCAGTGATATTACCTTCAATGGTCACTTTACCTTTATATTTTAGTTCTTTCGATACATCTATTTTTTTGTCTAGTTCGACACTACTGTCTGTATCTGACATTCCATTTGCATATGCAGAACCACTCATTATTGCTGCAATGCTTAGCACTAAAGTTAGCTTTTTCATCTTCCATTCCTCCGATCGATGATTATTAATTCCCGCTTGGTAACTGCAACGAGAACTGGTTAATGGCAACATTGTTATCGCCAGAAATTTGATTAACTTGCATCACGCCTTGTGCATCCAAAAAACTGTCTGGAGCAATTTCGGCCTGATAGTGTGATAATTGATAAGATGATGGCGCCAACTGACTCGATACTTGAGTTAACGCTTGATCATTTAGCCCCAGGCCCATAATGGTTTCGAGGGTCGAGTCCATGGCAATACTGCCAATATTGGCTTGCATGTTTAGCTCACCACTCACTTGGTTAATACTCGCTAGCCCCTGAAATAACGCAAAAGCTTGACTGTCTATTACCGTAAGGCGTTGCTTATTGGGCTCTGATGGTGAGGCCGATTGAGGTAACTGACTATAATTAATAGTTTCTATGGATGTGCTGTAACCTAAAGCGTGACTATTAGACTGAATATTAAAATCGCCAGCGGCTTGATTGATACTTGCTCGACCTGCTCCTTGCATTACATGTGAGCCAATCACACTCGAATCATCAGCGTAAGAATGGGTAGCCAGCAATAACACACTTAGCTGTATTCCTCGTTTCAATGACAATTGCAATAAGTTGCAATATGGTCTGCTAATGATATCCATAAGATGTTCCTTTCATACTTGATACAAGGGTGTAGCAACCCTTATGCCAACAATGAAAGTTTATATATTTCAAATAGATAGTTTTTTTGATGATTTGATATTCTTAAAATTAAGAATATAAATGACTAGGATATTGATATACATATTAATTTTAAATATCAGCTTAATCTTAATATTAAGACTCGATAAGTAAACGGAGTGGGGAACACCATATTAACAAGATTAGATTAGTGGTAAGTCATGCTTATCCATGAGCCGATAAAAGGTTGCTCTAGAAATATCTAAATAACTTGCTGCTAGCTCAACTTGACCGTCGGCAATCATGATGGCTTGTTGTAATGCTTGTTTTTCAGCATTGTCTTTTAAGGTTTTCAGCGACAGAGCGATATGACGTTTTTTATCGATATTAGCGAGCTCTAGGTTTTGCGCACTTATTTGCTGCGTATCGCACAATACAACAGCACGACGAACACGATTAATTAACTCGCGCACATTGCCAGGCCATGGATAATTTAACAATGCATGGCAAGCAGATTGCGACAACGGCTTAATAGCAAGTCCATATTCATTGGAATACACCCGCACAAATCGATTAGCTAAACTGATAATATCATCACGTCTTGTTTTTAAACGTGGGGTTTCAATGGTAATGCCATTTAAACGATAATAGAGATCTAACCTAAAATTACCCTGATCGATGGCATTTTCTAAGTCAACATGAGTTGCGGCTAAAATACGAACATCAGCAGATTGTGGTGTACCACCACCAACAGAGTCGTACAAGCCTTCTTGTAAAAAACGCAGTAAATTAACTTGCAGTTCAGCGGGTAAATCGCCAATTTCATCTAAAAATAATGTGCCACCATCTGCCAATGCAATTTTGCCTTTTCTGGTACTAGTCGCCCCAGTAAAAGCTCCTTTCTGATGACCAAATAAATCTGACTGAATCAATCCTGCCGCCATAGCGCCACAATTAACGGTAATAAAAGGGCCATCTTTTCTAGCAGACAGTTGGTGTAGTTTGGTAGCGACTAATTCTTTACCTGTGCCAGATTCACCTCGGATAAGCACTGGGATATCAGTAGGAGCAACTCGATCAACTTGACGGAATAACTGTTGCATTACATCCGATTGGTACGCAGGTTGTTCGGGGTCTTTATTCGATGGCTCAAGCTGTGGAGCGTGATGCTGTTGCTTTAATTTAGATAAGCCGATGCCATGACCCAAGCACTTATCTAATCTTTCAGGATCAATTGGGCTAGTGCAAAAGTCCCAAGCAAATTGGGCAATAAAAGTGGTAATGTCGGTATTGTCCAGCTGAGCTTTATTGATAAGTACAATAATATGGATCCCCTGGTCTAACTCTCTAGCCAGGTAATTGATTTCATTAATAGTATTTTCTTTTCGTAGATCGATTAAGCATAGAGCACAATTGATGGGTATTTTATTTTTATCATATTTGTCAATATAGTGAAGCTCAAAGTGTAATCGAGAAAGTACATCATTTAGCTCATTACACTGAGAACCTGCCATTAATAATGGTTCCATGTTGATATCCTTTCAATATAGTGAACACAATAGCGCCAACACCAGCGTGCTAACACAAGAATAGCCTGTGCATCTTATCTATAGGTATAACTGGATAATGTGACTTAAATATAAACCCCGAATAACTTAACTATCAATCCAGAGTATTGCCTAATTGCTCATATCATCGGTAACTAAGTACATAGAAGGAAGCGATTACTTACAACAATATTATTATTTGACTCAATATCAATATACAAGCAGAACCACACTTCGCTCACCTTCAATCATCTTTGCATTCGTTTCTAAGCCTAGATTAACCGCAACAATGACCAAATTCAGTATATCTGTTATCTCAGCTATATCTTTTTATGGTCTTAGTATGGTTGAGAAGCATCAATAGTATAGAAAAAATCAGTAATTAAATTAACATCACGATAAAGTTTAACCGCCCAAACACATTATCTAAATAAATTCATCACTCAAAAAAAACTTACTAATATACAAGTATTAAAAGGGTTATTAAATCGGCTAAACATCTGTGTTATAACTGTAACTTAGACTTACCTAGAGTCAGTCTAGTGGGCAATAAAGTTGTTAAACTCGACCCCAAGATGGGTATTTAGGGTCCTAAAGGAACCGTTATGATTAAACACAGTGCTTTTATAATGTTAAGTTCATTGGCATTAGTCACGTTATCGAATGCAGTTATTGCAGGGCAACTCCCAAAAAACGTCGAAGAGATGCGTGTATCGAAGGCTGGGCAAACAATGCCTCATGTAGTTAATCGCTATCAAGCTATCAGTGATACTCTGGAGGTTGAGTTAAGCCACTCCACAGATGAATTAGCTGTGACTGAAATGGCGGCGCATCAAGGGCATAGGTTATGGCAGCAAGCTGTGCGAGATGTACAATCTGGTCACAGTGACGATCGCTCCTTATACTGGAGTCGTTTAAGTATGCGTAACGTCTTAAAACAAGAACGAGCTGGATTTAATCTGGCCGACTGGCAACGAGATATCTTGGTCAAAGCGGTAGAGAAATCCTCTCGTGGTTTTAGCGATATTGAATTCTCACCCGACAGCCAAATTAATATTTTAGTAACCGGTTTTGACCCGTTTTTTCTTGATAGAAATATTGGCCAAAGTAACCCGTCAGGTTTAGCCGCGCTAGCATTAGACGGGTATCGTTTTAAAGTGAATGGCAAAATGGCTCAAATTGAAACGGTAATGATCCCAGTTAGATATAGCGATTTCGACAATGGCATTATTGAATCATTACTGACGCCTTTTTATCGAGACCACAGTGTCGACATGGTATTTACCATTAGCATGGGTCGTGACAATTTCGACATTGAGCGTTTTCCTGGACGTAACCGCAGTGCAGAAGCTCCAGACAATTTAAATGTATTAACCGGCGCCAGTCATAGCAACCCTAAAGCACCATTATTTAACGGTGGCACCTCAAGTGATGGTAAATTAAATGGTCCAGAGTTCGTGCAATTTTCGCTGCCGGTTGAAGCTATGGCAGCAGTAAAAGGCCACTGGAGTGTTAATGATAATAACCAGATTAACACGTTATCTAGAGGGCAATTTAAGGCGTCATCACTGGCTGAATTACAAAATGAAATTTCAGTAGAAGGTTCTGGTGGCGGTTATTTATCTAATGAAATTTCCTATCGCAGTATTTTACTTCGTGACCAATTTAACTTGAATTTACCGGTAGGGCACATTCATACTCCACGCATTAAAGGCTACGATTCACAAGTAGAATCGGATATAGTTGAACAAATAAGAGCCATGATAGCCGCAGCGGCCAGCACACTGTAATGCCAATAGACTAATATAAAATGTCTATGCTTTACTTGCTTGAGTCTGTTATTGAATATTCCTGTAAGTGAAGCATTTCAGCATGTTTAAAAGTATTTCTAATCTCACCCAGCGCGCGCACCGAGCGCTAACGCAAAACGTTGACACAAATAGTTCCTCGTTATCAACGCCACCACAGTCGAACCGAGCGCTTAATGTCACCATCAATAATCCACTTCAATTACAAATTTTAGCCAAAATAGAAACCGACTATCAATTAGCCGAACACTATTTTAAACGCCCATTCTCACGCCCTAGCGTTCATTTTAGCTTGCGTGGTAAAAGTGCCGGCACAGCCCATTTACAGGCCAATAAATTACGCTTTAATCCTGTATTACTGGCCGAAAACCCAGAAGTGTTTGTAAATGAAGTGGTACCACATGAAATCAGCCATTTATTATGTTTTCATCTATTTGGTAAAGTAAAACCTCATGGTAAAGAATGGCAAAGCGTGATGCTAACAACATTTAATATTGCTCCAAAAACTACTCACCAGCTCAATACTCAGTCTGTCAGCGGCCAACAATTTGAATATTTTTGTGGCTGTGGCAGCATCCACTTAACCATAAGACGTCACAACAGAGTTGTCCGCGGCCAAACCCAATATCGCTGTCGCCGCTGTCAACAAACATTAAGCCCTTTTAACCCTAAATAATCTTTGCTTGGAATAATAAACGGTATCAATTGCGTCATCGCATTCGATGGCTTAACATCAGCCAAAATGACAGGCTAAGCCTGCGCTGTAATGATATTTTTATTAATTTTAGGGTTTATTTTGCGCTTATCATCCACACACTCTTGGCTATTTGGGGTGTCGCTTTTTTGCGGCATTTTTTCATCAACACTTATTGCTGCAGAACATCCCAGCAGCTTTGGTAAAGCAAAAACAATTGCCAAAAAGATTTACCAACAATACTTACCTCTCAATACTTTTTATTGTGGTTGCGATATCGCTATAGCAGGCAAATTATGGCAAGCAGACCATGCTAGCTGTGGTTATAAAGTCAGAAAACAAATTATTAGGGCTAACCGTATTGAGTGGGAGCACGTTGTACCCGCATGGGAATTTGGCCATCAATTACAATGCTGGCAAGACGGTGGCCGAAAAAACTGTGGTAAAAACAACAAACAATTTAAAAAAATGGAAGCCGATTTACACAATCTGGTTCCTGCTGTCGGTGAAGTAAACGGGGATCGCAGTAACTTTCGTTTCAGTGATTGGGGCGGAAAAGCCAATCAATACGGACAATGTGAGATGATTGTCGACTTTAAAGGCCGTAAAGCACAACCACCACAACGTGCAAGAGGTCCTATTGCTCGAACTTATCTGTATATGCAACAAACATATGGTTTGCAAATCAGTAATAGCCAACAAAAACTGTTTGCTGCCTGGAATAAAATGCAGCCGGTTAGCACCACAGAATGTCAACGTGATACCTTAATCGCAGCTAACCAAGGTAATCATAATGATTTTGTATTCAAACAATGCCAAAATAACGGCTTAGTTCGTTAATTAGCGATCTAGCAACCCTTGAATAATTGGTTAAAAAAGGTCAACACTGATGAGAGTACCACGCATTTTTCAGCCCCTAGACAATTTACAACAAGGGCAAACGCTTCAATTAGATGAAGATGGTGTTGCCCACATTGGCCGAGTATTGCGAATGGGAATGGGTGACCACATCATCTTGTTTAACGGTGATGGTAATGATTATTTAGCCGAAATAATTGAAACCAGTAAGAAATCTATTTCTGTCACGGTCCTAAGTTGTGAAGCTAACAATAGTGAATCGCCATTAAACTTGCATTTAGGTCAGGTGATTTCACGCGGTGACCGAATGGAGTTTACGGTTCAAAAGTCCGTAGAGCTTGGCGTAACCACCATTACACCGTTATTTTCTGATCGTTGTGGTGTCAAACTCAATGGTGAGCGCTTAGAAAAAAAACTGCAACAATGGCAAAAAATTGTGATTAGTGCCTGTGAACAATCTGGCCGCAGTATCGTACCGGTTGTCCGCCCAGCAATGACATTAGCTCAGTGGTGTGAAGAATCAACCGAAGCGTTAAAACTCAATTTACATCCAAGAGCTTCACACGGCATTAATGGCTTGCAGTTAACCGGTCAACACCACAAAGTAAGATTACTCATAGGCCCTGAAGGCGGTTTATCCGACGAAGAAATTGCCATGACCGAAACCCAGCATTTTACCGATATATTATTAGGGCCAAGGGTGCTACGTACAGAAACGGCATCGTTGACAGCCATTACCGCATTACAAGTTAAATTTGGCGATATTGGTTAATTAAAACTAATATTTTCTCTACACATTATTTAAGGATATACACATGATTAAGCTCGGTATTGTTATGGACCCTATTAGCGACATTAACATCAAAAAAGATTCGAGCTTTGCGATGTTATTAGACGCACAAGCACGTGGCTACCAATTGTTTTATATGGAAATGCATGACCTTGCGATGGTTAACGGCAAAGCCATGGCCACTATGCGTGAATTATCGGTTAAGCAAGATGCTGATCAATGGTTTACCTTAGGCGAGTCTGTTGATACTCCTTTGGCCGAACTTGACGTGATATTAATGCGTAAAGACCCACCATTTGATACCGAGTTCATCTATGCCACTTATATGCTTGAACGTGCCGAAGAAGAAGGCGTATTAATTGTTAACAAGCCGCAAAGTTTGCGTGATGCCAATGAAAAATTGTTTACTGCATGGTTTTCTGAGTTCACTCCAGACACCATAGTGACTCGCGATGCTAAACGTATCCGAGCCTTCCACCAGCTAAAACAAGACATTATTTTAAAACCATTAGATGGCATGGGCGGCACTTCTATTTTCCGAGTGAAAAAAGATGACCCTAATGTTGGGGTTATTATCGAAACCTTAACCAGTTATGGCCAACAATACGCTATGGCTCAAGCATTTATTCCTGAAATTACTCAAGGCGATAAGCGTATTTTAGTGATTGACGGTGAACCAGTACCTTACGCACTCGCGCGTATTCCAATGAAAGGTGAAACCCGTGGTAACCTGGCCGCTGGCGGCAGCGGTGTGGCACAGCCATTGTCAGAAAGTGATTGGAAAATTGCCCGCGCAATTGGACCTGAATTAAAAAAGCGTGGCCTTATTTTTGTCGGCTTAGATGTGATTGGCGATAAGTTAACCGAAATCAATGTAACTAGCCCAACTTGCATTAAAGAAATTGAAGCAGCATTTGACGTTAACATTACGGGCATGCTCATGGATGCCATCGAAGCCCGTATAAGCCAGAAAAAATAGGATTATTCATGCATTATTTATCGACCTGCCAACAAATAATCAGCAGATTAGTATTGGTATCTAGCTTAGTCGTAACAGGTGCAATGGCCGATGAAGTCATTATGTCTCCTGTAGTAGACAACACCACTAGCAATAATGTACCAACAATTGGTCCATCAAGGCCGACAAACATTATCATTATGATTGGTGATGGTATGGGACCCGCCTACACCACAGCCTACCGTTATTATAAAGATAACCCTGAGACCGAAGAGATTGAGCAAACGGTTTTTGACCGCTTACTCGTTGGTATGGCAAGTACCTACCCGGCTTCTGTCAGTGGTTATGTTACCGACTCTGCGGCATCGGCAACTGCATTATCTACTGGGGTTAAAAGCTATAATGGTGCAATTGCAGTCGACACTGAAAAGCGTCCATTAACGACCTTAATGGAGAAAGCTAAAGCATTAGGCTTATCAACAGGCGTTGCGGTGACCTCTCAGGTAAACCATGCTACACCGGCTGCATTTCTCGCTCATAATGAAAGCCGCAGTAATTATATTGATATTGCAGAGGCTTATTTAACGTCCGATGCGGATGTAATTCTTGGTGGTGGTCAGCAATATTTCACCCCAACATTACTTGAGCAGTTCAGCGCGAAAGGTTACCAACACATTACTGAGTTCTCCCAGCTTGAATCGGTTACTAACCCAAAAGTATTGGGACTATTTGCAGATGTGCAGCTGCCTTGGGTCATTAACGACAAAAAGGCGCATAAGCTTAGTCATATGACCCAAAAGGCATTAGATTTGCTATCGCAAAATAAGCAAGGTTTTGTGTTACTAGTGGAAGGCAGCTTAATTGATTGGGCTGGCCACAGTAACGATATTGCTACTGCGATGAGTGAAATGGATGAATTTGCTTCTGCTATTGAAGTGGTTGAACAATTTGTTCGTCAAAGTAAAGACACACTTATGATTGTAACAGCAGATCATAATACTGGTGGCTTATCCGTTGGCGCAAACAACAAGTACGAGTGGAACCCACAGGTTCTGCATAAGGTTAAAGCCAGTCCAGATGTTATTGCAACTCGTGCTATTGCAGAAGATAATTGGCAGCCTTTAACGGCAACATTATTAGGTTTTACCCCAAACGAAGCACAATACAGTCAATTACAAACGGCTCGTATGCAAGGCAATGAACCATTGTCTGTTGCACTGCGTAAATTAATTGATATTCAGTCAAATACCGGTTGGACAAGTGGCGGTCATACCGCTATGGATGTTCAGGTATTTGCAGCAGGTCCTGGCGCCAGATTATTTAGCGGCCATCAAGACAATATTGATATTGCGATTAAAATGTTCAGTTTATTACCTGAATAGGTAAAAACGCCTTAATTAATACCTGCGACTATAACGACACAATCCCTACCCTTATGAAGGTGGGGATTGTGTTAATATCAGCGTGTTTATCTTACCTCTAGCATTATGAGCATCCAACGTGTTAACAAATCCTTCTCAAGCCTTAATCAGAAACAGCCAATATTTTGATCAGCAGAATGTATTAGTGCTTAATTATGAAGCAGATATTTTTGCACATCATTGTCTTGATTTTGCTCACAATGTCACCGCCCTAGCACTTGATTTTAATCATCACCTTATATTGTCATCTTATGCCAATGACAAACTCCAGTGCCACTTTGGTCATCAGCTGCCAGAGTCATTTGCGGAGACAAAATTTGATACTGTCATTATTTACTTTCCAAAAGCAAAGCCGTTAATGGGTTATTTATTACAACTCGCCGCGCAACATTTATCTATTGATGGTCAATTAATCATTGTTGGTGAAAATAAAGGGGGAATTAAATCGATTGCCAAACTAACACCAGATTATTATTCAGTCCCCATAAAACAAGATAATGCCCGTCATTGTTTAGTGTATATCAGTTATTTAACGCAAGTAGCACCAGCATTAACCCTCAGCGATTGGGTAAGCCAATACCCACTAGAGACTCCACAAGGACAATTACAGATTTGTAATATTGTTGGCGTCTTTAGCGAAAAACGTCTCGATCAGGGAACGGAATTATTACTGTCGCATTTACCTACTAACTTACACGGCAGAGTACTCGATTTTGGTTGTGGCGCGGGAGTCATTAGCGCAGCATTACTCAAAGCCAATCCAGAGTTAACCATTGAATGTATTGATATCAATGCAATGGCTTTACTTTCATGCGAATTAACCCTCGCAGCCAATAATATGCACGCTAAGGTCTACCCTTCTGACGGGTTTAACCAAATTAACGGTAAATTCGATGGCATTATTTCCAACCCTCCATTTCATGATGGGTTAACCAGCACCACCGATATTGCTACACAATTTGTTCAACAAAGCGCAACACGACTAACATCACATGGCATATGGCAAATTGTTGCTAATCGCCACTTACCTTACTCAGAGACTATTGCGGCTCATTTTGGCAAAGTGAATGTGTTAGCTGAAAACAATAAGTATAAGTTGTACCTTCATCAACGCTAACCTTAATAATGCTCTTCATATTATGCCGCTTCACTTATGAATGACAAAGCTAGCTTACTGCTGGAAATGCAGATAAATATCAGCTAAATTGGCTTAAAGGTAAAATAACGCACATTTTCGGATTCATTTGATTGGTATTCTATTTGCCTGTTATAAGCTGATATAAAAATAAAAACAAAGGATGTTATGTTAGAGCCTTCATTAGCCGCACTAAGCGCAGATAAAAATAAAGTGGAATTACGTATAATTCCCAATACCCATGGTCCGGTGTCAGCAGAGGATATCAACGCCTTACTAACACAGTCCGCCTTCGCCATGTTGTTTCCTATTGCACCGGCTATTAATAAAGCAGTAACTGAAGTTAATGCCCTTTGCGGTCAAAACCCTGGTAGTCACGAATTATTTTTTACCATCGCCGAGCGCAAAGATGGGGCTGTGAGCATCAGTGTCAGTGATGATAAAATGCAAGCCAGTATGAAAATTACCTCCGCTTGGGGTGGCAAAGATATCACCCTACCCGACATACTTAATACTCTGAAAAATCAAAAAATTAAAATGGGATTAAGTAAACCTAAGATCATGGCATTAATGCAGCGCTTGTCGATATTACCGCCAGGGGAAAGCTGTGAAGGTATCATAGCTTGCGGTAAAGCTGCCGTTAATGGTGAAAATGCCGTATTAACTCGAAAAGTAGCTTTAGCTCGTGAGCGCTTATTACAACCACAAGAACGCGAAGACGGCTCGGTCGATATGCGTAATTTAGGCGCACTTATTACGGTTAAGGCCAATGATATATTGATGGTTAAAATCCCCTCAACTCTAGGCAATCCAGGTTTTAATATCCACGGTGATGTGTTGCAACAAATTCCTGGTAAAGATAAATCTATGGAACCAGGCACTGGCACCAGCCTTCACTCCAAAGATCCAAACAAACTCATCGCCACAGTGTCAGGTCAGCCTGTTGAAAACCGCACCGGTATGCAAGTGGACGATATGCTGCAAATTAAGGATGTTGACGTTCGCTATGGTCACGTTAACTTTAAAGGCAGTATTTTAATTACTGGTGATGTGCACGAAGGTATGCAAGTAAAAGCAAGTGGTGATGTCACTGTAATGGGCTTTGTTGAGTCAGCTTCAATTGAAGCGCAAGGTGATGTTATTGTCAGTAAAGGCGTTATTGGTCGCTTAATTAAAGATCAAAAACTCAGCACGACAATTAAGGCGACCGGACAAATTTGCGCCCAGTTTGTACAATATTCACAATTAGAAGCTCTCGGCAATATTTTAGTGACTAAACAGTTACTTCACAGTCACTCAACATCAGGTGATAGCATTACGGTCAGCGACGCTCAAGGACGACGGGGTGATTTAGTCGGCGGTACAGCTACTGCTGCTAAAGGTATCAGAGCCATTGCATTTGGTGCAACAGCCAGTACCAAAACTGAACTGTTTTGTGCCATGCATCAAGGTGAATTAAAGCAACAGCTTAAAGAGTTAGATGACAGTATTAAAGGCATGGTTGTTGCGGGTTTAGCGCTAGAAGCGAGATTACGAAAATTGCCACCAAAAACCGAATGGCAAAGTGACGTTGGCATGATTGAGCAAGTTAAAATGATGCTCGACCAAAAAAATCAGATGGCCGAAGAACGCATTAAAGAGGAAGTAGAATATACGCAACACTTTAACGAAGTTGAAGGCTATTATAACAATTATGTCATCAGAGCTGAAAAGCACATCTTCACCAACGTCGAAATTCACATTGGTAACGCATTTAATCGTACCCAACGTGAACATGGTCCGTGTATTGTCAAAAACGTCAATCAAGAAATCTCATTCGATTACAGCAATCGTTAACGGGTAGATTAAACCAAATATGGGTAAATAGATAAACTATGCAACAAGTACATTGGCCTGCAATACTCAAGTTTGATCAAGATGATGAGTTAATGTATCTAGCTAATAAACAAGATTGGTTGAGCTTTATTTGTGCCAACCAATTTACCCTTCAAACCAGCGATAAACTTATCGATAGTGTCGGTCATGCCTATACTATTCAAACGCATGCGCAGCAATCTAGCAATACCTGCGTGGCTGAACTGCCTTCATTGGTTAAGCAGAGTCAAGATGTGAGTGTATTACAGTTGCTACCTCTTGTGCGTCAGTATGGTCAATTTCAAGGCCATTGTTGCAGTGCAAAAATAGTCTTTACCACCATTGAACAAGGTATCGCGACCATCGCCGAATTAGAACAGCTTTATTAAACTCGCTCCCAAAATGGAGTTAAGCATAAGTAACCTGCTGATTATCGTTACTGATATTAAATTTACCGATTATTGATGATGGCTAATGTTTATCTTAATCATCCGTTATACATTAACACCTAAGATGGCGAATATAATTGTTGAACCCATTGAGCAACACTCACCGCTCTGGCAAAATGCCATTATGCTCACCGTCCATAAACCCTGAGAATCCTTAATGGAATTACTAAATATTGAATGTCTAGGTAAACGTCTGCGACTAGAAGGCTCGATTGCGGGTTGGCAGCAACTTTATTGGGACAATCAACTGGTATCGCAAAAGTCTGCTAGTGCTACCGACCAAGCTTTTCATATCCATTCATTTGAACTGACAACTCAAACGTCCGCACCAATTGAAACCGATGCCAGCGAAGGCGTAATGGTTTCACCCAATATAGGTGCATTACCAGTACGATTAGAAATTGATGTCAACTGGCAACCATTTCAACTTGATTATTGTTTATTAATTGAAGATGAGCTTATTACCCAAGGAAAGCGAACCGTTGAGGATATTGAACGTCAGACACCTGAAGTTGTAGCCGTAAAAAATCAAAAAATCAGTGTAGTTGGACTTGCTTCATTAGGTTTTAAACTGTTAAAAAGCGCCAAAGTGGTAAAAGTCCTTTTTGCGGGGGCCAGTGTTGCCGCCTATTCTTGGCTATTTTCATTTGAATTTGCCTTAGCACTCATCGGCTGCTTAGTGTTCCATGAATATGGTCATATTCGAGCCATGAAGCATTTCGGCATGAAAACCAAAGGTATCTATTTAATTCCTTTTGTTGGTGGCTTAGCGTTAAGCGATGAGCGCATCAACACCCGCTGGCAAGATGTGTACATTTCGATAATGGGTCCCACTTTTGGACTGATTTTATCGATTATCTGTGTAGGACTTTATTGGATAACCGGTAACGTATTTTTTGCTGGATTAGCCGCATTTAACGCCCTACTAAATCTATTTAATTTACTGCCCATTTTGCCTCTTGATGGCGGCCATATTTTAAAAAGTATCAGCTTTTCGATGAATAGTGTTGTCGGTCTAGTTGCTTGTATTGCTGGCGCCGCTATTGGCGTATTCATTAGCTATAGCTTAGGCCTTGCTTTACTTGGTTTTCTATTGCTTATTGGCAGTGTCGAGATTGTATTTGAGTGGCGTGGGCGCCATCAAAGCCATTTATTACCCTTAGATCGCTACGGACAAATCTTCTCTACCGTATGGTATTTACTCACAGTAGCCAGCTTAGTAGGGATTATTTGGTACTTTGCAGGTTCAGGCGATGAAATGCTAGCCATTCCATTGCAAATTTTAGGCAGTTAATCCTGTTTTGTTGCTACCAATATAACCTAGCCTCATGAATTGCCAACTTAACACGCCTGCAAATTGCAGGCGTTTTTGTTTCAATATGGCCAGTTATGTTGAGGGTATAGCAAACACCTTAGTCATCACCTTATACAACTCTGTTCCTTGATGAACAGACGCTGAAGCAAAATGTAAAATAGGCACACAATCCATGGGAAAACTAATAGCTTGATAAACCTGCTCAGATCCATAAAGATCCATTCGCAAAATGTTCACTAATGGCTGCCCAGCCGTTAATGGTTTTCCTACCGCTGCGCAATACTCAACTAAGCCGGCTTTAGGTGCATGAAACTTTTTGTAATCTCGTAAGTAACAACCAAAGCGCACCATTTTTGCAGGGTTGATTTTATTAGCAATCACACCACGATAGCTTAAATACGCCAATATGCCTTTGGCATCTTCTAAGGCATCAGCTAAATCAATCCGTTCTTGGCTGGCCAACTCTAAAGTAAATGCCGACACCGGTACCGAAAATTCACGTCCCTGACTCAATGCATACTGAGTTAACTGCCACCACGGACAAAATATCGCTTCATCCATCGCACCACCAAAACTATTGGGGATAATCAAGGTATACGGGATAGAGAAAAATCTGGCCGCATCAATATCATACTCTGGGCAGTATAAGTGTTTGCACGATTTAGGCCCGGTATGCAAATCAAGCACGATGTCGGCTTGGTGCGCCATAGTCTGCAAACTAACCGCTAACCGATGACCCGTAGATATCCCAAAAGGATTATCCAACCTAGCCCGACACGCTTCAACTAACATCGAACGATAAGCCAGAAACAAGCCATCATTGGTTAAGTGTTGGTGATCGCTATACCAAGCATCAACATCGACTTGGTGATCAAAATACTCTCGGTTCCAATTAACGCCGGTAATAGGATCGAAGCGGCCTAAGGTAAATTCGCCACTTTTTTGATTAATCCCTAACGGATTAGCCAATGGTGCAAACCTTATATCACCCAGTACCTGGTAGCCTTCTAATAAGGTCATCAGTTGATAAATTACCGCATTACCCTGCACTTCAGCACCATGAACATTGGCCTGAATATACACGCTAGGCGCGGATGAATTGCTGCCTGAGAATGAAAATAACGGCACGGTCAATGCGTGCCCGGTCGCCAGCTCTCCGACCTGTACCGATGACTGGATAGCTTTAGTCATATCATCACTCAAACAAATTTTGGTGCAAAGCATTAACCACTTGCGCCGCCTCAGATTCGGCCACCAACACACATAAATTATGCGGACTGGCGCCTTGGCAAATCATTCGCACATTGTGGTTTTCAAGCACTTTAAACACCCGACTACAGATGCCAGCCGTCGAGGCTATCCGATTACCGATAATGGCGATTAACGCTAAATCTTCCTCAACTCTTACACGACAATGTTGCGATAACTCTTGTAGTAATGACTCACTGAGTAAACCCTGGCCGCTTGAATCAGAACCCGTTTTATCTAGGGTTAACGAGACGTTAACTTCCGAGGTGGTAATTAAATCGACTGATATTTTGTGCCGCGCCAAGGTCGCGAAGGTTTCAGCCAAAAAGCCCTGAGCATGTAACATTTGCAAGCTATGCAAGTTAAGTAAAGTTTGATCGCGGCGCAATGCCACCGCTCTAAACACTGGAGTATCTTCCACTTGATGGCGTATCCAAGTACCCCCCATTTCTGGCGCTTTACTTGAACCTACAAACACCTGAATTTTTTGTCTTACTGCCGGTAAAATAGTGGCGGGATGTAATACTTTAGCACCAAAGGTTGCCATCTCAGCTGCTTCATTAAAGCTAATTTCAGCAATCGGGCGGGCATTAGGGGCTATTCGTGGGTCGGTGGTATAAATACCGGCAACATCGGTCCAAATCTCAACCGCTGTAGCACAGAGCGCTTCGGCAAGTAATGCCGCAGAATAATCACTGCCGCCACGACCTAACGTGGTTGTTCTGCCATTATCATCAGCACCAATAAAACCTTGAGTGACAATCACATAATCTGTAAGCAGTGGTTGTAGAAAGTCACTAGCAAGTGTCGCTATCGCTTCAATCTGTGGTTCTGCACGACCAAAATGACTGTCGGTACGTAACACTTGACGCACATCGAAATAATTGGATGCGACGCCTTTTTCACGGATAACGGCAGAAAATAAAATCGATGAACATTGCTCGCCAGTAGACAGTAATTCGTCCATCACCGCTTTGCTGCGATCAAGTTCCAAGGATTCACTTAATACCGACATCCGGCTAAGAATTTTATCAATACTGGCAGCCACATCTTGCGGACGACCTAATTCATCTAAAATCGCATATTGAATTTTGGCAATTTGCTTAAGTAATACCAAGCGGCGCTCGTCATTAACGTTAGCCTGGGTTAACTCAACTAATAAGTTAGTTACGCCACTGGAGGCACTCACGACCACAAGACGAGTGGCTTGATTAACTAACACAATATCTGCACAACGGCTCATAGAGGCGTAATCAGCAACTGAAGTACCACCAAATTTGGCGACGACTAATTCAGGACGACGAATATCAGAAACAACGGTCTCGGTAACCGTTTTAGGGGCGACAGTTTCAGAAATAATACTCATATAGATGCCTCCGCAGTTTGCGAAAGACGACAAAACAAGATGTGATTTACTAACATGATATACGCTCCGAACACACTACGTTCGAAGAGCCTGGTGCTAAGATAACGCACCCTTATAGAAGGGAAACAGCAATCATCACCAGAAGCTCTCCACCAAAAAAATAGGTGACAATCGTTAGGATTCAGCCTAAACGACCGATATCAATGTTTGCCAAACAAACTGATACCTCGGCGCTAATCTCCATCATAAGTGGTCATCGGATTGGCATCCTCTCACTTACTACCTAGTTAACGCTCCTCTTCTGCTCCTCCCGAAGGAGGACGTTGAAAATAGCAATAAAAGCCCTAACAAGTCAATCAGCAAACGCAGTAAAAATAGACTATTTTATTAAAAAACAGTGTTGTTATTGAACATTCTGTTGTGAAAGTCACCCAACTACGATTGTTCTTTATTACGAAAAAAAGACAATAAAAAGACAATACGCATCACAAACCCAATATACATAAGACAATGGCTTGCTCATTGTCTCGAATATCGATCCAAATTATTTGTTAGTGCTTAAGCCGTTAGATTTACCTCATCACTCATCTGGTGGATGAACTAATCTCCGGTAGTTCACTCACCAGGCGCAATCGATTATTAAATACACCCATTTGAATTTCAGGCTTTATGGTATCAAGACAAGCAATCAAAGATAATAAACCTTGATTGACGTAGTAAATTGCATGTTGATTAAACTCTCTACCAAGCTCAACTGCCTGTTCTTTATCAATAAAAATAGCCCAACTCTTTTCCATGTATGACAGATCAGGTGCTGCACCAATTAATCCGCGATAGGGACTATTATATTGTTGAATTTTAGATTGAAGCTGACGATCAAGTAAACGATTTTGACTAGGCGAGAGGATAGAACCCCGGGGGTTATGAGCAGTAACAATAGCAAATGGGAAATCACCAGAAAGGCGTTGAGTGAACAAAAAATGAGTCGTTTGATACTCATTCCACAATGTATCGATAACATTTTCCATAATAAATTTTCGTCAATTAAGCCAAAATTAGTCTAGCAGATAGGTTGGACTTCGAAAAGGTTTGCGATCTAAATCACAAGTATGATATTTAAAAGCTCTTTACTATTATAGTGTTAGCCGTGTTAATCTTTCATATACTCGACTGTTATATTAATTTTTTAACATTTAATTTGTTAACAAATGCCTAAAACGAGTACAATAACCATTACGAACTATTAAATCAGTGTAGCAAAGATGGTTACATGCACCTCAAAAAATCAGCAAATATTGTTGTGAGTGTGATGATTTATTGAAGTAAAGTTTACAGTCGTACTAAATTTGTTCTACATTTGATAAAAGATTAATACGCATAAATAAGTTTGTTATAGAAGGAACTATCTTTCTAAATTGCATTCATAGTAAGTAAGCTTAGATACAACCAATTTTACACCACTTTTTACACCGTTATGCATAAGTGCAAACACGTATCTTGGCATAATAGTAATGAATCGACACAAGCAGGCTCAGTAACCAGTATTTAGTGTTACGTAATAGAGTTTATAGAGAGTGTTTAATTCAAGGTAGACATAGATAAACACCAAAAAATATCGGAATATTAGTGCATTAGCTAAAGCGCTATTGCAATTTATTAGCTCAACGTAGCTAGAATCGAATTTTATAAAATTAGGTATATATCATGCAAAGTCCGCACATTTTAATTGTTGAAGATGAAGCCGTAACTCGTAATACACTACGCAGTATTTTTGAAGCTGAAGGCTATGTTGTTACTGAAGCTAACGATGGCGCAGAAATGCATAAAGCCATGCAAGACAACAAGATAAACCTTGTTGTTATGGACATTAACCTACCCGGAAAGAACGGTTTGTTACTAGCACGTGAGCTACGTGAAATTAATAACATCGGCCTTATCTTTTTAACCGGTCGTGATAACGAAGTTGATAAAATTCTAGGTCTTGAAATTGGTGCAGATGACTACATCACTAAACCATTCAACCCTCGCGAATTAACTATTCGTGCACGTAACCTATTAACTCGCGTTAATAATGCGGCGGCAGAAACAGAAGAAAAAGGTTCTGTTGAGTTTTATCGTTTTAATGGCTGGAGTTTAGAAATTAATAGCCGCTCTTTAGTGACACCACAAGGTGAATCTTACAAGTTACCACGCAGTGAATTCCGTGCAATGCTTCACTTTGTTGAAAACCCAGGTAAGATTTTAACCCGTGCAGACTTGTTGCTAAAAATGACTGGCCGTGAATTAAAGCCACATGACCGCACTGTTGACGTAACGATCCGTCGTATTCGTAAGCACTTTGAAAGTTTGCCAGATACACCAGAAATCATCGCGACAATCCATGGTGAAGGCTATCGTTTTTGTGGTGACTTAGAAGCGTAATCTTTTAAGGTTAACCGCAATAAAAAACCAGGTGATTCACCTGGTTTTTTTATGTCTGCCTGTTGGCTAATCATTTAACGATACGAGAGATCACTTCAATTGTTGATCTAAAAATGCCGCTAATGATTTATATAAATGATTACGCACTTTCTCGCCACGCATAGAATGCTTAGACCCAGGATAATCCATCATCTGGAATAACTTACCTTCATCTTGCAACGCTTTGTAGACTCGAGTGCTGTTTTCAAACAATACATTATCATCAGCCATACCGTGATACATCAATAAGCCCGACTGATAATTTTTTACATAAGGCAGAATGCTACTAGCATCGTAACCTTTTTTATTGGCTTCAGGATTGCCCATGTAACGCTCGGTATAATGAGTATCATACAAACGCCAATCCGTTACTGGCGCACCCGATATTGCCGCTTTAAAATAATCAGGTGCCTTAAACTGACTCATCAACGCCATATAACCACCATAACTGTGACCATAAATAGCAACGTTGTCGCCGTCAATAAACGGTAAACTGCGTAGGTAATCAACACCCACCTTTTGATCGTCTACTTCTGCATCGCCCATATTTTGATAAATAACATGTTCAAACTCAGTACCACGATGCGCTGAACCACGATTATCTAATTGAAATACCGCATAGCCTTGCTGCAATAAATATTGAGTAAAATAATCGGCTTCGCTCCAACTGTTCACCACTAACTGAGCATGTGGCCCGCCATAGACACGCACTACCACTGGATACTTTTTAGCCGCATCAAAAGGCACAGGTTTAAATAAACGATACATTAATGGCTGACCATCTTCAGCGCTTAATTGACCAAACTCAGGCATTTGCCATAAAGCGGCATAATCATATAGAGGATGATTTTTATCAATTTCATTTTGCTCAACCCAAGCTAATTGCTTACCGGTGTTATTATGTAAACTGATTTGCGGCGGTTGTTGCAAGCTACTAAAGTAATCTAAATAGACTGGCTTTTTATTGGCAAATACGGCTTCATGCATACCTGCAGCCTGGCTAACTCGTTCAATAGAATCAATACCAGTATTAAAGTTAACCCGGTATAAATGACGCTCAATTACACTGTCTTTACGACCACTAAAATACACCCAGCCAGTTGCTTCATCGACAAACTCAAGTGCATCAACAGCCCAATCACCTTGGGTTAGTTGCTTAAGCGGCTTGCCTTGCAAGTCGAACAAATACAAATGATTAAAACCATCGCGCTCCGATCCCCAAATAAATGCTGATTGTTGCTTTAAAAAGTGCAAATCGTGGTTTAAGTTAATCCACGCTTTACTGCGCTCTTCAATCACGGTTTTAGCTTGTGTCGGTTGAGTTATCGAGGCAATACGAAGATCGAGTGTTTGCTGATCGCGGCTTTGCCATTGAAATGACACATGCTGGCTGTCTGGAAGCCAATCAACTCGCGGTAAATACATGTCTTTTGGGGTACCTAAATCGATCCAGTTTATACTTCGATCTTTTAGGCTAACCACCCCTAATTCAATCTCAACATTAGCTTTACCGGCATAAGGGTAACGCTGCTCGGTTAATTTAATCCCTTCTGCGTAAATTTCATTGCGTGTCACTAACTCAACACCCGTTTCATCAATACGAGTAAACGCAATCGCCGACTCATCTGGCGCCCACCAATAGCCTGTCATACGGTCCATTTCTTCCTGGGCGACAAACTCTGCCATGGCATTTTTAATTGGTCCTTTGCCGTCAGTGGTGAGTGCCGTTACTTTTTGACTATCCAATGACAATACAAATAAGTTTTGATCGCGCACAAACGATACAAAGTGACCTTTAGGAGACAAACGCGCATCGGTAGCAAAGCCTTCTCCAGTATCTAATTCGGCCACCTTATTATTGGCAACATTATATAAATACAACTTACCCGCGGCTGGAATTAAAATACTTGCGCTATCTTCTGACCAAAAGTATTCCATGATGCCTTGACCATAAATACGTTGACGCTCGCGGCGGGCTTTTTCTTCATCAGACAACTCCCCTGCGTCTAATTGGTCGGCATTAATCAATACACTACGTTTACCGGTAGCAATATCCATTTGCCATAAATCATACAAATGTTGATTATCAGCACGGCTTGATAAATAGGTGACTCGCTTTCCGTCTGGCGATAAAGCTAATCCACGCGGGCTTGAACCAGCTAATGCCGGAGAGGCATGAATACGCTCAATGGTGAGTGGCGTAGCGTTACCTTTTATTGCCGTCAATGTCGCGGTAGTCGATGAGTTCATGATGCTGCCTTTAGCGGTTGCTGAAAAAACCGCGCTGGTAAAAAGAAGTGGCACGGCAGACACTGCCGCTAAAGCATGATGCTTCCATGTTATGGTCATTATTATTAATCCTTGGGCAATTCAATCCGCCCACATTTTGCCTTAATTTACAGCAAAACCAAAACCCCAGATAACAATCGCTGAAATTAGCGTCATTGTGGGGTATGATTTGCACATAACTGATAAGAATGAATAACCTCGACCTTAACCTCGCAAAATCTCATAGGAAAAATCATGCAGACTTTGGCCCAAACCCTTAGCGCACAAGCCGTAAACATCTCTTTAACACAATTACTGTTAACCTTAGCTGACACTTCAAAAGCCATTAGTGTTGCCGTACGTCATGGTGCATTAGCGGGTGTTTTAGGCGCGACAGATCAAGAAAATGTTCAAGGCGAAACCCAGAAAAAGCTAGATGTAATCACTAATGACATGCTTAAAGATACTCTTAAAGCCGACGGTAATGTTCGGGGTTTAGCCTCTGAAGAAGAGGATTACGTGGTTGAGGTTAACGCAAAAGGTGAATATTTAGTCTGTTTTGACCCACTTGATGGCTCATCAAACATTGATATTAACTCACTGGTTGGTACTATTTTCTCGGTATTGCCAGCCCCAGCTGGAGAGCTAAACGAGCAAAGCTTTTTACAAGCGGGTCGTAAGCAAGTCGCGGCAGGTTATGTATTATATGGTCCATCGACTATGATGGCATTAACTACAGGTAAAGGTACGCAATTTTATACGCTAGACCCTAACAGCCAAGAATTTTTACTGACCGACAATAACGTGCAGATCACCCCAGATACTGCTGAGTTTGCGATTAACATGTCAAACCAACGTTTTTGGGAAGCACCAATTCAAACTTATATCGCCGACTTATTACTTGGAACTATCGGCCCTCGCGAACAGTCATTTAATATGCGTTGGATTGCGGCTATGGTTGGTGATGTGCACCGTGTATTATGTCGTGGTGGGATTTTTGCTTATCCAACAGACAATAAAAACCCTGAAAAACCATTTAAATTACGCTTAATGTATGAAGCGAACCCAATGGCATTGCTAGTTGAGCAAGCTGGCGGTAAAGCCTCAACAGGTTACGAAACCATATTGGACATTCAACCAACGGCAATCCATCAGCGTGTGGCGGTGATTTTAGGTAGCGCTAACGAAGTTGATACCTGCTTAAGCTATCATGGTATTGATTACAGTGAAGAGCCATCAATTGACTAATTGATTATGCTGTAGAAAAACCGCCAGTTGGCGGTTTTTTCATTTATGCGCTGCAGTTGAACTTATTGATAACCTGAATGCAGCAAATAAACACCGTTAATCAAAATACCAATTTGAACCATTAAATAATAGTGAATAATTATTTATTTACAACAACTTAAATTCATTTCGAGTTATTTTAAAGATATGAGTAAAGGACTATAACGATGCAGCCCGCTAGACCATCGAATAAAAATAAATACATTGCGGCTATTGTAGTATTACTGCTTGTTAGTATCAGTGTTTATGCTTATCTGATCTCAACTAAATCAACACCGTTGCCAAATGGCACTATTTTAGTGCTTCCGGTAAATATCACTCCTGACAACTCAGGTAACATCGACCCACAATGGAATCGTTACGCAGCAATGGATATGCTTATCTATCAGCTCAACCTAGGAGTCAATTACCCTTTGCTGCAAACCGAAGATATTATTAATATTATCTCACTGGTCTCTAATGAACAGCCAAATAAGACTATCGATATTAAGCAAATGATGGCTATTTCTGGCGCGGTGTTGGTGATTGAATCAAGTATTACAGGCGCGAATAATCAGTATCAATTAGCGTTTACTTTACATCAACAGCAGCACACTGAAACTGGAGTTGTTAACGCCTCCAGCATTGAGCAAGTATTACTCACCGCAGCCAACTTAATGGCCCAACAGATCCATCCACAGCAAAACAAAACCACACCCCAGCTCCATTCACGCTTTAGTCCTCCGCAACTGGTCAGCGCAATAGCACTACTGCAAGGTGGCGATACAGTGGCTGCTGAAGAGCAATTAACGGCACTGATAAACACCACGCCCGATAACCTGGTGGCTCAACGTCTACTTGCCAGCATCCAATTGCAGCAACATCAATATCAACAGCTTAATACAACATTGATAGCAGCAATCGATCTAGCTACGCATCAGCAAGATGAGCGAGAGCTAGCCAGACTAAGATTGTTATTAGCGCAAAGCTACACTGAAACCGACAGAATAGAGCAAGCATTAGGTGTACTTACCATTGCCAAAACCAATGCTGCGAAAGTGAAAGACTGGTTAACCCTGGGCTATATATCACAACTTGCAGGCATGATAAATCAACGTATAGGCCGTAATGATGAGGCCAGAGAGCAGTTTAAAAAAGCCATTGAATATCATCAAATAATGGGCTACCCGATTGGACAAACACAGGCGCTGAATGAATTGGCAGAACTTGAGGTGATTGAGTTCAACTACCCACAAGCTTATCGCTATATTAACCGCTCTTATGAACTGGTTGCTCATCGCGGTTTAGATGATTTAGAAAAGACGACATTCAAGCTGATGACTAAGATAGAAAATAAAATGCAGCACAGATAACATCTTATATATTCGACACAACAGGTGCGTCAATATAAAACCTTAAGCATATGACCTTAGACATAAAAATGGCCTGTATAGCAGGCCATTTTTATTCATACTGCTAAACGAGTTTTATACTTTCTCAGCTGCAATTTTTTCAGCCTCAAGCTGATGCGCTTGTTCAGTTTGATCAACAATGGTTAATACAGCTGTGTCACCGACCACATTGCATGAGGTTAATACCATATCAATAATACGGTCTAATGCGGCAACAATCACAAATGCCTCTGCTGGTAAGCCTAATTGGTAAATCAATACCCCAATCATCACCATGCCACCACCAGGAACACCACCAGCACCCACCGACAGTAAAAATACGCTAAACAATAATGACGGAATTTGATCATTACTGATTGGCATACCAAAGGCGTTAGCAACAAAGAAAATCGCAATAGTGATATAAATCGACACACCGCCCATGTTCATGGTTGCACCTAGCGGCACACCAAAACCAGCCACCGCTTTACTCACACCTAGTTTGTCAGTAAGAGTACGCATGGTTACCGGAATAGTAGCGTTTGAGCTAGCAGTAGACAATGAGAATAGAATTTGTTCTTGAGTTTTATCTCTGAAAGTTTTCGCTGAAATTGGAGTGAACAGGCTAACAGAATATGGGTATACGATAAAAATCCAAATCAATAATAAAGCCAAAATAAGCACTAAATATTCAACTACACTGACAAAAATCTCAGGCTCTAAGGTTGCGCCTAATTTAAACATTAAGGCGAATACACCGTATGGCGCTAAACTCATTACCACTGAAATTAAACGCATCATGATTTTATTGGCGGTTTGAAATCCTTTAACGGCTCCCTCAACCGATTGCCCCATTGATTTAATGACACCGCCCATTAATAAAGCCATAAAAATCACTTGCAACATATTGCCAGAGGTAAAGGCTGAAAACGGGTTGTTTGGTACAATACTCACAATTAACGACATTAAATCAGGCAGTTCTGTGGCGGTAATATCCAGCGAACCGTTGCTCGACATATCCACGCCTTTACCGGGCTCAAATATCATTGCGACGGTAAAAGCAGCTAAAATCGCTACCATGGTATTAATGATATAAAACCCAAAGGTTTTACCCCCTAAACGGCCAAAGCTTTTTAAATCTTGTAACTCACACACACCGCACACAATACTCACAAACACCAGTGGAACCACTAGCATCATAATCATATTGACGAACATGGTGCCAACACCACTGGCTAGGCTAACTAACGTGCCACCAAAAAAAGCATTATCTGCCAGTAAAAACTGCACAATACTACCAAGCAGAACCCCAAAAAACAGACCGATAAAGATCCGTGCTGAAAGTGATTTTGTCATCTATAAATTTCCCTTCGAAATGGCAACTTCTGTTGCTAATTATTGTTATACCAATCCTGGTGCTTATTCTTTTCGAGCGCTGAAATACTGAGACATAGCGCAATATATTTCAATCACCTTATGAACAAAAGTGATTACTTAATCGGCGCTTAACAAGCATGCAATATAAAAGCTAAAAATAACAATCGATTATAGACTTAGTTAATCATTAACGATGGTATAACCAGTAATAGATTTAGGACGAAAACAGCTAAAATCAGCGCGTATAGCGATAAAAATGAAATAGACAACGAGAGTAACAATCAGTTTGAAGGTTTTTCTTGCTGATTAAGTGAGCTCGACTCTGTTTAATAAATGGGGGTAGCTGGCTCAATCAGCGTAGTGTTTTTTTATTCTGCATAGTGGTTTTATTATGAAGAGTGGTTTTATTCTGAACAGTGGATATTAAGTAACGTCAGCGACATGGATTTGGCTAACATATGTTGTTGTTTAATGCTCACGCAATGTTGTCCGAGCCATTGCACTAACGCTAACCACTGCGGATTATATATGATTGATTGAGAGGAAGATTGATAACCAGATAGAGACTTTGATTGATCGTTAGAATGTGCATCTCGATGCAAGTTATTAAGGTAAGCCCATTGTTTATGTTGTTTATGAAAATCATTCGTCGAATTTATCTGGGTTAACGTTAATAACTTATCAGGCGACGCTAGTGCAAGTTGCGGCACTATTATGCTGCGACAAGACTCAAGGGTATTGGCAATCATTAACCCTGCAGGATCAAGATCCGTAAAGCCAATTACATTGATGTTGAGTGGTTGAAGTAAGTGTAAAAAACGCTTTCGACCTGCTGGCGAATAGTCATGACTACCACGGTATAACACCATGCAGTTATTGATTATTGCCTGTAAATCTGGGGTAAATGAATTGGCAAAAAAGTGATCAAAACTGTCGAGGTTCTCTACCACGATGAGGTTCGTTAGATTGAGTTGCTGACAAAGCGCAATCGCACTGTCGGCCTTTAATCGCAGTGAACAATTATGTACAGATAATAAATCGGCCACTGAACCTGGCGCTAAATCAGTCTCTAGGCTTTGAGATAAACTAGGCGCTAGCTTCATTAATACATAGTCAGCTTCAGGGCTGATGTTAGCGTATTTTTCATTAGCGCTGAGTTGCGACATCTGTTGGCGGGGCACATCAAAATCAAGGGCCAGAATATCTAAGCCCGAATCAATTTGGGCCATGTTACGCAGTAAAACATAATCGTTTGCAGTCAAATACAAGTACTTGTCAGTTCCATCGGTCTCACCTATTTGCCACAACTGATACAATTTTTTCCAATCGGCAGTGAACTTCACTCGCGGCAAGCGCTGCTTTGCCGCGTGTTCCATTAGCAGTAACTGTCTTTTGCTTAGGCTAGCCATAACTCAACATCGTTAATGATAAAGTTACCGCTATAAACCGGATCAGGTTTACCTATCGGTTCAAGCTCAAAGTAATTTTTATGCTCATCGGCTAAGCCTTCATAACCACCAATGACTTGATAAAGCCAGCTTTCTGCATCCCATTGCAGTTGTTTCTCGGTTAAATAACTAAGCGCTGATTGGCGCAAACCAGAATCAATCACCTCACAAAAATATTCATCCACGGCTATTTTAAGGGGATTTTCAGGGATATCGAAATCCTCACTATCGCCCATTTCAAAGGTCACGTTGTGCTCACGCAGCATGGCAGGTAACGAGTCGCGACTAATAGCTTTAACTTGTGCCACTAAGCTCATCAGTTCTAATTCGTGATGAGGGTTAGACACATCAACACTTGCAGGGGCTATCAGCGCTTCAGCACAATTAAATAATACCGGCACAGCTTTATGCATTACATGGTTTTCAGGTTGATAATCTGGATGCATGCTGGTGTGCAGTAACCAACCTTTTAGTAAGCGGGTGCGCCCTTGAATTTGCCTAAACCGCCCAAGTAACTCATATAATCTCGCTTGGACAATACTCAACTCTTGAGTACATTGACTTAAGGTTTCTTGCAAACTGGTCATCAATAAACGGCGCAGTTCACGGATATCACCAGCAATTTCACCTAACTCGCTAAATTGAAACATCTCTAAGCCATTAAGCAGCTCTGACACCTGACTTTGGGCTAGTTCGTTTTCACGGATTTTTGCGCTTATAGTCCCAACATAACCAAATTCGTTGTTAATTCGGCTCCATAACACCCGAATGGAATAACGTAAACTGTCGGTAAAACTGTACACATGCTCATTTAAATCGGCTAAATAGGCTTCAGCTGCACTGAAATCGACATCGCGACGTGCTTCTTTGTAATGATCGGCTAAGGTTTTTATTGTGGCTAGCGCGGAGCCGACGTTGGCATCTATTTGCCTGTTGCGCTCATCGCTTAATGCTTCTTCTAATAATGCCCGCACCGAACGCTTTAAGCGCAGTTCTTGATCGGGCTCTGGTCGCCATAAAATGCCACTTTTTCTTAGCTTTTCGATAACGCCAGCATCGTGAGCAGTGTCGCTTATCGAGCCTGCTAAATATGCATCCATAATGACGTCGGCATTTCGCCCGAGTTGTTTGAGCAGCTTTACCCCGGCTTGGTGTAAGTTACTGCTCATATCAAGTCCCTTTGGGTCGCGGTTTCGGCTTGTGCCTCAAGGCTTAAGCCTTCTGTTTCATCAATAAAGCGGATCACTTCGTATAAATAATCTAATTTACCGGTGGCGATATAAATCTGCTTTTCGCTGTTCGGTTTGGTTAAATAACCCAGCTCAACTAACCGTTTAAACACCAACTTAATTTGGCCATCAACGTTAGTACTGCTTGAGCCGAATAATCGGTAATGGCTCAACTTAGTGAGTTGCTCTCTAAAAGCTGGCGTGTCTTCAATACGCGCTTGTAAATCGGTTAAGCGGATCGGCGCACCTTCGCTCAGCGGAGCATCTTGACCACTGGCTTCTTGCACTAATACCAACCATTCCACTAATGGAATCAGTCCTGCACAAATGTCTTTAAATTGCGATGAAATCACTTTGCGCTCAACCTCGCCGAGCTGCAAATAACCACAAAAAAACACTTCACCCTCACCAGCACTGGCAATGGTGCGATTAATTTGGTTAAGGTAGGTTTCAACTCTGTCGCGAGTGCTGTTGTTTTTTAATGCCCGCCAACCGTCTTCATTGGTCACTCGGCAAATAAACTCACCACGCAACAATTGCTCTATTAATGCGCCGGTACCTACTAAGGTAGTTTCAGTCGATTCAGACATTAGATGTGCTCCTTAGCAGTTTCAGCGCGAGTCATTTCCGCCGTAGGCATTTCGGTTTTAGTGTTACGTTGCGATAAACGGGTCGCTAACGGATTGGCTTTAGGTTTAACGACCTGCAGCTTTTTAGTTTGCTTATTAATGATGTAACGGTTAGCAAATAGACTTAGCACTTCAGACTCAGGATTTGGGAAAGCCCCTAGTACACTGATATTGTTGTTCTCACAAGCATCGAAGATTTTCTTCACGTTAGTGTGATGCAGCGTACCTAACTCATCAATTGGCCAATGGATAGTGACATTGGCTTTGCCGCGCAATAAACGGGTGAAGGCCAATAAAAACTTACATAAAATAAGGTACGCCATACCATGACTTGAAGACTCGTTTAACTGACGGTCGGTACGAATAATTAAGTCGCTGTTACCTTCTTTTAGCCGTAGCTCAATTTCGAGCAATTTAGCAATACCGCCGGTTAATGCTGCACGGCCAATAATGTCTAATGCACGGCGCATTGAGTTAGTGTAATGCTCGTTCGGTAGTTGGCTGAAACCATCTGCTTTCCACGCCTTAAAGGCCTTAACAAACACTTCAAGTTCAGGCCAAAACTCCAGTTCGCTGATGCGAGAGCGAATTCGCACAGCCGATTCTGATACTCCTTCAAGGAATAACTCTTCACCCACTTCACGAGTTATACGTGCACTTTGGCTGGCTATACGGCGGTCAATATCGGTTAACACGTCATAAAACGCCGTTAAGTCGATACCAAAAATACGCCCTTGTTCGCGGATCGCCATTAACGATTGCGGTACCATCACATTCAATAACTGTTCAAGCTGTGGCACTAACTTGCGATAGTCGAGTAGACGAATACCTTTGTCGTTAACAAAGCTTGATTCATCGCGGGCGCGCTCCCAGAATTCGGCTAAACTAGAGCCCGATTTACTGGCAATGACCGAGTCAAAGTGTTCAACATATTGCTTAACTGAACCCATTAAGTAGTCACGTTTTAGCAATAAATCTTCGCCTTGGCGTAAACGCTCACCAATGCTACCCATGGCTTCGTCGTTATTGGCCGGCAACTTCAATTCTGCCAACTTGCGCATTACGGCACGCAGCTTAGTGAGGTTTTCAGATGCCTCAACTTGGGCTGCATCACAGGCTTTGCGTTCGGTTTCTAAACTGTCTCTACGGTGCTTTATTTCTGTCGTTTTCGCTTTTAGCAGTTGCTCCAATTCCAGCGTAGCACGCTTAACATCGGTTAATTGAGTTTGCACTTTAGGCTTTCGAACTAGCCAGGTATGTTGATACCAATCATCAAAACGCAACACTTCACTGCGCCGTTGTTCAGCATTACTGATGCAGGCTTCAAGATCGCGGATCTGCTTTTTAAGCGCCAAAATGGTGCCTTCATCAACACCACGTGACTTAAGCTCATTTTTGTACCAGGTTTCACCTGCTTTCTGCTCGGTTTTAGCATTAGCACGGCGTTGTTCAATATTGGCTTTAATCTGGCCTAATTGATTATCAATGGCGCCGACCACTTCTTGCCAATAGGCATTTTTTTCCATGCGCGCTTCAAGCGCCTGCTCTTTTTGCTCGCTTAACCAGCCAAGGTGCTGATTGCTAAGCAGCTTAAGTTCATTATCAAGTTGCACTAATCGCTTGCTCGAATCGGCTTTACGATCTGCCACAGCTTGATTGATTTTTTGCTGTTCGTTACGCTTCTCGTCAAACAGACGGCGTAAGTCTTCACGGCTATTTTTATACGCTGTTCGGGCAAAGGTCAGTTCGCGGGTGATGCTATCGAGCGCAGCATTCATAGCAACCAGTTGATCTTCCGCTTCGGCATGCATTTCTTGGGCACTTTTTAGTGCTTCTTCTGCTTTAGCTAAACGAATACGTAAATCTTGCTCTGTGGCGGCATACTCTGGCACATCAATGGCTTTAAGATCGAGATTAACCCCAAATAATGCTTCACTGCTGTCTTTGGTTAAACTTGGGTGTAGATCGCTGCGATGCAACAACTCTGGCGCGATAACTTTACCAAAGGTGTGCTCCCAACCGTGGGCTTCTTTGCGCAGAAACTCCAACAAGGTATGCGACTGTGGGAACAACATATGGTGCAGTTCTTCTTTGGCATTTTCTCGGTCACTAACGCGAATACTGGAGATGCGCAGCGCTTCGTTAGCTTGGTCGCGCTTGGCCCGTTGTTTACGCTCTTCTGTGGTTAAACGATCGACCTTTTGATTACAGGTTTCTTGCTCTTCATCAGCGAGGCTTATACGCTCATCGAAAATAGCTAAGCGCATTTTTTCATCTTCGGTGTAAGTCACACCATCAACTTGATGCTTAAGCTCGGCAGCGGTTAATTTAAGTTGATATTCTTGTTCGCTAAATTTAGCTTTGCCTGCATCAGTTTGCTCGCGCCATTGCAGCTCTAATTTAGCGATATCGTCATTGGCAAGCTCACGTTGCTTATCACGTGCTTCACGTTGGGTGTCTTGCTCGAGATGTAGCGTTTCAAGTTCGCGATGTAATTGCTCAGCAATTTTGCTACGGCGGGCATTAAAGGCGGCTTCAATATCTTGGTGTTTTTCGGTTTGTAATTTATGACGCTCGTTAAGGTTTTCAACATCACTGCGCCAATTAGGCAAATTATCTAAATCAGCTTTGGCTTGTTCAATGTCGGCATCTAAAAAGGCAGCATGCTGGTCTTCAATGGCATTAAGTTCATCTTCAAACTTGCCTGAGTCGCCTTTAGCTGCAGATAACTCTTGGTTTAACTCATCGCGAACGTCTTTCCACTCTTCGTCTAATAAACGCAACTTGAGGTTTAATTCTTTACCATGAGTTTGGTTACGATCTTGGCGTTCAGCTTCTAAGGTTTCGTCGGCGCGATAACCGCGCGATAAACTGGCTAAGCGTAACTCGGCGCTTAATAACTGATTAAATTCTTGTTCGAGCTTTTCGTATTCTGGGCGGATTTGTTCAAAACCTTGCACTAGTTGGCTTTCTCGTATCCACGTTTCTACTCGCTGTGGATTCAGTCTAGATGTCGGTGGGTTTACCCCATCTTCTTCTAAAATGGCTGCGATCATTGATTTAACCGTTTCCATTTTGCCCTCTTTCGAGTGCACTGCTTTGGCGAGTTTTTCGATATGACGCAAGCTATGTTCGCCGTCACACAACGAGAACTGACGCGCGTAAGTCCGCAGCTCATTGCGGTTGCTACCGGTATTTAATAAGCTACGATCGTTTTGAATAATTGCTCGAAATTCACGAGTATTTAATAGATTGGTATGGGCTACGCCATCACGTTTTACTTCACGGCCAAGCTCGGCCATTGAATGACAAATAATCGTGTCGCCATTACGCGACTTAATATAATGATCTAACTCAAAAGCGCGGCCAATAAAGCGGTAATTAACCCCTTTACCATCACCGGCAGAGGCTAAAACAGCTTGATAAAGTAAGCCATCATCTTTTTGATATTCATAAATAATGTAGCTTGAATCATGGGGTAAATACCAACGTTCGAAACTGTCACGCGTTGACGGCACAACGCGGCTTGGGTACTCGCCGTAAAATACTGGCACCAAGCGTTGTAGGGTTGTTTTACCCGAGGCATTGGTACCACAAATATTAGTGTGACCACTTAATAACAGTTCGACTACACCTGGTAGGTGGGTATTAATTAACACGATTCTAATCAAGCTTGGCATGATAATCCTTTTCCAAACAGCTCACATTACAGTGATAAAGAAGCAAAATACGGATGAAAAAATAACGTCTGTTTATGCAATGGCAATAAAGTAAAACAAACGCGGGCTAGAGGCAATTTTCACCCACAAAAATTGGCTTTATAATACGCTAAATAATTCAAAAGTGGCGGCTAACAATGCAGCAAACAAGCAGAAACGGTTTATGTTCTACATATGTCGCTCGGTAGAGGCTATCAACACAACGGAGCAGAAGGCTTTTGGGCGCTGAATAAAATAAAAAACGCACAGATTTCTCTGTGCGTTTATTTATGGTGTACCACTCACATTTGGAGCTGAATTGTCAGCAGTATTATAATTTAAATTGTGAAGTAGCGTGATTAAGCTCATTAGCAAAACCATCTAATCCTTCTGAAATACCCTGCACTTCTGCAAGAATACCCAATGTTTGTTCAAATGATGCATTCATTTCAACCACATTATTCGCCACATGTGCAGCAACCAAAGATTGCTGTTCAGTGGCTGAAGCAATATGCGTATTCATACTGTTAATACTGACAATTTTAGATTGAATTGAGCTTAAGACTTCACCGGTATCTTTAGCATAACGCTCGTTCTCTGATGACTTAGTAATCGCCACACCCATAGTACTAACCGATGATTCAGCTGCGATTTTAAGCTTCTCTAGTACACCACGAATTTCTTTAGTTGCATCGGCCGTTTTAGACGCCAGCGCGCGAACTTCATCAGCAACCACGGCAAAACCTCGACCATGCTCACCCGCTCGAGCCGCTTCAATGGCGGCATTTAACGCCAATAAGTTTGTTTGTTCTGCAATTGAGGTAATCACGTTCAAAATAGAGCCTACACTTTCAGTATCTTTGGCTAACTCATTAATAGAGTTCGACGCTAGCTCAATACCTGAGTTGAGTTCTTGTGAAATACTCACAGTACGTTGTACTACCGCTAAGCCTGCGGTCGCTTCACGCTCAGCAACTTGCGCCGCTTCTGCTGCTTGCTGAGCACTGTGTGAAATATCATTGACCGAGTGGCGCATTTCTTCCATCGACATATGTACGGTTTTAGCATCATGACTTTGCTGCTTGGTCGCTTTAGTCGCGACTGCCATCCGCTCTTTTAGCGATGAAGCACTGTCTAACAACGGTTTAGTCACACTAACAACACGTTGAATAGAGTCAGCTAATAAGCGTAAAAAACGGTTAAAGTTACTTGATACTTGTCCGAGCTCATCAGTGCCTGCTACGGTTAATTGATGGCGTAGATTACCTTTACCGTCGGCTAATTCTCCCAATGAATTAGCCACATCTCCCGCGGCGCCACTAATGGCACGTGCAATCGAAATCGTCGCAAGTGCCATAAACACTAATAACGCGATACCTATGCCAAACGAAAGGTATAAACTTTGCTCTGAACGGTCGCCAGCTTCTTTAATGGTAGAACTAAATTCTGCCACTTTGTCAGCTTTATAAACCGTTATACCATTAGTTAATTTGTCAAAAATCTTGGCTTTTTTCTGGCTAATTTGTCCTACATTGGCCATATCAATAGTGCCGTCAAGCATTCCTCTGGCCAGAGATAGTGTCATGGTATTGTATTCACTAAGGCTGTTAGATAATTGCGATAAAGCTGCACTTTCTTGTTGATCGATAGTTGATAGATTCGTTAAATTATCTTTCAGTGATGCAAAGGTTTTATTGGCATTACCCAATAAATCTTCATCGGCAAACGATACCGCTTGGGTATATAGCTCATCTAAGCGCTGCACAAATATGACGTTCTGGTTTGCCAGCTCCACTCGCTGCGCCACTTTGGTTTCCATAAAAGATAATGTGTCACGGTTTTTATTAATCGCAACAGTACTTATGCCAAGGTTAACGGCAAAAATAATTACTGATAAGACAAAAATAAGTCCTACCTTTTTAAAAATTGACATGTTACTAAACCAATTCATATTCCGCCCCCAAGCGATAATCAACGAAGATAAAACAAACGTAAAGCTTATCAATACAGCCACTGAGATATTTTATTAAGACAAGTAATACCTAACCTCAATCCTTGAGACTGTTAGGGTGCTACTACGCTTCCCGCTTAACGCTAATCTTTGGTTAATTTACTATAGCTAATATTATATTATTGTTAAATAAATCTTTTTTAATAAGATCATGCTCTTGTCTAATCATGGCCTTGCATAAATAACGATCGGTTTAAACGACTATGTTGTAAATGTATATCGATGTAAAAGGCTATCGATGTAAAAGGCTATCGGCCTAAAATTAATATACTTGAAATTTTTCTAATATATCCAGATTGTTTATCCATTATTGCTAAGCAACAGATTAATTGTCTCAATGGTTTAGATTCAATACGACAAAAAAATAGCCCGCAAAATGCGAGCTATTCTTAATTCAATGAGATTATGTTAACAATCTCATACAACGGGTTATACAATACCTTATGCAGCTTTTACATCCACTTCTTCAGAATGCCTGATGAGATAATCAAATGCACCCAGTGATGCTGTTGCGCCGCTGCCCATGGCAATAATAATTTGCTTATACGGGGTATTAGTTACGTCACCTGCAGCAAATACACCAGGGATTGAAGTTTGGCCACGCTCATCGACAATAATTTCGCCGCGAGGAGTCATATCAACCACACCTTTTAACCACTCGGTATTAGGTACTAAGCCGATTTGAACAAAAATACCCGCTAGTGTAACGGTATTGCTTTCACCTGTTGCTCTATCGGTATAAATCAAGCTCGTCACACGAGTGCCATCACCTTTAACTTCAGTGGTCATCGCTTGAGTAATAATCGTAATATTACCCATTGATTTAGCCTTACGCTGTAGCACCTCATCGGCACGTAACTTACTATCAAATTCAAGTACGGTAACGTGTTCAACAATATTAGCTAAATCGATAGCCGCTTCAATACCTGAGTTACCGCCACCAATTACCGCAACACGTTTACCTTTAAATAATGGGCCGTCACAATGTGGGCAATACGCTACGCCTTTATTACGGTATTCTTGCTCACCAGGGACGTTCATTTCTCTCCAACGTGCACCCGTTGCCAAGATTATCGTTTTACTGCTAAGGGTCGCGCCACTTTCTAGGGTCACATCAAACAGACCATTTTTGGCTAAACTCAACGCACGTTGGTTTTGCATAATGTCGACGTCATAATCCTTAACATGGGCTTCAAGGTTAGCCACCAATTTAGGACCTTCGGTTTTAGACACTGAAATAAAGTTCTCAATACCAACCGTTTCAGCCACTTGGCCGCCAAACTTATCGGCAACAATACCGGTGACTAAACCTTTACGAGCAGAGTAAATTGCCGCTGCTGCGCCAGCTGGGCCGCCGCCAACCACTAACATATCAAAAACTGACTTTTGGTTTAATTGCTCGGCTTGTCTGCCTGCTGCATTTTTATCTAATTTGTTTAGTACTTCAACAACGCTAATGGCGCCAACAGAGAAGGCTTCGCCGTTCAAAAATACTGATGGCACTGACATGATATTGCGATCGCTCACTTCCTGTTGGAATAAAGCGCCGTCGATCATCACGTTAGTAATATTGGGGTTAATAGCCGCCATCATGTTCAGTGCTTGAATCACTTCAGGACAGGTTTGGCAACTTAACGAAATATAGGTTTCAAAATGAAATTTACCCGGTAACTGACGGATTTGTTCAATGATATCCGCATCTAACTTAATCGGATGTCCGCCGCTGTGTAATAGCGCTAACACCAGTGAGGTAAATTCATGGCCCATTGGCAGTCCAGCAAAGATAATGTTGGTTGCAGCTTGTGGGTTAATCACACTCATGCTTGGTGTACGCTGACCTTGCTGATACGTGACTGAAACTAAGTCTGATGAGTCAATAATGTCTTGCGCTAGGCTAGTGAGTTCTTTACCTTTATTTGAGTCATCTGCAGATACGACAAGTTCAACTGGGCGCTTGAGGTTTTGCAGATAGGTTTTCAGTTGATTTTTTACATTCGCATCTAACATAATAACTCCTAAAATGGATAATAATCGGTGAGTTTAAAAGTGCTAGTCAGTGCCGGGGGAACACCGACTAGCTGGAGATGATATTACTAACCTAAGGGTGAGCTTAGTCGTTAGATTTTACCGACTAGGTCAATTGAAGGAGCTAGTGTTGCTTCACCTGGTTGCCATTTTGCTGGACATACTTCGCCATCGTGAGTTGCAACATATTGTGCAGCTTGAATTTTACGCAGTAATTCAGATGCGCTACGACCAATACCTAGGTCATGAATTTCAGCAACTTTTACTTGGCCTTCTGGGTTAATAACGAAAGTACCGCGAAGTGCTAGACCGTCTTCTTCAATCATCACACCAAAGTTACGAGTGATTGCGCCAGTTGGGTCACCTATCATTGGATAAGTAATTTTACCGATTGTGTCTGAACTTGAATGCCAAGCTTTATGAGTAAAATGAGTGTCAGTTGATACTGAGTAAACTTCAACGCCCATTGCTTGTAGCTTCTCATAATGATCAGCCATGTCGCCTAATTCTGTAGGGCATACAAATGTGAAATCAGCTGGGTAGAAAAATACCACTGCCCACTTACCTAATAAATCTTGTTCAGTAACTTCAACGAAAGCACCATTGTGGAATGCAGTTGCTTTGAAAGGTTTGATAGTGCTATTGATGATAGATTGTGTCATGTCATGCTCCATTTAGATTTACATTAAACCCGATACCAATATGGTTTCGGTGATGATAAACAAACTGTGCTCGTCATCTGATGTAGCTATAATAGCGATGGACAATCATTAAGTATAACGGATAAAAACTATCACCTTAATCGGTTTTTTGCATTGAACTATCTTTGAGGGCATATCTTGTATCGGAGATCTGAATCATCAAAACCGAATACCGTTAAAGGACGATAGTCGATTAATGATGTTTGTTGATGAATGTTATTCCCAAGGACCAAATCGTGTTAATACTCGGCTAACATTAATATCGAGCTTTTGTGAAAGGGCTTGTAGCTCTTGCTTATTATTTGCAGCAGAAAAACAATTGGCTTTGTTGGTGGCAAATACCACCCAATTTCCGCCGCCAGTTAAACAGGCAAAGACTTGACTAAAATGCTCATGAAGAGTGTCACGTAGCTGTAAATCTCGGCTGTGCTCCTTCCAACAATTTAAGACTAAAAAACCATCTGTTTTAAGTAGCTGCTTTGTTTGCTCAATAAATTGGTTTGACAGTTGTTGCTTGTCTACGCCTTTGTCACTGTAGATATCAGCAAAAATAACATCAACTTTTTTATGCTCTGCTTGGGCTAAAAACACATAGGCATCTTCATGTATAACCGTTAGTTTTTTACTTAACGGTAATTGAAAAAAGCGTTTGGCTACTTCAATAACTTGCCCGCGCAACTCAACCGCGGTAATTTTAATCGCCGCATCAAAATGCCTAAGGGAATGCACTAATGCTCCGCCACCTAAACCTAAAATAATCACACTTTTGGGTTGAGTAAATAGCAATACAGCTAACATAGCCTGAACATAAGTATGTTGCGGTACATGAGGTTGACTCTTATCCATCTTACTTTGTTCGTCATTATCACCAAATGACAATACTCGATAGTCACCATCATCGAGCACACAAAAATCACCAAATCTATCACCGTCGACGTGCAATACTTTATAATCAGACATACTTTACTCTGTGAGGAGTCTTGCCTATATACCCGTTCCACTTGAAGATGCTCAGGTTTCCCCAAAGGGCTGGTTTATAAACGCTTTATGCTACGTTATTGATTTCGACAATAGAATAACTATTCTCTTCAATCAATGCCTTGCCTAAAAGCGTTTATAATTCCAGCTGAATCCTGCATCTTCGGGTGGAACGGGTATGCATGACAGCAAGATTTTTCTACTTTAAAACCTTATTATACCCCAGAATGCACTAGGACGTGGCGGCGAAATTGTGCCTTCGCCACTCCATTTTAATCAGATAGGGAATCGACATGTTTAACCATTTATTGATGATCATTGTGTATTTGGCTGTGTTTCTTTTTGCTCAACGTCAGGTCAACAAATGGATCTATCTGCAAGCTGAAAAGAAACAGGTTAGCGAGGTTCGCAGTCGACTCATTACGCGTTTAATTTCTTATTTATTATTCTTTGTCACCTTATCAGTGATGGCGGTATCTTTGGGATTAGGCTATCAAGAGGTATCCCTATTTGTATCGTCAGCCTTTGCTGTTTTAGGGGTGGCTTTATTTGCTCAGTGGTCGATATTGAGCAATATTACCGCTGGTGTATTAATCTTCTTTGCGTTTCCTTACCGTATTGGCGATAGAATCAAAATTGTTGATAAAGAAGAAGATATGAGTGGGATTATTGTCGAAATAAGTTTATTTCATGTATTAATTAAACGCGATGTTGGCGATGTAATGACTTATCCTAACAGCTTAATGCTCCAAAAAGCGGTGATTAAGTTATCCGAACCAAAAGTGGCTAATACCATGCTTTTAGTAAGCAACAAAACCAAAGCGAAGATTAAGGCAAATCGGCCACAATAGTTTACATCATCTTACACTATGAAAACCGTAGTATTAATAACCTGTGGCTCATAGCGCCAATGATCGCTAGCCTTAAATTTTATATCAATTTAGACAGCAATCATTTGGATAGCAATACCTACTCAATCATAGGGATGTGGATAGGGGTTGTTGATCTTTTCTGGTTGAATTTTATTCGAGTTAAAAACGTTTTAATCGAGGCGAATGGATTGATGCCTAGTCATCTAAGCAAAGTTCATTCAACAAAGAGTAAAACGTTTTTAGCCGAACCCTCCGGGCAGCGTTTGTTGGCCATTTTTACTGCGTTATCGACTTTTTTATGTAGAATAACTACACCTCGAAGTCTCTGCCGCGCAGTTGTAAATGTGAGTAATGGCCAACAATTCGCTGCAAAAATAACCTTGAAAGATCAACAGCCCCTAGTAATAAATGCATAAACCTATGGCGGACCTATGACTAACATCGGGTTATATCGCCATAGCGGTTATGTATCAGATAGGTTGATATCTATTTTATTAAGCAGGTATTCAAGCTCAGCAAAGACACACTGCGGGTTAGTTTAATACTCGATGAAAAAACGCCACCGCTTGTAAGTACATTTGCAAGGCTATAGCGGCATCAAAGCGTTCACCTTCATCACGCATAAACGCATGCTGGGCATTGACTTCTAGCCAAGTAAAGTTGGCATTCACCTGTTCAAGTTTTTGATAAATAAGCTTACGCCCTTCTTTACTAACATGCGGGTCTTGCTTACCAAACACCATCACTAACTCGCCTTTTATACTACCAGTTCGAGTTAATGAATCATTACCCTCTTTGCAAGGTAATGTATTTGAATGGATATCTGTTGGATACAAGCAAAATGCTCCGCTAATATCAGGATTAAGCGCCGCACGATAGGCTAAATGACCACCAATGCATACGCCCATAGCGCCGACTTTGTCGCTGCAGAATGACTGTGACCGCGCAAAGTCGACAAGTGCCTGTGTATCGCTGTCATGTTGCTCTAATGGCTTTGCCCACTTATCCTCATTACCTTTATCTTTGCCTGCATCGTCATAGGCCAATACCGTACCCATTGGATTGAGCTCATGAAACACTTCTGGAACTAACACCACAAAGCCATGTCCTGCCAAAATAGCAGCTGAACGTGCAATAGGCGCCGTTTGCTGGAATATTTCTGAGTAGAAAATGATTGTTGCAAATTGGCCTTTAGTGTCTGGACGGTAAAGCGTGGTACGCATTAAGCCTGTAGGCGTTTTTACATCGTGAGTTTCAGTTGTTGTAATCATAATATTCCATTTATTTTCACTATGCCTAAAAATTATTAAGTTAACCATAGTGCGGCTATTCTGTGGATGGCTTGTGTATTAGTCAGCCTACATTTCAGCGAGTTAGAGCAAATTAAAACAGCTCATTATTACAAGCTTGCCCTGTGGTTAACTGCGTCACATTGGTTAGTGTTGTTGAGGCTATAGAGTTGAGTGCTTCTTCTGTTAAAAAAGCTTGATGACCTGTAAAAATCACATTATGACAAGCTGACAGGCGGCGGAAGATATCATCTTGAATAATTTCATTTGATTTATCTTCGAAAAACAGCCCCTTTTCATTTTCATATACATCGAGCCCTAATGAGCCAATCTGACCATCCTTTAACGCTTCCATTGCGTCAAAGGCATCTAATAATCCACCTCGACTGGTATTGATCACCATCACTCCAGGCTTCATTTGACTAAAACTCACTTTATTAAGCAAGTGATGATTATCTTTGGTCAATGGGCAATGCAAGCTGATGATATCGCATTGAGGATACAGGCTATCTAATGAAGCATACTCGACACCAAGATCAATAACCGCCTGGTTTGGATAAGGATCATATGCCAAGACTTTACAGCCAAAACCTAATAAGATTTTAATGGTGGCTAAGCCGATTTTACCGGTGCCAATTACCCCCACCGTTTTACCAAACATGTTAAAACCAACTAAACCCGATAAGGCAAAATTGGCATCACGAGTGCGTTGATAAGCTTTGTGAATTTTACGGTTCAACGTCAACATCAGTGCCACAGAATGCTCGGCGACTGACTCAGGTGAATATGCCGGTACATTGACGACTTTCATGCCTAAACGTTCGGCAGCGATAAGGTCGACATTATTAAAACCAGCACAGCGCATAGCGATAATCTTTGTGCCACCGTTGGCTAATTCAACTAATACTTCTTCACATAAGGAGTCATTCACGAAGGCACAAACGACTTCATAGCCTTCGGCTAATTTGACGTTTTGCATGCAAAGTCGGTAATCAAAGAACTCAATATCAACCTTAAAAGTTTGGTTAATATTCGTGAAATGACGAATGTCGTAAGGCTTTGCACTAAAAAATCCAATTTTCATAGGTATCCAAATTTACTAATAGCGGATTGATGAGCAAATCATCAATATGATCAGCTCCTAGAGATACGTTAATTGTATGTGAATTCACGGTTATTGTCGCCAATATCACACTGAATAACGATGAAATTGTGATCTAGATTCTCTCAGGTAAAGAGCAGCGGCCATAATCACAGAGTGATATAATTTCTCTGCTCGCTCCGATAAAAACCGACCCTATTCGTCCCCCCAAACATCATTGACACTTTTCGATTTAAGTGTCGACAAATCGTCATTTTTGTCTAGTCTTTACCACCACTGCGATAATATTATGGGCTAAAACAAGCGTACCGATTGGGCGTATTTGTGCATCAAAATATTATCATGGCGCACTGTATTTCAAATATTCAAAGTAGCGCTTCCCTTTTTAAAGGTATTACATAAACAAGATTGATCACCAAAGACTATACTTTTTAAAGGTTTATATTACTTAAAACTGAATAAATAGAGCAAACACATTGAGAATAAAAAGAACTGCTGTATACGTCACTGTTTTTATTCGTTGAAATTGCTAATGTTGCCGCAATGTTAACTTATCAATTACACTATGAATCAGAAAACAAATTTGCCTGTCTCCAATCGTCGATTTTGGATTGAACGAATAAGTAAAACGTCGCTCAGAGCACTACACATTATTGGCGTAGTGGGCAGTGGTGGCGGTATTATTTTCAATCTTGAGCTTTCTGTGTGGCTTAATTATTGGATTATCGCAATCACTTCTGGCGTATTGTTAATGAGTTGGGAGATCATCAGAGATTGGCGTTGGTTAATTCAACTTAAAGGAGTGTTAACTCTATTTAAAGTCATATTGTTAGGATTTTTTATTCAAATAAGCCAATGCCATTCTGAATTAGTCATCTTTATTATTTTATTATCTGTTATTGTATCTCATGGACCTGCTGGTTTGCGCCATTACTCAATCGTGCATCGGAAAGTGATCCAGAGTAAAAAAGAAATAAAAGGCTAACACGCCATAATAAATGACTTTAAGGACATGGGATGTTCCCTTACCCAGATCAATATCGCGTAGCAATACCGCCTATAACAACCGCTTTTATGGTGGCTTGGGCACTCATTAGTCACGCCGTTTTTGCTGATGCTAGTCCGTTTTCGCTTTACCCTCTGCTGGGGTTGTTTCCCGCAGTGATAGGTGCACACCTTTATTTAATTTGGTTAGCCAAAGGCATGAGCCGTCTTGATCAATGTTTTTATGCATTAGTGCATATCCCACTCGCATTTGTAGTGTGGACATTCACTATCATGCACGTCAACGGTCACGCATTCTCTTAGATCGACGTTTTCGTCTTTCAGCAATATAATTCTATACTTGCACATCATAAGCCCTAACGGTATCTTGGCCGCGAATTGACTCACGAGGGCTACCATGGCTGATTTCATATACAACCCACCAACGACTCCTTGGCTAGATATTTTGTATCAAGATAAAGACATTTTGGTTGCAAATAAGCCCTCAGGGTTGTTATCTGTTCCAGGAAGAGAAGCTATTTACCATGACAGTATTTATTCTCGAGTTTTAGCTGAACATCCAAATGCACAAATTGTACACCGATTAGACATGGCAACCTCTGGAGTCATTGTCGTCGCATTACGACGCAGTGCTGAACGCGAATTAAAACGGCAATTTCGTGATAGAGAAACAGCAAAAACCTACTTCGCTCGGGTTGCCGGCCATATGAAACCTAATATCAATAAAGTCGATTTACCACTCATTTGTGATTGGCCTAATCGACCAAAACAAAAAGTCGACCATTCTGTCGGCAAAGCTTCGGTGACATTAGTTGAAGTTGTCAGTTACGGTGCTAAATCCACATTAGTCAAACTGACTCCAATTACCGGACGGTCTCATCAACTTAGAGTCCATATGATGGCCTTAGGCCACCCAATACTTGGCGATGGTTTTTATGCCGATGCTTTAGCAAAAAGCTTATCACCTCGACTACTCTTGCACGCAGCAGCATTATCAATCACTCACCCTTACTCACAACAAGCATTACACTTTGAATCTCCGGTCACATTCATGGCGCCAACAGCCGACCAATAATCAAAATTAAACATTGTTAATACCCATACTAATTTTAGTAGCTATTATGCAATGAAAGTCGTAGATTTATGGCCAATTAAGGGTTTTTAAGGCTTCATACCGTGGATAGCTCATTTCAACGAGACGAATTAGACAATCATATTCTTACCGCACTTATGCAAGATGCCAGAACACCTTTTGCAGAACTGGCAAAACGCTTTAATGTCAGTGCTGGGACTATCCATGTTCGCGTTGAAAAAATGAAACAGGCGGGCATTATTACTGGCGCGCAAATTACCGTAAACCCTAAAGCACTCGGTTATGATGTTTGCTGCTTTATCGGCATCAATTTAAAGAGTGCCGGCGATTATCCAGCGGCTATTGCCAAACTAAATGAACTAGAAGAGGTGGTAGAAGCCTATTATACCACTGGTAATTATTCGGTTTTTGTAAAGGTAATGTGCCAATCTATCGATGGATTGCAGCATGTGCTGATTAATCGTATTCAATCTATTGATGAAATCCAATCTACTGAAACACTTATTAGCCTGCAAAACCCCATTATAAGATCAGTAAAACCCTAAACCACAGAGGGCTTAATCTCCCTCAAGCCTTATAATGCCTTCATAATTGTCAAATGCCGCAAGTCATTATCACGACACAAATCACAAACTCACACATACTTATTAACAATTAATTGCCACTTTTTTAAATCTCATTGTTACTTTTGTTAACACTTTGTGCTACAAATGCTGTTGATGCGCCATAGAGTGCAACATAATTACTTAAAATATTATAAACACATCACTTAATATTCATCGTGTTACTGCGATATCTCCAAAATTGAGTGGTGTCTAAAACAAGGAAGAAGTTGTGAAGACAAAATTAGCACTAGCCATTTCGGCTGTATTAGTCTCTGGCGCTTGCTTTGCAGAACCTGCAAATAAGTACAATACAACAAACCAAGCAAACGATGAGTATGCTGGTTTAAAAGTCAGCAAAGCAGAAAAACAATCAACCGTTTCGGCTTGGATGATCAAACTTAATACTCAATCTGTATCACAGCAAGCTCGTTTATCTAAAGTTTCTTCTACTCAAGCTTCAATATCTATTAAGCAATCTCAATCGCGAGTATTAAGCGCAATTGAAAGCTTAGGTGCTGATATTCAGGTTGTTGGCCAAACGTCTAACTTGGTTAACTCAATTTTAGTTAAAGCTGATAAAAACCAATTGATGGCACTTCTTAATAATTCTGAAGTTGCTGATATATTGCCTATATATGACTACGAACTAGACGTAGCTGATAGTGCTGATTACATTGGTGCAACAGCAGTAATTGAAGCAGGAATTGCTTCTGGTAAAGGGCAAAAAGTAGCGGTACTAGACACTGGTGTTGATTATACCCATAAAGCATTGGGTGGCTCAGGTCTTATTGCTGACTATCAAGCTGCTGTTGCAGCAAAAGCTGACATGCCAAACTGGCCACAAGGTAAAGTTGCCGGTGGATATGATTTTATCAATAATGACCCAAACCCGATTGATGTTGATACCAACCACGGTACTCACGTTAGCCATTCAGTTGTTGGTATAGCGCCTGATGTTGAACTATATGTTTACTCAGTATGTAACTCAGGTTGTCCAGGTCTTGCTCAGCTTAATGCACTAGAAGCAGCAATGGATCCAAACGGTGATGGAGATATAACTGACCGTGTAAACACAGTTAATATGTCATTAGGTGGTGACTTTGGTGATACCAAAGGCGGTGCAGTTCAAGAACTTATCGATGAAATGGTTGAGCTTGGCGTAAACCTTGTTATTTCTGCGGGTAACGATGGCGCGACACCATTTGTTGTTGGCGGCCCAAGTACATCAGTTAATGCATTATCTGTTGGCGCAATGACTCACCCGACCACACCCGTTGGTAAAATTGATGCGACAGCTGCTGGTGTTGAATTAACAGCGGTTGCGGCGAGTTTCAATACTACAAATACTTACTCTTTCGACAGTACTACAGCAAAATTAGTTGTGCCTACAACCAATTTGAACGGCTGTACTGCATTTGCTAGTGACGTAGATTTTACTGGTCTAATCCCTATTATTGATCGCGGCGCTTGTAACTTTACGAGTAAAGTACTTAACGCTCAAGCCAAAGGCGCACCTTTTGTTATTGTTGCAAACAATGCTGCTGGGGCTGGGGCATCCGCAATGGGCGGTTCAGATCCTCTAGTGACAATTCCATCTGTAATGATTTCTAAAGAAGAAGGTGATGCTCTAAAAGCGGAAATAGCAAAAGGTGATGTAGCCTTCTCAATTACATCTGTAGAAGTCACTACTGCTGGTGCCATTGCTACGTTTACATCACGCGGTCCTTCTATTGCCGGTACATTAAAGCCTGAAATCACTGCTCCTGGTACGTCAATTATGACTGCACATCCGGGTCTTGGCGACGGTTTGTCTCCTATCAGCGGCACATCTTTCTCTAGCCCGATTACAGCTGGCGCAATGAGTATTGTAAAAGAGGCATTGCCAAATCGTAGCGCGCTTGAAATTAAGGCTACTATGATGAACGCGGCAAACTTGAATGTCACGATTGAGCCTATTGGATTAAATGCAGACGCTGAATTAGCGCCAATCAGTTATATTGGTGCTGGTCTTGTTGATATTGAGAAATCAATCAATCTACCAGTTATCGCTTATGACAAAACGACTATGCAAGCAGCTTTAGCATTTGGTCTTGTTTCATTAAGTGAAACAACATCAATGACTAAAACTATTTCGGTGAAAAATTTCTCTTCAGAAACGAAAACTTACACGTTAATGGCAGAGCAACGCTTCCAAAATGATATCGATTCTGCGGCTGTATCTTTTGATATGCCAGCAAGTATCAAAATCCTTGCAGGTCAAACGAAAATGTTTGACGTAACAGTGACAATCGACCCAACTAAGTTACCTGAATGGACGTTAACATCATCATATGAACTTGACGGTGATGCAGAAGATGCTTCAACTGCATTAACATTGTCTGAATACGACGGTGCTATTAAGTTCATGGATGGAGAAGAGCAAGCACTACATGTTGTTTATCATATTCTACCAAAAGCTGCCGCTGCTGCATCTGTTTCAACAGAAGTGACCGCTGACGGTATTGTAAGAACATTAACTAACGTGGGTGCTACAGCAATCACTGCACCATTCAGCGCGCCACTTATTGCTACCAGCCCTAAAAACATGGCAATACGTCATGACTTAATCAATGCATCAAGTGAACTTTCTGGTAGTGGATCATGTGACGAAGGCCTAGCAATTTGGAATACCTTCCAAATGCGAGATCCAATTGTTCATGGTTTAGTTGCAAGCTATAACGTTGATTACGACCTAGACAATGACGGCTCTTGGGATTACACCTCAACTACAGTGAATCTACAATGGTTTAATGACGCATATCCACGCGCTTTTTATGGTTTTGTAGCTCCTTTTGGTAGTGGTAACGGTACTTTAGAACCGGCATATCATGTTACTGGTAATAATTTCTTAACCACTAAAGTTTGTTTTGAAGATATGGGCTTAACAGCTGCTGATTTAGGCAACTCTGTTGGCGTTCGTTTCCGTGTTGAAGAAGCTGATTATTCACCTAATCCAACAGGTTCAGGTGATGAAACTGAAGGAACGTTAGCATTAGTAGGTCCAGATGCAAGTGCTGGTTTAGTTGATGCTGAAGGCGAAGCGGTCAGTGAACTTCAACCAGGTGAAAGCGCAATGCTTGTTAGCCAAGTTGGCGATAACTCATTAGGTTATATGCTACTGTCAGAAAACGGTGCTATGTCAGTAGTTGCTAACACTACAGATGCAGGTAACGTAGCCCCAACGGTTGAAGACTTAGTCGTTTATGTCGACAAAGGTGCTGCTGCAGGTACTGAACTTGGTCAAGTAATGGCTACAGATCCTGATATGCTAACGAGCCCTGTGTCTGAATTTATTGTTATGAGCTCAAACTCAAGCATGTTCATGATCGACAACAAAGGTAAAGTAAGCTTAAGTGCTACTGCTGTTATCGACCAAATGAGCGAAACCATGGAAGCGCAAGTTATTGCAATTGATACCATGGGTAATCGTTCAAAACCTGCAATGGTTTCAGTTATGATTAACAACACCAAGCCAACTGTTGCGCCTACAGGCATGACAAGTACTGAAGGTTTTGTTGTTACAGCTAAAGCCAATGGTAAAGATGCTGATGGCGATACCTTAACATATAACTGGGTTCAAACTAGTGGTACTACTGTTGCGTTCAGCAACGGCGGTCCAGCAATTAGTTTTACTGCGCCATCTGGTGATAACACCATTAAGTTCTCTGTTACAGCATCAGACACTCGTTTAGAGAGTGATGCAGGAACAGCAACTGTTACCGTCACCAAGAAAGAAGAGAAATCTTCTGGTGGTTCTATGGGTTGGTTAACTGCACTATTACTTCCATTAGCGGCATTGCGTCGTCGTAAGCACTAATAATAGTAATCATTAATTTGGCACTGCCAAAATGATATAAAAAAAACCAGCTGTATTATTCAGCTGGTTTTTTTATTAGGTAAAACAATGAAAATTATAAAGCTAATTATTCTTCTTCATCAGATTCATCTGCATGAGAAGAAGCTTCAAATTGCTCTGTATTAGCCAGCTTTCCAAACCAAAAGTCTGAGCTGACCACCTTAAACTGACGAGATAAACCTTCACTTGATACGGCTTCTAATTTCCACAATATCCCTGCGGCTTCAGGAAATTGGGTACCGGTGATTTGATCTTCAAATAATCGATGTAATAACGCATCAGGGGATAAACCTGACGCTAAAAGACGTACCATTGAGGCATGCAATGACTCATCGAATATGGTTAAATCGTTTGCATCTGTTGCGGTGACATCAACCATAAACTCAACACCGGTAGGCTCGGCGAAAACACCATTAAATGCTTCTCTCAGTAATGCATACGCACTAAAAAAACCTTCATGAAGTAAGCAATCAGAATACTCCTCCCACATTCTATCGCCAATCATATCATTACTTAACTGATCAATTTTGCCTTCAGCCAACTCACTGAATAAATGGGTTAAGACGATTTTAGCTGCTTCATTAGCCTCTAAATCATTTAGAGACATCATGCACATCTCTCTAAGTTCAGTGGCCTCCATGTCTTCCAAACCATCATTTAAGCCCATAATAGCCATCAATTGAAGGTAATCATTATTTGACCAAGCATTCGGGATCTTGTTGATTTTACGAAAAGAACCAATTTGGACATTAAATTGTACTGGCATGGAAACTCCTTCTTATCAGCGTCAAAAATTGACGAATATAGGTCAAACTAAAGCCCTGCATGTAAGATCGCAATACTGTATAGCGATGAAAAACCAAACATGCCACACAACAACCCTAAAAATAAACATAACCAATTGATAATATACTATTTATTTAATATAAATAATTTCAGATCTTATATTAAACTTTGTTTACATGCACTTAACTTAGTACAAAAATAATGGCTATGTTCCATAATACTGTTGTCTACCGTAAGCGGACAACAGTATTTGCCGTTTATCTAGCTTTGCGCTGCTTTCCTTAAACCAAGCGAGATAATTCGATAAATATTTTGTAGCTACTCCCTTCATACTTCCGTTTACCCAGGCTTTAAAATTCGCTATTGCACCATTGACAGTCTGAATGTGATAAATATTATCCATCACTCTGATTTTCCCATTTATCAATCGCTTATGGTCACAGTGCTTTAGTTTGGCTATCTTCACATATGCCCATGCACCATCGCTGCAAAGCACTGAATTTTCTTCAATGTTTTCAGTAAGATTAATGGATATTTCTGAAGACGTATCAGCAGATAAAATTGGCGCTATCATGTGTTTACTGCGGTCAATGGAAAGAAGCACCGCAACTTGGCCTTCTTTAGTACGTTTATCAATATCACCACCGCGCTTTCTGGCTTTTTGACCTGAACCGAGTGTTTTATTACCTTTTTCAGAATAGGCAAGAAAGAATTCATCAACCTCGATAATGCCCGATAGTTTGTCATCATTTTTCCCTGCCTGAGCCTGAAGAAATCGATGTCGCCATAAAAAGGCTGTTTTAAGATTAATACCACAGACTCTAGCCGCCTGCCTCAGCGTTAACCGCAACGCCATACAGTGGGCATACTCGACCCAAATGCAGCTCTTATGCAGCCTAGCTAGCGGGGTATTAGTCTTGTTGTTAAACGTTTTACTGCAGCTATTGCAGCGATATCGTTGTACTCCACCTGCTTTCCCCCACTTTTTGAACTGGCTTGAATCAAAAAGTGGTTGGAACAGCTCATCTATAGGGATTTCGGTATCTAATGCTTGAATTGACTGGTGAACTACCTCTCTCTGAGCTGGAGTCATAGAGATAAGTGCTTTTGTTATCTGGTTAAGTTTACTCACAAATAATTTTGCTTTCATTTACTTTACCCTCAATCAGTTAGCTTCACTCATTAAGTATAGACAACATTTACCTACAACAGCGCCAAAATAATACAGGTTATATTTTAAGCTATTTATTTTGGATCAAAATTGAATTCGCAAGGTAAAGACTATTGATAATGATTTAAGGCTGCATTCACATAACATAAATAGTTATCGTTATCCTATTATAGTTAACTGATACGCACTGAAACGAAAATTGATGACTCAAGCTATCCATAGATGAGTGAGATGACTTTTATCTCAATAGTGGAGCATATATAGGTTTTATCAGCTGAAGCGCCTAAAGCGACGTTAGCTACTATCACCAGGTTAAATAGTAATTAACAAACCATTATCTATATAATTAATCTATAAAATCAATAAATTATACACATTAAAAAGCCCCGTTCAATTAAGAACGGGGCTTTTTAAATAATGGTACCTGAGGTCGGACTCGAACCGACACGCCGCGAAGCAGGGGATTTTGAATAGATAGTGTGTAAAATGGCTATTAATTATCAGCTAGTTACGTTATAAATATCTTACTTTGCAAATTCTTTGCAAAACCACTTCAGAATCAGACTATGAGCAAACAGGTTGAAAGACACGATATTTCAGACGAACTATACGTCTACCTACAAGACAATAGCAAGCGTTGGTATGCCCGCATCAAAGTAGCTGGTAAGTGGCATTCTAAAGCGACTAAGCAGAAAGAAAAAGAGAAAGCCATCGGCATGGCCTATCGGCTTCAAATGGAATACCAATTCATGGCTGACCGTAATATTCTGGTCAGCACAAAACGCTTTCGCGATGTAGCTGAAAAAGCAATTATCAACATGCAAGAGGCTCTGGATAATGAAACTGGGGCACTTAACTATAAGACTTATATTCAGGTATTGCGTAAGTACCATATCCCTTTTTTCGACCGTATTTACATTACCTCAATTGATAGTGAAAAGCTGCGTGAGTTTGATAAATGGCGTATTGAACAATTCCAGCGTGTCCCTGCCAAATCAACGCTGCTGAATCACAACGCCGCCATGCAGTTGGTTTTTAAAGAAGCAGTAGATCATAAATGGATGTTAGCAGCTCAAGTCCCTCCCCTATCGACCAAAGGTGCGGGATCGCAACGTCGAGCACATTTCTCTCATGAGGAATATGAAAGAGCCTTCGATGCGGTATTAGCACTTGAGCAAAACAGTATTAGGGAAAAAACCCGCCAAATTCGTGAGCTACTTCTCGACTACATGGAATTTGCAGTTAATACGGGTATTCGACCCGGTACGGAGATGGAAAGCCTCACGTGGGGTGACATCAATATCGATACTAATGAACACAACATTATCTTCTATATCACTGTGAGAAAAGGCAAAACGGTCAAGCATACAGGTATCCGAGAAGTCGTATGCCGTGATGAAATATTCTCCAGCGTTCAATCATTACGAGAACGATTTCCTAATAGAAAACCTTCAGACAAGCTATTTAAACTAGCGGATGGAACTTCGAGCAAAGAACTCGGTAAGGCGTTTGAAAAAGCGATATCGGAAATTGGTTTGAAGTCGTCACCACATGGTGTCAGAACGTTGTACTCCCTGCGTCATACTTACATCACATGGCAACTAATGTCTGGTAACGTCAGCATGGAGGTATTAGCTAAACAGTGTGGAACCAGCATTGCCATGATTGAACAACACTACAGCCATGTTACCCCGAAGATGTACAGTAAAGAGCTATCGGGTGTTGACCTAGGTAAAGAAAAAACCAAAGTAAAAGACAAAAAAGCATCTGGCAGTAAACAAAATGAAGCTAGGCTAACAGAGCTGTTTAAAGAGTGGCAAGCCAGCTATAAGCGCCGAGGCTGTATTTAACGTTTAAGAGCAGTTCGAGTAGGCAATAGTTCATGCGGCTCACCCTCCAGAACTTCGGGGACTCACTGCTGTCAAAGTATGAGCAAGATCTATGGCTATGCAGTGCTGAATTATCTACTTGTTGCCAAAGAACTTGGCGTTATCAGTTCAGTAAAAAGAAAGCAGCTTTATTTATATTGATAATTCAGAGGTGGCCTTCAGCTCATAAGCGAAGAGTTAGCACTAGCCTTCAGTGATCCTGATTTTCGTCTCCCAGACTCTACAATGGGTCTAAAAAGGCTCATCACCACCTGACAAAAAATCAACAAGTGAGCATAATGCAGTGAACTAGTGGCCAATCTCTAACGGAATGCTGGCAAGATTGTTTTGACTATCATGACCAAAGAAAAACGGAACGCTGGTCAAACAAGGCGAAATATACAGGTGTATATTCCGCCCTAACGTTGCTTCGGTTCCGAAAAAGATTGGCCAGTGTTCCGCTGAAAAATAACCAATCAATCCGGCAACAGAACAAACAAGATACGAATCAAGACTAACCAGAACGCAAAATTTCTTAAGCCCTGTGGATCATCAACATGTGTTCTTATTTAAATCTAAATACCTTATGAATTAAGCTAAAAACTAGCCCATATGCGGCTGCGGCTTCAATTGCAATAGTAATCAAAAACAAAATGACATTAATGTACCCGATTTCGTCAATCGGTACATTTTCATTTTGTTTAAAGCCGAAATATTGCCCAGTGATGTTTAGAAGTAATACGAATATAAAACTAGCTAAGCCAGCTCCAATTGAATAAATAGTATATTTAAATAAATCATTACTGCTTTTCATTTAATTTTTCTGCTCCTAAATCACCTGCAGCTACCCCTGTCCCATACGCCGCACCAGCTTTAACCTCAGCCACAACACGATTTCCAGGAGTTGAACTCAAAGATTTTGAACCAGCTAGAACTCTTTGAGATGATGATTCAGACATATTATGTGCAGCTTGTGTTGTTGAATTATTAGGGAGCCCCCTTCCAGCAACAGCAAGTTTCGCAGCGGCTTTACCTATAGCGCCACCAACGAGTCCTTCAGCTCCTTTTTCGAATACCTTTGAACCATCAAACTCACCAGTTATTACTTGATTAGCCATATCTCAATAGTGGAGCATATATAGGTTTTATCAGCTGAAGCGCCTAAAGCGACGTTAGCTACTATCACCAGGTTAAATAGTAATTAACAAACCATTATCTATATAATTAATCTATAAAATCAATAAATTATACACATTAAAAAGCCCCGTTCAATTAAGAACGGGGCTTTTTAAATAATGGTACCTGAGGTCGGACTCGAACCGACACGCCGCGAAGCAGGGGATTTTGAATCCCCCATGTATACCAATTTCATCACTCAGGCAAAGACTGTTAAGCTACATTTAGCTTTGCAAAGTTATCTGACTAATCCAAATCTCTTTGCAAAACTAATAACGCTATGACTCAATTTATATTGTCACAATTGAGTGTTGGCGATTATACCTTTGCATTTAATAATCGCAAGCCCTTTACCTATTCTTTTCTATAAAAAGCATTTAATTGCTCAAAAGTCATTCATAGTCGCTCATTGAGATGAATAGAGGATTTTTTGTGAGCTAATTAGCAATTTTACACAAAGATAACATTATGACGGCTGAAGATTGATCAAGATCAGTATTGTGGCGTAACTTTGACTTTATGATGATCATGATTTCATATTCCAGAGGATAAATATCATGGCATTTTGGTTGGATTTAATGTTTGGTAACGCGATAGGATTACTTTCTATGATGGTAATTTTTTGTACCTTTGGAATAATGTCTTATCTAATGTGGATGTTTATTGTGAAATCTGCGCCTACTAAGTAAGTCTTTTATTAGGTTAAGTTATTTTACTGCTTATTATTCATTATCAATATGGATACTTCCTTGCGAATAATACATTGGCGATAAAACACATGGAGTGTTTTTGTGCCAGACTGGGGGCTCTGTGGCCCCCATCTTTTTTTACTCACGCAGACCAACTTCAGCTAACAGTTCCTTATTACGCGGCATGTTTTCGCGATTGAACTAATCCATTAATAAAGTGTGGCCGCGTTTTTATCAAATAAGTCATCTCTTCTGCACTTGGCTCGCCTGCAGGTAAACGTAATACATCACGATTTAAATAATTACGAGCTTGCATCGAAATTTTATATTCAGCCGTTGGCCCCTGAATCGCATAGTGACGTTCATTTCCTAACATCTCTAGTATGCTAGTGTTAAGCAAGTTTTTCACCGCTAACTCGTTTTGTGGCAAGGTTAAAATAGTTTGTCCTTGTAAAAAGAATTCGCGTAGCAAAGCTCTTTCAGCCGGATCAAGTAGTTTTACTTTTGCATCAATGGTTTCTACAGTACGTTTTTGACGTAAAAATACGATGGACTCATCGACAATAAAGGCAAATATTTGACTTAAAAAATAAGCCACACCCATAATTAACCCTAAGCCAATAAACTGACTATATTGATTAACAAGATGGTCTAGCGATAAAAACGCCAATAAATCTTTAGGCGCAAACAGTAAACTAGTGCATGTTACGACAACCCATGACATAGCACTTACGAACAAACGCTTGCTATTAAACAACTTTATTGAACTTACTTTCATTTTCATCATAGCTTACTCGCAGTGTCAGATTTTCGATCCTACTAAGACTAAGCAAAATATATGCCAGTAAACATGCGGCTATGTGCATATTTATTTATGTTTATCTACAGTATATTAGGCCTTTCAAGCTATGCTTAAATAAAATACATAACATTACAATTAATACTATCGGAATACACTGTAAGTGCCTTATATTGCAGGTAAATCATTGCCCTTAATTAAATCACATTGAAGAAATTATGCTGATATCCATACGACAGTTGTTGCAAAGTCCGATAGCTCGAAAATTGACGCTTTCTATTGTGGTATTTAGCTCTTTAATTACAATTGTAACCACCGCTTATCAGCTAGTCAGCGATTACCAAAATGATGTAAGTAGAATTGATCGGGTTTTTTCTAGTATAGAAGCAGTCAATTTAGATGTGCTAGCAGCTAGCATATGGGTAATAGATGAACATTTAATCAACACCCAGCTCCATGGTTTAAGTCAGTTACCTGACATAAACTATATTTCTATCCGTGACGACAGTAATCAAGAGTGGCACTTTGGCGAATATAAAAAAAAGGCCGTTATCGAAAAGCAATTTCCGTTAATTTACACTAATAATGAAAGCATTCCTGTAGGCACGCTTATCGTACAAGCCGATCTAAATGTGATTTATGATCGTTTATACAATAAAGCAATCCTCATTTTATTGTCCAACGCGATCAAAACATTCTTCGTTGCAGGGTTTATCTTGTTTCTGGTGTGGTTCAATGTTACTAAGCATCTTCGCCAATTAAGCCAGTATTGCGATGGTATTAGCTTAGATAAAACCTATACGCCCTTAGACTTTAATCGTAAACCACAACGAGATGAATTCAGTTTAGTCGCAGAAGCCGTGAATACAATGCAACAACAAATTAGGGGATCTTATCAAGCATTACGCCAATCAAAAGTCGATCTATTACACGCTGTTGAAGATCGAGATCGCCTACTGCTATTAGAACGTAGCTATAAAGATGAGCTTGCTCGCCAAGTTAAAGAACAAACCAGAGAACTTGAGCAATCATTGCAGATGTTAAAGAGAACACAACAAGTTCTTATAGAAAAAGAAAAAATGGCGGCGTTAGGTGGATTAGTGTCTGGTGTTGCTCATGAAATTAATACCCCTATTGGTATTTGTTTAACGGCTGCCAGTTCACAGTTGTCTCATGTAGAAGATTTGATCAAACTTATCCATAGCGATCATGCCACATTAGAACAAATTAACGGGATTTTAGAACAATACCAACAAAGCAGTCAGCTAATTGTCAGCAACATTACTCGTGCCAGTTATTTGATCCAACAATTTAAGTCTATTGCGGCAGAGCAAAGCCAAGAGAAAAACACCCAGTTTAATCTACTTCATCAATTACGCGATATTACAGACTCAACAATAATGATATTTTCACCACAAAATGTCGAAATAAGCATAAGTATTGATGAGACATTAGAGATTTATAGTAATGCCAGTTTACTCACCCAAGTCATCAATAACGTGATATCAAATGCATTTTTACATGCTTTTAAAGATGTCCTACAAGCGAAGATCCACATTAATGTAGTGGTTGAACCAAATAGTATTTATATCGAAATTCAAAATAATGGTGCCGTTATTCCCAGTGACATAGCCGAACATATTTTTGAGCCATTCTTTACCACCGCTCGCCACAAAGGGGGCGTAGGCTTAGGTCTCGCCGCGGCATTTAACGCAGCAACTCAGCTCAAGGGAGCGATTCGTTATGTTGCTACTTCACCACTTGGCGGACCAATGTTCGTCATTAGCTTGCCGCAATAATGGACTATAGTAAGGCTTCACGATGTTAAGCCGACTTAGCGGCTAATTTAGTCAACACACGGCTCACTGCAACAAAGCCAAATGTTCCCGTTACCATAGTGATGGCACCAAAGCCTGAGGCGCAATCCATTCGCATACTGCCTTCTGCATTTGCCTTGGTATTACACACGGTACCGTCTGCTTGGGGATAAACTAAATGCTGGGTAGAAAACACCGCATCAACAGCAAAGCGACGTTGAAGGTTTTTACTGAAATTGTATTCTCGGCGCAATATATTGCGCACTTTAGCTAATAACGGATCTTGCACCGTTTTAGCTAAGTCGGCGACTTGAATTAATGTCGGATCTGTTTGCCCACCAGCACCGCCTATGGTCACCAATGGAATTTTATTACGTTTACACCAAGCGATTAATCCAGCCTTTTGTTTTACCGCATCAATACAGTCAATCACGTAGTCAATCGTTCCACCTTGTGAGGCTGGAACAAAGTATTGGTCTAAATTATCTAACGTTACAAAGTCTTCTACTTCGTTAATCACACACTCAGGATTTATCTCACTAATCCGCTTTGCCATTACTTCAACTTTTGACTGGCCAATAGTTGAAGTTAAAGCATGTATTTGGCGATTAGTATTAGTCACACAAATATCATCTAAATCAATAAGGCTAATTTGCCCTATACCACTTCTTGCTAATGCTTCTGCAACCCAAGTACCAACACCACCGATACCCACCACCACCACATGAGCTTTTGAAAAAGTCGTCAGAGCAGCTTGGCCATATAAACGGCCGATGCCCGCAAAACGATGAGTATAAGATTCTGACAACATTGATTACGTCCTAATTAACGACTATTTTTCGCGGCTAATTTTAAACGATTTATAGCCAAAGCTAAACGTTTGTCACGATTAGCTCGATATGAATCTTATTAAGGTTACTTTTTGGCTTAATAATCGACACCCGATGTTCACATTTTATAGTTATGATTAGTCTCAATTAACGATAACAGTTGGAAAAAACTGCTATAAATCAGCCTTTATTCTAGTTACTAATGCCTAACGCCTAATTACTCGTAATGTTAAAAACACCGCGGATTTTGAATCCATAGCCTACCTATTACTCGTTAATACTCATGCATAGTTGACCAACGCAGAATAATGACTCAGCGCTGGTTACCATAATCTGAGGTTAGCTAAACAGATGTGCATCAATAGCCGATAAAGCACTTATCACAAAAATGCTTTAAAAATGCTTAATTTATAACCTTCTTAGACTAAAGATATAAAATTTATCATCGAATATTCGTAATGATTAAATTAACATGGGCTAACATACATTTCTGCAACTTTTGTTGTTTAGCAGCTTCCTATTTATACTCAAATAGAAATACCCAAAAAGAGATATATCTAAGTGGCGTTGTGATTTAATTATACAAATGGTCGCAGTTATCACAGAATTATGCACAAAATTTCAAGTAGGGCCTGTTTATTTGATCTAGCCCACACTAAGTAGGTACTAAATCTGTAAAAATCTGCACCAGATTGTTACAGAATTGAATCTGCAGCAAACTTCACTAACTAAAACCATGAAAAATGGAATATAGAACATAACGTTCTAGGGAGCATGAAAGATGAAAAAAACCTTAATCTCTGCATCGGTAGCATCTGTACTTACATTAGTTTCTTTCGCTACACTTGCTGAAGGCCCTAGTTTCTATGGTCGTTTAGATTTAGCTGTGACTAATTCTGATAAAGGCGCAACAACTCAAAACCATAAAGAAGGCACAGTATTAGAAAATAACTTTTCTAATTTAGGCGTTAAAGGTAGCGAGAAATTTGCTAACGGTATTGAACTGTTATACCAAATGGAATTCCAAGTAGAAAATACAACTCAAACTGAAGGCAAGAATGGCAGTGACGAAGTAGTATTTAAAGCGCGTAACACATTCTTAGGTTTAAAAAGTGATGCTGGTACTGTGTTAGTCGGCCGTAACGATACCGTGTTTAAACAGTCTGAAGGTGGCATCGATTTATTCGGTAACTTCAACGCTGATATTGACCGTATGATTGGTGGTCAATTACGTAAAGCTGATGGTATTTGGTACTACTCTCCAATGATTGGTGGTTTAGTCACATTAAATGCAACGTATTTAATGGAAGACAACTACACTGATGATGCAGGCAAAGAGTCTTATGATGATCAATATGCATTAAGTGCAACTATTGGTGACAAAGGTCTTAAAGCACACCCTTACTACGTAGCTGCAGCTTATAACACTATTGGTGGTATTGATGCTTACCGTGGTGTGGCACAAGTTAAATTAGCTGATTTTAAAGTCGGTGGTTTATACCAAAACACTGAAAGCCAAACATCTGATCAAGAAGGTGACTCTTTCTTCGTAAACGTATCTTATGATCTAAACGGCGTAAACTTAAAAGCTGAATACGGTCAAGATGAAGCAGGCTTTGGTAGCTATTACAAAAATATTAAAGAAGCGACTGGTACTGACGTAAACATCACTCAAATTACGGTAGGTGCTGACTACCGTATATCTAAGTCAACGTTAGTTTATGGCCACTATGCTATGTATGAAGGCGATCATAAAGTGGGTACAGCCACTGTTGATTTAGAAGATGACAACATCTTCACTGTTGGTGCTCGTTACGACTTTTAATCATTCTTCTACAAGCTTCGGCTTACTACATTAATGATGTGAAAATGCCAGTCTCTATAGACTGGCATTTTTGTGTGCAACATTTAATATTTAAGCCATCTGATTTAAATTACCTTATTTAAATTACCTGATTTAAATTATCAGACTTAAATTTATGGCATCAGAACTTATAGTGTAGAAACTTATACTGCAGGAACTCGCCATTTTTAACATAACGTATTTGAAATAATGTGCTTGAAATTGCCGTATTTAATATATAGAAGCCATTAGGCGATGACTTGATTAAATACTTCAACATGATGTGACTCAACCAGTTCTGGCATCACATGATGAAAATAATGTTGAATAGCATCTTTAGCACAATGTTGATCAAAAGCCGCCCTATCAACAAACTTTTCTACAAAGGCAACTTTATTATCATCTTCAATACTGACATTTAATTCATAACGAATGCAACCAGACTCGCGTCGAGTATCGGGTACTAAACTCGCCAAAGCTGCCACTAAGGCATCACGCTTGCCCGCCTTTGCCACAAATTGGGCCACACAAACAATTTGCTGGGTATTAATTGTGTAATCTGACATTATTTTTCCTTAAATGGTCAACCTCAATACATATCAATAAGTAATCGACTCAGAGTATTAGATCTCCGCCGAATTAGGTCTTACCGATGTACATTAGTTATTATAAATTAATAACATATCAAGATGTTTAATGCTGTCTTCAAGGTACACATCTGAGTTGACAACAAAACCATGTTGTTGATAAAACTGACGTAAATAATCTTGAGCGCCGATTTGAATATTGTCATTAGGCCAATGTTGTTTTGCAATGGCAATAGCACTTTGCATCAATTGATTGGCAACACCCTTACCTCGTGCAGGTTTAGCCACGGCAACACGGCCGATACTTGCTTGAGGGTAACTAATACTCGGAGCTAACACGCGGCTGTAAGCCACGATATTGCCGAGGTCATCTTGCCCAAGTAAGTGTCTTGTTTGTGGGTGCTTATCTTTACCGTCTAACTCAGGGTATGGACAATTCTGTTCGACTACGAACACATCAACTCGTAATTGTAGTAATCCGTATAATTGATCAAGCGTCAACTCAGAAAAACCAACATCTAACCATCGTAATATCATCAAAAACCTTATCTATTTCTGCTCTACTCTCGTCATACTAGCACGCCATATTAGCACGACTAATGCACCTCACTAGGCTCATCTGACGGGCTTTTTTCTGGTGGTTTTCGAATAAACAATACTGCAATAACAGCGATAAAAAGAAAACATGCCATAATAAGAAATACGTCATTATAAGCTTTAATATACGCTTGTTGTGACATACTTTTAGCAAGTAAAGCATACGCTTGTGAATTAGCGCTCACAGCATCAGACCCAGCAGTTTGCAGTATCGAACTAGTGTGCGCTATATAGTTATAGCCTTGCGCGCTAACGGCGGGTAGCGTTTCTTTAATGTGCGCTAAATGAACCCGAGCTAGGTTATCGGTTAAGGTCGCTACCAATGCAATACCAAAAGCCCCACCTAAATTACGCATAACATTAAGTACCGTTGATGCTGAGGCATTTTCATGTGCTTGTAAATGCATCGTCGCCAAAATACCAATAGGTACTAAAATAAATGGTTGCCCCAAGGCGCGGACTATTTGCGCGGTAATCATCTGATCGCCTGCGTAATCCATGGTCATATGGCTATTCATATAATAACTGGTGGCAAATAACGCAAACCCAAGCGCGGCTAAATAACGCGGATCAAACTTCTGCATTAATTTAGGCACTAATGGCAGTACCAACAACTGTGGAAAGCCCATCCACATAATGACCTCACCTATTTCTAGCGGGGTATAATCATGGATCTGCGATAAATACAGGGGGATCATGTAAATAGCCCCAAATAATGCCATACCGAGTAAGAAGTACGCCACTGTAGATAAAGCAAAGTCTCGCTGCGCAAGCAGACGAATATTGACTAATGGTTGCGCTTTACGTAACTGGATCCAAATAAATAAACTAATATTAACCGCGGCAATAATGGCGAGGTTACGAATAAGGTCTGAGCCAAACCAGTCTTTACGATTACCCTCTTCTAACACGACTTCTAGGCAGCCCATGCCCAATGCCATCGTGACAATGCCCGAGTAATCCGCATTTTTGAGTTTTTCCCAAATAATCGGTTTACGCTCTAATCCATAAGCCAACATCGCCATCACTAATAATCCTGGCGGCACGTTGATATAGAATAAATAATGCCAACTAAATTGTTCTGTTAACCAACCGCCCAATGTCGGACCAATAGAGGGTGCAAATGTTGCTGTTACCCCAAATAAGGCCATACCCATAGCACGCTTATTATCAGGTAAAAACTCAAGAATAAGTCGAAATGCTAACGGAATTAATGCCCCACCAAAGAATCCCTGCAATGCCCTAAAAGCGATCATAGACTCGAGGTTCCAAGACAAAGAGCACAGTATCGACGCGACAATAAAGGCTGCTGTAGTCCACAGTAAATAACGACGGGTAGATAATCCGGTGCTCAACCAACCCGACAGTGGAATAGCGATCATCTCCGCTACTAAATAAGCAGTAGCAATCCAGCTGCCTTCTTCTAAAGTGGCCCCTAAACTACCTTGGATCTCTTTCATTGACGCATTAGTGATTTGAATATCCAAAATCGCCATAAATGCGCCAATGAGTCCACCAGCAACGGCCATCCATGATCGAAAGCTACCTCGCTGATAACCTGTCGGTTTGCTATCCACGTTATTAACAGGGCTGACTTCAGAAGTATTTACCTCAAAAGCTGATTGGCTCATATTAATGCCCTGCAGATACTGATATTACGCCGCCAGTAGACGATTTAGCCAGCGCGTGTGATTGGGCTGCAGATTTGGTGTCAACTTCAACTACGGCACTCAACCCAGGCAAAATACGCCCAATAGTGGATGAGGATTGGTCTGATTCAAGACGAATACGCACCGAAATACGCTGGACGATTTTAGTAAAATTACCCGTCGCATTTTCTGCCGGTAACAAGCTAAATTTTGAGCCCGATGCGGGTGCCAAACTGTCAATAAATCCTGTGAATACATCATCAGGATAGGCATCTAAACTCACCTTAACGGTTTGCCCTGCTTGCATATGTGCAATTTGAGTTTCTTTAAAATTAGCCGTTATCCACACTTGAGTATCTGGCACTAAGCTAAACAATGCTTGCCCTGGCTGAACATACTGGCCCACCATTGCACCACGCTTACCAATAACCCCTGAAAACGGCGCTGTAATACGTGTGTCTACCAATTGAATATTGGCTAGCTCTACACTAGCCATTGACTGTTCAACATCTGCCTGCATTTGCAATAACTGAGCATTAAATACCGATAATTCACGTTGCTTCGCCACTAATGCCGCTTGTGCTTCATCGACATGAGCCGACGCAGAGTCGAAACCAGCTTGTAACTGGTCAACATCATTTTGCGAGCTGTAATTACTAACTTTTAACTTCTGTGAACGTTTTAATTGTTGTTGAGCAATTAATTGATCTGACTGTGTGGCCACCACAGCAGCCCTAGCTTGATTAATGAGTGCTTGTTGCAAATCAACTTTCGCAGCTAAGGTTTGTAAGTTAGCTTGCGAGCTAGATAGCATCGCCTTACTTTGTGCTAGCTTAGCAACAAATTGGCTATCCTCAAGTTGGGCCAGTAGCTCACCTTTGCCGACATGCTGATTATCGACCACAGAAGACTGGACAATATAACCTGGTACTTTGACACTGATATTAGAAATATCAGCCTCAACATAGGCATTATCGGTTGACTCGATAAATCGAACTTGTAACCACCAATAAATGCCAGCGACAACTAAAACAAGGATAATACTTGGCACTAACACTAAGCGCTTATTGATAGACATGTTTGACTCCTAATTTATTCTGCTCTAGTTTACTACTGTTTCCTTTAGTTTATTAGATAGTAAAAATTCAACCCACTGTTCCACAGGTGTAACAATATGGATTTAAATCGTGTACTAATTTTTTCGCAGGTGGTTGAACAAGGCAGTTTTACCGGAGCAGCCAAAGCACTCGGGATCACTAAAGCGACTGTAAGCCGTAAGGTCGCAGAACTAGAAGTCGATGCCGGCGTACAGCTTCTATTTCGCACCACAAGATCATTGAAGCTCACCGAAGCAGGTTCCAGCTACTACCATCGCATTAGTAAAATTCTGCAAGACTTACAAAATGCCGAAGATCTTCTTAGCGCTAGCCAACAAGAAATTAAAGGTAATTTAAAAGTCATTTGCCCTATCGAGCTAGGACAATTATTTTTAGGTCGTATCCTTGCGCGGTTTCTAGCCACTTATCCCAGTATCACTATCGATGCCGAACTCACTAATCGTAAAGTGGATGTGATAGAGGAAGGTGTTGATTTCTTATTTCAAATTACCGAACAACACGATCCTAAACTGCAAAGTTACTCACTCGTAACTGCCAGTAGACTACTAATGGCAAGCCCGAATTACCTCAAGCGCCACGGCACCCCAAAAATACCGCAAGATTTAATGAATCACACGGCCATTAAATTACAGTCTGCCCATATTGATGGTGGCTGGCGTATTTTTGATGGTAAGCAATGGTTAGATCTCGATCCGCCAGCACAGCTAAAAGTCAATAATGTCACTTTTGCTCGAGAAGCTGCTATTGAAGGCTTAGGGATTACCGCAGTACCCGTTTTTATTGCCCAAGAAGCGATTGATAATCTGCAATTATTACCTATATTAGAAGATTTTCCGATGATGCAAACCAAGGTAACACTCAGTTTTCCAAAACGAATTTATCTGCCGCGCAAATATCGAGTGTTTATCGAATTTTTATATGATGCTTTGTTTGAACATTGGGGCGAGGGCGTACTGGAAATACCCGATTTTGTCCTGCAAAACGATCATAATTAAAGATGAGTTTTTAAGCACAAAATAATCTATAGAATAAATAGATATTTTTGACTAACTAGGTGCTAGTATCAACTTAATCAGGTGATTAATTACGATCATAGAGGTAGGTTTTTTCACACCGTTATTCGCAATATCAATGATAAGTTTGCTTCAGTAAATTGTTCAAAGGCTAAGTTAGGAACAGGAGACTAATTAACAGGTAACTGATTAATTGCCACACTGGATACTGACAACAGAAATTACCATTTAATTAGTCACGCATTAAGCGGACTAGGAGTCATAAAAATGAGCAAAGAACGTAATAATTCAAAAGAATCAAAGAAACAACCTGTTTTGTCATTAAAAGAGAAACGTGCTGTTAAGCAATCTAAAAATTCACCTGATAATTTTGCAAGTAAAATCAAATAACCTATTACTGGCTTTATCTGTAAATAGTTTGATTTAGACATTATAAGCAACATAAAAATACCGAGCTAAATGCTCGGTATTTTTGTTAGTAGCCTATGTCACCAATATTTGAACCGATACCTTATAACCGATTAATAAACACTTTTGGGTTACGCCAGTGGTGCAGTTACATCCCTTACCATCAATCATTCCAATTGACTAAGGCATTGACCTGCGAATAAAAAACCAGTGAAATTTATCACTGGCGGTGTATTTCCTGGCTCATGTACTTTTCAGTAAACTAGTTTTATTAACCTGGTTTTAGTCGAGCTGGTTTGATCAACTAATTTTAGCTAACTAACAGGGGCAAAATGACTATGAACAACAGCTTTTCTCTTTGTTACCTTTAGGGATCATATCCCATAATACTTTGGCCATTAACACCGCCAGTATAATTCCCGAAACAGCAACGACACCTTCAGGTAATAAAGCATGTTCTTCGCCAATTTGTGGCATCACTTCAAAACCAAAAGTATCGACCAGATAATTGACCAGCACACCAAATACCAACGCGACCCCAATTACGCCACCTAAATAACCAAATAAAGCGCGTTTACCTAGCTCCTTAGTCACCACACCCAAAGTAGCAATGTTGGTCGCTGGTCCTGCCATCATAAATACCAGTACCGCACCAGGTGACACGCCAGCTAATAGTAAACCGGCAGCAATAGGCGTTGAGGCCGTGGCGCAGATATACATAGGGATCGACACTAACACCATCACTAACATCGCTAAAACACCATCACCCCACTTAACTAAAAAGTCAGCGGGCACATAGGTCTGTACTAAGGCTGCAAAAAATAGCCCTACGAGTAACCATACAGTGGTGTCTTTGATCAAGTCAGTAGCCGCATAATGCAACCCCGTTAACACTCGGCTGAATACACTGTTGTGCTTCAACTCTGTTGCCATATCTTGAGTCGATGCGCAGCAACTGGCTTCATCACGACTGGCTACAGATTGTTGGCTTGTCGTTGCTGGAGCTGATTTTGATGCGCAACAACTGCTTGTTGCCACCGCTTCCACTTGCGGCTTAGCTTTGCTACTACAACAGCTGGATTTAACCGTTTCAACTTTATCTTCAGCGTTGATTTTAGTGCTATAACATCCCTCACCCTTAGGCTCAGCTTTAGCCTCAACAGCTTGAATGCCTACTGCTGCTTTACTACTACAACAACTGCTTTGCTTTGGCGCAGCATCGACAGCTAAAGGTCGTAAAGAAGCTATTGGGCTTAACACCGACTCAGGCTTAATCGCAGTCATTTTCACGCTCGCATTTTGCATGGTGCTAGCGCTTGGTGTGGATGTAACTGTAGCTTCAAAAGTAGATGTCACTTTAGCCGTCGATTTAGACCCACAACATGAAGCAACCACTTTGGTCTCTGCTGCTAAATCATTTGCCGTTTGTGCTTTAGTCGTTGCTGACGCAGGAATGCCGTCATCGTCATCACGCCCCACCAATAAACCCGCTACAATCGCACTGGTAATCGCCGCTATTGGGCGCACAATTGCCATAAAAGGCCCAAGTAATACATACGATACCGTAATAGAATCAACACCGGTTTCGGGTGTAGACACTAAAAATGATGTTGTTGCCGCCTTTGACGCGCCAGCTCGACGTAAACCAACTGCTGCGGGGATAACACCACACGAGCATAAAGGTAAAGGCGCGCCTAATAACGCTGCTTTCACTACGGTTTTCATGCCATGACCGCCCAGTTGTTTTTGCATCCATGCCATCGGCACAAAGACTTTTAACAACCCAGCCAATACTAAACCCAATAATAACCATGGGGCAGATTCTAAAAATAAGTGCATAAAATTGGTCAATAACATAGTTAGTCCTTGTGACCCGAATGAGCAAAATGATGATGTTCTTTTTTAGCAATAATATGTTTATCAGACGACTCTAACGCTTCAAGTATCGAACAATGCTCTGCGCTATCGGGTCCGCCACAACACGTGTTAGATAAACTTTTTAACGAGGTAACAAAATGTTGTAACTCAGCTAATTTGGCCTCTACTTGCTCAAGCTTGGTATCCACTAAGCCTTTAACTTCAGCACATGCCCGGTTTGACTTATCAACTTCAATAGACAATAAATCGGCAATGTCGTTAAGTGAAAACCCCACAGCCTTAGCACGTAAAATAAATTTAAGTCGTTCAGAATCGCTGTGGTTATACAAACGATATCCAGCATCAGAACGGCTTGATGGCGACAGCAAGCCGTGTTTTTCGTAAAACCGCAGTGTGTCTGCCTTAATGTCGTACAAGGCAGAAAGTTCGCCTATTCGATACATATCGTCACCTCAGCTGAGGGTAATTTATGACCCCAACATGATCTTAATTTAAACTGAGTATAAACCTTAGAGTTAAATCTAAGGTCAAGGGTTTTTGATGATTATTTTATATATCTTTGTTCTTATTTCAATATTGTGAAATCACGCAGAAAAAACACCTTACAGAAGCGGTTTACGATAAAATACGTCCGCCGGAACACAACACAGTCATTCAAGAAGGCGTTTCAACATTTAAAGACACCTGAGGGACTTTGGTAAAGCAGACTTAAACTGACTCTGTTTTACGAAAGATCCTTAAAATCAAACTAGTGGACCCTGTACCTACATGAATAATGTCAGACCAATTCGTCGCGCGCTATTAAGCGTATCAGATAAAACTGGAATACTTGAGTTTGCACAAGCACTGCATGCACAAGGTGTTGAACTCTTATCTACGGGCGGTACTGCAAAGCTACTTGCAGACAATAATATCCCGGTAATGGAAGTTTCTGACTACACAGGTCACCCTGAAATTATGGATGGTCGCGTTAAAACGCTGCATCCAAAAATTCACGGCGGCATTTTAGCTCGTCGCGGTATTGACGAAATCGTCATGGAACAAAATGCCATTAAGCCTATCGACTTAGTTGCAGTTAACTTGTACCCATTTGCAGAAACCGTTGCTAAACCAGGTTGCACCTTAGCGGACGCTGTCGAGAACATCGACATTGGCGGCCCGACCATGGTTCGCTCCACCGCTAAAAACCACAAAGACACAACAATAGTCGTTAACGCTAAAGACTACGGTCGCGTAATAGCAGAAATGCAAGCCAACAACGGCAGCACTACTTTAGAAACGCGTTTTGACTTAGCCATTGCAGCGTTTGAACATACTGCAGCGTATGACGGCATGATAGCTAACTATTTTGGTACCATGGTTCCGGCGCACAGCACCGACGAATGCCATGACGATTCAGCATTTCCACGTACGTTCAACAGTCAGTTTGTCAAAAAACAAGACTTACGTTACGGTGAAAACAGCCATCAAAAAGCGGCATTTTATGTTGATCCCCAAATTGATGAAGCTTCTGTTGCCAGCGCGATTCAGTTACAAGGTAAAGCTCTGTCTTACAATAATATCGCCGACACAGACTCAGCCCTGGAATGCGTAAAAGAGTTTGAAGGCCCAGCCTGCGTTATCGTTAAGCATGCTAACCCTTGTGGTGTGGCATTAGGCGCTAACTTATTAGAAGCTTACGACCGTGCATTTAAAACCGACCCGACCTCAGCGTTTGGTGGCATCATTGCGTTTAACCAGGAGTTAGATGCACAAACGGCCCAGGCCATTGTTGACCGTCAGTTTGTTGAAGTGATTATTGCGCCTAAAGTGAGCCAAGCAGCACGCGATATTATTGCCGCTAAAGCTAACGTGCGTTTACTCGAATGTGGCGAGTGGAATACTAAAACCACCAACCTAGATTACAAACGCGTAAATGGCGGTTTATTAGTACAAGATCGCGATCAAGGCATGGTCGATTTAGCCGACGTTAAAGTGGTCTCTAAGCGTCAACCAACCCCTGAACAATTAAAAGACTTAATGTTCTGCTGGAAAGTGGCTAAGTTTGTTAAATCTAACGCCATTGTTTACGCCAAAGACGGCATGACCATTGGTGTCGGTGCAGGCCAAATGAGCCGCGTATATTCAGCTAAAATAGCGGGTATTAAAGCAGCCGACGAAGGCCTAGTGGTTGAAAACTCAGTAATGGCATCAGATGCCTTCTTCCCATTCCGTGATGGTATTGACGCCGCTGCAGCTGCAGGTATTAGTTGTATCATCCAACCCGGTGGCTCAATTCGCGATGAAGAAATCATCGCCGCAGCAGACGAGCACGGTATGGCCATGGTGTTTACTGGCATGCGTCACTTCCGCCACTAATAAACCTAATATCAAATATGAGTATCGCTTATCAATCAGGCTTTTAGCTAAATATTTTACCAAGAGCTTTTGCTAAATACTTTTGCAAAAATAGATAACAAGCGATACTTTTTAAATTTTGTTTAAACGAATTAGAGCATAGCTATTTTTTCTAGTTCAATGAAAGCACGCGGAGCTTATAAGTATAAGTGAGCATGCTTGAAGCAGAAATAGACAACATAGCGCAGCTATAAAAGGAATAAAGATGCAGGTACTTATCATTGGTGGTGGCGGTCGTGAACATGCTCTAGCTTGGAAAGCGGCTCAGTCTGCTCAAGTTAGCAAAGTGTTTGTCGCCCCCGGTAATGCTGGCACAGCCTTAGAACCCAAATTAGAAAACGTGGCCATAGATGTTGAGCAAATTGACGCTTTAGTCGCGTTTGCTAAAGACAATGCCATTGCGATTACGATTGTCGGCCCAGAAGTGCCATTATCACTAGGCGTAGTTGATGCCTTTAATGCAGCTGGTTTAGCCATTTTTGGTCCTACAAAAGGCGCAGCGCAGCTTGAGTCTTCAAAAGCTTTTACTAAAGATTTTTTAGCCCGTCACAATATTCCAACGGCTGATTACTCAAACTTCACTGAAATTGCACCGGCTAAAGCTTATGCGGCAACATTAACCGCTAAAACAGGTTTTCCAGTGGTGATTAAAGCCGACGGCTTAGCGGCGGGTAAAGGCGTGATTATTGCCGCAGACCAAGCAGAAGCGGATGCCGCGATTGACGATATGCTCGCTGGCAATAAGTTTGGTGATGCGGGTTCTCGCGTGGTGATTGAAGAATTTTTAAAAGGCGAAGAAGCCAGCTTTATCGTGATGGTAGACGGCAAAAATATCTTAGCAATGGCCACCAGCCAAGACCATAAAGCACGTGACAACGGCGATTACGGCCCTAACACTGGTGGAATGGGGGCATATTCACCTGCGCCAGTAGTGACTCAAGCAGTACATGACTGGACTATCGCTCATGTTATTCGCCCAACCGTTGATGGTATGGCCGCTGAAGGCAACGTCTACACAGGCTTTTTATACGCAGGCCTAATGATTTCACCTGATGGCAGCGCCAAAGTTCTTGAGTATAACTGCCGCTTTGGCGACCCAGAAACGCAGCCAATCATGATGCGCTTACAGTCTGATATTGTTGAGCTTTGCTTAGCTGCCACTCGTGGTGAGTTAGATAAAGTCACTGCAGAGTTTGATCCTCGTGCAGCGGTTGGCGTGGTAATGGCAGCCAGTGGTTATCCTGATGCGTATAACAAAGGCGATGTGATTGACGGCCTAACCCTTGGCGACACCAACGGTAAAGTGTTCCATGCTGGTACTCGTATAAAAGATGGCCATGCTGTCACTAACGGTGGCCGCGTATTATGTGCCACTGCTTTAGGCAACACAGTCACCCAAGCGCAGCAAGCAGCTTACGCATTAGTTAATACTATCCACTGGGATGATGTGTATTTTCGTACCGATATAGCTTATCGCGCCATTGCCCGTGAGCAAACTAAAGGATAATAGTGTTAATTCACTTTTAGTTCGTCAAAAATCCTTGTGATGTTGCCATCACAAGGATTTTTTAATTATTAGAATGTTGCTTCAAAGATTAATTACCGTTTAGATTATTAATAATCTGCCATTTATTGACTCAGATCACAAAAATAACTCATATCAAGGCGCAACCTAATAGATGGAAAGGAATTGGGTTATATTTTTAGTCTGTCGAATTCCTAATACTTTACCCTAATACTTTATATAACCTAATCGTAATGATTATTGGAGGATTAAATGAAATTTAATAGCAGCGACCTGATTTATCAGGGTGAAAAATCGGGAGTGCACAATTGGGATACTTTTTCAGGAACCTCTTTCTATTGGCATCCTGATTGGTTACATATTGCAGAAGATATGACAGGCCATAAAGCCCTAGATAAAATTAATATTGCTGAAGGTACAGCCACTAAAGCAGATGCAGAAAAGGCCATTATTGACCATTTAAATAAATAATCTGTATAACTGACTAACCAATGGCGATGTATTGTGCCCATCGGCCGACCAAACCTACACGTTTCTATGAGGATATTCCTGGTCACACCAGATATCCTCAGCGGCTATTTATTCATATCAATTGACATATCTAACATATATAACCACCCAAAGTAATTAACCAAGCATACTGCTCAAAAGCTATAGCGACATCCCTATCAAAAAATAATCCCCCAAGCCTAACAATGTTCGACTTAACAGGCATTTTTATGTCAGGATAAGCTTCTGTTACAGATAAGTTAACAACCTATTATGATAACACTTAGCCAACTCACACGAATGAGATATTGGTCAAAAATAATAACAACAAAGGAAGCAGTATGTCTCAATCGGCGCCAACAAATCAGTTTTCACCCGAGCACAAAAAACCCACTTTACTCGATGCACTTATCCCTGTTTTTGCGCTTATTATTATGCTCGCGGCAGCCGTTTATCTGTTTTCGTCAGACAGCTCATCTGGTGCCAACCAAATCGCATTAGTATTAGCGGCGTGTATAGCAATGATCATCGGTTATAAGAATGGTTATAGCTGGAATCAAATGGAGCGCGGCATTGTAAAAAGTATTGGCGTTGCCACTGGCGCATTGCTGATCTTATTCAGTGTAGGTTCACTCATCGGCACCTGGATTTTAGCCGGTACGGTTCCGACAATGATTTACTATGGTATGCAAATCCTTAATCCAGACTACTTCTATACTGCTTGTTGCTTATTATGTGCGGTTGTTGCGCTCAGTATCGGTAGCTCTTGGACTGTGGCTGGAACACTTGGTATTGCCTTAGTGGGTATTTCGTCTGCTATGGGATTAGATGTCAACATTACTGCCGGCGCTATTATTAGCGGCGCTTATTTTGGTGACAAAATGTCGCCAATGTCGGACACCACCAACCTTGCACCAGCTGTTGCCGGTACTGATATTTTTAGCCATATCCGCCACATGACCTGGACCACAGTCCCCAGCATTATTATCGCCCTTATCGGCTTTACCTTTTTAGGCCTTACCGCTGATGCTGTACCAATTGAAAACCAACTAACAGACACGCTAGCGTTACTGGATTCTACCTATAACCCAGGAATGCATTTATTAATTCCTTTATTGGTGGTGTTATATTTAGCGAATCGCAGAATGCCCGCATTTCCCACAGTAATATTAGGCACTTTGGCAGGTGCAATTTGCGCGGCATTATTTCAGTTTGATAACGTAATAGCCTTTGTGCACGACGACACCTTGTTACCCATTGTCGCCCTCGTCAAAGGTATCTGGATAGCCATGTTTGACGGCTATGTCGCCAACACAGGTGATGCCGTATTAGATAACCTATTAAGTCGTGGCGGCATGAGCAGTATGGTGACCACTGTGTGGCTTATTCTTTGCGCCATGGCGTTTGGCGGCGTAATGGAAGTGACAGGATTATTAAGCCGTATTTTAGAAAGTATTTTAACTGTAGTAACCGGTACTGCTAGTTTGATTATTACCACCCTAGGGGTATGTATTGGCGCGAACATCATTACCGCAGACCAATACATTGCCATTGTATTACCCGGCAGAATGTTAAAAGTAGAATACACACGTCGTAAGTTGGCTGCGGTTAATTTAAGTCGTGCCTTAGAAGATTCGGCTACGGTAACTAGCCCGTTAGTACCTTGGAACACCTGTGGTGCCTTTATGGCCAGCACATTAGGCGTAGCCACTATTGCATACCTGCCCTACGCATTCTTTAACTTAGTCTGTCCATTTATTAGTGCATCTTATGCTTATTTTAATTTTAAAATTGAGCCGTTAGACGAAACTAAAATAAGCACAGGCGAAGTTGTCGGTTAACTAATACATCGCCTTTTAATCTAGCAATAGGCGATTAACCAAAACGGTCTTTTAACCAGCCATAATGATAATAACCCCATTGCCCAAGGCGTCTTGCTTGGGTAAAGGGGAATTTAGGTAGTGGTTGTTGATATATAGGCAAGTTAGGTAAAATTTCACCCGCAATGCTTTGTGCTAATCGATATGCCGCCTGGCTACTAAACGACACACCCGCACCGCAATATCCTAAACTGTAACCCACGCCACCTTTGCTATACACATGGGGCATATCGTCCATCGCTGCGGCAATCCATCCGGTCCAATTATATGCAATCTCTTTACGGGTTAAGCTTGGAAAGCACTTATTTAACGCCATTTTTAAACGCTCGCCATAAACGGGATTAGCAGCATCTTTGCCCCACACCGCCCCGCGACCACCAAACAATAAACGGTTGTCGGGCAATAATCGGTAGTAGTATTTTAAAATACGAGTATCCATGGTCACTTGGTGGGTATGCAAACCCGCCTCAGCAAGCTCTTGTGCGGTAAGCTGCTCGGTGACAATTACATTGCTTAATATCGGCAAAAACTTATCGTCTATGCGCTGATTAAACCGTTTAGGCGTATAAGCGTTACCCGCCATAATGACCTTATTAGCAATCAACTCGCCCTGGTCGGTGATTAAACGATGCTTGCCATCCTCTTCAATCCAATCTAGCACACACGACTGTTCAGAAATGGTCACACCTTGAGCCTGCACCATCGACTTATAACCAAGCAGTAGCTTAAGCGGGTTTAAACCAAAACCGTCTTTTAAACGCAGCGCGCCATAAGCTTGATGATGATCTAAATAGTGCGCCCGAAAGTCTTGGCTTGAAATAAACTCAGCGTCTGAATCTTGGCTACCGGCCAAGTGTTGCTGAATATAATTAGCAGCGTTTTGCAATGACACTAGCGCCTTGGGATTATGAGCGACTTTTAAATACCCTGCTTCTTGCGGCTCACAGGCAATATTATGCTGTTTGATTAAGCCATCAACTCTGGCTACCGCTTGGGTAAATTCATCATAAATACCTTTGGTGGTGGCTAAATCCCAGCGCTGAGTCATGGCGGCATAGCCTAACCGGCCCGAACCTTTTAATACAAAACCGGCATTGCGAGCGCTAGCACCAAAACCGACCTGATTAGCCTCTAATACCTGGCAATCGATATTAAACTCGGTGGCTAAATAGTATGCGGTTAACAAGCCAGTGTAGCCGCCACCAATAATAGCCACATCGGTTTGTTGTCGACCCGATAGCGGCTTATTCGGCGCAGGTAATGCTTGGGTGCTGGCCCAGTAACTGGGAGCAAAGGTTTGCTTGTTAGGATAAGAGTTAACCAATGGATCGTACATATTGCGCTTCTTATTATATTAAAATGAGTAAATCCGACTAAAAAACCAATAGCATTTCACAGGCATCACAATGGCAATCTTCCCCGCATAACACGCAAATGTAATCTTCGCCCATATAGCGTTGGTGCCAGCGTTGCGGATGTTGCTTAATTAATTGACCGCCCGCTTTAGTAAAGTAACGCACAGCCGCATTATTAGGGCTTTGTTGCCATAAATGGCTCACCCCAGCTTTAGCGCCTTGAGCAATAACCGCTGCCTTAGATGCCGCTAATAATTCCCCGCCAAGCCCTTGGCCACGAGCTGATTCAGCAATGGTGTTTGATTTGAAATAACACACATCCTCAAATGCTACGCCCCACTGATCAACGGTGCACCACTGATCTTGCGGCCATTGCCCTGCGGCATACGTTAACCGAAAGCCAATAAGTTGTTCATTTTCTATGGCAACAAAATTGGCATTTATGCCATTTTTAATGCCTTTGTGATAAATCGCCGTCAGTTCAGCCAAATCCATATAGCCACTGCCGTGAACAATTTCACCTAAGTTGATCACTGCGTCAAAGTCAGCGTGAGTCAGTTGTCTAATCATAATCAATGTTTATTATTGTTGGTTTTAGCACACCATATCACACGTTATTATCGCTAAGTTAACGATGTTAAACTTTTGTGATAATTTGGCGATAACTAGGTGAGATCCCGTTGTCATAATGATTGCAATTAAACAAAAGGAGCTCGGTTATGAAACGTACATTAGTGACTGCAAGTCTTATGGCTGCTGGATTATTCAGCTTACCAACATTCGCGGCTAATATTGAAGTCAGCGTGACAAATTTAACTCACGGAAATCACTTTACCCCTATTTTGATCGCAGCGCACGATGCTGACAGTCATCTTTTTCAAGTGGGTACCGAAGCATCAGCAGCATTACAAAAAATGGCTGAGGGCGGTGACATCGCTGACTTAAACACAGCAGTAACGGGCAATGCAGGTGTAACATCGGCTAACCCAGCCATGGGCTTACTAGCTGCTGGCGCAAGTGTTAGCGATGTGATGTTAGATACGGGCGATAACACTCATTTGTCTGTTGTTGCGATGGTATTACCGACTAACGATGCCTTTATGGGATTAGACGGTTGGAAAATTCCTACTGAAGCAGGCACCTACACCCTATATGTGAATGCTTACGATGCCGGTACCGAAGCCAATGATGAAATCATTAATGGCGGCGGCATGTCTGGTGTACCGGGTATTCCTGCTGCACCCGGTGGCGACGGCGGCATGAATGCTGCTGGTGTGATGGATAACAGCGAAAACAGCAACATACATACTCACCCTGGTGTATTAGGTGATATGGACCCTGCTGGTGGAATGAGTGATTTAGACAGCCGCGTACATCGTTGGTTGAATCCTGTTGCCAAAGTTGTGGTAACAGTAAAATAAGGAGGTAGCCCATGAAACGCACTGACTTACGTTTTAAGCCCAGTTTACTTGCCATGTTGGCTGCTGCAACACTATTAACAGCTTGTAGTGATGACGATAACGACACTGTTGAAGTAACACCGCCAGCGCCAGTGATGCAAACCTTTACGGTTACCGTCACCAACCTGACAGCCAATCAACCTATGTCGCCAGTTATTTTGGCCTCTCATGCTAGCGATGCCATGTTATGGAATGCCGGTGAAATGGCCAGTGTCGCCATTGAAAAAATGGCCGAAGGCGGTGATACCGCAGATATTGCTGCATTAAGTGTTATTAACAGCAGTGTTAACGGAGCTGGTATGTTAATGCCCGGCGCAAGTGAAACCCTCACGTTAACCTTAGCTGAAGCCGACGTTGCAAGCATTAGCTTAGCGACCATGTTGGTTAACACTAACGATGCCTTTACCGGTATTAATAGTTACGCCATTGCAGATATGCAGGTTGATGCATCAAAAGCGATGAAATTTATGGCTTATGATGCTGGCACTGAAGCCAACAGCGAAGCAAAAGGCACTATGCCAGGACCTGCTGATGGCGGCGAAGGCTTTAATGCTAGCCGTGATGATGTCGACTTTGTTCATATTCATCCAGGGGTGATTTCAATGTACGACGGTCTAGATGACTCAGTACTGGGTGCATCACACCGCTTTGATAACCCTGTGTTAGCAGTAACAATTATGCGTACTCAATAATCACAATGTCATCATGTCGACTGAATCAATTTTAAACATATTGAAATTTATTCTCCTTAAAGCAGGTCTAAGTATTAATGCAACTACTGGATTTGCTTTAAGGAAGTCACCATGAATGGAACTACTAAACATAACGGCCATGTCAGCCCGCAACATATTTTGCTGGTAGAAGACGAACAAGACTTAGCTAAATTGATCATCCTTAACCTCAAAGCCCTCAACTATAGCGTCGATCACGCCACAACCTTGAAGCAAGCCATGCACATAATCGAACATAAAAAACTCGACCTCATTTTAATGGACCGAATGCTACCCGACGGCGACGGTATTATGCTGTGCGAGCAATTACGCCAAGCGGGTAAAGAAGTGCCGCTAATGCTATTAACCGCCAAAGATTCAGAAGCAGATGTGGTGTTAGGCTTAGAAGCAGGTGCCGACGATTACCTAGTAAAACCCTTTAGCGTATTAGAACTGCGTGCCCGAGTAAAAGCATTATTAAGACGCGGCAAAGCTCAAAATGAACAAATCCAACAAATTGAATTTAACGGCGTAACGATTAACTCCAGCACTCGGGAGGTCACTGCCTTTAATCAAGCATTAACCCTTACCGCCCGCGAGTTTGATTTACTGCTATTTTTAGCCAAACATCCGCTACAAGTCTTTAGCCGCATGCAACTGCTAGAAGCGGTATGGGGTTACAACTACGACGGTTACGAACACACAGTTAATAGCCACATTAATCGTTTACGCAACAAGCTATCATTGTGTTCACCAGAACATGACTTAGTTAAAACAGTCTGGGGCGTGGGCTATAAATTTTCACCACCAGAGGTGCAAACCCACTAATGAATCGCTTATTTAATCGGTTGTTTTTAGCATCCACAATCATCGTGTTATTACTGTTTGTGGCGCTATGGCAATGGCTACAACTTAACCATGAATTTAGCCGTAACCAAATTCAGCAATCACTGCACTTACAACTTGCTGAACACATGGCGCACATCAACCCTTTATTATCGCAAGGGATCACGTCAGACGCGGCGCTTAAAGAAGCCTTTCATGACTTTATGCTGCTAGGTCCAAGCTTTGAAATTTACACCTTAGATCCCGATGGCAAAGTCATCGCCTATGATGCCAAAGAAGAAAAAATTAAAACTCATCGTGTTGATACCGCTATTATTGGGCAGTTTTTAGCAGGCGAAAACCTGCCAGTACTTGGCACCGACCCACGCAGCGAAGATACCCACAAGATTTTTTCCGCCAGTAAACTTGTCACCAAAGATGGGCTTCACAGCGGCTATTTGTACGTGATTATTGGTGGCGAAGATTACGACAGCTGGCAAGCACTGATTAACGCTGAAAACCAGCCTAAAATATGGGGTGCCACTATCGGCTTTTGGATACTGTTTGCGCTCGTGTTGTTTGTCATATTACTGCGCTACTTTACCCGCCCAATTCAAAAGTTAGCGCAAGATTTAACTGACTTAAAAAATACCCCAATGTCAGACACCTTGATGCTACCGCAACGTTATCGTGGCAGTTTAGAAATAAGCCAACTCAGCCATCATATCAATCATTTGCTACAAGAAATCCAACTGCAGCAACAGCAAGTTAAACGTCAGCAACAAGCAAAACATGACTTTTTACTGCATTTGTCCCATGACTTAAAAACCCCACTTACGGCACTGTTAGGTTATATCGATACCTGGCTTATTTTGCCCGAAAATGAGCGCGACGAAGCACTGATCCAATATGCTGCAAACTCCGGCCAAACCTTACAACAGTTATTGGCACAGTTATTAGAATTAGCCGCCCTCGAAAATGGCCAAATAGACGCCCAACTTCAGCAAGTTAACTTAAGTGAATTGCTAAGCGATATTGAACAAACTTTTACCCCACGCGCCAAAAAACTCGGGGTTCAATTAGATTTTGACATCAATCATACAAGCCAAATTTATACCGACCCCACGTTAATGCGCCGCATACTCAATAACTTAGTCGACAACGCCCTGCGCTACACCCCTGCTGGCGGCAAGATACAAATCGTCAATGTACTCCACAATAACCAACAATGGTTAACCGTGCGCGACACAGGCGCAGGCATGCACAAGCATGAAGTTGACGCCTTGAAACAATTGTCGATGACCACTCTGTCATTTGAAGCGAATCAAAGTCTGCCACAACTCGGCGTCGGACTCGCCATCGTCAGGCAATTATTAGGTTTATTAAAATGCCGAATTGAAATTGACAGCCAACCAGGTGTAGGGAGTGAGTTTAAGATAGAGCTGGTGAGTAAAAGTTAATCTCATTTTTGAAGCGCAAATGTTCAGCGATTTGATTCGTGGCCTCAATGGTACTTATTCAGTTTTGTTTATCATTAAACTTCATGATAAACAAAATCAATTATATCTAAACAGAAGAATTAGAACTAAGTTCTTACAAAAATTTGAGCTACTGTAAGTTAACAATATGGCCTGCTGCCACTAACGTCGCAAGGTTCCACCCTGCACGGGCCAAAAGGGGATCAACAGCAATCCCCTCTTGGATCACCCCTGCCGTTCCGGCAACATTTTCGCTATTTAACCAAACAGCAGCAAAAAAATTGCGACGGAAATAGATCCAGCTTTTAACTTCGCTTTGGTGTTCTTCGGTCCATCTTATTAATAAAAAGTGAAAATGCTAACGCTTCCGATCGGTACATCCTGTACCTCGAAAGCTAAGCTCACATCTGATAGGCAGGATGCCTGAATGCCTTGGAGTATATGGATATACGTGAAAGGCCATGTGTGCTTCACGCTATTTTCTTCAACGGCCTCAAGTTCAGAGTTGAATTTATCCATTTTAACGTCAATATACCAACACGTTTTTGCCGCTTTCAATGTTAGGGCCGATTACCCACTCAGTTCAGTAGAACTTCATTTGGCTTACTTTTCCCCATATCATTAATGTGTTTCAATATCTGGTGTTGGGGGAAGAATAAACTGAAGAGGGCTCTATAATGCATCCAGAGTATGATGAACTGTCTTTATGGGATGATGCAATACGTCTGGTGAGTGAAAATAAATACGACCAAGCTATTTATCTATATAAAAGTATGGCTAAAAATGGAATTGATGAGGCGTTGGTTGAAATAGGGCGGCTGTATGAAATGCCATCAACAGCGACTATTGAACAAGACTTTTCAAAAGCGGCTACATTTTATAAAAAAGCGATTGATTTAAGTGATGACATGTATGCTTATACAGCTCTTGGAAGGCTTTACTTTTTCGGGGTAGGTGTGGATCAAGACTACATAAAATCAAAACAGTTGTATTTGAAAGCTGCGAATATGGACGGACTAGTAGCCACATTGATGTTAGCTCGTATTTATCGTTACGGGCATGGTGTTCAACCTAATTTAACTAAAGCAAAAGAGCTCTATCAGAAATCAATTAGGCTTGGAAGCTATGTAGCCCTAAAGGAGAGTGGTGGGTTGGATATTTCTTGTGGTGAGGTTGTAAAAGGAATAGCAAAAGTAATAAAGGGGAATTGGAATATTTTCTTAAGAGTGCGAAAAGACATATCTAATTATGGAGTTATTGTTAGTGAATGTGTAAAAAACCAATAGAGAAAACTTATCAGGACAGGTATGACCAATCGAATTTAGGTCGCGTTTAATGTTGTTAACTTATTCACTCCTAAATTAGGCCCAATCATTGGGGCTTTTTGTTGCGCTGAAGAAGGCAATTTAACCAGCAGAGTCTGCCGTGCTCACCAGTAGAAGGTATCAGTTGTGAACAATAGCCTGTGCAATTGTGAAGTGGAGCTGTGAATTTTACCACTTACTCAGAAGTTTTCAGTACAAAACCTTATCTGAAAAAATATAAATTGATTAATCGTTCTAACAAGGTTTTGTCCATAAATGAGTTAGATGCCTTGATTAAAAATGCCTAAATTCAACTCTGAACTTGAGGCCGTTGAAGAAAATAGCGTGAAGCACACATGGATGTGAGCTTAGCTTTCGCGGTACAGGATGTACCATCGAAAGCGTTAGCATTTTCGAATAAGGCCGAAGACGGTTAAAGATGAAGTCAAAAGCTGGATCAATCCCCATGGCGACTTTTCGCAGCTATTGTTTTGTAAATAGCGAAAATGTTGCGGGGCGGCTGGGAGTTCCAAGAGGGAGCAGCCGTTGGTTTCCTCTTGGTCTGGTGTGGGTGAAGCGCCACGACGTTAGTGGCCGCAGGTCATAAAACCTAAATCAAAATCATAAAAAACAGCTGGATTCCGGCTCACAAGCATTACCGGAAAGACGTAAAATAGAAAAATAGAACACTAACTGCTCACATTAAAAGTTAAAAAACAAAAAACGATCAACAAAAAAGCGAACCCGAAGGCTCGCTTTTGTTAGCCAATACCACTGAATTACTTGTGGTATTTACCTGACAACTCATGCACAGAATTGATAAATGCACCAGCATGCTCAGGATCAACATGTTGATGAATTCCATGACCTAAGTTAAATACATGGCCAGTACCTTCACCGTAACTCGCTAGAATTTGATCCACTTCTTGATGAATACGCTCTGGCGTAGCATACAACATTGATGGGTCCATGTTGCCTTGTAAGGCCACTTTATGGCCTACGCGACGACGAGCATCACCAATATCAACAGTCCAGTCTAAACCTAATGCATCACAACCCGTTTCAGCCATAGACTCTAGCCATAAACCACCACCTTTAGTGAACAAGGTAACCGGCACTTTACGGCCGTCGGCAAAACGAGTTAAGCCATCAACAATTTTTTGCATGTAACGTAATGAGAATTCACGATAAGCGTGATGGGATAACGCACCGCCCCACGAGTCGAATATCATTAACGATTGCGCGCCGTTAGCCACTTGAGCGTTTAGGTATAACACCACTGAGTCGGCTAACTTATCTAATAACATATGCAATGCAGCAGGTTCTGCATACGCCATACGCTTGATTTTTTCGAATGTTTTGCTTGAACCGCCTTCAACCATGTAAGTCGCTAACGTCCAAGGTGAACCAGAGAAACCGATTAATGGCACTGAACCATTTAACTCACGACGAATGGTGCTCACAGCACGCATTACATAGCCAAGTTCATCTTCTGGATCAGGAATACATAATTTTTTAATGGCATCGATAGTGTCTGTCGGACGTTGAAAACGTGGACCTTCGCCCTCTTCAAAATACAAACCTAGGCCCATTGCATCTGGCACCGTAAGGATATCTGAGAATAAAATCGCAGCATCTAAATCATAACGACGTAATGGCTGTAAAGTGACTTCACAAGCAAGTTCAGCATTACGGCATAAAGACATAAAGTCACCTGCTTGAGCACGAACTTCTTTATACTCAGGTAAATAACGTCCCGCTTGACGCATCATCCATACTGGAGTGACATCAACTGGTTGCTTTAATAACGCACGTAAATAACGATCATTCTTTAATTCTGCCATGTGGACTTTGTTCCTAGACTGTTATGATTTCTGCTGGGCGTTAGTTTAGCACTTACGCGATTAATGTAACCACTGATGCAGGATTTATGTGAGCTATTCCTAAATCTTATGCCAATTTTATTAACACAATTGCTCTGCTGCTCACAAAACACACAGCACTGATATTTAAATCGCAATTTAACGGATTAAAAGTTGCGTCAAGTTATGGGGTTTGGTATAAAAAGTGTGCGCTAGCAAGAACAATCAAGAAGCCCGACACATCGAGCCTTTGAAAACTTCGTTACCCCGTGATGGTCTCCATCACGGGGTTTTTTATGGTTTCAATTCAATAATAATCTACAGGTCGCTATGGCCTTAACGAATACTGATTATGCTTAAGTCAATCCACAACTCAGCATCTGGTTGGCATTTCAATTGAGTAGTCACTTATTCTATTGATTCACATAAAACTAAATAAAACAGTTGATCGTAATACACTTTGTCCAATACATTAGTTATCACAGAAAGGCTGCCAATTAGAGAAAACACATGCTAACAAAACTAGAAAAAGCAGAAAAGCGCTGGGGCGGTTCTCATAATTTAATCGATCAGTGGGTTAATCATCGTCGCAAGTTATTGATCCAATATTTTATCGTTGCAGGCTTAGCCCCTTATTCTCGCGGTGAAAAGTCACTTCCAAGCATGGCTCAAGTGAAACAATTTTGTGCTCAATTAGTTGATTATGTTTCTGAAGGTCACTTTGAGGTATACAACAGCGTTGTTAAAGCCTGTGAGAAGTTTGGTGAAGCGAGTATAGAAACCGCTAATGCTTTACTCCCCATGATCAGTGAAAGTACAGACACGGCATTAGATTTTAATGATAAATATACCGATGCTGTAGACGAGCAAGTACTGTATCAACTCGACAACGATTTATCGCATTTAGTACAAGCGATGGAATCTCGTTTCGAATTAGAAGATGAGCTTCTAGAACTCCTATACCAACGTCTTCCTTAGTTAAAACGGTCAATAAAAGTGCGTTTATTTACGCACTTTTAAATGCAGATTACTTTAATATATCTAACGTTATTGCCGTTTGCGCCAGTTTTCAGGCAGCTCAACTTGCGACCATAAATGTTGACATAAATCTTGCGGCTGATGCCAATCGCCCATTTTTAACCACTCCACCAATGCATCGCCGACTTGCGGATACGCTATAGGTTTAGGTGATGGGCTTTTTAACCAACGCTTAAGCACTCCAAAATCTAACGTTTGCATACTTTCTGCTGCGGCAAGTAGTTGTAACGCAGCAACATTAGCCGATTGTTCAAACTGCCCCAATAAGGGTTTCACTAATAGTTTTTTACCTAATGTCATCGCTTCACTGGCTAACTCAAAACCTGCATTACCAATAACCCCACCACAATGCGCCATATGCTGTTTAAAACCTTCACGATCAAAGCCATGCCAATGAATATGCCCTGCGAATCCTTGTAAGGGTTGAGTGCTATGGTAAACAAAAAAATGGTATTGATCGAACGGTGCTAAAAATGCTGCAATACTGTCGGCATCCTCAAACGGTAAATAAACTAAAATTTGATGACTATGATCCCCACCATTGGGCGACACCTCAACAAAAGGCGGTAAAATAGGAAAACCAAAGTGATGCCAATGACAACCTAAAGCAATATCAACCGGGGCAAAATGTTTGAGTAAAAACTCGTTAAACCAACTATGACCCTGTTTAGGCACAGGATATTGTAATGCAGCCTGATGACTAATAGCGATTGATGGTACACGCTGTTGTTTAGCTGCCCATGCACTAACGGGCTCAAAATCGTTCAAAACCAGGTCATAACCGCTTAAATCTAACTGCTTTATCTCAGATAATATTGGCGTTTGTAAATTATACCTGGCCGTTTTTACCGTATTAACGCGACCATTTTTGGTGACGAATGTCATGCCTGCACGGGTCTGATAATCGCCAAAACATTGCATATCAAAATAATATTGAGGTGTCCGACCTGAAAATAAAAAATCAACATCGATATTGTGCTGTTTAAGCGCTTTAGACATTAAGCGTGCACGGCTAATATGACCATTCCCTGTGCCTTGAACTCCGTACAAAATTTTCATATCGACTTACCTTCCTCCATGGCTGAATTATCAAGATTGAAACACGCAACACTTATCACTGTATGAGCGGTTACAATATGAGTTGTTCGACAAGTAATACCGATCCCATCCCCAGTAGAGTTCCAGCTATAATGTCTAAAGGATAGTGCACACCAAGGGCAATACGTGATGTGCCAACAAAACAAGCCCAAGCAAAGACAATTGGAGCCAAAACAGGAAATACCACATTGATCACGCTCGCAAACACAAATGCACCAGCAGTGTGTCCTGAAGGTAAGCTAAATTTATCCAACGGTTCAAAGCCTGAGTCAAACTCAGCTAAAGCATGACAAGGACGGTGACGGCGAATGCTATTTTTGAGCAACAAATACAACGGAAATTCAACCATAAAACTGCCGAGCACTAAATTAAAAAAATGCTGTCCATTTGGATGAAAAAACAATAATGCGACCGATAAATAAACATAATAATGCCCATCAGCGGTTGCAGATATTTGCTTTGCAGCCTTACTCAAGCAGTTATCTCGGCTAAATTGCACAATCCAATAAAACCAATATTTATCTAGCTGACTGATACTTGTCTTCATGCTTGACTCCATGCCAAACGTCGGCAATATTATTTTTGTAATATTCATCCGACTAAAGTTACGTATTTGTTAACAGTTTAGATAATAGACAGGGGTAATGAACACGAGGTGACAGTTAGCCTAAGGTTTTATGACAACAGAAATGAAGTAGTACTTATACTTAATTTTTGAACCATAAAAAGCAAGCAACCCCATTGAAATGATTGACAGATGAATAGAACCGTTATAAAAAAAATCCCCTCATACAAGTATGAAGGGACATTTAAATTCTGATTATCGTCAGGTAATTAAACTCACTTTAACAAACGTTATGCTGTTTGCGGCTGTTCGCTTTTATTACGATAAATCTTCACTAAGTGATAAATATTAATACAGGCGACAAAGGCATTCATGCCTGCCACTGGCCACGCTTCGATTGAATACCCGTAAGCAACAAAGAAAGAACAACCGAGAAAATTTAAACATCTTAATAAAACGATGTCTTTCATCATCAAAGAAATAGCGACCATAACTGATGCGGCATACCCTAAGACTTCAATAATATTGATATTTTCCATAAGAACCTCTGTTTCAGGCTCTCTGCCTTCCGTAAGCGTAACGAGGATTCCTTGCCCCTAAAGCTAGCATTATTTTGTAAACTAACATTAATTAATCTGCCAATATGCTAACAAAATGTTGAACAAAAATGTAATTAAAAAACGTATTAGGATGACCTAAATCAACATATATCGACTAATTGGTTCAATTTGAAAGAAAATTACTTCCAAATTTGATCCCTGTTCTCTATTTAGGCTAATCCGTTATTTAGGCATATGTAACACCATAAGTTGATTTATAACAATCGAGTGATTGATAAGGCTTTTATTTTCATAAAAAGCTCATATAATTCATTTAACTTTGCTTTACCCAGCAATTTACCTTTGCTGTCCAACAGGAGTGAAATATGGAATACAACACCTCAGAACTGTGCGACATGTATATAGATGTCGTCGATGTCGTCGAACCAATGTTCAGTAACTACGGTGGTTGCAGCTCCTTCGGTGGCTCAATCAGTACAATTAAGTGTTTTGAAGACAATGGTCTGATTGCTGAAGCCTTAGAAGAAGATGGTGAAGGTAAAGTATTGCTTGTTGATGGCGGTGGCTCATTAAGACGGGCTCTGCTTGATGCCAGAATTGCTGAACTTGCTGTTGCCAATAACTGGGAAGGCATTCTCATTTACGGTTCAGTGCGTGACGTTGATGCCCTTGAAGAACTTGATATTGGTATTCAAGCGCTGGCTTCGATCCCTGTTGGCGCTGAAAGTAACGGAATAGGCGAAATTGAAATTCCAGTAAATTTTGGTGGCGTGACCTTCTTACCGGGTGACCATATCTATGCCGATAACACTGGCGTAATTTTGTCTCCAGAACCACTAGATATTGAATAGTAACTCTATGGTAGGGTTAGCTTTTTAACAAACTGGCAAACTATTACTTTACAAACTAATTTAAAAACCAGCTATGCTGGTTTTTTTATAGCTTGGGTATAGCTATCTCAATAGGCTTAGTTCAGCGAGAATGGCTTAATTGTCAGGCAAGATGATCATTTGCATGCTTTAGTTATTCTACGCCTAAAATGGTTACCGGTGGTTGGCGTCTAAAAACCGCTTTTGAGAGTCCATCATCGGCCCATCTCGTCGTCTAAAATGTAAGCAATAACTAGCATTTTGGGGCGAGAACAAGACTAGAATTAGAACGCAAACCGATAATGACACTCTGCACCTTAGATTTTCAGGTTTTTTGCCTATGTGATTTGGAGAACCATCATGTTTAGCGCATTTACCCAGCAACACTGCGATACACTATTAACCGTCCGCCTTAATGAAACCAAAATAGGCCAACAGGTTTATCTGGCATCTGCTGAACTGTCATTAGCGCAAAATGCCCAACAGGCCAAATCTAGTGGCGCCCAGTTTGCCATTATTGCCATTGCAGAAGATGTGGGGCCACGGGCTAACCTCGGACGAGGCGGGGCTGATGATGCTTTTATCGCTAGCATGAAACAGTTGATCAATTTACAGTCCAATCGATTTCTTAATGGTAACGAATGTGCCATTTTAGGCCAAATTAGTCTCGATACATCGTTACCAACAACCGCTACCGTAGAACAATTGCGTCTCGCAACCGCGCAACTAGATGACATCGTCATTACTGCTATCAGTGAAATAATGCAAGCAGGGTTAGAACCTATCGTAATAGGCGGCGGCCACAACAATGCTTATGGCTTATTAATGGCGACGAAAGCCGTTACAGGCTTGCCAGTTGCTGCAGTTAACCTTGACCCACACAGTGATTTTAGGCTTCGAGAAGGTCGCCACAGTGGTAATGGCTTTAGTTATGCCGCTGCCAATGGCGCCCTCGACCATTATCATATTTTGGGATTGCATGAGCTAAAAAACAGTGAAGCTACCCTAGAACAATTGAGCCTATTTGGCGCTACATGGCACAGCTTGCAACAAATCTGGGTTCGTCGTGAACTACCACTTGAGGCTGCATTAAAACAAATTGCAACATCATTAAATCAAGCTCAACTGCCAGTAGCATTAGAACTTGATGTCGACTCGATTGCTAATATGCCCAGCAGCGCGGCTACATTTGCAGGTATTCCGCTACTTGATGCTTGTCATTATGTGCATTACATCGCTAAGCATTGTTCATGCCGTTACGTCCACTTTGCAGAAACAGCCCCAGCATGTCATCACGCAGGAGTAGAAGCGGGTTATCGCGATGCTGGCCAAGGTCTCAGTGAGTTAATTTATGCTTATCTTCAGGGACGATTAACCCGTCTGAATTAGAATCAGTAGCAGCTATTCATTAAACACTAATTTTATGCTCTAATGCAGGGCAAATTTTTAGCCTTAATCGCTGATATTTAGTAGGGCTAATTGACGCGAAGTTCATTGCTGTGTTCAAGTTGATGTGGAATGCAGATTAGGTGCAAGGTAAGACAACTAATTGATTGTTGTCACACTCTCGCATCGCAGCATTTCAGCAATCATTCGCAATGGCATACACTTGCTATTAATAATCGCACATTATAGGAATATACCAATGTCTGAAGGCGAACCAAAAAACACTCATTTTGGATATAAAACTGTCGAAGCCGATAAAAAAGCAGACTTAGTCGCTGACGTGTTTCATTCTGTGGCAGCAAAATACGACATTATGAATGATGTGATGTCTTTTGGCGTTCACCGTTTTTGGAAGCGCCACACTATTGAAGTAGCGGCTGCAAGACCTGGTATGAAAGTACTTGATTTAGCTGGCGGAACGGGTGATCTTACAGCTAAGTTTTCACACTTAGTCGGCGATCGTGGTCAAGTGGTACTTGCTGATATTAATGATTCGATGCTCAAAGTAGGTCGCACCAAATTACGAGATAAAGGCATCGTCAATAATGTCAGTTATGTACAAGCAAATGCTGAAGCACTGCCGTTTCCAGATAACCATTTTGATATCATCACTATCGCTTTTGGATTGCGTAATGTAACTGACAAAGATGCCGCATTGCGCTCAATGCTGCGGGTATTAAAACCAGGCGGAAAACTATTAGTACTTGAGTTCTCAACACCTAAACATGAATTAATGCGTAAAGTGTACGATATGTACAGCTTTAAAGTATTGCCAAAAATGGGTGCGCTCATTACCAAAGATGCTGACAGCTATGAATACCTAGCCGAATCAATTCGTATGCACCCAGATCAAGAAACACTTAAGCAGATGATGGTTGATGCTGGATTTGAGCAAGTTGACTACACCAATATGACTGATGGCGTTGTCGCATTGCATAGAGGTTATAAGTTCTAATGTTACCCAATCACTTTGCTTTGTTAACTTGTGCCGCAATTGAAACTGCTTTTAACAAGCTGCCAGCACAGGCTAAAAATGACTATGCACGGCAGAAATCATTGCACGGCAAAGTATTTTGTATTCAGCTGAGTCAATTAAACTGGCCTATTTATTTAGTGTTTGCTAAGCAACTTCAAGTGCTCAGCCATTATGAAGGTGACATTGCGGTAACCGTGCGGGCTGATGTGTCGACCTTATATCAGTTAACAGAAGGTGCCAATTTAACTGAGCTCATCAAACAAGATAAGCTCAGTTTACAAGGCGATATTCAATTATTACAATCGTTAAGCCACTATTTACAGCACATTCATGTTGATTTTGCCGAGCCATTATCACGTTACATAGGTGATGCTCCAACACATAAAATAGTCACTAGTGCCAAACAATTCAGCCTCGATATTAAGCAGGTTTTCCAGAAAACACGCGCGCACATCAGCCAGTTAACTACTGAAGAATATCGCCTAGCACCACATAAAGTTGAATGGCTGCATTTTCGTGATAATCTGGATGAACTGGTTAGCCAAACTGATCGTATCGAAGCCAAGATAGCCCAATTAAGAGATAAAATACCTCAATGACAACTGCAAGTATCAGGCGTGGTTACCATGTCATTAAAACCATTTTACATTTTGGTCTAGATGACTTAATTCCTCGACACAAAAAGCCTTGGTATTTCTCAATCCTGCGTAATAGTTTATTTTGGATCCGCAATAAACATAAAAATAAATCCGCTGCCGAACGCCTAAAACTGGCAATGCAAGATTTAGGACCGGTATACATCAAACTAGGGCAAATGTTGTCGACTCGTCGTGACTTACTTGACGACGAATGGGCTTACCAATTAGCGATGTTACAAGACCGAGTGCCACCGTTTGACTCCGCTTTAGCGCGTGAAGCCATTGAAGCTGAGCTTGGCGCTCCTATCACTACCTATTTTGATGATTTTAACGATATCCCATTAGCATCGGCTTCTATTTCACAAGTTCATACCGCCATTTTAAAATCTAACGGCAAAGAAGTTGTGCTTAAAGTATTGCGGCCTAATGTCGAACAGCAAATTTTAGCTGACTTACAGTTAATGACCCAAACAGCTAATATACTCGAAGCAATACTCGGTGAAGGTAATCGCTTACGTCCTGCAGAAGTGATTGAAGATTATCAAACGACTATTTTAGGCGAGCTAAATCTCAAACTTGAAGCGCTTAATGCCATAAAGCTGCGCAATAATTTTATCGACTCTAACTCACTGTATGTGCCTTTTGTTTACGAAGAACACAGTTACCAACGATTAATGGTTATGGAGCGGATTTACGGTATCCCCGTCTCTGATACTGAAGCGCTACGCGCCCAAGGCACCAACTTTAAACTGCTTGCTGAGCGCGGCGTAGAACTGTTTTTTACGCAAGTATTTCGTGATAATTTTTTCCATGCCGACATGCATCCTGGTAACATCTTTATCAGTCGTGAACATCCAGACGACCCATTCTATATAGGTCTAGACTGCGGCATTATGGGCACCTTAACCGAGGTGGATAAACGCTACCTTGCAGAAAACTTTTTAGCCTTTTTTAATCGTGATTATCACCGGATTGCTCAGCTGTATATTGAGTCTGGCTGGGTCTCGGAACACACCGATATTATTGCTTTTGAGCAAGCCGTAAAAGTGGTATGTGAACCCATGTTTAATAAACCACTGGATGAAATTTCATTTGGCCATGTACTGCTAGAACTGTTTAGAACCGCGCGTCACTTTGACATAGTGGTCCAACCCCAGTTGGTTCTACTGGAAAAAACCTTATTGTACATTGAAGGCCTAGGCCGCCAGTTATACCCACAATTAGATTTGTGGCAAACGGCAAAACCGTTCTTAGAAAACTGGATGTCTGAACAAGTTGGTCCTAAAGCTATGTTCAACAAGGTAAAATCAAATGCACCGTTTTGGGCAGATAAACTACCCGAGTTTCCTGAGCTGATTTATGACAACTTAAAATTAGGTCGTAAATTACTTGGCACTCAACAGCAAATGCTAGATAAGTATCTGAGATATCAACAGAAATCTCATAAGAGCAATTATCTACTGATCACTTCTGCAGTATTATTGATCTGTGGCACAATTTTATTTACTCAAATAGTTACACTATGGCCAGCGTATACCTGTATTGGTGTTGGCATAGTGATTTGGGCGGTAGGATGGCGATCTAGGCCAAAGAATCGTAAATTTTAGCTAGCACTAATTTATGAGACGTTCATAATACTTAAAGAATTGGGTGGTATTGTGGATTTTGAAATAACTTTTTTACAAAAACCATTTTTTATTTAAAGAGGATAATCTTCATGGGCGGCATCAGTATTTGGCAGCTTCTAATCGTAGCGTTAATTGTCATTCTATTATTTGGAACTAAAAAATTACGTTCTTTGGGCGGTGATTTAGGTGGAGCTGTAAAAGGCTTTAAAAACGCCATGACGCCAGAAGATGAAAGTAAAACATTAGAAGACAAAGATAAAGACCAGACAGCAGCGACTTCGCAACAGGCTGAAGAAAAGCAACCTGAATCTAAAGATAAACAGGCGTAATTTATTATGTTTGACGGTATCGGCTTTATGGAGCTGCTGCTGATCGGTATTTTGGGGCTAGTAGTTCTAGGCCCCGAAAGACTTCCGGTTGCAGTACGTTCAATAACAGGTTGGATCCGTGCGCTTAAGCGCATGGCTAACTCTGTCAAAGATGAACTTGAACAAGAGCTTAAGATTGATCAGCTACATGCTGATTTAAAAAAAGCTGAAAGCAAAGGTTTAGCTAACTTATCGCCAGAGCTACAAGAATCAATTGATCAATTGAAGAAAGCTGCTGAGTCTGTAAATCGACCTTATAAGGTTGAAGACACACCATCTGTCGCTCCAACAAAATCATCTGATACACCGGCCCCTGTCGCAGAAGTTAAGTCAACTGAAGTGACCAGCGAAAGCAGTTCAACCCCTAAATCAAACGGATAATCCATGTCGCAACAGCAACCGCTTATTAGCCATTTGCTTGAATTACGTAATAAATTGCTTAAAGCTATTGGCAGCGTGTTACTCGTATTCATTACTATTGTGTATTGGGCTAACGATATTTATCACTACATCGCCTTACCGTTAATGCGATCGCTGCCTGCAACAGGCAGCATGATTGCAACCGACGTTGCTGCGCCCTTTTTTGCACCGTTCAAATTAACACTGGTATTAGCCTTCTTCATTGCTATTCCCTACGTACTTTATCAAGTATGGTCGTTTGTTGCCCCAGGGTTATACAAACATGAAAAGCGCTTAGTAGTACCTTTATTAGCCAGCAGTACCCTGCTGTTTTACCTCGGAATTGCTTTTGCCTACTATATTGTTTTCCCAGTCGTATTTGGATTTTTTACCAGCGTAGTCCCTGAAGGTGTCCAAGTAGCTACCGATATCAGCAGTTATTTAAGTTTTATTTTAAAACTATTTTTTGCTTTTGGTTTAGCATTTGAAATTCCTGTGGCAGTGGTTTTGCTCTGCTGGGCTGGTGTAACCACACCTGATGAGTTACGCCAAAAACGTCCTTATATTGTTGTCGGTGCTTTTGTTGTTGGCATGGTGCTCACACCACCTGATATCATCTCGCAGACTATGCTAGCAATACCAATGCTGTTATTGTTTGAAGGTGGATTAATCGCCGCACGCTTTTATAGCAAAAAAGAAGATGAGCCAGAGAATGAACAAGCTGAAAATTAAGCGATAAAAGAAGTCTCTGCAGGTTAAAAATAAAATAATAAGGAAGAGCCAATGCGCTTAAGTTTAATTGCTGCTGGGATCATATTGATGTCAGCTAATGCATATGCCAATACTAATCTTGGCCAGCAACTGTCTATATGTGCCGCTAAAACGGACAAAACTGTGCGATTAACTTGTTATGACGCCTTAGCTGCTAATGCTAAACCTAGTGCGCATATTATGACAACTGCGAGCCCGACAAAGATTACTCCATCTGTAGCACCAAGACCTACTACGCCAGCAGCGCCATCGGCTGTGGTAGCAAGTCCTCAAGCACTAAGCGTTGAGGATTTTGGCTTACAGAGGAAAGTAATAGAGGATGAAGTTGATAAAATTTACTCTGAAGTTGTTAGCATAAAGAAAGATGCTCTTGGCGCATTTATTATCACACTCAATAATGGCCAAGTGTGGAAACAAAGCAGTTCAAAGTACTATAAAATTAAGAAGGGTCAGCGCATATTTATTAAAACGGGTGCACTAAACTCATTTTTATTAGGTAGCGATGAGCGTAATGCAACGACTCGAGTTAAACGATTAAAGTAGCCTCATTACTTTAATTACCATTATATGACTCAGTACATAGACATTGCAGTCAATCTGCTTAGTGAAAGGCTTAAGCACGACATTGACGCTATTATCAATGATGCGGCGAAACACCATGTTTCGCCGTTAATTGTTATTGGTAGCGATCTTGATGAAAGTGCCGAAGTTGTATCCACCAGCCAACAATACCCACAACAACTCTACTGCACCACCGGTGTTCACCCACATCATGCATCATCTTGGGATCAACACAGCAAAATTCGTTTAACACAACTTGCTCGGCAATCCTCTGTGGTTGCTATTGGTGAATGTGGGCTTGATTACAATCGCGATTTTTCACCACGCCCAGTGCAAAGAAAAGCATTTGCAGCACAATTGGAGCTGGCTTGTGAGCTCAATATGCCAGTGCTTATGCATTGTCGTGAAGCACATGATGACTTTATTGCGATTGTTAATGAATATCGACCTCAGCTTACCAATGCCTTACTCCACTGCTTTACAGGCAGTAAAGATGAGTTAATTGAATGTTTAGACGCTGATTTATATATAGGTATTACCGGCTGGATTTGTGATGAACGCCGAGGTCAAGCATTAGCACAGCTAGTCCCATTAATCCCCAATAACCGTATAATGGCTGAAACAGATAGCCCTTACTTATTACCACGCAGTATGCGACCTAAACCTAAATCGAGTAAAAACTTGCCTCAATATTTACCTTATATTGTTGAGTATATGGCAAATTTACGTCAGCAATCTCCAGAACTTTTAGCGCAACAATGTTATCAAAATAGTTGCGATTTTTTCCAATTACCAGCGCACCTCAATATGAGTAATGGCTCATGATGAATCGTTATTTACAACAGCTAAGCCAGTCTCATTTTAGCGTTATTATTGGACTTTTTTTATTGTTAATCAGTCAAAGTAGTTGGGCAGAGACACTCTCTCCAACACCGCTTAGACTCACATCAGACTCCATAACCAAAATTGAATTACAAGACTGGGTATATGCTAATCAAAATAACGATATTGAAACCCTAAGTGGATTGTTACAACAACCAGAAAACACCTGGAAAAAACTCAGTACAGATCAACCCTATCAAATAGGGATTAAAAACTATTGGGTGAGTTTTAGTATATTTACCCCCAAAGACTATCTATCCCGGATTATTGCCTTAGATAATCCTTTGCTCGACAGTGTAAAAATATACCACCTGATTAATGGGGAATTGGTCAGTACTGAAATAATGGGCGACACGTTACCGTTCAAGCAACGGCCATTACAAAGCAATATTTTTTTATACCCTGTCAATTTCGAGCCCGGTGACACACATACTTTTTATATCAAAATAGACAACAAAGGTAGTATCAGTTTACCGCTGGTACTGTGGTCATCTAACGACCTCACTCAACTCACCGAAACTAAGAACTTATTTAGTGGCATGCAAATAGGCTTGCTACTCGCTATTTGCTTATTCAGTTTATTTATTGCACTTGCTTCTGCATCTTATAGCTACAGTTATTACTGCGGCTATGTACTAGGACTAACCATACTCACAGCAACAATACATGGGGTATCATTTCGCTATTTGTGGCCTCAATGGCCCATTGTACAGCAATATATTTTCATTATTATTATCCCATTAACTCTGGGGTTTTCATTAATGTTTACAGAAAAAGTATTACAACTCAAATATCATAACCTGAAAATGTTGCGTATTTGTCGGATTATGGCTGTAATTAGTTTTGGGTTAACGATCATTATGCCATTTATGAACTACAGTTCTGCACTGTATATCCTAGCATTCGTGGTATTAACTATCAGTACAATCTTAATGGCTTTCTCATTAATCCAGGCTTTTAGCGGCCAACGTAATGCACCTTTATATGCCATTGGTCGTATGGGATTAATGATTGGCTGTATCATTACAGGACTCATTTATCTCGGTCTCATTACGGTCGATTTATCGCCACTGATACCAATAATGATAGGGCTCACATTTGAGGTTATCACCATGGCTGCAGTGCTCGCATTGCGTTATAACGATGAACGCAAAGCTAAGTTTGAGTTCCAAAAACAGACATTAGAACAAGCCCAAAAGCTACGCGAAACCCGCGAAGAAGCCCTACGTAATGAAGCAGAAAACAGTGAAAAGTTGGAACAGATGGTACAAGAGCGTACCCTTGAGTTAGAGATTACCTTACGCGAACTCAATGACGTTAATCAAAAACTCACAGAACAAAATACTATCGACAGTCTTACTGGCGTAAAGAACCGTAGCGCTTTTGATCGCCGCCTCATTGCCGAGGGGCGTATTAGTCGTCGCCAGCAAACACCGATGTCATTGTTAATGCTTGATATCGATAAATTTAAAAATATTAATGATCAGTATGGACATCTTAGTGGCGACCACACTATAAAAACGATTGCAAATACCCTATCGGAATATGTAAAGCGTCCAACGGATCTGGTATCACGTTTTGGTGGTGAAGAATTTGCTATTATTTTACCTTGCACAGATATAGAGGGAGCTCTGCTAGTTGCAGAGCAAATTCGCCAAGCTATTAGCGAACTCGTCATAGTTCATAATGAACACACGATCCCTGTCACAGTCAGTATCGGTATTAGTGAAACGATTATCGACAGTGATGAACATCCAATGTTATTACTAGAACAAGCAGATAAAGCCCTGTATCAAGCTAAACGCGGCGGCCGAAATAAAGTCTGCTATTACTCGCTCGAAACAGAACAGATCTAAACCAGGAGTCGAAATTGAATATTATTACCAGTGCCTTTCCACAGCGCAGAATGCGCCGCATGCGTAAACATGAATTTAGCCGTCGTTTAATGTCTGAAAATACCTTAACAGTCAACGACCTCATCTATCCGATGTTTGTATTAGAAGGTTTTCAACGCTCAGAAAAAATTGCTTCAATGCCAGGGATTGAGCGTTTCTCGGTTGACCTATTATTAAAAGAAGCCGCTGAACTTGTTGAACTTGGCATTCCGCTTATTGCATTATTTCCTGTTACTCCAGCAGATAAAAAAAGTTTACTTGCAGAAGAGTCTTACAATCCTGATGGATTAGTACAACGTGCAGTCCGTGAATTAAAGCAGGCATTTCCACAACTTGGTATCATGACTGATGTTGCATTAGATCCTTACACCACTCATGGCCAAGACGGTATTATCGATGATACTGGCTATATCATGAATGACATCACCACAGAGATTTTAGTTAAACAAGCGCTATCACATGCTGCAGCAGGGGCTGATATTGTCGCACCATCAGACATGATGGACGGTCGTATAGGCGCAATCCGCCAAGCCCTTGAAGAAAATGGCTTTGTAAATACTCAAATCATGGCTTACTCCGCTAAATATTCATCAAGTTATTACGGTCCTTTTCGCGATGCAGTCGGATCGGCTAGTAATTTAAAAGGCGGCAACAAACACAGCTACCAAATGGATCCCGCTAACAGCGACGAAGCACTACATGAATTGGCGTTAGATATCCAGGAAGGTGCCGACATGGTGATGGTTAAGCCCGGTATGCCTTATTTAGATATAGTGCACCGCGTTAAAACAGAACTAGCAGTACCAACATTTGCTTATCAAGTCAGTGGTGAGTACGCCATGCATATGGCTGCCATTCAAAATGGTTGGTTAGCAGAAAAGGCTATTGTAATGGAGTCACTACTTTGCTTTAAACGGGCTGGCGCAGACGGTATTCTAACGTACTTTGCTAAACGTGCTGCTCAGTGGTTAAAAGAGCAAAATAAGTAAGCATTGTAGGATAATAATTTATTCAGCCAATCCATTGTGGGTTGGCTTTTTTAATTTAACACTGCCTACTTTGCGTCGGTTTTAATTCGATTACCTCGTGGGACAAGTCACATACACCTCATTATCGTGATCAGCTCTACATCATAGCTCATAGTCTCTTAACAGCACTGTTTAAGCATGCTTGAATACACTCAAGTACAGTATTCTCTTCTTAAGCGAGACATTATCATGCACAATAACGTTAGAACATTATTGGCCACTACCGCGCTCTTTTTCAGTACCCAAATGCTACCGATGACCGTATCTGCAAACGCAGGCTGCGCATTTGAAAAAGATCAACAAGGCTTTATTGCTACATGCAGCGAGGAGAAACAAGAAGTGATTTTAACTGGTGTGATCCAATCACAAACATTGGCAACTGAATTACCAGGCTATGCTGAGGGATTTACTAACTATCAAGTAGATGCGCAAGCTATCGCTGTGTTAAAAGCCATTAAAGAGCCGACTAAAATAGTGGTAATTATTGGTACTTGGTGTCCAGATTGCCATCGCGAAACTCCGCATTTTATGCGGATTATCGAAGCGACAGCTAATCCTAATATTGAGGTAGAATACATTGGCGTCGACCGCAGTAAGCAAGATCCTGAAGGTTTGGCAGCAAAATATGCATTTAGCCGAATTCCCACCTTTATCGTTATGCAGCAAGGCAATGAACTAGGTCGTATTGTTGAACGTCCTCAGGCAACACTGGAAGCCGATTTAGTTAACATTGTAAAGTAGGCATATAATATTTGCTGAACAATAAAATAGGTCGCCATGGCGACCTATTTTTATTGATATTATGTCTACTATTACATTGATGTTTTTTGTGCGGCGACAGCTATTCTATCAGCTAGCAATTGCAATACGCCTTCGCGTAATGCGCCACCAGCAAGATGTAAACTGCTAATCGATAAACTCTCAAATAACGCAATTAATATCGCTACACCGGCAGCAAAAGTAGGTGCTTGTTCAGCATTTAAGCCTTTAATACCACTAAGTCTAGCATCGGCTTGCGATAATATTTCAAATCTAAAGGCATGCAAAATATTAACAGTAATCACTTCTGAACATTGTCGGTGTTGTAACACTGACACTACTGATTGAACAGCACCAGAAGCCCCCACTGCACTTTGCCAGCCTAAGTCCAACAATTGTGGACGATATTGCGCCAAAATAGTATTAACGTAGTCTATTGCTTGTTCAAAATCGATGCTTTGTAGCGGTGTTTGACTAAAAAATCGTTGATTAAATAGTATACAGCCCATTGGCAGACTGGTTTTAAACAGCACGTTACTGCCATCACCAATAATAAACTCAGTACTCGCGCCGCCAATATCAATGACCAAGCGGCGTCCCTCACCTTTAGTCGTGGCAACCATGCCTTGATAAATAAGCTCAGCTTCACGTAAGCCCGAAATCACCTCAATTTGATGCTGTAAAATAGGCATCGCGCGTTGATGAAATTCATCGGCATTACCAATAACACGCAAGGTTGCTGTAGCAAACACAGCAACATTCTCGCTAGCAATATGATGTTGCATTAGCATGTCAGCAAACATGGCTAAACATTCTAAACCACGCAGCATGACATTTTCAGACAACATACCATCATCACCTATACCTTCGGCAAGGCGAACTTTACGTTTATATTTAGCGATAACAATCGGTTTATTACCCACCGAATTAGCCACTAACATATTAAAACTGTTAGAACCTAACGTTATCGCTGCATAGGGTTGAGATACAGTTAGCAATGACATTTACTATGGTCTACGGGTCCTATGACGTGGCGGACGCGAAGTATTACCACCACTACGATGCGCACCTTTAGCTCCACCATCACGAGTACGAGATGTTGGAGGCTTACGATGGATACGTGCCGGAGGCGGAATATCATCTAATAGTGCATCACGGTCATAGTTAGAAACAGGAATTGAATGATTAATATAAGTTTCAATTTCAGGTAAATTCAGTGCATATTCTTCGCAAGCAAAGCTGACTGAAACACCTTTTTGTCCCACGCGACCAGTACGGCCAATACGATGAACATAATCTTCACAATCATCTGGTAAATCATAGTTATATACGTGTGATACATCAGAAATATGTAATCCACGCGCAGCCACATCTGTTGCCACTAAAATATCTATGTCACCTGAGGTAAATTGCTCAAGAATACGAATACGCTTCTTTTGTGGTACATCGCCGGTTAACAACCCCACTCGATGTCCGTCACCCTCTAAATAAGACCACAACTTTTCACAGCTGTGTTTGGTGTTCGAAAACACAATCGCTTTTTCTGGCCAATCTTCTTCGATTAAGCTCAGTAATAAACGCATCTTATCTTCCATCGACGGATAAAAAATTTCCTCTTTAATATTTTTAGAGGTTTTTTCTAACGGTTCGATTTCAACTTTTTCAGGGTCGTTCATATGATCATAAGCTAATTCCTGCACTTTCATTGAAAGCGTAGCAGAAAACAGCATGTTCAAGCGTGACTTGGCATCAGGCATTCTGCGGAATAAAAAGCGAATGTCTTTAATAAAACCAAGATCAAACATACGATCAGCTTCATCAAGCACTACGGCTTGAATATGGCTTAAACTAATGACACCTTGGCGGACGTAATCAATAATACGTCCGGTGGTACCAATTAAGATATCAACGCCTTGATCTAATACAGCACGTTGAGTTTCATAGCTTTCGCCGCCGTAAACAATACCGACTTTTAACCCTGTGTGTGCTGCTAATAATTTAGCATCTTTAGCAATTTGGATTGCTAACTCACGTGTTGGCGCCATAATAATAGCGCGAGGTTCAGTTGCTTTGCGACCCTCTGGTGCAGCAACGGTTAATAAGTGGTTAAACGTGGCCACTAAAAAGGCCATGGTTTTACCTGTACCGGTTTGGGCTTGTCCGGCAATATCTTTTGCATTAATTAAAATGGGTAATGATAACGCCTGTATTGGCGTGCAAAACTCAAAGCCGTTCTCGTTTAATGCCGCTAATACTTCGGGCTTTAACGGGAAGTCGGCGAATTTCTGGGTCGATAAATGTGTTTGGCTCATAGCACAAGCATACCTGTAGGGGTTGCAAAAAAAGATTCGATCGTTTGAAATAGCTACATTACTAAAACGGTCTCTTGAAAAGCTATTTAACTGACCCAATATACATGGTAAGCCATTAATAAACTAGCAATGGAACCAAATCTGGAGAACTACATGAGCGATAAAATTGTATACCTTAGCGATGACAGCTTTGAAAACGACGTATTAAAGTCTGAAACACCAGTATTAGTCGACTTTTGGGCTGAGTGGTGTGGGCCTTGTAAAATGATTGCCCCAATCCTAAACGATGTTGCTGAAGAGTATGCAGGCAAACTTACCGTAGCAAAACTAAACGTTGACCAAAATAACGTTTCACCTGCTAAATACGGCGTGCGTGGCATACCAACATTGTTAATGTTCAAAGGTGGCGAATTAGTGGCAACCAAAGTGGGCGCTCTTTCAAAGACGCAACTTAAAGAATTTATTGATGCTAAAATCTAAGCTGAAATAGCCTAGAAATGTTAATCGGCACAAGTTTTGAACAATTTGTGCCGTTTTTAGATTTTATTTACGCTAAATTTCTGGACGCCCACCGTATATAGTGCTAATTTATTCATCAGATTTTTTCAATTAACCTCTTCTCGCTTATTCAATCATAAAATATCTTTTCAACCTTACTGATTGATTGCGGTAAGCTTCGTCGCGCAAAACAAGACTCCCATACATGAATTTAACAGAATTAAAAGACACGCCAATTTCAGATCTAGTTTCTCTTGCTGAAAGCATGAATCTGGAAAATATGGCTCGTACCCGTAAACAAGATATCATCTTCTCTATTTTGAAAGCTCACGCAAAAAGCGGAGAAGACATCTTCGGTGGCGGTGTATTAGAAATCCTCCAAGATGGATTTGGATTTTTAAGAAGTTCAGATGGCTCATACCTTGCGGGTCCTGACGATATTTATGTTTCACCAAGCCAAATTCGTCGTTTTAACATGCGTACTGGTGACAGTATTTTTGGTAAAATCAGACCGCCAAAAGAAGGCGAAAGATACTTTGCTCTGTTGAAAGTCAGTGAAGTTAACTTTGATAAACCAGAAAGCTCTCGTAACAAAATCTTATTTGAAAACTTAACTCCACTTCATGCTGAAGAACGTCTTCGCATGGAACGTGGTAATGGTTCAACAGAAGATATTACCTCGCGTATTCTTGATCTTTGCTCTCCTATTGGTAAAGGTCAACGTGGTTTGATTGTTGCACCGCCAAAAGCCGGTAAAACATTATTACTTCAAAGCATTGCTCAAAGTATTACTTACAACAACCCAGATGTGGTGTTAATGGTATTACTGATTGACGAACGCCCAGAGGAAGTGACCGAAATGCAGCGCATGGTTAAAGGTGAAGTGATAGCTTCTACTTTTGATGAGCCAGCAAGCCGTCACGTTCAAGTTGCTGAAATGGTAATTGAAAAAGCCAAACGTTTAGTTGAACACAAAAAAGACGTAGTGATTTTATTAGATTCTATTACTCGTCTAGCCCGTGCATACAACACCGTTATTCCATCATCGGGTAAAGTTCTTACCGGTGGTGTTGATGCTAACGCACTACACCGTCCAAAGCGTTTCTTCGGTGCAGCACGTAACATCGAACACGGTGGCAGCTTAACCATTATCGCTACTGCACTTGTTGATACCGGTTCGAAAATGGATGAAGTGATTTACGAAGAGTTCAAAGGTACTGGTAACCAAGAGTTACACCTTTCTCGTAAAGCGGCAGAAAAACGTGTGTTCCCAGCGATTGACTTCAACCGTTCTGGTACACGTCGTGAAGAAAAGTTGACCACAGCTGAAGAACTTCAGAAAATGTGGATTTTGCGCAAAATCCTCCATCCAATGGATGAAGTTTCTGCAATGGAATTCTTAATCGATAAGTTGGCTATGACCAAAACTAACGAAGAATTCTTTACCGCAATGAAACGCGCTAAGTAGTTATTTACTTAATCGTAATCGTTGTAAAAATGCCGCTAATTTAGCGGCATTTTTTATATTAACATCACTCTTTTTGAAGTAGTAAACCAAGGCTTTAGCAAGGGGCTCACCAAGGAGATAAGCGAGCGACCTTCTCTGCTAGTACGTTACACTAATATAAAAACACCTATGTATCGAAATCTTTCGTTTTTACCATTAGCACAGCGGTCTATTTAACCTCTTGCTATCGCTTGTTATCACCCGCTTCTACAATGAAGCTATTTTCCAACATAAATAAGCAATCTTTTGTATCTGCAGTTAATCTTTTGAGCGAGTCTCTCGATAGTCTCATTTTAATCAAGTCATCTCATCACCACAGCGCCAATAACAACTTAATATATTTGTTTAGTCACATAAAGTTAAGGATAAAGTGGCCATCTTCTTCGAGCTAAAAACCAATAAACTGTCACCGACACGAGCATCTTAAAATAACTTGGGTATAATAAGCGCCAATTTGATATTACTTTTACCACAGTTAGGAAAACTCCATGGCTTGGATCCAATTACGAATTAACACTCATCGCGATAATGCCGAAATGCTTGGCGACTTATTAATGGATCAAGGCTCTCTTTGTATCACTTACGAAGATGGTAAAGACGAACCTATTTTTGAACCAAAGCTAGGAGAAACTCCGCTGTGGCAAGATACTGTAATGATTGCATTATTTGATGCAGGTACCGATTTAACGCCAACAATCGAATTTTTAGAATCTATGCCTTTTTTAGGTAAAGATTTTGAGCATAAAATTGAACAAGTAGAAGATAAAGACTGGATACGCGAATGGATGGACAGCTTCCACCCTATCCAATTTGGTGATCGCTTATGGATATGTCCTAGCTGGCGTAAAATCCCAGATCCTGAAGCCGTTAACGTCATTCTCGATCCTGGTTTAGCGTTTGGTACCGGCACCCACCCTACTACAGCGTTATGTCTAGAATGGTTAGACAGCCTTGATTTATCAAACCAAGAAGTTATCGACTTTGGTTGTGGTTCAGGTATTTTAGCCATTGCAGCCATTAAACTCGGAGCTAAGAAAGTCACTGGTGTTGATATTGATTATCAAGCGATTGACGCCTCAAAAGCCAACGCAGAACGTAATGACGTCGTCGACCAACTGGCGCTATATTTACCAGAAGATCAACCTGCCAACCTACAAGCAGATGTGTTAGTTGCCAATATACTTGCAGGCCCATTAAAAGAGCTGGCACCACTGATTGCTGAAAAAGTGCGTGTCGGTGGCAAACTAGCCTTATCGGGTTTATTACAAGAGCAAGCACAGGAAGTGTCAGACTTCTACAGCCAATGGTTCATTATGGATCCCGTATGTAATAAAGAAGACTGGAGCCGCTTAACAGGCATACGTAAGTAATCAATTCACACCCAAAAAACGCACTCAATTAGTTGATAATTAAGTGCGTCAATGCTTGTTTACAGGTCATTAACATCATTTATTGACACTTGCATACAGGAAAAAGTCTCTCTGCAACTCGCACCAGTGCTCAAAAACAACCAAAAAATGCCATTTATTAGTCAAAGATGTGACGGCTAATAAAAGTCAAGCAAAAAAGTTGCATTTAGGTCATTTATTGACCTTTTCACAGCCGTCAAAAAGGGCTACTATAGCGCCCCTTTGGAGAGCAAGGTGAAGTCCGTAATGCAAATTGGCCCGTATCAACTGTCTAATCAGCTGATTGTGGCACCAATGGCAGGTGTCACCGATCAGGCCTTCCGAAATCTCTGTTTACGCTATGGCGCAGCTTTAGCCGTATCAGAAATGCTTTCATCCAATCCCGATGTTTGGGACAGTGATAAAAGCCGCCAGCGCATGATGCATTCTGGTGAAGAAGGTATACGCTCCGTACAAATAGCAGGTGCAGATCCTGAGTTAATGGCTAATGCCGCTAAGTTCAACGTTGAACAAGGTGCGCACATCATTGATATCAATATGGGTTGTCCTGCAAAGAAAGTGAATAAAAAGTTTGCTGGCTCAGCGTTAATGCAAAGTCCCAGTTTAGTAAAAGAGATTTTACAAGCTGTGGTTGCTGCAGTAGATGTGCCGGTAACGTTAAAGATCCGTACAGGTTGGGAGCCTGAACATCGTAATGGTGTTGAAATAGCCCAAATTGCTGAAGATTGTGGTATTGCCTCGCTCGCCGTTCACGGCCGAACCAGACAATGTATGTACAAAGGCTTTGCCGAGTACGACACCATCAAAGCAATTAAACAAACTGTCTCAATTCCTGTTGTCGCCAACGGGGACATCGACACACCAGAGAAAGCCAAGTTTGTACTTGACTACACTGGCGTCGACGCCCTGATGATAGGAAGAGGTGCACAAGGAAGGCCCTGGATTTTTAAAGAAATCCTATATTACCTGGAAACAGGTAAAAAGTTAGCGCCAATTAAGGCAGAAGAGCAACGCACTGTGATGCTTGAACACCTTAATAAACTTTATGACTTATATGGCGAATATAAAGGTGTCCGATTTGCTAGAAAGCATGTCGGGTGGTACCTAAACCATGAGGAACAGCGCCAATTTCGTGCTGACTTCAATCGGCTTGAAACCGCTGCCCAGCAACATTCCCTCGTAGAATGTTATTTTGATGAATTAGTTTAGAATTTAATAAAGAGCAGAATAGAATGTTTGATCAGACAACTAACACAGAAGTTCACCAGCTTACCGTAGGCAAAATCGAAACAGCAAACGGCACTATCAAGCCGCAGTTATTACGTGACGCAGTTAAACGTGCCGTAACTAACTTCTTCTCTCAGTTAGACGGTCAGGAAGCTTCTGAAGTATATGAAATGGTATTGTGCGAAGTTGAAGCACCTTTACTAGACATCATCATGCAACACACTCGTGGCAACCAAACACGCGCGGCTAATATGTTAGGTATCAACCGTGGTACTTTACGTAAAAAGTTAAAGAAATACGGCATGAACTAAGACTTAACGTCTAAGTGATTGTAATGAAACGGGCTTATCAGCAATGATAAGCCCGTTTTGTTTTATCAGTTACACTCGTAACACCACTTATCAGCAAGTGTTAAATACAAGTAGGAAACGGTCATTCATGTCTATTGACTACGGCACCTGTTGTGGAGAGATTTTGGCTTTATCAATGGTATTGCTACAGCTAAGTACATTGTTACCCCGATAATTTTTGCAGCCCCAAAAAGCCCCTCTAGCACTTTCTCTTAGGCTCATATCACCGCCACAGACGTTACATATCGGCGCCATATGGCCACAACTGTCATTGAGGCAGACCTTGAAACCGATAAAACGTTTGCGTGTCATCGGACTGCCGCATTCGTCACAGCCTGCTTCTTTGTGATCGCATAATGGAAAGTGTGAGCAAGAAAAGAATGATGTGAACTTGCCCACTCGTGGTTTTAATATCCCAGTGGTACATTGGACACAGTTAATTTGTTCGAACAAGGATTGCACTAAAGACGTACTAAATTCTCGTTGTTCAACGGCATAATCTTGTTGGATCAGTTCCACAATAAATGGGCTCACATTGGTCATATCGGCGATAACGTAAACTCGGTGCCTTGCACGGGTTAGCGCGACATAGAATAAACGCCGTTCCTCTGCAAACTCAAAATTTTCAGCTTTAGGTAAAAACGCATCCAGTAAAGGTGGCGTTATTTTTTTCGACGGAAATCCATGTATACCTTGGGTCATCCCCATAATCACCACATAGTCGGCCTCTTTACCTTTTGAAGCATGAAACGATAAACACTCAATCACGAACATCGGGTATTTAGCCGTTAACTGACGCAACATGTCTTTATCTGGCAACTGAAACCAGAAACGTGCCAGTAAGAATACTGTCGGTTTAGCTTTAAGCTTATCAACAGCTTGAGTAACGCGGACGGACAGAGCATTTAAGGCTTGCTCTAATGCGTTGTTACTCGGCTCATCTTTAGTTGCGCCCTCATTGGTGCCACGACGAAGTATTGATACTGCAGGCTTGGCAACTTGTACCAATGAATGAATATCTTTGTTGAGTTGATGCGGATTTTTACTCACAAAAGCGCTAGCCACTTCACCGATACGGTTATTAAATCTAAAAGTAAGATCCAAATGCGTTTCGCTGGCATGACCAAAATAGCGTTTAAATTGAGTTGTTAAACGGACATCCGCACCACTAAAGCGATAAATAGCCTGCCAATCGTCGCCGACACAAAATAATGAAGTATCGCTGTTACCTTTTTTCTTGCGCGAATCTCGCAAGGCTCGCACTAAACGTGCTCTGGGTTCTGAAATATCTTGAAACTCATCGACCATGATATATCGCCATGGGCTGACATATTGACCATTTTGCAGGTATGCGAGCGCTTTGGCTATCATGTCCTCAAAGTCGATATCACCGTGAGCAGATAAATACTGTTGGTACTGCTGTAAAATGGGTTGGAGTAATTCAAATGCTTTACGCGTTTGGGCCGCATCAGCAGCATTGGAAAATACCCTTTCCAGCCTGGCCTCGTCAATACAAGCTGCTTTGTATAAGCCAATGAGCTGACTAAACAGTCTTGCCAGCTCAGTCACTCGCCCAAGCTCATAAAGAGTGGCCAATATCGCGTCATCGGGTAAAGGTGAGTAGTTAACTTTAAATACCGTTAAAGCTTGCTCAAGCTTATTAATTAACTGATTTTTCTTGTGCTGATAATAAAATAATTCGATGCAGTTGGTTTGGCGCTGATGATGTAACTGCCGTTTCCATTCCATTGATGCTAAATAGGCAACTTGATCGATATAAGGAGCCGTATTATTGGCTTCATCAATGCCATAATATTCAATATAAACCTCATATTCAGGTAGATAAAAATCAGCTTGGTACTGGCGAAAATCAACCGTGCTGACATCAAATTCATACTTAGCTTCATATTGATACTCTATGCCATTGGTAAACAGCCAATTGGCGATGTGCAACTCACCAAAACTTTTGACCCTTTCACCTTTCAATGAGCGAATGTCGTTATCATTTAAATATTCAAAATACTCACCTTGTGTTGAAAATTCGAATGGGCTTTTTTCAACGTAATAATAACGGCTAAAATAGTCGAAAAGTTGTTTACGATAAGCCTCATTTTCAATCAAAGCTTCTAATCTATCGTGCACCCATTTGTCTTTGGCGGGTTCATCATTTACCCACGCTGATAAGCTTGGTTTTACACCTTCAACATCGGCAATAATTTTCAGGCCTAAACTGTGAAAAGTACTGGCCTTAATATCATCACTGCCCAGTTTGTGTTTAATTCGCAGATCCATTTCTTTAGCGGCTTTTTTGCCATAAGCCAGTAATAGAATGTCATTAGCTTGAGCTTGGCCACTATTTAGTAAATAGCCTGCACGACCTACCATTACACTGGTTTTCCCCGTGCCAGCCCCCGCGAGCAGTAAATTATTATCATCATCGATAATACATGCTCGGCGCTGCTTATCGGTTAATGGCTGTGACTCCACATGGTCAAAAAAATCTGCAAATGCGAGTAACTGCGATTGAATATAACCTTCACGTAGGCGATCTATATCCACTTTATTCCAGTGGTAAAAACCGTATAGTTGAATTAATGCGGTACGTATATTGGCGGGTAACTCGACCCCTTCACTCCAAGGGAACCAGCGAAAGTACTCACGTTCAATTCTAGCGCGCATTTTGTCTACTAATGACTGGCGTAAATACCGGCTTGATATGGCTTTTTCAACTCGTAATATCAAATCGCACAGCGATTTTTGATGAGATAAAGCCCAGAGTATTTCGATCTGTTGCTTAAAATGAGATTTAGCCAAATAACTTAAAAATGGAATTTGATAATGAGCACCAGCAGCCCTAAAACTCAGTAAGTTACCGAGTAAACTGGCACTAAATAGTGGCGGATGATCTAATTTCAGCCATGATAATTGCCCAATAATAAGCTGTTTATTGGTATGCCGAAATCTTGCTAAAAATCGGCCTTGGCTAGGCATAAAAGTCATACCCTCTTGCGTCAATTTGATCGCATTTACGTCACGCTGATACAAATGCCCAAACCAACTATGAGGGATAAAGCTAACTGAATTTTCTGATGACAAAGTAAAACCTACGACTCAATGGTTTCAGGGGTAACCGGCTTATATTTAAGATAATTATATCGTAATTAAGCATTCATTACGGACAATGCTGGGTGTGCGAATGACTCAATGGGCTTTCGCGCTGACACCAATGATAATTGATTTACATTAACCATAAAAGTAAACATGTACACAGCATTTAACATACTGAGCATGACATTTGTCCGCGGCTCAATCGCTAGTTCTGCCGACGAACCCCAGCGGGCGACAAAACCACTATTTATTTTTAAGCAACAACGCTAAACGATGGTTATATTTCAGTAGAGATGTCTATCTAAACATCATTTAGTCTTTTTACATCAATAAAGATAAAAATAAAATAACAATATTAAACAATTACTTATTAATTTTACATTCACCTCGTAAGACAATAATGCCCATTAAGAAAAAATAAATGGAATAGAATCGACGGCCACCTCGTTATCACTGTGTCAATCACGACATTACGAGGGAATTAAAAATGAAAACATTACTTAAACCAACCATTATTGCTCTGGCTTGTTTCTCAACCATGGCAATAAGTGCCGAAATGTCAGCATCGACAACCGTATCAGCCCAAGCTGATGTTCAATTAAGCCAAACCCAACAGAATAGCCCAAATGCTAATGCTGAAACACAAAGCAATAATGAGCCAACAATTACCTCAAGCGAGCCGGCCAACACCGCCTCAGATCAAACGGCTTCAAATGAAGCTGAGTCAAGCGGCTTGAGTGACTCAACGCAAACTTCATCAACTGAAATGGCAGCCACAACTGACAACCAAGTTGCGATGACCATACCCACAACAGAAATACTCACTACGGTAACGTCAGCACTTGATACATCAATCACCAACGCTGACTCAGCGACAACAATTGCTAACAACCAATTAGGCAACACCACAACTGTTGGTGCTGACACAGCTAATAGCCTGATGAATAACGCCTCGACGGCTGCGAAATTGGTGTCCACTCAAGTAATAGCATCTGGTTCTGCCGGATTATCTGCAGTAACAGAGTCATCAGTCAATAAAGCCACTACATCACTTAACACCACCGCATCGACAGTAAATGCAGCACAACTTAGCGCAAACATCGCCGCTGATGAAATTCAATCTCGTGTGGACGCCAATACACTTATTGCTACCAGTTCAGCAATATCTGACTCAGTCAGTGCAGCCGTTACAGGGGCAACATCATCGGTTATTAATGCTGCAGCAACCAGCGCAGTGCAACAACAATTACAGACCAGTGCAACAGAGCTTATACAGCAAAAAACTCGCGAGCAAGTCACACAAGCCGTTAGCCAAACGGTAAGTGCAGAAGTGACTAACACCATTCAAAACACCATTCGCTTATCGAGCGGTTTATAGCCGAAATACTCCATATGCCGGCAATATTGCCGGCCTGTTTTATTTGTTTGGTTAGGAGTTCTTATGATGGCTTTACATTGTCGTGTTACCTGTACGTTATTACTATTGAGTTATGCTCACATGGGAATAGCGGCAGATACACTATCCGTTAACGGTAAGCTAAAAGCAGGCATGGAATATCAGTCTAACGTCAATATCAGTGAGCTTGAACAAGCCAGTGGTGAGTCGGATACGGCGACAGCTTTAGAGGGAGAAATCAACGCAGCTTGGCAAGTTAACGACCATTTCCGCCTAGACAGCAGCTATAGCATTAATGACAAGCGCTACAACAAAGCCAGCGCTTATGACAGCCGCTTACAGCTGGCTTTTATCGATGCGAGCTATGGCTTTAATAATCTGACATTAGGTAGCAGTGTTTATCTGGCTCAAGCTGATTTAGACGGCAGTGATTTTTTAACTCTCAACCAATTTAGCGTGTATGCCATGTATAATCTTAGCGACAGCTGGTTCATTCGTCCCAGCGTAGTTTATGCCGACAAAGATTTTGCTCAGTTTACGTTGCGTGATGCTAGCAATAAAAGCGCAAATCTTGATTCATTTTGGTTTTTTCAGCAAGGTCAGAAATTTATTTCATTAGGTGCAATCTATGAAGATGAAGATGCACTTGATAAAACCTTTAGCTATCGTGCTGCAGGCATCAACATCCGCGTTTCTAATCAATTTGATTTATGGCATATAGCACAAAAAGTTCAGCTAGGAATGAAGTTAACTCAACGAGATTATGCCTTGGCTATAGACAATAATGAACGCAATGATATCCATCAACACATTGATGCTAAGTGGGAGTTAAATATTAATGCCACTTTTGCGCTGCTGACATCCGTTGAATATGGTGACTATCAATCCATTTTAGCCAGTGCGGATTATGATGAAACACGTGCAGGGTTAATGTTGCAAGCCAGTTTTTAAGGACGTGATACCAGCCCATAACCAAATTGTGGGTCTTTACCCTGAGCGCCTAAATCAATCACCTGTTGCTGTAATTGGAGCAACACTTGATCCAATAGTAGCTCAGGTGTCGCTGCCAGCATACAGGCCACCTTGGCCGACACGACTGGTGTAGCCATTGAGGTGCCACTTTCAATACCCACACTGCCATCTGCTCGGGTAGTCAGCACCTTGACTCCTTGCGCCGCAAAATCAATGTAATCCCCCTGATTAGCCCAGCGATATAATCCCAGCTGTTTATCTACCGCAGTGACGGCAATAACGTCAGAATATGCCGCTGGATATAATGGCTTAGCAGCTGGTCCGCCGTTACCTGCTGCAGCCACTAAAATAGTCTGGGTCTTGCTTAAGCGAGATACCACTTCTTGCAGTATTGGATTATCGGGTCCAGTTAAACTCATGTTGATCACCCGTACCTGTTGACCCACGAGCCAATTTAACGCCTGCAAGATACTGTCGAGTGTCGCCCCTTGTTGGTAAGTATTTTGGGCATAAAAAGCCCCGGCACTGTATAACGTTAATGACGGTAATAACGGCTTAAGTTGATCATTGTTACCTGCTAATACGCCTGCCACTGCGGTTCCGTGACTGTATGATGATGGAATATCACTGGCTAGGAAATTTCGTTGGATCAGCGCTAAGCGCTTTTTGGCAATAGGCAGCGCCTTATGATCGGCAACAATCGCGGTATCTATCATGCCTAGTCTTATGGGGTTATCGCACATAGCTGCGGCCGTTTCACTTTTAACCACTTGCTGCACTGCCGTTATCTGATCCGTTGTCGCTCTGCCTGCTTGGGTAGCAGTTTCAGTACTCGCCTGCACATCCGTAACTGTGCTTGCTTGATTTGCCGCTTGCGGCTGGTATATATAATTTCGGCTTAAATAAGGTGCCAGTAGTGTAGATAAGGTCTTGCGCAATGCATCAACGCTATCAAGCTCGACTGGTACTTGTATTTTAACCAACTGTAAGCCTAACATTGCCAGTTCAGTGCGGCTTTGCACATATATTTCCAGCTCTGGAGTCGTCGTTAACAGCTGTTGCCATTGCGCTATAGATAGTAGCAATAACCATTCACGTTCAACTGCGCGTAAACCGTTTTCAACTTCAATATCGTTCCACACCAGCAGCCCCGCGCTATTTAGCACTGGCACTACGGCTGGTAACTGTAATAAAGGATCTAACAACGTCGCCTTTAGCGTCAATGTTTGCTGTAATTGTTGATTCAGTAAACGTTGTTGTTTAAGTGCTTGGAGACGTTCAGCGTTGCGGCTCACGCTTTGGTCAAGTTTATCTATCACGGCAGAAGGCAATGTAGGCACAGGCAGTAATTGTCCGAAAGACATCAACGGTACGAGGGTTAAACTCAGTAATGCAAGTGAATATGCTGTCACGGTTCTCATTGATTTATCTACCTGTGCAAATAGTGTGTAAGATAAAAACGTCTGACAACAACAAAAATTCCCTCCATGTTGGAATAACTTTGCCCATTGAACCGTTATCAGGGTAAAGAGGAGTATACCCTAAATATGAAACCAGAATTAACCCTGCTGTTACCAGCATTAAGACGCTTTGCCTACTCATTAACGGGCTCAATGCATGATGCCGATGACTTGGTGCAAAATACTTTATTGCGCATACTTAAATCGCCACCACCGGAAGATGTTCTGTTAGCTAAATGGGCCTTTAAAATATGTCGAAATCAATGGATTGATGACTATCGCTCACAAAAAGTACGTACCTTAGCCACCAGTAAACCAGAACTTCAGGCAGAGAATTATACCGACGGTGAAGCCGATATCATTAACGATATTACTTTAGGCGAGGTGAATATCGCGATGAATAGTTTATCTGATGATCAGCGTGAAGTATTATCGTTAATTGCTGTGCAAGGCATGAGCTACAGTGAAGCAGCTGAGATACTCGCTATTCCAACAGGAACGATAATGAGTCGTCTAGCCAGAGCTCGATCCAATATGGTCAGCTTTTTTAAACAACCTAATGGGAGCATGGCATGAACCTTAGCGATAAAACCTTATCAGCCTTTTTAGATGCCGAACTGTCAAAGCAAGAAATGGAGCTAGTTAGGCAAGCCATTATCGATAACGAAGCGATTGCCGAACGCTTAGCCGAGCTAGCAATGGTCGACACTATGGTACAAAACCATTATCAAGCGATTGATCAACAACCTATACCTGACACTACCACCGCACTACTTGAACAATCTCATTTAACTGACTCCAATGTGATGGCTTTTCCCTGGTGGAGAAAAGCACAACAACAAGTGCAACAATATGCAGCAGCAATAGCTGTTATTGCGCTAATAGCGGGTTATGGCGTATATAAAACAGACGCGCCAACGCAAAATAATACTACTATAGCAGGCCTAGATCCTAGTATTATTGAGCAACTAATGCACTTACCTAGTGGCGTATTGGCGACGCTTAATGATGATAGCCTGATGTCAATTCAACTCAGTTTTTACAATCAACAAGGGGATTTTTGTCGCCAATATGGTTTACAAGACCCAAGCTACTACAGCGACAATATTGCCTGTCAGCAGCAGGGGCAGTGGCAAAAAATTGCTAATATTGAATATACTATCAGCCAAGATAGCCAAGCTGAATACCAGACTGCTAGCGGCGGCTCGGCGCTTGATAGTGTGCTCGACAATTTAATGGCTGACGCGCCATTAACTCTGGCACAAGAGCAAAAAGTGCTGAATAACTTAGCTATAAGGCCATAAAGATGGGTAATGTTACAGTCAGTGTGATGATGCTACTTGTCATTATACTTTGTGGTTGCAACAGCACCAAAGCACAATATACTCAAGCAGATGGCTATCGCTACATTGATCGAAAAATCACTGACAATTATTTTATGCTGAGTATTTTCAGTAAAGATAAAGCCCATATAAATGCCTATGCATTAGCTCGCGCGGCAAGCCTAACCAACAAACAGGGCTACGATTGGTATATTATTGTTGAGCAAAAAAAACAACTAACGACCAAGCCGTCTTTTGAGAAAACCATAGAAATACGTATGGGAAAAGGCGTAAAACCTTAAATATATCCAAGCTAATATTGATATCACATGACGGTAACACAGGATTAATCCATGCTTCGTTTAATTAAAATTTTTTCTCAAGGTCTTTATCCTCCGGTACCAGTTACACCGTCGGCTCGAAAAATAGCCAATATGGTTGGAGCGCTTATCGTTGCATTTGCAGGTATAACTACTGTAACAGTACCCGCTTGTGCGGCCCCAACGGCAACAACTCACATAGCCTCGTTACCCCAAGCCGTGAGCAATAATGCAATAGCATTAGTGCAAAGCGGCCAGCAAGCCTATTTATTAAGTTTCATGGGCCTAGGTAAAGACAAAGATTATCAAGCTGTACATAACAATGCTTGGGCGCTGGCGTTAAACACCCCTAATAGCCAATGGCAAACCATTAAAGCGGTGCCGCATGTTGCGCCGTTAGCGGGACGATTAGCCTCAATAGCTGTGGGCATTAAAGACAGTGCTTATGTGTTTGGCGGCTACACTGTCGCTGAGAATCATGATGAAATTAGCACAGTTGATAATTATCGATACTCGATTAACACCAATCAATATAAACGAATTGCCGACATGCCTGTGGCAGTTGATGACACTGCCGCAGCGACTTATTTACAACGTTATATCTATTTATTTGGTGGCTGGCACAACGACGGTAATATTAATTTAGTTCAGGTTTATGACACTCAAACCGACACATGGGCCCAAGCAAGCCCAATGCCAGCACCTGCAGTATTTGGCCAAGCGGTTGGCATGGTCGATAATAAACTGGTGTTGTGCGACGGTGTAAAAGTACAAGCCAATATCAACGTTCGCCGCAGTTATCAAGCTTCTCCAGTGTGTTTGTTCGGTGAAGTGAATCCCAACAATCATTTGCGTATTGATTGGCAATTATTAGCGCATTATTCAGTCGCTAACCAAAGTGACACCAAACAACACCTAGCCACGGCACATTACCGTATGGCCGCGACTGGCATCCAAACGCCAAACGGGGGTCAAATTGTGTTTTTAGGCGGCAGCGATAATCCCTACAACTATTCTGGCATGGGTTATAACGGTAAACCAAGCGAGCCTAGCTTATACAAATATGGTTTTGATTTGGCAACTAAACAATGGTTACAACCGCTTGAGCTATCACAACCGAGTATGGACCACCGTGGTGTGGTGTGTTGGCAACATAATTTACTCCGAGTAGGCGGCATGCTTGAACAGCAGTTAGTAAGCCAACAAGTACTTGTAACCCCACTCGATGAGGGACAATCGTGTACCCCATAAGAGATAAATTAACCGATAATATGTGAGCTAGCTAACAGAACTTCTGCGAGCGAATTGAGCACAAACAGAGGTGCACATAATATACATGTAAATTATGTGCATCTTTGGAGTAACTATGTCAACAGCGCAAACAACTGAACAGCTATCACTATTATCACTGGTTGATTTAATCAATTACATTGAAACAAACCACCATGCGTATATTCGTAAAACTGCACCGCTATTAATTGAGTACACTGAAAAAATGGTTCGTGCTCACGGCGATGATCATGATGAAATCAAACCATTGGCACTGTGTGTTCGTGAGTTAATTGACGAGCTAATGCCCCACTTAATGAAGGAAGAACAAATTCTTTTTCCAGCAATTAAGTCACTCAGTCTAGGTCAACCTGCCAATGGTTGTTTTGGCCACATAGGCAATCCAATTAACATGATGTTGCACGAGCATGATAATGCCGACCAAATGCTACAAAGTATTAGGCGCCTAACCAATAACTACACCATCCCAGCCAGTGTTTGTCACACATGGCAAGCTTGTTACCGCACCTTGGCTGAATTTGATGTCGATTTACAAAATCATATTAACCTTGAAAATACCTTATTGTTCCCTAAAGCATTAGTACTGTAAGCAATACCACCCACTTACCGGTATATTTTTAGCCGTAAATCCGTTATCTGCCTTTACGTATTTACTTCCTTTTTTTAGCGAAACTTCATACAGTAACGATCTCTGTTTTACCTATTTAACCTCATATCGGCATATAAAGATGGGATAAATTAACCATAAATCAAAATATTTATCCTATTTCACATTACACTGGTGATGTGTTTTACTCACAAAGTGCAACATCTTATTACCTGCGAGGATAATAGCCCGTTAAGGTAATGCAGACAGCACTTCAAAGGACGGTTTGATAACTGCTGATCCCCAAACTGAGGTTATTGATTAAATACGACGATATGGAGCCTAAATGTCACCTCATCATTATCCAACATTTGCCCTAGACGACATTGCTAACTTGCATGAATCTGCTCAAGTTGAATTTAAATTAGCGGGTGGACGAGATGGCAACGGTACGTTGCCCGAAGGCATGTGGGAAAGCTACAGTGCTTTTGCCAATACTTTAGGCGGTGAAATTATTTTGGGCGTAAAAGAACAGCAAGGTGATTTTACCATTGAGGGGATTGTTAATCCGATGCCGATGCTCAGTGAAATTTGGGAAATTTTGCATAATCCTAAAAAAATCAGTCACAATATTTTAGCCCCAACCGACGTACAAATTATCGAAATAATGGCGAAAAAGCTTATTCGCATCCATGTGCCCTGTGTCGATGTAAAACTAAGACCAATCTATGTCGGTACCGATCCTTATAGCGGCACCTACTTTCGTGTAGGTGATGCCGATATGCATGCTAGCCGCGAGCAAGTACAAAAAATGAGCCTTAAAGCAGGCATAGATCTAAAAACGCTAACCTCGCGCTAAAGTAACTCAAGCAGAAGATCTAAATGATTTATTTCAACATGCGGCAATACCAGTTGAGCTGTTTTATGCCGTTGCTGCATACAGGGATTGAGCCAAACACTTTGGCAACCTGCCATTTTTGCTCCAGCAATATCCGATAGCGGATGATCGCCCACGTGCAATAATTCCGCGGGCTTAATATCCAGTTGGCGACAAGCGAGATTAAACATATCGGCGGCAGGTTTCATTTTTACCCCATGACCCGGATGCAACACAAATTGCATCACTTTATCTAGCCCAATACGCTGGGTGTCGACATTGCCATTGGTAATGCCGACAAGTCGATAGTGCTGGCTTAAACGCTCTAGTAGTCGCATTACATTATCATCAACTGTAAAGTTACTGCGGTAATGGGTAAAACACGCCATGCCATCTTGAGCCCCTTTACTGGCTTCCACTTCGCTATAACCAAAGTGTAAAAGACCTTGATGCAACATGGCATAACGGGCTGCGGTGGTATCATGCGCTAACTCTGGGTGTAGCGTAAACAGCATATGCTTTAGTTGCTGCCATTGAGCAAAGTCCCATGCTGTAGTCGCGGGATAGGCTTGATGAATTAACGAAAATAGCTGATCGCTGGCATGTATTACATAAGGAAGATTATTGTAGAGTGTGTCGTCTAAATCAAAACTAATCGCGCTAAAAGGTTGTAGACGTTGATACTGGATTATTGAAGGTTTCGGTAATTGTGATGTCATTATTTCCCCCTGTCTTTTTTCGCTCTTGGATGCGCGTTATCGTACACTTTGGCAAGGTGTTGAAAGTCTAAACTGGTGTAAATTTGTGTAGTCGATAAGTTAGCATGGCCGAGTAATTCTTGTACGGCACGTAAATCTTGGCTTGATTCAAGCATATGGGTTGCAAACGAATGACGCAACTTATGCGGATGAACTTTTACCGCCATGGCTTGTTCTTGCCCCCACTTAGCCATACGCGCTTGAATACTACGATGGGACAACCGTTTACCTTGGCTGCTAACAAATAATGCGTCACCCGCCTGAGTACAGGGTAACTGATTGCGACAACTCAGCCATGTGGCTAGTGCCTTTAAGGCCAGCTTTCCAATTGGCACAACACGCTGTTTACTGCCCTTACCCATCACTTTAACTTCACTTTGATCAAACTTAATGTCAACGCAATCTAAACTGGCTAATTCAGCTAAACGCAAACCACTGGAATAAAATAACTCCATAATGGCTTTATCTCGTAAGCTCAACGGATCATCAGCGTCTATAGACAACAAATGACTGACGGCATCGACATCCATGTTTTTAGGTAACGGTTTATTTTGCTTTGGGGCGCTTAAGCTATGTGCGGGGTTAACGGTTACGGCACCTTCACTCAATAAAAAATCAAAAAACTGTTTTAAGGCAGACAAACACAAAGATAACGAGCGTGGACTCAGGCCTTTACGGTGTAAGGTTGCCAATACAGCTTGTAGCTCGTCGCGCGTAACATCAATAAGCTGAGTTGATTCGATTAGTATGGTTTCAACCCGGCGTAGCTCAAACATGTAGTTACGTACGGTATAGCCTGAAAGCTGTCTTTCTGAGGTTAAATGTTGGCTAAATATCATTTGCCAGTCTGTTGGCTGCATCAAGATGCTCCCACTACAAAAACAATTGGAGTAGCCGTATGTCCTAAACAATACACTCGGTTGTAACAATTACAGTTACAGTTACGATTACGTTTATAGCTGCGGCAACATATGGTCTAACAAACGACGTAATTGGCTAAATAGTAATGAGTCCATATCGGGATGAAAATGGGTTGGGTCTTTGCTGGCAATGGCAAATATCACCTGACCATTGTCATCAGACAATTTAGTCAGTGCCACCGAGCCAACTTCGCTACCAAACAAACGTTTAGATTCTGACTGGGTTAACCGACCAAAATAATAACCACTTTGAACGCGGTGACGCCAAATTTTGGCTAATTCGCTATCGATATCGTGCACCGTAATCAACCTAACATGACTAAAGCCAAACTCGTTTTTTAAGCCCTCTGACAATACTTGGCGCAGTTCACCTAGGTCATTGCTTTCTAATAATGTAAACGATAACTCAGTATTAAATTTAAATATTCTCTCATTATGAGTCGCTATGTTCATCAGCGAAGTTATTTCTTCTTCGAGTTGGCTTACTCGTTGGCGCAATAACTCTTGCCGACGTTCAACTAATGATACCGCACCGCGTTCAGCATGTGGCACACGCATGGCCACGAGTAACTCAGGATAACGATTAAAAAAATCAGGATTATCCAATAAGTATTCGCGGATCAACATTTCATCAAAAGGGGCTTGCTGTAAATTAGCCATCATGTCGACAACAAGATCTTGGCCAATTGAGTTAATATCCTTAGCTTGTGCACTACTCACCGTGTTGTCTGCCGCTGTATTGATCAAGCTGACTTCTGGGGTCATATCACTCATAGTTGTATTTGTCCGTCATATACGTGTTCGGCAGGGCCTGTCATCCATAAAGATTTACCCTCACCTTCCCAATTGATCATTAAGCTGCCACCAGGTAAGTCAACTCTCACCTGCTTATCAAGCTTACCTTGTAACTGGCCAACCGCTGCAGCAGCGCAAGCTCCCGTGCCGCATGCTAAGGTTTCTGCTGCGCCGCGCTCATATACCCGCAACTTAATATGTCCAGGAGTAATGACCTGCATAAATCCGACATTCACGCCTTTAGGGAAGCGTTCGTGACGAGTTAACATACTGCCAATAACATCCACCTCAACAGTTTGTACATCTTCAACCTCAATGACGCAGTGTGGATTACCCATAGAGATAGCACCACATAGGTAAGTTTGCGTTGAGGTTTGCAATAAGTAAGTTTTTTCGCTTTTTTTGGCTTTAAACGGAATTTGGCTTGGCTCAATAACGGGGACCCCCATATTGACGGTCACGTCACCATCCCGCTCAACTCGTAAGGTTATTTTGCCTGAATTAGTACTCACACGAATTTTATTTTTTTGGGTTAAGCCTTTATTACGAACAAAACGAGCAAAACAGCGAGCACCATTGCCACACTGCTCAACTTCACTACCATCGGCATTAAAAATACGATAATGGAAATCTAAATCTGGATCATAGGGCGGCTCGACCAATAATAATTGATCAAACCCAATCCCAAAATTGCGATCGGCAAGACGGCGGATTTGCTCTGGCGAAAAAAACACATTCTGTGTTACGCCATCAACGACCATAAAGTCATTACCCAGTCCGTGCATCTTAGTGAAATGGATCACAAAATTTTCCTTATAAAACGTTATGCCGATTGCTTACTGCCTATGGCAATAAATGTTCGCCTTGCCAAAGTTGTTCTAGCGTTTCACGCTGACGAACAACAAAATCATCACTACCATCTACCATAATTTCAGCCACTCTTGGACGTGAATTATAATTTGATGCCATCGCAAAACCATAAGCGCCACTTGAACGAACGGCTAATAAGTCACCCGCAGTTACCGCTAACTGTCTGTCTTTACCAAGAAAGTCACCCGTTTCGCATACTGGGCCTACAATATCATAAGCAAAGGTTGGTGCATCATTTTGTTGTACTGGAATGATATTTTGCCACGCGCTGTAAAGCGCTGGGCGAATAAGGTCATTCATTGCACCATCGACAATCGCAAAACGCTTATCGCTGTTTTCTTTTAGGTAAAGCACTTGAGTAACAAAAATACCCGCATTTGCTGCTATAGCACGGCCAGGTTCAAAAATTAACTTCAATTTACGACCATTTAAGCGATCGAGTAATGCTGCGGCATATGCGTCTGGATGCGGTGGAGTTTCACTGTTATATGTTACCCCTAAGCCTCCACCCACATCAAAGTGTTCAATCTTAATACCTTGTTCGCCTAAACGGTCGATTAACCCAAGCATACGGTCCATCGCATCTAAAAAGGGTTTCATTTCGGTAAGCTGAGAACCAATATGGCAATCGACCCCTTTTACATATAAATGAGTTAATTCAGCTGCACGAGTAAAAACCGCATCAGCCTCTTCCATGGCGATACCAAATTTATTTTCTTTAAGACCAGTAGAAATATATGGATGAGTACCAGCATCAACATCGGGATTAATTCGCAGTGAAACCGGTGCCACTTTACCCAAGCGCCCAGCAACATCATTAAGCTGCTCAAGTTCAGCACTGGACTCAACATTAAAACAGTAAATACCAATATTTAGGGCTTGTTCCATTTCGGCAACGGTTTTACCCACTCCGGAAAAAACGACTTTGTTAGGATCGCCGCCAGCTTGCAGTACACGCGAAAGCTCACCACCAGAAACAATATCAAAGCCACTGCCTAAACGGGCCAATACATTTAATACCGCAAGGTTTGAATTTGCCTTCACCGCGTAGCAGATAAGATGAGGATGCTCAGCAACGGCATTATTAAAGGCATGCCAATGGCGCTCTAATGTGGCACGAGAATAAATATACAACGGAGTGCCGTGAGTTTTAGCCAGTTTTGCTACATCGCAGTCTTCTGCGAATAGTGAATCATTTTGATAAGAAAAGTAATCCAAAATGCGGTCCCTTATAAATGCTATTCTTGTTGTGAGATTGAAGGTTGAGAGTCGAGCTCCTCAGTTTGCTTTAGCACATCAGTGCTGGCAGGTTTTGGGGCAACTTTATTGGCCACAGGCTCGGGTGTTTTGTATAAAACCCCTTTTTGACCACATGCGGTTACCAATAGGCTAGCAAGCATAATAAATAAAAGCAGTCTCATTTTTCTCAACATCTGTGCATCTAGTGAATAATGGTCTTATAATCGCATTCATAACGCAGAAAGCAAAGGATAGAAATACATGGCTATTACAGATACTGAGTTTCATCGATTAGCTGATGAAATGTTTGGCGAAATAGAAAACGCGGTAGAAAAAGCAATTGACGAGCAAGATGCCGATGTAGATATCAATGCCAGCGGCAATGTTTTGCAGCTGGCTTTTGAAGATAATTCGCAAATCGTCATTAATAAACAAGAGCCACTTCAGGAGATTTGGCTGGCGACAAAATCGGGTGGCTATCACTTTAATTATAATGATGGCAAATGGTTAGATACTCGTAATGGCTTGGAATTTATGTCTTTTGTGATTGATGCAATCAATAAACAAAGTGGCGTCATTCTCAAAATAAACGCATAAACTAAGCTATAACTTAGTCACTACTTAGTTTTTGATCGTGATAGAGATAGGGCTTATGCTTAAAATGCTGAGCCCATCTCATCTTGCGTCAAACCAAAGGGCATTACGGTTAATCCCCCTTCCATGCGTACAAGTTGGAAAAACTGCGGCATATTAAAAACAGGCTGGCGTTGTTTTTGCTCATCAAATACGTATAAATGACTTTCTTGGGCGACAAAGTCGTTAATGCTAGTGTGTTGGTATTGTAAATGTTCAAGCTGATTAAGCTCATCGGCAATAAATACATCGAGGATTTGATTACGTTCACGTAAAAAATATTGCTTAGCACCTAACACTATAAATTTGTGAATTACTGATGGCGTACTCAAATTAGGATCATCGGCAATATCAGGCAGTGGTAATCCATGAGTTTTATCATTTTTTTTATGAGTCGCTAAATCACTTATACGGTACATCATCCCTAATGCATTAAAATACATAGTGTATTGTTGATCACCTATTGTGATTGGGTGCATCAATGTATTAGTCTGATTGACCTTCTTCATTAAACCATAACAACGTAACAGCAACGTTTTAAGCTGATTAAAAATCTGTTGTTTTAACTTAGCTGAGCAACTAATAATTGATAAATCAACTTGTTCATTTGACCGCTTTAACCCCAGAATAATAAATGAAATGGCCTCAAGCAATGCAGTATGACCATTAAAACGATGGCTTTGCCATTCGCCCCAGCTGTTTAGACATACTATTGCCACTGATGACAGCATATTCAATTTAGTTTGGCCTAGCGATAAAACGCTGGCGTGGGCATAATCAAGCATCGATTCTGGGCCATGCCATTGTGTAGTTGGATCACCGTCCATATTCGCAATCAACACAATTTTTTGGTAACACCATGGCTCACATAAATCACGTTTAGACACAGTCGGAACATGATGCATGATAGGAATTAATTTACGTGCTAGGTAGCCTAACTTATCAGATCGCTTATTACAGTCTCCCACTTGAGACCAATGAGTCTCTGCCGTAGCCAGTCCATTCATCACCGACCACGCAACTAAACTGCATACATTATCTGCATCGTGTATGGCATGATTATCAAAAGCGTTTTGTTGATGGCGCGTATCCGTTTTAAACTGATCCAACTCATCATAAGCTTGGCGGTATAAATAAAATCGTGAGGTCTGCTCACTATGGCGGATAGTTAACGACTTCTCTGCTGTCGATAAACTCCATAAGCGGTTCAAAGGCTGTAATAAATGGTCATCATTACTAAAGTAAGTGTGTAATTTACGCGCCAACAAACCCAGTTCTTCAACCCGCATACGTTCACTTAGTGTTTGTTTCGATGCAAATTTTAATAGATTCTTATAACTGACCAACAATAATTCGCTGAGCTGTTGATTGAACCATTTAAGCTGACCTGCATGCCAATAAGGACTATTATCCAATGTGGCTACCAACTCACGGCTCCATGCCCATTGCTTAACCAAGTTTTGAATTTTATCTACCCGCCAGTCTGTCGCACTATTAGGTGATAAACACGATAGCGTGACACCTGACTTTAAGTAAAAACACCGCCTAACTATCTCTAAACGATTATGATCACCCTGAGCAATCAAGTAGGCTTCAATGCGTTGATAAAGTAATAAATAAGCATCGTTATCAACACTAAAATCTTGATGTTCACAATATTGCCAAATTTGTTGAGTAATCAATGTTGTACTAGGATATTCCGAGGCGTAAGTTTCCAGCAACAACACTTTTAATAATGCTTTATGGGGTTTATTGAGCCCCTTATACAGCTGCCATAATGAGGCTCCGAAATACTCTGCTGCTGGCAAAGAATTGATATCGCCAAGATAAAGTAAACTGGCATCAAACTCGGTATTTTGACTATTGGCATCAGGCCACCATGCAACAACTTTACCTGCAAGCCGAATGTGAGAACGATAAAATTCTTCTAATAACAACCAGTGCTGGCTACTACCACTGTGCTCTAATCCTACTGGCTGACAATTATCAAATGCGCTGCATTCTCTAAATTGCATTGGATGCACCAGATAAAAGTTCACTTCAAAATCAAAACCGGCAAACCAATCACTGATGAGTTTATTCTTATATTCGATTAATTTAAGTTGCTTTTGGGTTAATTTGCTATTGTAAACTAACCAGATATCGACATCACTTTGTGGATTTTGTCCAAAACTAGCCGTGCTTCCCATGGCATACACACCCTCGAAAGCATCCGCTGTTGAATGAACCGTATCGGGCATAGATAAAGATAAGGCTTCACACGCTGAGTGCATCGCTTTTGATAAGGAAAACCCGTAAATACCACTCGGAGTACGAGGGTCAATTATCCCAGGCACATCTATTTGATTGTAATGAATTAAAAAAGGAATGATATGAAACAAATGTTGCTGTAAATCAGGTAGAACATTAAGCACTCTAGTCAATCTGGTGCTATTCAGTTTTTCAGCTAAATCCTTTTGATAATATGCCGTTTTATCGGTCAAGACCCACTTCCTTTGTTCTTTCGCTAAACAAATTACCTAATCGTAAATTAATATAGAAGACTAACCCTTAATGACTACTTTTACCAACTGAGATCACACTTTTGATAAAACAGTGATTAGCGTAGCATTTATTATTTATTTCACCAGTAGCTAACAAGCAATATAAATCAAAAATAAGCCCTACAGACTTCAAACAATTACCATCGATTTGTTACATCATCGCTTTAGCAATGATAGCATTACCTTAATAAGGCTCTCTAATGGATCGATTACCATGTCTGAAAATATAATTCGTATCGCAACACGTAAAAGTCCACTGGCAATGTGGCAAGCTGAATTTGTTAAAGCTGAACTTGAGCGTATTCACCCAGGACTGATCGTTGAGCTATTACCAATGAGTACTAAAGGTGATGTGATTTTAGATACTCCGTTGGCTAAAATCGGTGGCAAAGGACTATTTGTTAAAGAGTTAGAAGTCGCCATGCTTGAAAACAGGGCCGACATTGCCGTGCATTCAATGAAAGATTTGCCAATAGACTTTCCTGAAGGCTTGGGTTTACAGATTATTTGTGAGCGTGAAGATCCTCGCGACGCTTTTGTATCAAATAATTATAAATCTATCAGCGAATTGCCTCAGGGTGCAGTGGTTGGCACATCAAGTTTACGTCGTCAGTGCCAAATTAGAGCCGCTCGCCCAGATTTAGTCATTAAAGATTTACGCGGCAATGTTGGCACTCGTTTAGCCAAGCTAGACAGCGGTGATTATGATGCCATTATCTTAGCGGCTGCTGGATTAATTCGTTTAAAGCTTAAAGAACGTATTGCTAGCTTTATTTCTGCTGAAGAATCATTACCAGCCAATGGCCAAGGTGCTGTCGGCATTGAATGTCGTATCAATGATGAACGTGTTAAAGCATTATTAGCACCACTTGAGCATGTAGAAACCCGTTATCGAGTGCTTGCTGAACGAGCAATGAATACTCGTTTAGAAGGCGGATGCCAAGTTCCTATTGGTGCTTTTGCTGAAATTAACGGTGATAACTTAACCCTACGTGGTTTAGTGGGTAATCCAGACGGCAGTGAAATAATCAGTGGTATGGTATCGGGCTCGAAAGTTGATGCTATAGCACTTGGAGAGTCTCTTGCAGAGGATTTACTCAGTCGCGGTGCAAAAACGATTTTAGACGCTGTCTATGCCAGCTAATCTTCTGTCGTCAAGATAACAGACTATGAAAGTCTTGCTAACGCGCCCGCTAGGGCGCAATCAAGCAATGGAGGAGCAACTCTCACATCGAGATGTTGCTTATCTTGTTACTCCTCTTTTAGCGGTAATTGAAACAAGCGAATCAATGACACCGGCTGTTTTAGCCCAAACTGATAACTTACTCTTTATTAGTACTAATGCAGTCGATTTTGCCGCCAAAAAATTGCATGACACATTTCCCACCCACTGTCGTTATTTTGCTGTTGGCCAAGCAACTGCCGACAGCCTAGCTCAGTATAATATTCAAGCAACTAGTTCCCCAGAAGGCAGTCAAGATAGCGAAGGTTTATTGTCGCTAGACCAATTACAAGATGTCGATAAACAGTCATTTATTATTGTTCGAGGTTTGGGAGGACGAGAAACACTTGCAGAGCAATTACAGCTACGAGGTGCCAATGTGAACTATTGGCAAGTCTACCAACGAGCAATCCCAAACCTTAACGCTAAAGCGATAACTCAACAGTGGAAATCGTTTGGAATTGACACCATTGTCGTTACCAGCGGCGAAATATTATCCAACTTAGTTGACCTTGTGCCAAAAGAATTATTTGCATGGCTACGCTCATGTCATATCATAGTCCCTAGTTATCGCGTCGAATTACAAGCAAAAGCAATGGAATTAAACCATATTACCAATGCAAATGGAGCAAATACTCAAGCTATACTAACGAGTCTTGCGTTATAATTTGTTATTATATTGTTATATTGCATCGACGCGTATTTATTAATATTGCTTTTATTGGTTGTATTTTTGCTTTCAAGGACTGTTCATGGAAAACAATAAAAAAGATCCAAACCCGTCAGCACAAAAGGGTGAGAACGTTATTTCTCCTGCGCCAAGTCCAAAAGAAAAGCCGCCACTGGCCAAAAAAGGTAATGCTACCAGCCAACAATCTGCTGATAGCAAAACCAATAACCAATCAAATGCTTCTGTGAATAATGGTCGCCGTAAAGCTAAACCTAGCTCTTGGTGGATCCGTATTGGGTTATTGTTGAGCTTACTCGTGGCAATGATAGCTGTCGCGGCGAGTTATTGGCTCTACTTACAGCTTGATCAGCAAGCTAATAACCAAACTCAGTTAGGACAAAATATCACTGAGCAAGTAACACAAAATAAAGCGTTCAAATATGAATTACAACAAACGGCAATGGCAGCCAATAAGCGTATTGCTACGCTAGAACAACAACAGTCAAATAATATTAAAGCCTATTCAACGTTAGCCGAATTGCAGCAATCAAATAAACAATTACAAGAACGCGTCGCCGTTATTGCACAGCGAAGCCCAAACCATTGGATGGCATCAGAAGCTGAATACCTAGTGCGCATGGCCGGCAGAAAACTGTGGTTAGAAAACGATCCACAAACCGCAATCGGTTTATTGCAGTCTGCAGATGAACGTATTAGTGCGATGAAAGACCCTTCATTAACAATTCTTCGTAGAGCCTTAGCTGATGATATCTCCAAAGTTAACGCATTAAAGACCACAGACATAACCAATACCATCTTTGACTTAGATACCCTGATCAATGACATTACCCAATTACCATTAAATCGTGTTGATGAAAATTTTGCTAATCACAAAAATACTCAACCAGTAACCGACTCCATTGATGACTGGCAACAAAATCTTACTCGTACTTGGCATGAGTTAACCGATGGTTTTATCACGATCCGTAAACGGACTACTGATTTAGAGCCGCTATTGTCACCCGAACAGCAATGGTATTTGGTTGAAAATATTCGCAACAAATTATTGCAAGCACAACTAGCTCTTTACCGATTTGATCAAGTAAATTATCAACAGTCGATTTCGTTAGCAGACAAGTGGTTACAACAGTACTTTGACTTAAGAGATTTAAAGACCAAAGCAATGATTGAATCTTTAGATAAACTCGCCAAGATTAAAGTTGAAAAAATCACACTCAATAAATTTCAAGCATCGCCACTACTGCAGCAACTGGTTATCTATGGTGAAATTATGCCTACTGAGGAGCCTGCACAATGATTAAGACACTGGTTTATGTTGCTCTGATTTTAATTGGACTGTGTCTCAGCCCACTTATTATTGGACAAAGCGGTTACATTTACATCGCAATCGGTGACTATCAGATAGAAACCAGTTTAGTAACCGGTGTTGTTGGGTTAATTGTATTTTACTTTGCGCTGCAATTACTCGAATGGTTAATTCTCTTATTATTAAATATTGTATTAAGTAGCCGATATCTGCCAGAACAATGGCGCAGAAAAGCGGCTAAAAAGCATACGTTAATTGGCGCTTTAGCGCTGGCGGAAGAAGATTGGTCTGCGGCAGAAAAAGCCATGGCAAAAGGGGCTGAAAAAGGTGAAATTCCAGTATTAAACTTATTTGCAGCAGCAAGAGCTGCACACTATCAAGGTGATATTACTGCTCGAGATCATTATTTAGCTCAAGCTGAGAAAAATCCTATCGCAAAGACCGCGGTTTACACATCGCGTACCCGCTACTTAATGAAACAAGGTGAATTGGTTAAAGCTCGAGTGATACTTGATAAACTTAACCCAACCAGTAAAAGCAGTGCTCCAGTGCTAAAACTGGCACAAGAATTATATCAACAGCAACATGATTGGCAGGCATTGAAGTTGTTATTACCTATTTTGAAAAAACGCCAATTATTAACTGAAACTGATCTCAACCAATTAAGCACTAAAACCAACAGTACTTTAATGCTAAATGCAGCTAAAAACTCTGAAGTAGAGTTGAATAAATGTTGGCACTGGTTAAATAAATCAGAACGTAAACAAGATGAGTTAGTCTTAGCTTATGCTCACGGACTGGTTCAATATGGCCATAAAGATCAAGCGATAAAATTAATTAGTAAACAACTAAGTGCTTCGCCATCGACGGCTTTATTTGCTGCCATTCCTGATTTAATTAGTGCACAAGATCAAGATATACGTAAATTACTTAGCCGTTTAGAAACCACACATGAAAATGATGCAGACTATCAAATATGTCTAGCAAAACTTTCGGTTCAAAGTCGTGATGCTAAACAAGCCAAAATTCATTGGCAAAATGTATGTCGTATAGCACCGACACACCAATCATGGCTCGCTTTAGCACAAGCCCAAGAACAGTTAGGTGAAAATTCAACTGCAGCTCATAGTTATCGTAACGCAGCTAATGTTATGTAAATAATAAGTATTATTTTTGTACACCCTCAAAGCCTGCTATCTTGCAGGCTTTTTAGTTATTTTCTGTTCATTTTTTATTATCGTTGCCGATATAAAGGCAGTAAACTAAATCCACAATCAATCGATAACTATAAATTTTTTATGACATTAATACATATTAAATTTTTGGTTTTGTCGTTGTATTCAACTATTCTTTATATTTAAATTCAATAATTTATTCAATGTTAACTCTACGTCAAAAAATTGACTACTTTAGCAGGAAATGATATTATTGCGAAAATGTGTCTAAATTTATTTTAATGTTAATACTAATATTTAACTAGGTAGATAGTATGCTTATAAATCTATTAGTATTTAAATGTATCAAAGCTGTTGGGAGCTTCAAATGGGATCGATGACTACATCAAAAAATGGAATACTTTCTGCTTCAGAAGGTTCGGTAACAATTACGATTAATAATGAAACTACTGAATTACAGCTTGGTCAGGCAGTGCCGATTGGTGCAATAGTTGCCAGCAGTAATGATCTTGGTTTTGTTATCACATTCGATGACGGTACTATTTTTAATAGTGCTGACATGCCCAATGATGAATCGATTATTACATTAGCCGATACCATTGATGATGCCATTGTTGAACAAGTAGCAGATCAAGAAGCCTTAGATGAAATCGAAGCTTTACAGGCATTAATCGCATCTGGCGAAGACCCAACTGCAGACTTACCTGAAACCGCCGCTGGCACCCCAACAGCCAACCAAGGTGATTTTGGTTATGTTGCAGTATCAAGAGACGGTGATGAAACACTTGCGGATTCAGGCTATGACACAACAGGACAAGCTGCTGCCCCAACAGCAGTGACTCAAGAAGAAACTATTGGTGAAAATGATTCCCCATCAATATTAGTAAATGACATAATTACAAGTGATGAAGATCAGGTCGCTTCCGGCAATGTTCTATTAAACGATTCTGATGCAGACTCAGACTTGAGCGTAGTCAGTTTTGAAGTTGACGGCGAAACCTATAATGCGGGTACCGAAGTACAGCTTGAAGGTGGCGTACTTATTATTAATGCTGACGGCTCTTTCACTTTCTCGCCTAATGAAAACTGGAATGGCCAAGTTCCAATTATCACTTACACCACCAATACTGGTGTTACAGCAACGCTAACAATAAACATAACTCCCGTTGATGACGAGTCTGTATTGGTCAATGACAGTAATATTATTGTAGAAGATACTGTTGCCACAGGTAATGTATTAGATAACGACAGCGATGTTGATTCTGATTTAAGCGTAGCCAGCTTCGAAGTTGACGGGCAGACTTATCCTGCTGGTACCGCAGTGACTCTTGATGACGGTATTTTAATTCTTAATACTGATGGTTCATATACTTTTACACCTAATGAAAACTGGAATGGCCAAGTTCCGGTTATCACCTACACCACCAACACTGGCATTACTGCGACGCTAACGATTGAAGTGACACCTCTGGATGATGCTTCGGTACTCATCAATGACAGTAATATTATTGTAGAAGATACTGCTGCCACAGGTAATGTATTAGATAACGACAGTGATATTGATTCAGATTTAAGCGTTGTCAGCTTCGAAGTTGACGGCCAAAACTATGATGCGGGTTCTGAAGTAACTTTAGAAAATGGTGTGTTAATTCTTAACACAGATGGTTCATATACCTTCACGCCTAATGAAAACTGGAACGGCCAAGTTCCGGTTATTACCTACACCACCAACACTGGCATTACTGCGACGCTAACGATTGAAGTCACACCTCTGGATGATGCTTCGGTGCTCATCAATGACAATAATATTATTGTAGAAGATACTGTTGCCACAGGTAATGTATTAGATAACGACAGTGATATTGATTCAGATTTAAGTGTTGTCAGCTTCGAAGTTGACGGACAAAACTATGATGCTGGTTCTGAAGTAACTTTAGAAAATGGTGTGTTAATTCTTAACACAGATGGTTCATACACCTTCGCGCCTAATGAAAACTGGAACGGCCAAGTTCCGGTTATCACCTACACCACCAACACTGGCATTACTGCGACGCTAACGATTGAAGTCACGCCATTAGCTGATGGTGCTCCAACAGTCATTATCAATACAGATCTCAATAATGATGGACTTATTAGTAATGAAGAACTGGACGGTGCAACTGAAGTCAATGTCACCATTGGTTTAGGCGATACTGGTGCACAAGCTGGTGATACACTTATTGTGAATGGCATTGAAATAATCCTAACACAAGAAGATATTGATACTGGTAGTGTAAACCTTGACTTACCGGCTCCTGATGAAGGTGAAGAAATTGAGGTTATAGCCGTAGTTGTAGATTCAAATGGAAATACTTCTCCAGAGGGAAGTGATTCAGCCGTTTTGGATACTACTCCACCGGTTATTACTGTTGATGCACCCGCACTTACAAATGATACAACCCCAACAATTATAGGTACTACTGATGCGCCCGTTGGTAGCACTGTCACATTAATAGTAACTGACAGCGAAGGTAATCAACAAACGATAACAACTACGGTTCAGCCCGATGGAAGTTACGAAGTTGACGTTATTAACCCGTTATCTGAAGGCGGCTATACAGTCGTTGCTGAAGTCACAGATCCTGCAGGTAATTCTGCCACTGATACTGATGATGGAATTGTAGATGTTACTTCTCCAGTCCCTACTGTTGAGTTCAGCGGCATGGGCACTGATGGCGTGTTTAACAGTGATGAAATTGGTTCTGACGGCACCGTCACCGCAACCGTCACGTTAGCGACCGGCACGCAAGTGGGCGACACCTTAATTGTCACCGACGGTAACGGCGCAGAATTGTTTAACGGCCCTGTCACCCAGGCCATGCTGGATAACGGCTTTGATGTTGAAGTCCCTGTTACGGCTGGCGCAACCGATGTGGATGTCACTGCGCAAGTGATTGATATTGCCGGTAACCCATCAGCAACGGCCACCGATAACCAACCTGTTGATGCCACCATGGCGCCAGCGCCTAGCGTTGAGTTCAGCGGTATGGGCAGCGACGGTATCTTTAACAGCGATGAAATTGGTTCTGACGGCACCGTCACCGCAACCGTCACGTTAGCGACCGGCACGCAAGTGGGCGACACCTTAATTGTCACCGACGGTAACGGCGCAGAATTGTTTAACGGCCCTGTCACTCAGGCCATGCTGGATAACGGATTTGATGTTGAAGTCCCTGTTACGGCGGGCGCAACCGATGTGGATGTCACCGCGCAAGTGATTGATATTGCCGGTAACCCATCAGCAACGGCGACTGATAACCAACCTGTTGATAATGTTGCAGCACCAGCGCCTAGCGTTGAGTTTAGCGGCATGGGCAGCGACGGTATCTTTAACAGTGATGAAATCGGCAGCGATGGCACCGTCACCGCAACCGTCACGTTAGCGACCGGCACGCAAGTGGGCGACACCTTAATTGTCACCGACGGTAACGGCGCAGAATTATTTAACGGCCCTGTCACTCAAGCCATGCTGGATAACGGCTTTGATGTTGAAGTCCCGGTTACGGCGGGCGCAACCGATGTGGATGTCACCGCGCAAGTGATTGATATTGCGGGTAACCCATCAGCAACGGCCACCGATAACCAACCTGTTGATGCCACCATGGCACCAGCGCCGCTTGTAGAGTTCAGCGGCATGGGCAGCGACGGCGTGTTTAACAGCGATGAAATTGGTTCTGACGGCACCGTCACCGCAACCGTCACGTTAGCGACCGGTACGCAAGTGGGCGACACCTTAATTGTCACCGACGGTAACGGCGCAGAATTATTTAACGGCCCTGTCACTCAGGCCATGCTGGATAACGGCTTTGATGTTGAAGTCCCAGTTACGGCGGGCGCAACCGATGTGGATGTCACCGCGCAAGTGATTGATATTGCCGGTAACCCATCAGCAACGGCCACCGATAACCAACCTGTTGATGCCACCATGGCACCAGCGCCGCTTGTAGAGTTCAGCGGCATGGGCAGCGACGGCGTGTTTAACAGCGATGAAATTGGTTCTGACGGCACCGTCACCGCAACCGTCACGTTAGCGACCGGTACGCAAGTGGGCGACACCTTAATTGTCACCGACGGTAACGGCGCAGAATTATTTAACGGCCCTGTCACTCAGGCCATGCTGGATAACGGCTTTGATGTTGAAGTCCCAGTTACGGCGGGCGCAACCGATGTGGATGTCACCGCGCAAGTGATTGATATTGCCGGTAACCCATCAGCAACGGCCACCGATAACCAACCTGTTGATGCCACCATGGCACCTGCACCGCTTGTAGAGTTCAGCGGCATGGGCAGCGACGGCGTGTTTAACAGCGATGAAATTGGTTCTGACGGCACCGTCACCGCAACCGTCACGTTAGCGACCGGCACGCAAGTGGGCGACACCTTAATTGTCACCGACGGTAACGGCGCAGAATTATTTAACGGCCCTGTCACCCAGGCCATGCTGGATAACGGCTTTGATGTTGAAGTCCCTGTTACGGCTGGCGCAACCGATGTGGATGTCACTGCGCAAGTCATTGATATTGCGGGTAACCCATCAGCAACGGCCACCGATAACCAACCTGTTGATGCCACCATGGCACCAGCGCCGCTTGTTGAGTTCAGCGGCATGGGCAGCGACGGCGTGTTTAACAGCGATGAAATTGGTTCTGACGGCACCGTCACCGCAACCGTCACGTTAGCGACCGGTACGCAAGTGGGCGACACCTTAATTGTCACCGACGGTAACGGCGCAGAATTATTTAACGGCCCTGTCACTCAGGCCATGCTGGATAACGGCTTTGATGTTGAAGTCCCAGTTACGGCGGGCGCAACCGATGTGGATGTCACTGCGCAAGTGATTGATATTGCGGGTAACCCATCAGCAACGGCCACCGATAACCAACCTGTTGATGCCACCATGGCACCAGCGCCGCTTGTTGAGTTCAGCGGCATGGGCAGCGACGGCGTGTTTAACAGCGATGAAATTGGTTCTGACGGCACCGTCACCGCAACCGTCACGTTAGCGACCGGCACGCAAGTGGGCGACACCTTAATTGTCACCGACGGTAACGGCGCAGAATTATTTAACGGCCCTGTCACTCAGGCCATGCTGGATAACGGCTTTGATGTTGAAGTCCCAGTTACGGCGGGCGCAACCGATGTGGATGTCACCGCGCAAGTGATTGATATTGCGGGTAACCCATCAGCAACGGCCACCGATAACCAACCTGTTGATGCCACCATGGCACCAGCGCCGCTTGTAGAGTTCAGCGGCATGGGCAGCGACGGCGTGTTTAACAGCGATGAAATTGGTTCTGACGGCACCGTCACCGCAACCGTCACGTTAGCGACCGGTACGCAAGTGGGCGACACCTTAATTGTCACCGACGGTAACGGCGCAGAATTATTTAACGGCCCTGTCACTCAGGCCATGCTGGATAACGGCTTTGATGTTGAAGTCCCAGTTACGGCGGGCGCAACCGATGTGGATGTCACCGCGCAAGTGATTGATATTGCCGGTAACCCATCAGCAACGGCCACCGATAACCAACCTGTTGATGCCACCATGGCACCAGCGCCGCTTGTTGAGTTCAGCGGCATGGGCAGCGACGGCGTGTTTAACAGCGATGAAATTGGTTCTGACGGCACCGTCACCGCAACCGTCACGTTAGCGACCGGTACGCAAGTGGGCGACACCTTAATTGTCACCGACGGTAACGGCGCAGAATTATTTAACGGCCCTGTCACTCAGGCCATGCTGGATAACGGCTTTGATGTTGAAGTCCCTGTTACGGCTGGCGCAACCGATGTGGATGTCACTGCGCAAGTCATTGATATTGCGGGTAACCCATCAGCAACGGCCACCGATAACCAACCTGTTGATGCCACCATGGCACCAGCGCCGCTTGTTGAGTTCAGCGGCATGGGCAGCGACGGCGTGTTTAACAGCGATGAAATTGGTTCTGACGGCACCGTCACCGCAACCGTCACGTTAGCGACCGGCACGCAAGTGGGCGACACCTTAATTGTCACCGACGGTAACGGCGCAGAATTATTTAACGGCCCTGTCACTCAAGCCATGCTGGATAACGGCTTTGATGTTGAAGTCCCGGTTACGGCGGGCGCAACCGATGTGGATGTCACCGCGCAAGTGATTGATATTGCGGGTAACCCATCAGCAACGGCCACCGATAACCAACCTGTTGATGCCACCATGGCACCAGCGCCGCTTGTAGAGTTCAGCGGCATGGGCAGCGACGGCGTGTTTAACAGCGATGAAATTGGTTCTGACGGCACCGTCACCGCAACCGTCACGTTAGCGACCGGTACGCAAGTGGGCGACACCTTAATTGTCACCGACGGTAACGGCGCAGAATTATTTAACGGCCCTGTCACTCAGGCCATGCTGGATAACGGCTTTGATGTTGAAGTCCCTGTTACGGCTGGCGCAACCGATGTGGATGTCACCGCGCAAGTGATTGATATTGCCGGTAACCCATCAGCAACGGCCACCGATAACCAACCTGTTGATGCCACCATGGCACCAGCGCCGCTTGTTGAGTTCAGCGGCATGGGCAGCGACGGCGTGTTTAACAGCGATGAAATTGGTTCTGACGGCACCGTCACCGCAACCGTCACGTTAGCGACCGGCACGCAAGTGGGCGACACCTTAATTGTCACCGACGGTAACGGCGCAGAATTATTTAACGGCCCTGTCACTCAGGCCATGCTGGATAACGGCTTTGATGTTGAAGTCCCAGTTACGGCGGGCGCAACGGATGTGGATGTCACTGCGCAAGTGATTGATATTGCGGGTAACCCATCAGCAACGGCCACCGATAACCAACCTGTTGATGCCACCATGGCACCAGCGCCGCTTGTTGAGTTCAGCGGCATGGGCAGCGACGGCGTGTTTAACAGCGATGAAATTGGTTCTGACGGCACCGTCACCGCAACCGTCACGTTAGCGACCGGTACGCAAGTGGGCGACACCTTAATTGTCACCGACGGTAACGGCGCAGAATTATTTAACGGCCCTGTCACCCAGGCCATGCTGGATAACGGATTTGATGTTGAAGTCCCTGTTACGGCTGGCGCAACCGATGTGGATGTCACTGCGCAAGTCATTGATATTGCGGGTAACCCATCAGCAACGGCCACCGATAACCAACCTGTTGATGCCACCATGGCACCAGCGCCGCTTGTAGAGTTCAGCGGCATGGGCAGCGACGGCGTGTTTAACAGCGATGAAATTGGTTCTGACGGCACCGTCACCGCAACCGTCACGTTAGCGACCGGCACGCAAGTGGGCGACACCTTAATTGTCACCGACGGTAACGGCGCAGAATTATTTAACGGCCCTGTCACTCAGGCCATGCTGGATAACGGCTTTGATGTTGAAGTCCCTGTTACGGCGGGCGCAACCGATGTGGATGTCACTGCGCAAGTGATTGATATTGCGGGTAACCCATCAGCAACGGCCACCGATAACCAACCTGTTGATGCCACCATGGCACCAGCGCCGCTTGTTGAGTTCAGCGGCATGGGCAGCGACGGCGTGTTTAACAGCGATGAAATTGGTTCTGACGGCACCGTCACCGCAACCGTCACGTTAGCGACCGGTACGCAAGTGGGCGACACCTTAATTGTCACCGACGGTAACGGCGCAGAATTATTTAACGGCCCTGTCACTCAGGCCATGCTGGATAACGGCTTTGATGTTGAAGTCCCAGTTACGGCGGGCGCAACCGATGTGGATGTCACCGCGCAAGTGATTGATATTGCGGGTAACCCATCAGCAACGGCCACCGATAACCAACCTGTTGATGCCACCATGGCACCAGCGCCGCTTGTTGAGTTCAGCGGCATGGGCAGCGACGGCGTGTTTAACAGCGATGAAATTGGTTCTGACGGCACCGTCACCGCAACCGTCACGTTAGCGACCGGTACGCAAGTGGGCGACACCTTAATTGTCACCGACGGTAACGGCGCAGAATTATTTAACGGCCCTGTCACTCAGGCCATGCTGGATAACGGCTTTGATGTTGAAGTCCCAGTTACGGCGGGCGCAACCGATGTGGATGTCACCGCGCAAGTGATTGATATTGCGGGTAACCCATCAGCAACGGCCACCGATAACCAACCTGTTGATGCCACCATGGCACCAGCGCCGCTTGTAGAGTTCAGCGGCATGGGCAGCGACGGCGTGTTTAACAGCGATGAAATTGGTTCTGACGGCACCGTCACCGCAACCGTCACGTTAGCGACCGGTACGCAAGTGGGCGACACCTTAATTGTCACCGACGGTAACGGCGCAGAATTATTTAACGGCCCTGTCACCCAGGCCATGCTGGATAACGGATTTGATGTTGAAGTCCCTGTTACGGCTGGCGCAACCGATGTGGATGTCACTGCGCAAGTGATTGATATTGCGGGTAACCCATCAGCAACGGCCACCGATAACCAACCTGTTGATGCCACCATGGCACCAGCGCCGCTTGTAGAGTTCAGCGGCATGGGCAGCGACGGCGTGTTTAACAGCGATGAAATTGGTTCTGACGGCACCGTCACCGCAACCGTCACGTTAGCGACCGGCACGCAAGTGGGCGACACCTTAATTGTCACCGACGGTAACGGCGCAGAATTATTTAACGGCCCTGTCACTCAGGCCATGCTGGATAACGGCTTTGATGTTGAAGTCCCAGTTACGGCGGGCGCAACCGATGTGGATGTCACTGCGCAAGTCATTGATATTGCGGGTAACCCATCAGCAACGGCCACCGATAACCAACCTGTTGATGCCACCATGGCACCAGCGCCGCTTGTTGAGTTCAGCGGCATGGGCAGCGACGGCGTGTTTAACAGCGATGAAATTGGTTCTGACGGCACCGTCACCGCAACCGTCACGTTAGCGACCGGCACGCAAGTGGGCGACACCTTAATTGTCACCGACGGTAACGGCGCAGAATTATTTAACGGCCCTGTCACTCAGGCCATGCTGGATAACGGCTTTGATGTTGAAGTCCCTGTTACGGCGGGCGCAACCGATGTGGATGTCACCGCGCAAGTGATTGATATTGCGGGTAACCCATCAGCAACGGCCACCGATAACCAACCTGTTGATGCCACCATGGCACCAGCGCCGCTTGTAGAGTTCAGCGGCATGGGCAGCGACGGCGTGTTTAACAGCGATGAAATTGGTTCTGACGGCACCGTCACCGCAACCGTCACGTTAGCGACCGGTACGCAAGTGGGCGACACCTTAATTGTCACCGACGGTAACGGCGCAGAATTATTTAACGGCCCTGTCACTCAGGCCATGCTGGATAACGGCTTTGATGTTGAAGTCCCTGTTACGGCTGGCGCAACCGATGTGGATGTCACCGCGCAAGTGATTGATATTGCCGGTAACCCATCAGCAACGGCCACCGATAACCAACCTGTTGATGCCACCATGGCACCAGCGCCGCTTGTTGAGTTCAGCGGCATGGGCAGCGACGGCGTGTTTAACAGCGATGAAATTGGTTCTGACGGCACCGTCACCGCAACCGTCACGTTAGCGACCGGCACGCAAGTGGGCGACACCTTAATTGTCACCGACGGTAACGGCGCAGAATTATTTAACGGCCCTGTCACTCAGGCCATGCTGGATAACGGCTTTGATGTTGAAGTCCCAGTTACGGCGGGCGCAACGGATGTGGATGTCACTGCGCAAGTGATTGATATTGCGGGTAACCCATCAGCAACGGCCACCGATAACCAACCTGTTGATGCCACCATGGCACCAGCGCCGCTTGTTGAGTTCAGCGGCATGGGCAGCGACGGCGTGTTTAACAGCGATGAAATTGGTTCTGACGGCACCGTCACCGCAACCGTCACGTTAGCGACCGGTACGCAAGTGGGCGACACCTTAATTGTCACCGACGGTAACGGCGCAGAATTATTTAACGGCCCTGTCACCCAGGCCATGCTGGATAACGGATTTGATGTTGAAGTCCCTGTTACGGCTGGCGCAACCGATGTGGATGTCACTGCGCAAGTCATTGATATTGCGGGTAACCCATCAGCAACGGCCACCGATAACCAACCTGTTGATGCCACCATGGCACCAGCGCCGCTTGTAGAGTTCAGCGGCATGGGCAGCGACGGCGTGTTTAACAGCGATGAAATTGGTTCTGACGGCACCGTCACCGCAACCGTCACGTTAGCGACCGGCACGCAAGTGGGCGACACCTTAATTGTCACCGACGGTAACGGCGCAGAATTATTTAACGGCCCTGTCACTCAAGCCATGCTGGATAACGGCTTTGATGTTGAAGTCCCGGTTACGGCGGGCGCAACCGATGTGGATGTCACCGCGCAAGTGATTGATATTGCGGGTAACCCATCAGCAACGGCCACCGATAACCAACCTGTTGATGCCACCATGGCACCAGCGCCGCTTGTAGAGTTCAGCGGCATGGGCAGCGACGGCGTGTTTAACAGCGATGAAATTGGTTCTGACGGCACCGTCACCGCAACCGTCACGTTAGCGACCGGTACGCAAGTGGGCGACACCTTAATTGTCACCGACGGTAACGGCGCAGAATTATTTAACGGCCCTGTCACTCAGGCCATGCTGGATAACGGCTTTGATGTTGAAGTCCCAGTTACGGCGGGCGCAACCGATGTGGATGTCACCGCGCAAGTGATTGATATTGCGGGTAACCCATCAGCAACGGCCACCGATAACCAACCTGTTGATGCCACCATGGCACCAGCGCCGCTTGTAGAGTTCAGCGGCATGGGCAGCGACGGCGTGTTTAACAGCGATGAAATTGGTTCTGACGGCACCGTCACCGCAACCGTCACGTTAGCGACCGGTACGCAAGTGGGCGACACCTTAATTGTCACCGACGGTAACGGCGCAGAATTATTTAACGGCCCTGTCACTCAGGCCATGCTGGATAACGGCTTTGATGTTGAAGTCCCTGTTACGGCTGGCGCAACCGATGTGGATGTCACCGCGCAAGTGATTGATATTGCGGGTAACCCATCAGCAACGGCCACCGATAACCAACCTGTTGATGCCACCATGGCACCAGCGCCGCTTGTTGAGTTCAGCGGCATGGGCAGCGACGGCGTGTTTAACAGCGATGAAATTGGTTCTGACGGCACCGTCACCGCAACCGTCACGTTAGCGACCGGTACGCAAGTGGGCGACACCTTAATTGTCACCGACGGTAACGGCGCAGAATTATTTAACGGCCCTGTCACTCAGGCCATGCTGGATAACGGCTTTGATGTTGAAGTCCCAGTTACGGCGGGCGCAACCGATGTGGATGTCACCGCGCAAGTGATTGATATTGCGGGTAACCCATCAGCAACGGCCACCGATAACCAACCTGTTGATGCCACCATGGCACCAGCGCCGCTTGTAGAGTTCAGCGGCATGGGCAGCGACGGCGTGTTTAACAGCGATGAAATTGGTTCTGACGGCACCGTCACCGCAACCGTCACGTTAGCGACCGGTACGCAAGTGGGCGACACCTTAATTGTCACCGACGGTAACGGCGCAGAATTATTTAACGGCCCTGTCACCCAGGCCATGCTGGATAACGGATTTGATGTTGAAGTCCCTGTTACGGCTGGCGCAACCGATGTGGATGTCACTGCGCAAGTGATTGATATTGCGGGTAACCCATCAGCAACGGCCACCGATAACCAACCTGTTGATGCCACCATGGCACCTGCACCGCTTGTAGAGTTCAGCGGCATGGGCAGCGACGGCGTGTTTAACAGCGATGAAATTGGTTCTGACGGCACCGTCACCGCAACCGTCACGTTAGCGACCGGCACGCAAGTGGGCGACACCTTAATTGTCACCGACGGTAACGGCGCAGAATTATTTAACGGCCCTGTCACTCAGGCCATGCTGGATAACGGCTTTGATGTTGAAGTCCCAGTTACGGCGGGCGCAACCGATGTGGATGTCACCGCGCAAGTGATTGATATTGCGGGTAACCCATCAGCAACGGCCACCGATAACCAACCTGTTGATGCCACCATGGCACCAGCGCCGCTTGTTGAGTTCAGCGGCATGGGCAGCGACGGCGTGTTTAACAGCGATGAAATTGGTTCTGACGGCACCGTCACCGCAACCGTCACGTTAGCGACCGGTACGCAAGTGGGCGACACCTTAATTGTCACCGACGGTAACGGCGCAGAATTATTTAACGGCCCTGTCACTCAGGCCATGCTGGATAACGGCTTTGATGTTGAAGTCCCAGTTACGGCGGGCGCAACCGATGTGGATGTCACCGCGCAAGTGATTGATATTGCGGGTAACCCATCAGCAACGGCCACCGATAACCAACCTGTTGATGCCACCATGGCACCAGCGCCGCTTGTAGAGTTCAGCGGCATGGGCAGCGACGGCGTGTTTAACAGCGATGAAATTGGTTCTGACGGCACCGTCACCGCAACCGTCACGTTAGCGACCGGTACGCAAGTGGGCGACACCTTAATTGTCACCGACGGTAACGGCGCAGAATTATTTAACGGCCCTGTCACTCAAGCCATGCTGGATAACGGCTTTGATGTTGAAGTCCCAGTTACGGCTGGCGCAACCGATGTGGATGTCACCGCGCAAGTGATTGATATTGCGGGTAACCCATCAGCAACGGCCACCGATAACCAACCTGTTGATGCCACCATGGCACCAGCGCCGCTTGTAGAGTTCAGCGGCATGGGCAGCGACGGCGTGTTTAACAGCGATGAAATTGGTTCTGACGGCACCGTCACCGCAACTGTCACGTTAGCGACCGGCACCCAGATCGGCGACACTCTCGTCGTGACCGATGGCAGTGGAAACGTATTAGCGACGGTTACCGTGACGCAAGCGATGCTAACCAATGGCTACGCAGTTGAAGTGCCTGTTACTGCAGGCGCGACAGAAGTGAACGTCACGGCTCAAGTCACTGACGCTGCAGGTAACACATCGATTATTGCGACAGATAACGAAGGGGTAGATAGAGCGGCCCCATCTGCACTATCAATTATTATTGTAGATGATGGCGTCCCTGGAGATGGTTGGTTAAATTATAGTGAAATAGCGGCCAATGGTAGTGGGATACAAATTAAAGCTGAAGTCGATAATGCAGATCTTGTTGCCGGTGGTTTTGTTTCAGTATCAATAACAGTCAATGGTAATGATGTTTCATTTGACCTGAAACTCGAAAATGGTCAATTAGTTAATTTAGATGGTTCAGCACCTAGTGTTGCTTTCAATTACAATAATGGTGAAATCACATGGACAGCTGATGTTCCAAACGCTGGTGAACAAATTATCGTTGAAATTGCTCAAACTGATGCTGCCGGTAATGAATCAACAACTGTTACCGACACTGCAACGATTAACAATGTTGATGCAAATGATGACCGACCAGGAACATCATTCTCAGTTAGTACAGATGCAACTGCTGCTTGGGCAATCCCACAGTCTAACGGCCAAAGTCTAATGAGAATTTCAGCACGTACAGCTGATGGCTCAATGGGCACTGTAAATATTGAATCAGGATCTAACAAGCTTGGTGTTGCTGGTTCACCGCGGACTTCAGGTCAAATTGCTGGACAAATCGAATATGATTCAGCTACAGGGACATCTGAATCAATTGTGATTGACTTTAATGGCTTAGTTAATCAAGCGACATTCAGTGTTTCAAACATGTTCACCAATGAAAATAATGGCGAACAAGGTATTTGGAAGGCTTATTACAATGGTCAATTAGTTGCAAGTGAAACGTTCAAGACAACTTCAGGTGACGATGGTACTTTCAGCATTAATACTGGAAATATTGTCTTCGACCAACTGGTCTTTGAAGCAACTAAAACCATTAGTGAAGCAAATGGTGGCGCAGCATTAGCTGACTCATCTGATTATTTCCTTACCAGTGTTGCAGCATCTGGCCCTGAAATTATGGGGACTTATATTGTCTCAGAAGATGGTGTGTTATCCATCGCAGATACCAGTAAAGGTTTATTAAATAATGACTCTGACGCACAAGGAAATTCATTTGCCCTGACAGGTGTGAATGGCGCTATAGTTGCCGATGGTGAAGTCATTATATTACCAAGCGGCGCACTGCTAACTATTCACAGTGATGGTACTTATTCTTACGACACAAACAATTCATTTGAAGCACTTACTGCTGGGCAACTTGCGACAGATACTTTTACTTATACTGTAACGGATCAGTATGGCGCGACAGATACTGCGACAGTGACGATTAACATCGTCGGAGAATCAGATCCTAGCTCAACTTATGAGAAGTATACTGGTAATCCAGGCAATGACATCATTAAAGGGACACCAAATAACGATATTATTGTGAGCGATCAACAGGGCTTACAGATTGTTGCAGGTGAAAACTATAACATTGCATTTATATTAGATACTTCAGGTAGTATGTCGAATCTTATTGCGTCAGCAAAAACGCAGTTAGAATCTGTATTCAATTCATTAGCAGATAGTGCGACCGGATCTCATAGTGGTGTTGTTAATGTACTGCTAACTAACTTTGCCACAGGCTCAAATATTTCAGTATCCGTAAACATGGACGCTCCAAATGCAGTTCAAACATTAGTGAATCAATTAAAGTCACTATCAGCTAATGGATGGACTAATTATGAAGCTGGCTTTGACACTGCAATAAATTGGTTTAGTAGCAGTACTGTTCAACAAAATGTCGGACATAATTTATCGTTCTTCATCACAGACGGTACTGTCAATCGCAGTACAATTGAAACAGATACTACCAAAATATTAATAGGTTATGACGTAAACTCTTCTCAATATGTATCATTAAGTAATTTGATGGGTAGTAATTATAGTAAAGGTGTAATACTCAAACTTGATGGTAAATTAGTAGTTGATGCTAGTGGTAATGTCTACTCTATTTATACAGGTAAAACACTAGGAAAAATGACTTTCACTAGTAACGGTAAGTTCGTTTCATACAGCGATACAGATTCAACAAGCACGGCTAACACTCAAAATGAAGCATTACATGCATTCAATCTTTTAGCTGCAGTATCTGCAGTAGAAGCTATTAGTTTGAAAGCTGCTGACGGTTCGACTCCTGTAGGCGAAGCTAACCTGAAGCTATACGATACAGACGGCAATGTACGCGCGTCGATTGATGTATCTGATCTATCAAGTGTAATAACTGGTTCAGAGATTCTTCAATCACAAGGTGATGACAATACCTATGGTAACGAAGGTGATGACATTATCTTTGGTGATTTAGTCAGGTTTAGTGGCTCATCAGAACAAGGCTATGTTGCTTTACAGACTTATGTAGCCGACAAAACTGGCCAGAATGTTGCTGATATCGATGTTAAAGCGGTACATGATTATATTCGTGACCATGTAAATGAATTTAATCTCAATAACGTAAATGATGGCAATGACATTTTAGATGGCGGAATGGGTGACGACATTCTGTTTGGTCAAGGTGGAAACGATACTATATATGGCGGTGAAGGTAATGACGTGCTTATCGGTGGCTTAGGTAATGACACCCTTATTGGCGGACTGGGTAATGACACCTTTGTATGGTCAAAAGGCGATACTGGTACCGATACCATTAAAGACTTCGAAGTTAACCATGACTCACTTCATATCAGCGACTTATTGCAGAATGAACAAAATGGTGACTTGGATGACTATCTAGACTTCTCGTTCAACAATGGCAATACCACTATCTCTATTGACGTTGATAAAGATGGAACCATTGACCAAGTGATTGTACTTGATGGTGTAGATCTATCGCAGGAATACGGTGACACAACAGATGGAGTTATCATTAACGGTTTACTCAATGATGGCGCACTTATAGTTGATACAGCGGTACCAGCTCCGTCACCAGGAACCAACCATCCAGATCTATTTGATCAAAATAATGGAAATATTATTCCTTAATAACAACATATTGACTGCGTCACATAGTATTATGTGACGCATATTTGATTATTTAAACAATAACATTAAGGATAATGATTAGGTGCCTAAAACTGCGTCTAGCATAAGTGAGCAATGGACGATTTCGGCTTCCCAACGGGTAACTGTCGATCCCTTACTTGACTGTTTAGTTTTATTAACTGAACATTTCGGAAGCCCATGCTCAATAGATTCTCTTGCGGCGGGTCTTCCGCTGTCTGGTGCAGTCATCACGCCCGATCTAATTCCTCAAGCGGCAGGTAGAGCAGGACTGTCGGCAAAATTGTCACGTAAAGATTTAAATCAGATTTCCGAAATATTATTACCTTGTATCTTATTATTGAAAGATAAAAAGGCGTGTATTCTCAGAGAGATTGATCTAGAGCAAGACAGAGCTATTATTCAACTACCCGAAACGGGCGGCGAAGATACCCTAACAATTGAAGCTTTAGAAACCTTATACGTCGGCTATTTATTTCTCGTTAAACAAGATTATCGAGGCGATAAGAGTTTTGATGTTCATCTGCATGACAGCAGTACACATTGGTTAATGCAAAGTATCAAAGATTCAGCGCCTATTTACCGAGATGCCCTTATTGCCTCTGTATTGGTCAACCTTTTTGCATTAGTTTCGCCACTATTCATTATGAATGTTTATGACAAAGTGGTCCCTAACCTTGCATTTGAATCACTTTGGGTTTTAGCTATCGGGGCAAGTATCGCCTATATCTTTGACTTTATTATGCGTCAATTACGTAGCTATCTAATCGATATTGCAGGCAAAAAAGTCGACATTATTGTTTCTTCAAAATTATTTGCCAAAGCGATTGGAATTCCGTTATCAAAACGAGCTCCTAGTGTAGGAGGCATGGCCAGACAACTTGGTGAGTTTGACAGTATTCGTGAGTTTTTAACCTCTGCAACCATCACTGCGTTAGTTGACCTGCCATTTGCATTACTATTCGTTGTCATCATTTATATTTTTGCCGGCGATTTAGCCCTTATTCCGGTAGTTGGCAGTCTAATTATTATTGCAGTGACCTTATATATACAACCTAGACTCAAAAAAGCAATTGAAGAAAGCAACCGCTTTTCGAGTTTGAAGCATGGTCATTTGATAGAAAGTTTAACCGCATTAGAATCGATTAAAGCCAATGGTGCTGAAGGGTTGGTACAAAAAAGCTGGCAACAAATGATCGGCCATACTGCTAACTGGCAACTTAAAACCAAAAAACTGTCTAATTATGTCAGCCATATAGCTAACTTTATGGTGCAATTAACTGTTGTATTAGTCGTTATCTTAGGTGTGTATCGATTAGCTGATAACGAAATATCCATGGGCGGTATTATTGCCGCCGTTATGTTGTCTAGCAGAGCCATTGCCCCTATGGCTCAGTTAGCCGGTTTAATAACTCGTGGTAACCATACAATTAGTTCACTGCGCCAACTAGACGCAATAATGGAACAAGAAGATGAGTTTGAAGACAAAGGAAATCTAGCAAGCAAAGAACGATTTATGGGCAAAATTGAAGCCGATAATATTAGTTTTAGTTTTCCTGGCTCTGAAAAACCAAGCCTACATCCTTTTTCTATTAATATTAATCCTGGCGAACGTATCGCCATTATTGGTCGTAATGGCTCAGGCAAAAGCACTTTAGCCAAATTACTCCTTGGATTGTACAAACCAACCCAAGGTAGCCTTCGCTATGATGGCCTTGATGCAGGACAAATTCACCCAAGTGATCTAAGACGTAACTTCGGCTACTTGCCTCAAGATGTCACTTTATTTCACGGTACGATCCGCGACAACATTCTCTTTGGATCTCGTCAAGTAACAGAACATCAATTAATAAGAGCTATCCAGCTTTCTGGTGTGAGTATGTTTACTAACTTAGAATCTGAAGGATTAGATCAACAAGTTGGTGAAGGGGGATTATCGCTGAGTCGTGGTCAACGACAAACCGTAGCCCTAGCCAGAGCGACCTTAAACGATCCGGCTATACTATTAATGGATGAGCCGACTGCCAGCCTTGATGCTCGAGCAGAAAAACAGTTTATTCGCTCAATGCAACTGGTTAGTCGCGAAAGAACCTTATTGCTTATTACTCATAAAATGCATTTATTAAATCTAGTAGATCGTATTATTGTGCTTGAACGTGGACATGTAGTAGCTGATGGCCCTAAAGATGAAGTCCTTGCTAAGCTTAATGCAGGTTCAATTGCTGGCGGTCAAACTTCATGAGTAAACATCTAACAACGAAAGATCTAGAAATGGTTGATGACGTTTACGGTGCCATGATGACCGATGCTCCGTCAGGACATCGTCTTATTATATGGTCACTAGCGGCGATGATGGTGTGCTTTTTTATTTGGGCATACTTCTCAGAATTAGATCAAGTAACAACGGGAACCGGTAAAGTCATTCCATCGTCACAAATTCAAATTATTCAGAGTTTAGATGGCGGTATTTTACAAGAAATTTATGTACAAGAAGGACTAATGGTTACCAAAGGGCAACCTTTAGCGCGCATTGACGACACACGATTTCGCTCTGATTTCGACCAACAAGAACAAGAGGTCTTCGGGTTACAAACCAACATCATTCGTATGCGTACTGAATTAGACAGTATTATCATTTCAGATATGTCTTCAGACTGGCGCCAACAAGTTAAAATAACTAAACAGAACTTGGTATTTCCACAAACTATTATTGACGAAGAGCCTGAGCTGGTTAAGCGTCAACAAGAAGAATATTCAATTCGGCTTGATAGTTTAAGTAATCAATTAGAAATTCTAGTGCGTCAAATCCAACAACGTCAACAAGAAATTGAAGAGTTAGCCTCTAGAATTGGTACTCTTACAACGAGTTTTCAATTAGTATCACGCGAGCTTGAATTAACTAGGCCGCTGGCACGTAAAGGAATTGTGCCTGAAGTTGAACTACTTAAACTTGAGCGCATAGTGAATGATATTCAAGGTGAGTTACAATCAGTGAGACTCTTGCGCCCAAAAGTAAAAGCGTCTATGGATGAAGCCATCTTAAAGCGCCGGGAGGCAGTGTTTGTTTACGCCACTGATTTACGTGCACAGCTCAATGAAATGCAAACCAAATTATCTCGTATGAATCAGGCACAAAAAGGCGCGTTTGATAAAGTCAGTAAAGCCGTCATTGCCTCTCCTGTTATCGGTACAATTAAAAAAATTAACTTTAATACCTTGGGCGGCGTTGTGCAGCCTGGCGAAGAAATTATGGAAATTGTTCCATCAGAAGATAAGCTACTGATAGAAACTAAAATTACCCCTAAAGATATTGCTTTTCTACATCCTGGACTACCCGCTATTGTGAAAGTCACCGCTTATGACTTCACTCGTTATGGTGGACTGAAAGGAACCGTTGAGCATATTAGTGCTGATACATCGCAGGATGAAGAAGGTAACAGTTTTTATATTGTAAAAGTGCGAACAGAAGAGTCTAGTTTATTGAAAGACGATGGCACAGAGATGCCAATAATCCCAGGAATGCTCACATCAGTAGATGTCATAACTGGGAAAAAATCCATACTTGAGTATATTTTAAATCCAATACTAAGAGCGAAAGATACCGCTCTTAGAGAGCGCTAAGAAGAACCGGGAGGGTTTTTTAATGATAACTATTATAAATCAACAAAAAAAGTTAAGTGTAATAGCACTAGCTATATCAATGTTGATAGCGCCAACAGCCTCAAGCCAAACACTTGAGCAAGCTGTTGCGCATACGCTAGACACAAATCCAGATTTACGCATCGCTTTTAATCGTTTTAAAGCGCGCGAAGAGCAAGTTAATCAGGCTGTAGCAGGTTATATGCCTACTGTTGACATTTCTGCTGGCTATGGCTGGGAGCAAACAGATAGCCCTTCTACTCGTCGTAAAGTGGGTCAAGGTGATGTTGATAGCGACGGTATGATTGATTTAGAACGTGGCGAAGCCGGTTTTAGTATCAAACAAATGTTATTTGACGGCTTTTATACCAGCAGCGAAGTCGATCGCTATTCGTATGAAGCCAGTGCTGATCAGTGGGCATTATTTGCTGCTGCTGAAGATATGGCATTAGACGTTGCAAAGGTTTACTTAAACTATATTCGTAGTGAACAAGTATTAGTATTATCTGAGAAAAATCTCGCGAGCCATAAAGAGATTTATGATCAAATAAAACAGCGAACTGATTCTGGATTAGGATCAATAGCAGATTTATCGCAAATCACTGGTCGTCTTGCTCGCGCAAACGCCAATGTCATTTCGGCTAAAAACAATTTAGAAGATGCACGTGCAGCCTATATAAGAATTGTTGAAGCAAAGCCTGATGACTTAATTTTGCCCGTGCCTGATGCCGATATGCTACCCGAAAGTTTAGATAAAGGGCTTGTGGCAGCAAAATCGAAACACCCAGTGTTGAAATCAGCAGAAAGCGACATCAATGCTGCTAAAAAAGAGCGTAGCTCAGCCAAAGCCAGTTATTTCCCACAATTAAGCTTAGAACTTAATGGTAATTGGAATAACGATACTGACGGTGAAGATGGTTACAGCGCAATTAACAGCCAAAATGTTAACGGCTATAACAATGATTTAGTTGCTATGGTTCGGGTTAAATATAACCTTTTCTCTGGTGGTAAAGATGTCTCTAGAGATAGAGAAACAGCTTATAAAGTCAACGAAGCTAAAGAAATTCAACAGCGCGCATATCGTCAAGTGGTTGAAGGTGTCTCTTTGGCTTGGAATGCCTATGAAATGCTAGCACCACAAAAGCAGTTCATCCGTGAACACGTTGTGGCAGCAAAACAGACTCAAGTGGCTTATGTGCAACAATTTAACTTAGGTCAACGTACCCTTCTCGATTTACTCGATACCGAGAATGAGCTATTTGAAGCACGTAAAGATTACTTACAAACTGAGTATGACGAAATTGCTGCACGCTATAGAGTACTGAATGCGACTGGCGATCTACTCGACTCACTTAGAGTTACACGTCCAGGAGAATGGCGTGGTGAGCATGATTATGAGGGAGGTGTTAAATAATGAAATATTTAGTGATTTTACTCGCATTGATTACAACAGCGGGCTGTTCAGTCAACGATATTGTCGAGTCAACGGCGTCTACGCCACAAAAATTTGATCTTGCTGATAGCGATCGCGATGGGGTAATTATGGCTCGTGAACGTTGTACCGGTACTGTGATTGGTGCCGCCGTAGACAACTATGGTTGTGGACGCATAACGGACATAAATGAACGCCAAGATTTAAAAATTCTATTTAGTAATAATTCTGTTGTTATTGATACTCAATATTATAACCAAATTGAACGAGTCGCTAAAATAATGACCACCTACCCGACCACTAAGGTGACGATTGAAGGTCATACAAGCAAACGCGGGAGCTATGAGCTTAATTTAGCCTTATCTCAGAAACGCGCTAAGGCGGTTATCGACGTATTAGAAAATACATTTAATATCGATCCAAGTCGCTTAGCTTCAATTGGTTATAGTTTTGATCGACCTATTGATAACAGCGGCACAGCTGAAGCGGAAGAGCGTAATCGTCGTGTAGTCGCAGAAGTCACCGCCGATGATACCATTCCAGAAATGAGATGGAATATCTATACTGTTGATGAGCAAATTGACTAACAGATACACAAGGCATTGATTCTTTGAGTCGCGAAGGCAGCAAAGTAACTAAATCACTGTATAAAAGGGTCTGTCATGTTTGTATTATGACATCGGCCCTTTTAGTTTCATGCTTATTCGCAGCCCCGACTCAAGAATTAAACCAACAAAAAACAGTTTCAGCACTTTCGAAACGCTATGGAGACCGAGCAGGATTACGCGCAAATGCTTGGTTTAAAATCATTAGTGATTCGCAACAACTTGCTGAAATCGATAAATTAGAGAAAGTTAATCAGTTCTTTAACTTATTTAGATTCATTGATGATCAAACTCTATGGGGCGATTCCAACTATTGGGCATCTCCGATGGAGTTTATAGGGGCTAATGGCGGCGATTGTGAAGATTTTTCCATCGCAAAATACTTCACGCTTCTACAACTTGGTGTTCCTGAAGATAAACTCAGGATCACCATGGTAAAAGCGACATCGTTGAATCAATATCATATGGTGCTAGCGTACTACGAAAAGCCGAATTCGATTCCGTTAGTACTCGACAATTTAGATAAAACCATAAAACTGGCAACAAAACGAAAAGATCTCCTGCCTGTTTACAGCTTCAATGGTAAACAATTATGGTTAAACAAAGAAAAAGGCCGAGGTGTTTTAGCAGGCTCATCATCACGCCTTGAAAAATGGACTGACCTTAAACTTAGATTAGGTGTAGACCGTTTACGCCAACCCAAACTCAACATGGAGTAGTGACAACATGACCCTGTTCAGGCAGATCTATGCGTTACTTTTCGGGCTGTTCTTGTTAACTATTGCAAGTGTAGCCTATGTACAATTTTCGGAAACCCAAGGTTTCTTATCCAAACAAATGGAATCTGATCTCAATAATGCCAGTAACTCATTAGGATTAATGTTAACGCCGGTTTTAGAAGCCGCTGATGATGCTGGAGCAGAAACATTAGTTAATGTTATTTTTGAGGGCGGCTACTATCAGCAAATCAAGTTAACTTGGTTAGTGGGTGGCAAACAACAAGTTTGGAATAATTCTGTTCGAGTAGACAATGTCCCTCAATGGTTTATAGATCTTAACTTGTTCAAAACCATAAAAAAACAAACCACGATTACCTCTGGTTGGTTACAACTTGCCACACTTGAAATTACCGCTCACCCTGGATTTGGCTATCAAGAGTTATGGCGGATTATTACTGACATTATTATTCTGTTTTCTATCTTATTCCTCATTGCGATTATATGTGCAAGAGTAGGGTTGAGTTGGATTTTAAAACCATTAAATACTCTTTCTGTACACGCAAAGAAAATTGCTGAACGCCAATTTGGTCCAGACATGCCAACGCCAAAAACTAAAGAACTGAAAGAGCTAGTTAATGCTTTTAACAGTATGTCTGCTCAATTAAAACAAGTATTTAACTCTCTTGATGAAGAAGTATCCGCATTAAGAAAGAAAAATCTCGTCGATCAAGTTTCAGGGCTACCCAATAGGCAATATATGGTCAGTCGAGTGAATGGTTGGTTAAGTGAGCCTAGTACTGGAGCGCTTTACTTAGTCAAAATGGATTGGTTAGAAGAAGTTCATAGTAAATACGGTTTCCAAGTTCGTGATGAAACTATTCGTGTTTTGGCCGAAAAACTACAGCATCATCAAGATGAAATATCCTCATCTGTTATCGCCCGCATTGCAGCCTATGAATTCGCCTTCCTTGTTGAAGATTGTGAACATGAGCAACTAACTAAATATTTACAAAGCTTAATACGTACCGTAAATAAAGAAATATCTAAGTCTGGCTGCAAACCAAACGAACAGTTTTATATTGGTGTTGCAGAGCGTTTAGGACAAATGACAGTATCAGATATGTTGGCTCAAGCAGATAATGCACTGCAACAGTCTATTAAAGACGGCAAGGTGTTCCATTGGTTTGAGAACACTCAAAAGCAATTATTTACCCGAGAGGAATGGCGTAGTAATTTAAATCACGCTATAAAGAACAAAAAATTCCAATTCCGTTGGCAGCCAATTCAACTCTGTGCCAGAGATGAAATTTGTCAACGCGAACTATATTGCCAACTTCAAATAGGCGAAACAACCCTGCACGCAGGTCAGTTTATGCCGTACGTGGAATTGCTATCATTAGGTACAATGCTTGACCGGTGTTTAATTGAAACCGTTAACGAGCATCGCTTATTTGAACGTAATTATGAACGTGTGGCCATAAACCTCACTTATCAAAGTATCGGCGATACTGATTTCCACATGTGGTTGAAGCAGTTTCTACGAGCCAACAAATTTGCCGATCGTATTTGTTTTGAAATCCCAGAAGCGAGTGTGTATAGCGACTTGGAGTCTTGTGAAAACCTCTGTAAAGTTATTCGCGACTCTGGTGCACATTTTGGTATTGACCATTTTGGTCGTCAATTTGGCTCTATGGCATACTTACAGAGCTTGCGTCCAAACTATGTCAAACTTGACCAATCTCTGGCTTATATTGAAGATAACCAACACAACAGTGAATTATGCCGTGCTTTAGTCAATGTGGCTAAGGGATTAGATATTCAAGTGATTGTGACTGGGATACAAGAAGCGACACAATTGACCAGATTTACGGATCTCAGAGTCGATGCTTATCAAGGCTTCATTGTACCGCCAGTTAATGTGAAACTATAAATAATATTGATTCACTAGCGAACACCAACCACTCCCTGGAGTGGTTTTTTTATACCACATATTCATAGGCCCTTAAGTCACTCATTAAATCTATTCGCCAAGATTGCAGTGAGCTAATCACGCCAACTGTATGGATGTAACAGAAGCGCTACGACATTACTTCAACAGATATTAAAGAGTCAATACAAACACCGCTGATGTGTGTATAGCTCATCTGATTAGTATTAAAGGCAGTAAGCGTCACTATCAAATACAGTTGTAATCATTGACCCAAATTACAAAAACAAAAAAGCCACTCATTAGAGTGGCTTTTTTGTTAAATTGGTCGGTGATAGAGGATTCGAACCTCTGACCCTCTCGTCCCAAACGAGATGCGCTACCGGGCTGCGCTAATCACCGAAATTTATTTCTAACTCTTGCTATAACTCATCGACACTAATGCTAATCAGCTACAAAAATGTGGTCGGTGATAGAGGATTCGAACCTCTGACCCTCTCGTCCCAAACGAGATGCGCTACCGGGCTGCGCTAATCACCGAAATTGTACATAACACTATAAATTGAATGGGGTGACTGATGGGGCTCGAACCCACGACAACCGGAATCACAATCCGGGACTCTACCAACTGAGCTACAATCACCACTGACTTTCAATTCTACTAACCAATACGACGGAAACTGTACTTACCGAATGGTGCGCCCAGAAGGATTCGAACCTTCGGCCTTACCCTCCGGAGGGGTACGCTCTATCCAGCTGAGCTATGGGCGCTCGCCTTGGTTAGCGAGGCATATAATAAGGATAAACCTCCCCCGCGTCTAGCCCTGATTTACTTTTTTTAACTGACTGCTCAACTTTTGACTCATTTATGATAACTATTTACTCACCCTCGCTCATTTGCGATAGTTATTAACTATATACTTACATTTATTTCGCTTGGATCACATTTGTATTTATGGTAATTATAATGGCTGTTCAACAATATTTGTTCACATAATTAATAGGATAACAATTAACAAGGGTATGGATACTAACATTAGTCACTCAACAACGTCTCCTAGAGTCGAGCATCTACAAAAAAGGATCGCCCGCTTAAAACGTTTGGCTAAAAAATATAAGCGTTCTGAAATTATTCAAAACGCATTACTGGGTATTTCCAATATTGCGACTCAGGTGACTTCACTTGATGATTTTTATCAACGAGTACATTTACACCTGCAACAGCTTATTCCTGCAGAAAACTTTTTTATTGCATCTCAAGATCCTAAAACAGGATTGACAAGTTTACCTTTTTTTGCAGACCAACAAGATTCGCACCCAACAGAACTCTATCCAGATCAAGAAATATCGGCACTCCTTAATAGTGGCCTAACCGGTTATGTGCTTCGTAACGGTGAACCTTTATTATGCGACGATAATAAGTTTAATGAATTAATAGCCAGTGGCGATATTAAAAGTCTTGGCTCACCAAGTCATCAATGGCTCGGTGTACCCATCAAGACCCAAGATATTGTCAGCGGTGTATTGGTCGTACAAAGCTATAACGAAGCCAATACCTATGGTGAACTAGAACTAGAATTAATGGGTTTCATCTGCCATCATATTTCAGGGGTAATGGAACGACTCGAGCATCATCAACAACTTGAACAAGCTATTATTGAACGCACTAAAGAACTCAGCCAAGCTTATGAGAAAGTCAAAAAAGAAATAACAGAGCGTGTTAAAGCTGAAGAACTGCAAAAAGTTTTATTCGAAATAGCCGATCTATCTGCATCCAATGTGCTCCAGCAAGACTTTTATTTACGCCTTCACAATATTATTAGTCAGCTTATTCCTGCGCATAACTGTTTTATTTCTTTAATTGACGATAACAATATGTTGTCATTTCCTTTTTATGTTTCGCAAATGACCGCTGAATATCCTGCCTCTCGTCCCATGCAGGATGGATTAACCGAATACATATTACAACATAAGTTACCGCGATTATTATCGGCTAAAGACATCACTCGCATGGTCTCCATGGGGGAGATTTATGCACAGTCACCGCAATTAAATAAAACCGATAGAATGCATCAATGGATAGGTATTCCATTGATCATCAATGGTGATGTGGCTGGGGCATTAACCATTTACAGCTTAGATGACGCCCATATTTATCAATTGAAAGATCTAGAACTACTCACGTTTGTCTCCCAACATATGGCGAATGCTATTGAGCGCAAATTAGCTGCTGAGTCACTCAAAAACAGCCATGAACTATTAGAAGATAAAGTGGTAAAACGCACTAGAGCACTCGCTGAACTAAACAATAATCTTCAACAAGAAATTAACCAACGCCGTAAAATGGAAGATCAACTACTGCACGATGCTCAGCATGATGGACTAACGGGTTTACCTAATCGTAGCTATTTAATGGAGCGTTTGTCACAAGCATTAAAACACTTACGCAGGCATGGATTAGATCAATTTTCATTACTATTTATTGATCTTGATAGATTCAAAGTGATCAATGATTCTTTTGGTCACTTAGAAGGCGATCGTTTTTTGATTGAGACGTCGCAACGTATAAAATCATGTATTCGCGACAATGATACTCTGGCCCGTATGGGCGGCGATGAATTTGTTATATTACTTGACCGAATCAATGCTACTGAAGATGCAGTAGAAGTCTGTGAGCGTATTTTACAGACGTTATCTATGCCGTATCAGCTAGCCAAACAAGAGTTTATTTCTGGTGCCAGTATTGGTGTTGCTTTTAGTGGCCGCAATAAATTAGTCACTAGCGAATCGCTTCTTAGAGACGCTGACGCAGCTATGTATCAGGCCAAAGCTAATGGCAAAGGCTGTTACGTGATTTTTGATGACAAGCTCAGTGCCCAATCTAAATTACAGCATGAGTTAGAGATTGATTTTAAGAAGGCGCTTGAGCAACAAGAGTTTAAAATACTCTACGTTGAGGTAGTTGACTTTACCACAGGTGAAATTATTGCTATCGAACCGCAAGTTGAGTGGCATCATCCAAAACAGGGCCTCATTGAACACACAAAAATGAAACGTTTAGCGGTGCAATATCAACTAACGCTTAATTTAGATGCTTATATATTTACCCATTTAAATGAACATTTTCAATCGCTCAAGCAGTATTATGGTGCCAATATTCATTTTCATTTATCGATTAGCAGTCAACACATTAAAAACAAGTTTGTTTTACGTAATCTCAAAAATACCATCAAAGGCAGCAGTATCGAGTTAAGTAAGCTAATGTTGTTTTTTAACGAAAAAGCCTTAGTGCAAGACACTGAAAATCATATCAATGGTTTTGAGTTAATCTCACAACTTGGGGCACAAATCGGTATCGATGGCTATGGTACGGGTTACAGTTCATTAAGCTGCCTCAGTTTTTTACCGATTAAAGCGTTAAAACTGGATGAAGACATTAGTAAACACTTACTCAATGACAAACAATTACAGTTAGTAAAGGCTTACCAGTTAACAGCAGCCACCCTCCAGTTTGATATGTATGCCACTACCGTAGACACACAGCAACAGGTAAGACAATTTTTAGACCTCGGTTATGTACGTGGCCAAGGTCGTGCATTAAGTAAGTTATTTTGTGAAAAAAAAAAGCCCCATAAAGCCTGTGCCTAATTAATAAACCCATAATAGTTAAGGGTTACTTTTTAAACATATCGCGTATATTGGCAATATGACTTTTACTGGTTTCGACACGTTGCTCTTCCGTTTGCACCGGCTTACGATTTTCCCAAATTAAATCATCTTGTGGTAACTCAAGTAAAAAACGACTGGGTTCACAACGCATCGTTTCACCAAATTGGCGGCGCTCACGGCATATCACAAACCACAATTCACGTTGTGCACGGGTAATACCCACGTACGCCAGACGTCGTTCTTCATCAACATTGTCTTCGTCAATACTCGACTGATGTGGCAAGATCCTTTCTTCAACGCCCACCATGAACACAAAAGGAAATTCCAGTCCTTTAGAGGCATGTAAGGTCATTAACTGAACCTGGTCGCCGCCTTCATCCTCACTGTTACGTTCCATCATGTCACGCAGGGTTAATCGGGTGACCACTTCGGGTAGCGTCATCGGTTCATCTAACTCATCACCTTCAAGCATTTCAGTAACCCAACGGTACAACTCTGAAATGTTTTTCATGCGCATTTCAGCCGCTTTAGCGCTAGTGCTAGTTTCGTATAAGTAATCTTCGTAATTGATTTTGCGAATAAGCTGTTTAATTGCTTCTACCGGTTCACCACGGGTTGCGAGCTCGCCAGTATCAACAATAAATTTACCAAACTGATACAGTGAGTTGACCGCAGCTGGTGCTAAATGATGATTCAGTTCAACATCAAAAATCGCTTCAAATAACGAGATATGCTTTTGATTAGCAAAATTACCTAAACGCTCCAGTGATGCAGGGCCTATGCCGCGTTTAGGTAAATTAACCACTCGTAAAAAGGCGTTGTCATCGTCCGGGTTCACCACTAAACGTAAATAACCCATGATATCTTTAATTTCTGCACGAGAGAAAAAAGAAGTACCACCACTTAATTTATAAGGAATACGGTTAGTCATTAACGCCCGTTCAAGTAAACGAGACTGATGATTACCACGGTATAAAATAGCGTAATCACCAAACTTAGTACGACCAACAAACTTATGCCGAATAATTTCAGCCACTACTCGCTCCGCTTCCTGTTCTTCGTTAGCGGCAATTAACACTCTTAGCGGCTCACCATAAGCTAATTCACTAAATAATGCCTTGTCGTACACGTGAGGATTGTTGGCAATCAAAATATTGGCCGCACGAAGAATGCGTTGGCTGGAGCGATAGTTCTGCTCTAACTTAATCAATTTAAGTTTTGGGAAGTCGGTTCCTAGTAATACCAAGTTTTGTGGTTTGGCCCCGCGCCAAGAATATATAGACTGATCGTCATCGCCAACCACAGTAAAGCGTGAACGCTGGCCTACCAACAATTTAACTAATTCGTATTGGCTGGTATTGGTATCTTGATACTCATCCACCAGCAAGTACTGAATTTTAGTTTGCCAACGGGTACGCACTTCTTCATTTGTGCGCAGTAATAAGGTAGGAATTAAGATTAGGTCATCAAAATCGAGCGCATTGTAGGACTTCATATGCTGAGCATAGCGAGCATACAACATGGCAAATAATTGGCTTTGTTCATCTTTTGCCATACTTTTTGCTTGCTGAGGAATGACTAACCCGCCCTTCCAGTTCGATATTGCAGAGGCGAGGGATTTGATCAGATCTTTATCGTCATCTAATTCATCTTCGGTTAGCTCTTTTAATAATGCAAAGGTGTCTTGATCATCGAACAAAGAAAAACCGGCTTTAAGCCCAAGCACTTTATGCTCGCGCTTAATAATTTCGAGCCCTAAGGTGTGAAAAGTCGAAATCCATAATCCACGGGCTTCTTTGCGTCCCATAGACTGGGCCACACGTTCTTTCATTTCTCGTGCGGCTTTGTTAGTAAAAGTGACGGCTGCAATATTACGGGCTTTATAACCACACTTTTCAACTAGGTAAGCAATTTTATTAATGATCACTCGTGTTTTACCACTCCCCGCGCCAGCAAGCACTAAGCATGGACCCGACACATAATGGACGGCTTCATTTTGCCCTGGATTGAGTTTCATTAATTATTACACCTTACTTAACCTTAAACGAAGGCGGATCATAGCAGAATCGACTGGTGACGGTTAACGAAAAATCACAGTTAAGGTTTGGAAAAACGCTGACCTCGGTTACAATTAGTTCAATATACCAGTAGGGGTTCATGATGATTAATCCAAAGAAAATTGAAGAGCTCGCAAAACAACTTAGCGACAACTTACCTAGCGGTGTTAAGCAATTTGCAGGGGAGTTTGAAGAGCGAAGCAAACAGCTATTACAAAACCAACTGATGAAGCTGGATGTAGTATCGCGTGAAGAGTTTGAAGTGCAGCAGCATGTATTACTTAAAACCCGTGAAAAGCTTGAAGCATTACAAGCGCAAGTGAATGAGTTAGAGAGAAAATTAGCTAACTAGCTTGCGATGAAACGCTAATAAGCATAAAAAATGACGCTCTAGAGCGTCATTTTTATAATAATAAAAATGGCTTGTTTACGCTAACGACTCTTCTAATGCATGTAAGCAAAGGGCGACGTTTTCACGACGAGCACTAAAGCCCATCAAGCCGATACGCCATGCTTTACCTGCCAAAGCACCCAGTCCTGCACCAATTTCTAAATTATATTCTTCCAATAAATGCTTACGCACTGCAGCGTCATCAACACCTGCTGGAATATACACAGTATTAAGTTGTGGTAAACGCGACGACTCTTCAACTACAAATTTAAACCCTAGTTTGGTTAATCCATCACGCAATAATAGATGCATTTTACGGTGTCTTGCCCAGGCATTTTCGAGCCCTTCATTGGCCAACAAACGTAAAGACTCATGTAAGGCATATAATGCATTCACTGGTGCGGTATGGTGATAACTGCGCTTAGCACCAGCTGCATTGCCCCAATATCCCATCACTAAGGTTTGATCTAAAAACCAACTTTGCACCTGGGTGGTACGAGCTTTTAGTTTAGCGACGGCTTTAGGTGAAAATGACACCGGAGATAAACCGGGCACACAAGATAAGCACTTTTGGCTGCCTGAATAAATGGCATCAATGCCCCACTCATCCACCAGCAATTCAACGCCACCCAATGAGGTCACCGCATCAACAATACTGATACAGTCATGTAATTGCGCCAAGGTACACAAGGTTTTAGCATCCGACAGCGCACCCGTTGAGGTTTCAGCATGTACAAAAGCTAAAAATTTGGCATCAGGATGAGCCACCAGTGCAGCTTCAACTTTATCTGGGCATACTGGTTCTCCCCATTCATTGTCAACCACAACCGCGACACCGCCAACGCGCTCAACGTTTTGGCGCATGCGCTCCCCAAACACGCCATTACGACACACGATTACCTTTTCACCTGGTTCAACTAAATTGACAAAACAGGTTTCCATACCGGCACTGCCAGGTGCAGATACCGCTAAAGTCATTTCATTTTTAGTTTGAAAAGCATATTGAATTAAGCTTTTTAGCTCATCCATCATGCCAACAAATAATGGGTCAAGGTGACCAATAGTCGGTCTTGATTGTGCCGCAAGCACTTCTGGATACACATCAGATGGGCCAGGGCCCATTAGGATACGGCGCGGTGGCATAAAAGCTGGAATTGTTGGTACGGGTAACATCAATGTCTCCTTAAAATGAGGTCGTAAATTCATAGCTCAGTATGAATCTGGGAAAATTTACCCTACATATAAAGCAAACCATACCAACCAGTTACTGCAAAATATATCAACATCAATTTATTAGAGTCGTTGGTAATAGCTTCTACAAACCCACGAATATATTTTCGCTTTAGGCACAATGACAATACCACATTGAGGCGTTTAATCACCTCAGTATGATATTAAAATATCAATTATAGCTTCACTTTTTAGTGCTATTTAAAAAGAGCTTATATGCCGGACTGTGGGTTTCTTCTTGATAAACGAAACCCAGCTCCGTTAAAAACTGTGCAAATGCTACATCGTCTTTAGCGGGGACTTCAAAGCCGGTTAATACCCTACCAAAAGCGGCACCATGATTGCGATAATGAAATAAACTGATATTCCATTTACTCTGTAACGTAGTTAAAAACTTCAGCAATGCCCCAGGATGTTCAGGAAACTCAAAGCTAAATAAACGTTCTTCTAATGGTTCAAGAGGATGACCGCCGACCATATAGCGCACATGTAATTTAGCCGTTTCATCTTGGGATAAATCTTGAACTTCAAAGCCTTCCGACTCAAGTTTAGTAATAATCTCGCTTAGCTCTGCTTGGCCACAGGTAAGACGAATGCCAGCAAATACCACTGCAATATCACGGCTACTAAAGCGATAGTTAAATTCGGTCATCACCCGTTTATCGAGTAACTCGCAAAAACGTAAAAAGCTGCCAGGCTTTTCAGGGATTTTTACCGCTAGTACCGCTTCTTTTTGCTCCGCTAATTCGCAGCGTTCAGACACGTAACGTAAGCTATGAAAATTAACGTTGGCACCACTCAAAATTGCCGCGACTTTTTTAGGTGCATCACGCTCATGACCATGTTGCGCCATGTATTTTTTAAGCCCTGCAATCGACAAGGCGCCTGCAGGTTCTGCAATCGCTCGAGTATCTTCAAAGATATCTTTAACCGCTGCGCAAATTTCATCAGACGTGACAGTAACCACTTCATCAACATATTCTCGTGCTAAGCGAAATGGCTCGGTACCAATGCGCTTAACCGCTACGCCGTCAGCAAACAAACCGACTTGGGCAAGTGTTACCGGCTCATCGGCTTCTAATGCCGCCTTTAAGCAAGCGGCATCTTCGGGTTCAACCCCAATGATCTTCACTTGTGGCATTACTGCCTTGTAATATGCTGCAATACCGGCAATTAAGCCACCACCGCCAACGGGCACAAACACGATTTCGATATCGCGTTGCTGCTGAACCATTTCTTGCGCAATAGTGCCTTGCCCCGCAATCACCGCTTCATCATCAAAAGGGGCAATATACACCCGTCCTTCAGTTGCCGAGAGGTTTTTGGCATAGTCATTGGCTTGATCAAACGCCTGCCCGTGAAGTACCACATTGCCACCTAAGCGTTTCACTGCATCAATCTTAATATCTGGCGTAGTGCTAGGCATGACAATGACGGCATCAATACCGCGACTGGCAGCAGACATTGCTACACCTTGAGCGTGGTTACCTGCCGATGCACACACCACCCCTCTGTCACATTCATCTTGAGTTAATGCTGCAATACGGTTGTAGGCACCGCGTATTTTAAACGAATGCACTGGTTGCATATCTTCACGCTTTAAATACACCTGACAACCAAAGCGAGCAGACAATTTATTCATGCTCGACAGTGGCGTCACCTTAGCCACATCATAAACAGACGACAGCAAGATTTTCTGTAAATAATAATGGGCCAAATCTAATTGAGTTTGAGACGCCAAAGCCAACATATTATCCCTCCAGCTTAGATCGATCGCGTACAGCGCCTTTATCAGCACTTGTTGCTAATAATGCATAGGCTTTAAGCGCTAATGACACATAACGCTCACGAGCAACCGGCTTCCAACCTAAAGGGCCTTTTGCATCCATGGCTGTGCGACGCTGAGTAAGCTCTGCTTCACTGACATTAAGTTGAATGCTACGCTTGGGAATATCAATCGCAATTTGATCGCCATTTTCAATCAGTGCAATTGTGCCACCTGACGCCGCTTCTGGTGATACATGACCAATAGACAAACCAGAAGTGCCACCTGAAAAACGACCATCGGTAATTAACGCACACTTAGCACCTAAACCTCGAGATTTTAAATAGGTTGTTGGATACAGCATTTCTTGCATACCAGGGCCACCTTTAGGGCCTTCGTAGCGAATAACCACCACATCGCCTTCAACAACTTCGCCGCCTAAAATACCAGCAACTGCATCATCTTGGCTTTCATACACCCGGGCACTACCGATAAAGGTCAAGTTAGATTCATCGACGCCAGCCGTTTTGACAATACAGCCATCAACGGCAACGTTACCTGACAATACGGCTAAGCCACCTTCTTGACTAAAGGCAAACTCACGTGAGCGAATACAACCATTTTCACGGTCGTCATCAACACTGTCCCAGCGACAATTTTGGCTAAATGCTTTAGTGGTTGGAATACCAGCAGGGCCGGCACTAAAAAAGCGGATTACATCTGGATCGTTCGTTTGTTTAATGTCGTATTTAGCTAAAACTGATTTTAAATCGCCACCATTGTCTGCGGCCACATGCGGTACATCGTTATGGATTAAACCTGCTCTATCTAACTCGCCTAAAATACCCATCACCCCACCAGCACGGTGAACATCTTCCATATGATATTTAGGCGTTGATGGTGCAACCTTACATAGATGAGGCACTAAGCGTGAGATGCGATCAATATCCGCCATAGTAAAGTCAATTTCCGCCTCTTGCGCGGCAGCCACTAAATGCAACACTGTATTTGATGAACCGCCCATGGCAACATCGAGTACCATGGCATTTTCAAATGATTTAAATGACGCAATATTGCGTGGCAAGGCAGTTTCATCATCATGCTTGTAATAACGTTCAGCCAACATCATCACCCGGCGACCCGCTTCTAAAAATAATTCACGACGGTCTTCATGAGTCGCTAACATTGAACCGTTACCTGGTAATGACAAGCCTAAGGCTTCGGTTAAACAGTTCATTGAATTAGCAGTAAACATACCCGAGCACGACCCACAAGTAGGGCAAGCACTGCGTTCGATTTGCTTACTGTCTTCATCACTGACATTAGAGTCTGCCCCGGCGATCATGGCATCAACTAAATCAAGCTTAATAATTTGATCGGATAACTTGGTTTTACCCGCTTCCATTGGCCCACCGGATACAAATACCACCGGAATATTTAACCGTAGCGCCGCCATTAACATGCCAGGAGTAATCTTGTCGCAGTTAGAAATACACACTAATGCATCGGCACAATGAGCATTCACCATATACTCAACACTGTCTGCAATTAACTCGCGCGACGGTAAGCTGTACAGCATGCCGCCATGCCCCATGGCAATTCCGTCATCGACGGCAATAGTATTAAATTCTTTGGCAATGCCGCCTGCTGCTTCAATGGCACCAGCAACCAATGATCCCATATTCTTTAAATGCACATGTCCAGGGACAAACTGAGTGAACGAGTTGGCAATGGCAATGATGGGCTTACCAAAATCATTTTCTTTTACGCCAGTGGCACGCCATAGTGCGCGGGCGCCTGCCATGTTGCGGCCTTCGGTACTGGTTGCTGAGCGTAATTTTGGCATTGCAAATATCCTTGTCTAATGTGGTGCGCGTTACCCGTGTCATCACTGATAACGTTCTAATAAATGAGTAATACAATAAGCTTAACTGTTTACTGCTTGGTCCAGTGATACTGCAGATAGAACCTTACAATGCGTCACATCGATTAATTTATCTAATTGGGTACTTAGCAGTTCAATAGCACGTTCGGCTTCAACCCATAAGTCGACCGCCATACTAGCATCGTCGTTTATACGCACCTGCATTTGAGTAATTTTAAATCCACGATGTCGAGTGACACGCAATACACGCTCTAGCACTTCTGGACGTTGTTGGACGGTTATTTCTAATGCATGCATCATGTTTGCTTCTCCATTTGGTCCATCATCTCACTATTACTCGCACCCGGTGGCACTAAAGGCCATACGTTAAAAGCATCATTAATCGACACATGCAGCATATAGGGACCCGTACTGTTTAACATATCATCTAACCCTTGCTCGACTTGATCGGCGCGCGTGATAGTTCGACCAGGGATATCAAATGCTGATGCCATAAGGACAAAATTAGGGTTATCAGATAAGTCTGTTTCACTATAACGCTCTTCAAAAAACAACTGTTGCCACTGTTTAACCATACCCAGTTTTTGATTATCAATCAGTAAGATTTTTACCGGTAATTTACGGCGTTTAATGGTGGTTAATTCTTGCACATTCATCATAAACGAACCGTCACCAGAAACCGTGACCACAGTTGCATCAGGGCGAGCCACTTGGGCACCAATGGCAGCAGGTAAGCCAAACCCCATAGTGCCTAAGCCAGCACTAGAAAGATGGTCTTCAGGACGACGGAACCACATGTGTTGCGCAACCCACATTTGATGCTGGCCCACATCACAGGCTACCACACTGTCTTCTGGTAATTTATTGGCTAAACGACGTAACATTGCTGGGGCGTAAATTAAATCACCTGGATGATGGTAATCCCATTGGTGCTGACGAGATAATTCCTCGACATCGCTTTGCCACGAACCAATATCAAGCTGCCCTGCTACTGCAGCAGTTAATGCGGGCAACACTACACTCAGCTCAGCAGCTATCGCCACGTCAGCTTGACGTAATTTGCCGATTTCGGCGGCATCGATGTCTAAATGCAACACTTTGGCATTACTGGCAAAACTCGCAAGCCGACCGGTAACGCGGTCATCAAAACGTGCACCGACAACCATCAATAAATCGCATTCTTGCACAGCCAGGTTTGCCCCTTTACCACCATGCATACCTAACATGCCTAAATAACCTTTAGTGCCATGGGCAATACTGCCTAAGCCTTTTAAGGTTGCGACTGATGGAATGCCTGTGGTGTCGATAAACTGACGTAAATGCGCAACGGCGCCAGCCATACCTACGCCACCACCAACATATAACATCGGTTTTTTAGCCTGCTTAATTAATGTTGCAGCGGCATCTAAATCACTCAATTGAGGTAGTAACTCATCAGCAACACTTTGAAGCGGGGTTTTGTATTCTAATGCGGCTAGTTGGATGTCTTTGGGAATATCAACTAACACTGGACCAGGACGTCCTTCGGCGGCAATTTCAAAGGCACGATATAAAGTGGGGATAAGCTCATTGATGTCGGTGACCATAAAGCTGTGCTTGGTACATGACAACGACATGCCTAGTACGTCAATTTCTTGAAACGCGTCAGTACCAATAACGCTAGTAGACACTTGACCCGTTATGGCTACAAGCGGAACAGAATCAAGTAAAGCATCAGCTAATGAGGTAATTAAGTTAGTCGCTCCCGGTCCTGAGGTTGCAAAACAGACTCCGGTTTTACCACTGGCACGGGCATACCCAACAGCAGCAAACGCGGCACCTTGTTCATGGCGGCTAAGCAAGTGTTCTACAGGACCGCCGTAAAGGGCATCATAGATTGGCATAATCGCCCCACCAGGATAACCAAATACGGTTGTCACACCATGTGCTGCTAGTACTTTGATTACTGCATCCGCGCCGCGCATTTTCTGTCCTGCTTCCATATGTTGCTCTCTACTTTATCAATGTATCAGCTGCTCTACTGTGTAATACTGGGTCTATGGTTTTACTTAAGCCTAAAACTAAAAAACCCCCGGTCCTTTCGGAGCGGGGGTTTTTGCAATCTGTTTGACTCTTAGGTCAGTCTAGTTGCCAAAACGCCACCCCCGCTGTGACTTAATAATCACTACGGTAATAATGTCGAGAATGAGAATGGCTGTGTGGTTTAACATGTTTTAGACAGTATCCTAAGTTTCTAAATAATTCGTTTGGTTATGTTCAAATAACGTTACGGTATAACTAACAAGTACCATAAAAGATTTACCGAACACAACTAAAAAATTGCCTTTATAAAAAAAATTCAGCTTCCCTGCCGAGACAATGCAAACAACAACAAAAACTTAACTCATGAGTTCTACTAATAATTAATTAGAACTCAATCTAATATTTGTTTTTTCAGCGTCCCAATTAATAAGATTAGGACGTTTCGATTGATGCCTGTCCGACAACGGCAACATTAATATGTTGCAAAAAACACTGAACAGGTACTTCACCAGCCACTTTATACGTTAGCTTGCTTCAACAATACTTTTCATATCAGTCATGTAACCACGTAACTCAGCGCCGATAAACTCAACTTCTGTATTACGAATCTGATCATTTACATCTATTAAGCGTAGATTATCAACACCTGTTGCTTGGTCTTTAAGTCCAGCACCTAAGTACTCAGATGACATAGCGTTAACATAATCACGTAACATCGGTACTGCTGCATGGTTGAATAAATAACAACCGTATTCAGCCGTATCTGAAATAACCACGTTCATTTCATATAAACGCTTACGCGCAATAGTATTGGCAATTAACGGGGTTTCATGTAGCGATTCATAATAAGCCGACTCTTCAACAATGCCTGCTGCAACCATGGTATCAAACGCCAGCTCAACACCTGCTTTAATCATTGCTACTAAGAAAATACCTTTGTCGAAATAGGTTTGTTCATCGATATGTTCAGATGATACTGGCGCATTTTCAAATGCGGTTTCGTTAGTTTCAGCTCTCCAACGTAACAAGTTGGTGTCATCATTAGCCCAGTCTGCCATCATAGTGCGAGAGAATTCACCGCTAATAATGTCGTCCATGTGCTTTTCAAACAACGGTTTAAGGATAACCTTTAACTCTTCAGCCATATCAAATGCTTTGATTTTTGCTGGGTTTGATAAGCGGTCCATCATGTTGGTAATGCCGCCGTGCTTAAGCGCTTCGGTAACAGTCTCCCAGCCTTGCTGAATTAACTTGCCGGCATAACCAGGTTCAACACCATCAGCGACCATTTTCTCATAACCTAAAATAGCGCCCGTTTGTAACATTCCACACAAAATGGTTTGTTCGCCCATCAAATCTGACTTAACTTCAGCCACAAATGATGACATTAATACTCCGGCACGGTCGCCACCTGTAGCACTGGCGTAAGCTTTAGCAATCGCTAAGCCATCACCATTTGGGTCATTCTCTGGGTGTACTGCAATCAATGTTGGCACACCAAAACCACGCTTGTATTCTTCACGAACTTCTGTCGCAGGGCATTTTGGCGCAACCATAACCACAGTAATGTCTGGACGAACTTGCATGCCTTCTTCAACAATATTGAAACCGTGTGAGTAAGATAACGTCGCACCTTGCTTCATTAATGGCATAACCGCATTAACAACATTTGTATGTTGCTTGTCTGGTGTAAGGTTTAACACTAAATCAGCGGCAGGAATAAGCTCTTCAAAAGTACCGACTTTAAAGCCATTATCGGTGGCTTTTTGCCATGAAGCACGCTTTTCTGCAATGGCTTGCGAACGTAAGGCAAAAGAAATGTTCAGGCCTGAGTCACGCATGTTTAAACCTTGGTTAAGGCCTTGTGCGCCACAACCTAAAATCACGATATTCCAATCTTTAATATATTGGCAACCATCACTAAATTCAGTACGATCCATAAAGCGGCATTGTGCTAGTTGAGCTAATTGTTGACGTAAATTCAGAGAGTTAAAATAGTTAGCCATCTGATACCACCTTTAAAATTCAGAAATTTGGGACTCAACATCTTATAAGTCAGCGACCTTAAGCGTTGTGATTGAAGTCACTATAGCGCATGCATATGATTGCTTAAAATGATATATTCGGGACATGACGTTGCAATTAATGCAACATGGAATGCTTAACCGAATATTTAACTTACACTCAACTTAATGCGGACTTGAAGGGTTTTTGATGGATATCCGTTCACTTAAAATGTATTTACACTTGTGCGATAGTCTGCATTTTGCCAAAACAGCAGAGCAATCTCACGTCAGCCCATCGACCTTAAGCCGTGCGTTGCAGCGTTTAGAAGATGAAGTGGGCAGTAAATTATTTGACCGTGACAATCGAAGTGTCACCATTACCCATGCAGGCGTTGAATTTAAACGTTTTGCAGAACAGACATTATCGGAATGGGCGCAACTGCGCAGTCGCATCGATCCCAGTCAGCAGATTTTACGCGGCAATCTTAATTTATATTGTTCGGTTACCGCCGCTTATAGTCATTTACCGACGCTGTTAGACCGCTTTAGACGTGAACATCCCCATGTCGATATCAATCTCAACACGGGCGATCCGGCTAATGCGGTCAATCAAATTCAAAAGAATCGCGCCGACATCGCTATTATTGCGTTGCCTGAAGTGTTGCCTAATACATTACACTTTACCCCTATCGATAAAGTGCCCATTTCGGTCATTGCGCCCACCATGCATTGCCAAGTACAACAATGGGTTAATCAACCGAAAATTGATTGGGCAAAGCTGCCTTATATTGTGCCGGATCACGGCCCTGGCAGAAAACGGATTGATCAGTGGTTTAAGCAAATGGGAATTAAACCCAATATTTATGCTCAAGTCTCTGGTCAGGAAGCTATTGTCTCCATGGTCGCGCTCGGCTGTGGTGTTGGTATAAGCCCAGAAGCGGTGATCCACAATAGTCCGGTACGCGATCGCATCCAAACCCTAGCCTCGCCAATACCGATCCCACCATTTGAATTAGGCTGTTGCTGCAAAGAAAAACGCACTAATGATCCGATCATTAGTGCGTTCTTAAACATCATTTAAGCGTCCGGTTATAATAGAGGCTAGGGAAATAGACTTAAGGCAGTGGTGGCATCTCAATGTCTAAACGGGTAACCAGTAACTGGTCTACTTTATATGAATCAATATCGACCACTTCAAATTTATAGCCCGCATAATTAACAAAGTCGGTTCTCTTAGGAATTTTTCGTAGCATATACATCATAAAACCAGCAATAGTTTCGTAGTTTTGGTTATGTGGAAAAACTTCAATATTAAATGCTCGCATTACGTCAGTAATCGGCGTAACTCCATCAACTAACCAAGAGTTACCATCGCGGGCAACTATTTGTTCTTCACTTTCGTGTAATGACCACGCGCCCATCACAGCACTTTGTAAATCATTGGTCGTCACAATGCCAACAACCAAAGCATACTCGTTCATCACCACCGCAAAGTCAGAACGATTATTTTTAAAATACTCCATCGACTCAGACAAGGTTAACGTATCAGGAATAATCAAACAGTTATGGACTAATGTACTGCCCTTTAAGGTTATTTTTTCACCGTTAATCACTCTTATTAATAGCTCTTTAGCATCAACAAAGCCTTTGACGATGTCTAGTTGACCATCGCAGACGATAAACTTATTGTGTGGATTTTTAGCTATTTTTTGTTTAATTTCTTCTTCACTATCTTGCAGTAAAAAATACACTAAACTTTCACGTGCTGTCATTGCAGAGGTCACCGACACCGACTGCATTTCAAACACGTTTTCCATCATTTGTTGCTCACCTTTATCCATGACTCCAGCTTCGGTACCCGCACTCATCATGGCGTAAATATCATCGTTAGTGACTTGATCGTTACGTGCGGTAGGCACTTGTAATAGCTTAAAAATCGCATTAGCTAAACCATTAAAAATCCACACAAACGGTTTTAACACTTTGATACACAGAATAATTGGCATCACAAAAGTAACCGCGACTTGTTCTGGGATCACCATCGCAATTCGTTTTGGCATTAAATCAGCGAATAGAATAAACAACGATGTGACCGTCACAAATGAACAGACAAAACTCAACTGCAAACCCCATTCATCACCTAATAAAGGTAACAATAGTTGTTCAAAATGAGGTCTAAAGGCCGATTCACCCACAATACCGCCCATGATCGCGACCGCATTAAGCCCTATTTGTACCACGGTAAAAAAACTGCCTGGCTGAGCCTGCAATTTCAATACTTTGGCGGCACGTAAATCGCCCTCATCAGCCATTAATTGCAAGCGTATCTTTCGTGATGCCGCAAGGGCAATTTCAGACATAGAAAAAAAACAACTAATGCCGATCAGACATAAGATGATCAATAAATTATCAGAGAGGCTCATAGTTTACCTTTACCTGAATACTAGCCAAAATATCAGGAATGTATGGACATATCATTGTTGCAAAATGGGCAAATGCAAGACCTTAGCCATTTATTAATATTAAAATTAACAGGGCTAATGATTCAATACAGATAGAAATAACGCGTGATGGAATATCATTATCGTGTTTCACGGCAAAAGACCTATAAAAAATCGATCCTCGCGTACGCTTAAGCGACGGTATTCTACTCAACAACAGTGATTTAAACTAGCGTGCAAGCATAACTTTATCTGACTTATTTAGCCTAGATCACGCAAAAAAACACATCACTGCTAGACTATAACCATCTCTTAATTTGTATATTATTCAAACAAAAGGAATTGTTAATGGCAATAGCCTGTGTATTTACTCGAGCAAGTTGCGGTGTAGAAGCGCCGAGAGTGACTGTTGAAGTACATTTAAGCAATGGTTTACCGGCATTTAATCTAGTAGGACTACCAGAAACCTCAGTTAAAGAAGCCAAAGAGCGCGTTAGAAGTGCATTAATAAATGCAGGCTTTGAGTTTCCACAAAGGCGAATTACTGTCAATCTAGCACCTGCAGATTTACCTAAGCAAGGCGGCCGCTACGATTTACCGATTGCAGTAGGTATTCTGGCAGCATCAAATCAAATTCCAGCTAAAGCATTACACCAATGCGAATTTGTGGGTGAACTGGCTCTTTCTGGGCAAATTCGCCCTTGTAGCGGCTTATTACCGGCCATTATTGCGGCACGTAATGATCAACATCATTTCTTTATGCCCATCGAAAATCGCCATGAAGCAGAACTCGTTGGCTACAATCACAGTTATTTTGTCGCCCACTTACAAAACTTGGCAGCATTTCTACACGGTCAGGCACAACTGCCCTTACTCGATACCTTACCCGAGTGGATTGATGAAGAACCTCAATTGCAGTCATCACTTTGTATGAGCGATGTCATCGGCCAATATCAAGCTAAACAAGGACTGGAGATTGCGGCGGCTGGCGGGCATAACATGCTATTTATAGGTCCTCCAGGTACCGGAAAAAGCATGTTGGCCAATCGCATAATTCCGTTACTACCCAAACTTACCTACGACGAAGCCATTGAGGTAGCAGCTATTCACTCTGTTGCTGGATTACATATTAAACCACAAAATTTCCTTAACCGCCCTTTTCGCTCGCCGCATCATACTGCTTCATCGATTGCATTGATTGGCGGTGGTAGTCAACCAAAACCAGGGGAAATATCATTAGCCCATCGCGGAATATTATTTCTTGATGAAATAGCCGAGTTTCCACGGAAGGTTTTAGATTGCCTTAGGGAGCCAATAGAAACGGGTCAAGTTGAAATTTCACGCGCAGCCGCTAAATTAACGTTTTTAAGTCGATTTCAGCTCATTGCAGCAATGAATCCTAGCCCCTGTGGCGATACAGAACGGGCGCGTTCGACCCCAGATCAAATTCAACGTTATTTATCGCGTTTATCCGGACCATTTTTAGATCGTTTTGATTTGACCGTGGATGTACCTAAACTTCCTGCAGGCACCTTAACCCAACAGCACAAGCCAGGTGAGACCAGCGTTGAAATAGCTAAGCGCGTTAAACAGGCCCGCGATCAACAACTCAGCCGTGCAGGTGTATTAAATAGTGAGTTAACCCCAAAGCAACTCAAGCAAGATGGTGCGATTACTCAGCCTGATCTCGAGTTTTTAGAACAAAGCGTGGTGAGCTTAGGCTTGTCTGTTCGCAGCTTTCATCGTATTCAACGCGTATCACGAACCATAGCCGACTTGCAGCAATCACCTACTACCGAGCGTAGCCACATTGCTCAAGCACTTGGTTATCGGGCAATGGATCGATTACTGGCAAGACTGAATCAGCAATAAACGTAATTTAACCTATCGTATTGATTGAGCAAAACAGCGACTACGAGTAACATAGCCCTCCGTTTAATAGGAGAGAAAAATGTCGCTGCTTTCTAAAACCAAAGGTTCAATCGCATTCTTATGCTATTTAATTAATACCATTTTTTGGACCATCCCTATCTTGGCGTTCAGTGTTGTAAAGTTGATCCCAATTGGCATTTGCCAAAAAGGCTGTAGTTATATTCTCGATAACTGCGCAACAGCATGGATAAGCATTAATACCGTGATAGAAGCCATTTTTCATCCGATGTGCATTAACGTTACCGGCGATCAATCATTTTCTGAGCAAGAATGGTATATGGTTATTGCTAACCATCAGTCGTGGGTCGACATTCTGATTTTACAACGTGTATTTAACCGTAAAATTCCTTTTTTAAAGTTTTTTCTCAAACAAGAACTTATTTTTGTACCAATACTTGGCCTGGCTTGGTGGGCATTAGATTTTCCATTTATGCGCCGTTATAGCACGTCACAATTACGGAAAAACCCTAAATTAAAAGGTAAAGACATTGAAATTACTCGTAAAGCGTGCGAGAAATTTAAAACTAAGCCAGTGAGTATTATGAACTTTGTCGAAGGGACACGTTTTACTGCCGCTAAGCACGACAAGCAAGCGTCACCTTTTCAGCATCTTTTAAAACCCAAAGCTGGAGGAATGGCTTTTGCGCTATCGGCTATGGGTGAACATATTAATAAACTAGTGAATGTCACCATATATTATCCAGATACAGTACCAACTTATTGGCAATATATTTGTGGTGGATTGACTGAGGTTAGAGTAAATATCAAAATTACTGATATTCCTCAGGATATGCGTGGTGATTACATGAAAGATCGTGAATTTAAAATTAAATTCCAAGAACAGCTCAATCAAATCTGGCTCGATAAAGATTCGCAGCTACAAGAAATTGCCTCACAAGCAAAGCAAGAGGTGTAACAATATATGCTGTCTTTTTTACCAGGCCCAGTACTCTTTATTATCAGTCTGTTGTTATTGATCATCAATACGCTTGTATGGAGCTCATTGTTAACGATTGGCGGTGTCGCAAAATTATTACTGCCTTTTCTACCTGCTAGACGACTATTAACACGGATAATGAACCGTTTTATGTGGTCGTGGGCTACATGTAATGGCGGCATTTTATACTTAATTTCAAATATTGAATGGGACGTAAAAGGATTAGATAAGCTTGATCCTAACGGCTGGTATTTACTGGTTAGTAATCATGTTAGTGGCTTTGATATTGCTGCCCAAACATACTTATTGCGCAACCATATTCCAATGTTAAAGTTCTTTTTAAAAAAAGAACTACTGTATGTGCCAATAATGGGGTTGGGTTGCTGGGCTCTGGATATGCCATTTATGGATCGAACCAGTGCTGCTAAGCTGAAAAAAAATCCAAAGTTAAAAGGTAAAGATCTTCAAACGACTCGCAAAGCTTGCGAACGCTTTAAGCACATGCCCACATCGATTATTAATTATGTTGAAGGCAGTCGTTTTACCGAAGAAAAGCGTCTACGCCAGAATTCGCCTTATCGCCATTTACTCCGCCCTAAAGCCAGCGGCATTGCTTTTACACTCTCAGCAATGGGTGAGCAGTTTACTGGCCTATTAAATATTACATTGGTTTACCCTGAAACCTCGGAAAAAGTACTGGCTAATGTAATGCATGGACGTACCAAAAAAGTGGTAATGCGCGTTGAAACGCTACCTGTGCCGAAGGTAGATTCACAAGTTTACTTTTCAAGTCCGGAAACACGGGTCGAATTTCAGCGCTGGTTAAATCAGCTTTGGATTGAAAAAGATCAGCAAATTGATGACATAATAAAAGCTTATCAACCACAGAATCCGCATTAACGTAGTTAAATTGTCATAAAATCGACAAATGACGATTTTCTGTTGCGTTGAACGTGTAAAACTGTCAGTTTTATAAGAAAAAGAGTTTATCGCTAACTCAATTGATAAAATTAATTAACAACTAAATGTCTAAGCGTTAATTAAATACTTTTTTGTTAACATAATTAATATTTATCACAACTTTTCCAATGAAACTTTATGGGTGAAATTTGAATTTTCGTGCATTCACGCTTTTAACACACTGGCTAATTCTCGTCTTTACATTGAGTTTTTCAGTGGCGGTTTCAGCACAAAAAAATGAACCATATGACGATAGCCTGACCGAAGTAAAATTTGAGCACTTCGATACAAAAGATGGCCTTAATCAAAACTCGATCACTCGCCTGTTTATGGACAGTTCGGGAATGTTATGGATTGGCACCCAAGATGGTTTGCACAGCTATAATGGTGTTGAGTTTAGCTTATACTTAAAGCAGCAAGGAAATAGCCAGGCTATTTCAGGCAATTTTATTACTAACATTTTGCAGTCACCTGATGGTGATTTATGGGTAGGAACCAACAATAATGGCCTTAATAGGTTAAATTTAACTACTGGCCAATTTACTCAGTTTAAACAACCTCAAGGATTAACAGACCTGCAGGTCACTAACCTTGCCGTGATTGGCGATACCCTTTGGGTCGGCACACGTTCAGGCCTATTTATTGTCTCCCTAAAAACTGAAAAAATCACTCCTGTTAGTCTCGGCAACAACATCGCGCCTAATATTACCAGCATTGCCAATATCGATAATAAATACATTGTCGTTGGCACTCAATCTCATGGCACATTTGCCATTGATAGTAATACTATTATTCGGCTTGATATCCCCATTAATATGACGGTAAACCAAGTCAAATCAAGTTCAGTTTATTCAGTATGGTTAGCCATCGACAATCAAATTTGGCGCTATAATCTCGATACTCATCAAAAAGAACTGATATGGTCGAATGATGAGAGTTATGGTAACAACCGCAACATTACAGATTTTGAAGTAATTAATGCCAATCAAATTTTTGCCATTGGCACCAATACAGGTCTATTCAAACTCGACTTTATTGATGGTAAGTGGCACAGCAGGGCTTATAAACATAATCCACAAGCACTCAATACCATCAGTGCCAATACTCTACAAAGCTTAATGCTAGATCAAAATGGTACTTTATGGATTGGCACCGGATATTCGGGTATCGATAAGCTCAGCCTCAGCAATCAATACTTTAAGCACTTTTACGATTACCAAACCAATACGCCAGGCATGGCAAACATGATCCGTACTATTTTTCGGGACAAGCAGCAACGTCTGTGGATAGGTACCGATGGTGCAGGGCTAAAGTATTTGGTTCCTAATGATAACCAATACCACAATATCAATGAGTTATTTGCCAATAAATTAGCCGTGCCAGCAGAACAGTTGTCATTAATAGTGCATGACATTGTGCAAGATAAACAAGGTTTACTATGGTTTGCCACTAATGTAGGCCTGTTTACACTAGACAACAGCAACATATTGGAGCAAGTCAAACCTGAAAATGAGCAGTTTAGAGCAGATAATAAGATCCGCAGTTTAGCCTTTGACGACAAAGATCGCTTATGGATAGCCAGCTCACAAGGGTTGTATTTCATTTCTGAATATACTAACCGTATGATGGCTTACAACTTTGGTTTTCAAGCTGACTTTTCACCATTTAAATATCAAATTATTAAGCTCTATTTTAGCCAAGGTTATCTTTGGTTAGGCACCATGGGAGGGGTAGTAAGGCTCTCTGCAGAAGAGCAAAAGCTAGACTTTCTAAGTAACGATCCTGACAATCCTAACAGCCTCAGCGACAACCGAGTTAGAGATTTTTTATTAGCAGACAATGGTGACTTTTGGGTGGCCACCCATGGCGGTATAGACAAGCTAACAATAGAGTACGGTGCCTTTAAGTTTGAACGAATGGACGTTAATGCTGATGACAGCAGTAATACTGTTTACGCTATTTTAGAAGATGATAAACACGATTTGTGGCTCAGCACCAACTCTGGGATCTCACGTTTTACTCCCAGTGATCAACATTTTATTTCCTATAATAAATTCGAGGGCCTGCAAGCTAATGAGTTTAATGGTGCCGCTAAATTTAAAGAGGCTAACGGTACATTATGGTTTGGCGGTATTAGAGGACTTAACCAGTTTACCCCCTCCACTATTCCAACCCAGAGAGCCGAGAATAAACTGGCGCTGACTAAATACACTATTGGTGAAACCCAGTACCCAATTCGCGACTTAAGCCATGCACCACACATTTTCATGGCGTATGAGCAACAACTCATTAGCTTTGAAATCGGCTCGCTCAATTTTAATTACCCTGGGTTAAGCCGTTTTAGCTACTTTTTAGACGGCTTTGATAACGATTGGCGTGAGCTATCTCATGGCAACGAAATTACCTATACCAATCTGCCTCCTGGTGAATACACCTTAATGGTTCGCCATGCGCTAGGGACTAATAAATACAGTCAATACACCCTAAATATAAATGTCTCTGTTGTACCACCTATTTATATGACTCACATTGCTTATGCATTGTATGTCACCTTTGGGTTATTAATCATTATTTGGATTTTCTCTACCAGACAGAAAAAACTGGCTAAGCAACGAGAGTTTGATAGCAGTATTCGTGCCTCAGAAGAACGCCTAAAATTGGCGCTTTGGGCCTCTGGTGATGGTATGTGGGATTGGAATATTAAAGACGATAAAGTCTATCGAACCAACATAATTGAACCGATGAATTTTTCGTTAAATGATCAATTATTCATTAAAAATATCGATCCCGAAGACAAACCTCGAGTGCAAAAACTGCTTAATGACCATTTAAATGGTGAAAGCGAGTTTTTTGAAGCAGAGTACCGCGTTGAAACTAAGCCAGGAGAATGGGCCTGGGTGCTAGACCGTGGGCAAATTGTTGAACGCGATAGCAATAATATTCCGGTGCGAATGGCGGGTACCCATAAAGATATTACCAGTCGGAAGTTAACCGAAAACGAATTAAAACTGTCATCACAAGTACTATTTAGCATGAATGAAGCGGTTGTCGTTGGCGAACTCGATTACCAAATTCGCTCAGTAAACCCTGCTTTTAGCCGAATTACAGGCTTTAAACATCGTGATGTGGTTGGCAAGCATTTCTTATTTTTAACTATGGGGAAGCAGTCTCGCGAGTTTTATAATTCAGTTGAAGTCCAACTATTAAGACACAAACATTGGGCTGGTGAAACTCATATTAGAACCCGCGATCGCCGCGGGATTCTCGCATGGTTAGAGATAAACCAAGTTATTAATAATAAGGGTGAAACTAGTCACTTTGTTGCGGTTTTCACCGATATTACAGCGCGTAAAAAAGCTGAAGAAGATTTACGAGTATTAGCTAATTTTGATCCATTGACCGGATTGCCTAACCGTACCTTGTTCCAAGATCGTCTCAATCAAGCAGTGACCAAAGCGCAACGCGCCAATAGCATTGTGGCATTGTTATTTTTAGATCTTGACCGCTTTAAACATATCAATGATTCAATGGGCCATCATATTGGTGATTTACTGCTTAAAGCCGTTGCCCATCGCCTACAAAATGCGGTGCGCGATGGCGACACAGTTGCACGTCTAGGTGGTGATGAATTTACGATTATTTTAGAAGGGGTTGCTAAAACTAAAGCCGCCACTATTATTGCAGAAAAAGTGTTACATGCATTCCAAACGCCGTTTTTACTTGACGATAAAGTGCTGACGATTTCACCATCAATTGGGATCAGTTTGTATCCTGAAGATGCTCAAGACACCACATCGTTAATTAAGTATGCCGATACCGCCATGTATCATGCTAAATCTTTGGGCCGGAATAACTTCCAATTCTATACTGAACAATTAAATCAATATGCAACGCGTTATGTTCAACTAGAAGCAGGGCTTAAAAAAGCAATGCAAGAAAATGAGCTATATTTAGTTTACCAACCTAAATACGATGTCAAAACTGAAAAAATTGTCGGCCTTGAAGCCTTGATGCGCTGGGAAAGCCCAGAGCTTGGCTTTATTTCACCGGTTGAGTTTATCCCGCTTGCAGAAGAAACCGGCATCATTAATCAGATTGGTCACTGGGCAATTAATCAAGCCTGTAGCCAACTAGCACAATGGCACCAACAAGGCTTTGAGCATATATCCGTTGCGGTTAACCTTTCAGCCAGACAGTTGAAAGCCGATATTATCTCGACCATAGAAGTCGCATTAGCGGTCTCAGGACTTCCTGCAAACGCTCTAGAACTCGAATTAACAGAATCGATGATTATGGGTAACCCACAAGAGTCCGTGGCTATCTTGGCACAATTAAAAGCGCTAGGGCTTTCTATTGCCGTTGATGATTTCGGCACTGGATATTCAAGCTTAAGCTATTTGAAACGCTTCCCCATTGATACCTTGAAAATTGATCGTGAATTTGTGCGAGATATAACAGAAGATCCTGATGATGCCGCTATCACTAGCGCGATTATTACTTTAGCCCACAGTTTAGAACTTAACGTAGTAGCTGAAGGCGTTGAAACCCAAGCACAGTTGAATTTTTTACGTGAAGGTGGTTGCGATCAAGTGCAAGGTTTCTTGCTCAGCAAGCCATTAAGCGCCGCTGATTGTATGGTCTTATTAACTCAAGACAAAACTGCAATTCGTCATTTTTAAGGCAAAATAAAAGCTCCATCTAGGAGCTTCTATTACCGTACTACCGATGAGGCGAACTATAGAGCAACACGCTCAATACGCTTTACCCAACCCTCTGGGGCTGGTATGTGACCTTTTTGTAGCTCGGTGAAAACTTTATAGATACGTTGAATATTAGGTCCAACGTTGCCATCACCCACAGTGATAATACGTCCATCTTCAAAAATATATGAACTCACCGGAGACACCACCGCTGCAGTACCAAAACCACCAGCCTCAATAATTTCACCCGACTCAACATCGGCGATAAACTTATCTAACATCACCGTTTCTTGTCGCACTTCACATCCTAATAAGTCACCCAATTCAAGCATAGATTGAGACGTTATCGACTTTAAAATAGTGTCAGTAAATGTAGGAATAATTACAGTACCATCTTTCAAAATATGAAAATGGTTCATTGCGCCAACTTCTTCAATTTGAGTATTAGTCGAATCTAAATACAATACTTGTGCGGCGCCATATTCAGCCGCAGCTTTACCTGCGCGCAAAGAAGCAGCGTAGTTACCTGAAGCTTTAGATGCACCCGTACCACCAGACACTGCACGATGAAACTTCGTTGTAATTAACAAGCGAATGCCTTTATTAACCCCTGACGCATAATACGCACCAGATGGGCTTAACATGACACAAAAAGTGTATTGTTGGCTTGGGCTAACAGACAAGCGATCTTCCGTTGCAAAGATAAACGGACGAATATATAAACACGCACCATCTTGTTGCGGAAACCACAAGCGATCGACATCAATAAGGGCATTAATAGCCTTAACTTGCATCGCTTCATCGATATTTGGAATACAAACGATATCGGCAGAACGGTTCATGCGCTCAGCATTTTTGTTTAAACGGAAAGTATAGATCTCACCGTCTTCGTGCATAAAGGCTTTTGCACCTTCAAAAATAGATTGGCCATAATGCAATGTCATTGCACCAGGCGCCATTTCAAACGGACCGTAAGGCACTATGCGCGGATCGCACCATTGACCATCACGATAATCCATTAAAAACATGTGATCAGTACGAAGTCTACCAAAACCCACATCGCCTTCTGGCTTAAATGGTTCTGTGCGGCGCTCTGACGCTGATTTTAAATTATATTTTATGTCCATTGCATACCACCTTAAAAACTGAGCTTGCAGACTATGGAGGCTTGAGATTAATGTCAAGTCGAAGCCATAGATCCTCAATCAAAATACGTCAATTGAACGTAACAAGCATCAATATAATTATTCATATTGCAACAGACAAACTGTCAGTGCATGTCTTATTTTAGTCGCGAACTAATTGCAACGAAGTTACTCAACCGATGCTAATTAACTCAGGATAATCACTCTATATTCACCCACTGCGATCTGTTAATGCAGACTAACTTGTTACAGCGGCAATCACCGATATTTCAACCAGATATTCAGGCTCGGCAATGGCAGCTTGTACGCAAGCTCTTGCGGGAGCATGGCCCGCTGGCAACCAACTATCCCACACTAGATTCATAGCATCGTAATCGGCCATATTTTTAAGGTAAATGGTAGCGGACAAAATATGCTCGCGTCGACTACCAGCTTGTGCAAGCAAGCTATCGACCTCTTCAAGCATAGTGACCGTTTGGGTATTTATGTCGGTATATTTGTCTTTTGCGACTTGGCCACACAAGTAAACAGTATGATTGTGGATCACAATACTGCTCATACGGGTGCCAACATCGAGTCGGGTAATTGTCATAAAAGGTCTTTTACTGTCTTGGTTAGCTGATGAAAATAGCGCGATCCCAGATAAAGTACAATATAGTACGATTTATTGAATATATTTTAGCCACTTAGTTTTAAAGGCTATTCCTATAGGCCTTGTCACTGCTAGAATCGGGGTTCCATCCAGAAACGTATAGGACTCCCCCATGAGCCTTGAATTATTGTCCCAACTGGAAACCAAAATCCAGGCGACTCTCGAAAATATTGAGCTACTAAAAATGGAGCTTGATGAAGAGAAGCAAAAGAACGAAGCTTTGACGTTACAGCAACAAGAATTGACACAAAAAAACCAACAATTGCAGCAAGACCTAAACTCTTGGAGTGAAAAGGTCAACGGCCTTGTTGGTTTATTGAATAACGAAATCTAAATGGATTGATACTGCTGTGATTGTAATTCAATCAAGGCATTTAGTTCACTGATAGCCTGCTTAACTTTTGGCAGGCTTTTTTTCGTCTGTAAAAAGCGACCCTTATCAAACTCAAGTAACCCTAAATCTTTTACCCAAATCACTCCACTCAAAAATATCCTAGCATGCTTAACGATAAGTTTGGGTGCATAAACAGGGAACATTCTCATACGACTTTCTCCAACAAAATAACATACGCAAGGTGCGATGAAATAGCGACGGGAAGCGATGTATATGTCAAAAATGTAAATATCAAAAGCGCATATAAAACCACTATTCACTTTTTTGTTAAACACAACTTCAATGTCATCGGTTTTGACCGTTTGATAGCCAAAGAGTTCCGCTAGTAAGCTATTTTTAATTATACTGATAAATCACATAAAGATGAGTCGGCATTTTAATGCCGCTTGCCAATATTTTGACGCCATGTTAAGATCTTTAATGTTACTCAGGGTAAAAAAGAGTCATTTGACTCATCTCCGTATTGTCTTTTATAGTCATACGGTTTTTTTTTGTCTGTAATAACCTCAGCCCCAAACAACAACTTCAACCAATTAGCACTTTTAATCTAGTCTGCAAATGATGCGCAATGACCAACAGATCTTAATATTCTCAAGGCAATAAAAAAGGAGCCGAAGCTCCTTATTTATTAAACATAAACTAATTAGATTACTTTTTGTTCATTGACGTTAAGTAAAATGCGATATCAATTAATTCGTCATAAGATTTAATCGAGCTAGTTTCTACGCGGTATTTACCATTAACAACTAATGAAGGCACACCTGAAATTTTCGCGTTTTCAGTATCACGTTTCATTTTAGACATCTGCGCATTAACCATAAATGAATTAGCTGCAGCATCATAAGCTTTGGCATCTACACCGTTGGCAATAAATACTGCTCTGATATCGTCTGGGCGAGTAAATTGTTGACGCTTTTCATGGATAGCACTAAACAAAGCAGCGTCCATTTTTTTCTCAACATTAAGCTGTTGCGCAACCGCAAAAGCACGAGACATCTCAACACCCATTTCACGGCCAATAAATTCAACGTGAGCCTGATTAAATGTTACACCTTCAGGCAAAGTCGCTTCTATTTTAGGCACCACTGTTTTTGAAAAATTAAAACAGTGCGGGCAGTAGAATGAGAAGAACTCAGTAATTTCTGGCTTGGCTGTTTCTGGGCCATCATTAATCACAGTGTAATGAACACCTTCTTTATAATCGGCAGCTATGGCAGCCATAGGCGCGAGCAACAATGCTACGGCCATCAGTAATGCTTTTTTCATTTTACTTCCTTCTAAATAGGCAAAATATAAATACGCTGGCTCTATCATAGTCTAGCGTTAGCCTGTAACTCAATCGCTAGCCAATTGTATTTGTAACTAAATACGATTAGGTAGTGATTATGAAATATTGTTAATTAAAACTAGGTAAACTCAATGGTGGTTCATTCAGCGCAGAGAGCTGTTCTTTAAACGCCAGCGTTTGTTGTTCCCAGTACTTTATATCGCCAAACCATGGAAAATTCATTGGAAATGCCGGGTCTTGCCAGCGCTTGGCTAACCACGCATTATAATGCACCATTCTGAAAGCCCTTAACGGCTCAATCAGTGCTAATTGTTTAGCATCAAAATCACAAAACTCTTGATATCCCTCTAATAAAATATCAATTTGTAATAACTGTTGCTGACGATCTCCGGTTAACATCATCCATAAGTCTTGTACTGCTGGTCCCTGCTTTGCATCGTCTAGGTCAACAAAACCTGGGCCATCTGGGGTCCATAAAATATTACTCGGATGTAAGTCTCCATGTAGACGTATAGGGTTAAAAGTGTGTTGCTGCCATATTTGTTTAGCTTTATCTAATACTTGTTCTACTACCGTAAAAAAAGCCGTTTGCATGGAGCTGGAAACCATATCACTGTCACGTAAATAGCGATAAGACTCATCTCCCAAAATAGCAGGGGTCAGTGCTTCACGGTACTTAAAAGGCTGCATGGCTCCATATTGATGAATACGGCCAATAAAACGGCCAACCGATTCAAGTTGCTCAAGGTTGTCGACTTCAAATGCTCGACCACCAATAGAGGGGAAGAGTCCAAAACGATAACCCTGATATTCAAATAAGGTTTTGCCCTCTATGACAACTGGAACGGCAATGGGAATATCTTCGGCCGCTAAGGCTAAGGCGTAATCGTGTTCTTCTTGGATTTGTTCATTGCTCCAACGATGTGGTCGATAAAACTTAACCACATAGCGAATGCCTTGGTCACAACGGAACTGATACACTCTATTTTCGTAACTGTTGAGTGCTAATAAACCCGTCTCAGGGAAGATACCAATACTTTCAATAGCATCAAGAATGAGATCAGGTCTTAGTGCCTGAAAATGAAATTCTGCGCCGGTACGATTATCCATGTTTGCCTTCTTAACTCGTTTGAATATGGGGAGCGAGTAGCGTTAACAAAAACGCTAATACGTCTAACTCTGCAGCGCTATCGGTGGATATCCAACAAATATCACCATAAAATTCATAATGTAGCCATAAAGGGCTACCTTCAAAGTTCAGTAACCATTGGTGGCGATCGGCTCCCCATTGGCGCTCACGAATGTCGCAATCAAGTGCCGCCGCTAGTGGTTCTGCAAATCGTTCAAATTGCTCAAAATCCACTTCAGCTTGAATAACAATGCTTAGTGCTGCGGGATCTAATTGGGCTGACAATAATTTCATAAGTCGACTCGGATAAAATAATTTAATTAACTGCTGCAAGACATAATTAAGCCTTGTCCCCACTCTGGAGGACGTTTGGCAAAGTCTTCCATTTCGGGTTGTTCGTCAAAAGGACGACTCAACAACTGTTGGAGTTGTAATAATTTACGATTATCGCCACTTTCTTCTATATCGATAATGGCTTCTTGCGCGAGGTAATTACGTAAAATGTATTTAGGGTTAACACCATTACGATTTCCTTGCCACACATCCACATCCGCTACCTCACCCACTCGGTCTTGGTAAGCTTTATACCAAGTATCAAAGCCAGCAACATCGATCATGTCATTACGTAAAGCAGAATCTGAACGGTTCGGGTCAACTTGGCCAAAGCGGCGTAAACTATTACTGTAATCCAGCTGATTAGCTTCCAATAAAACTGTTAATTGCCCCACTAGATGTAAATCTTGCTGATCCTGTTTAACTTGAGCGGCTTCACTGAGAATATTTGAGTTACTACTCGGTTGAGGCAGCCCTAACTTAGCGCGCATCAAGCTTAAATACTGTTTCACCAATGCTGCTTGATAAGTATTAAGTGCGACAATTAAATCATTAGATTCAATAATAGGTGCGAGAGCTTGGGCTAAACGTTTCAGGTTCCAAAGTCCAACTGCGGGTTGCTGGCCAAAAGCATAACGACCCTCGTGATCAGAGTGATTACAGACAAAGCCTTCTTTAAAGGTATCTAAAAATGCAAAGGGGCCAAAATCGAAGGTATCACCGATTATCGACATGTTGTCGGTATTCATCACCCCATGAGCAAAACCAACCGACTGCCAATGGGCAATCATTTTTGCAGTCGATTGCACCACTTCATGAAACCACTGTTTATAACCTGCAGCGTCGGCTGATAAATGTGGAAAATGCTGCTGAATGGTAAAATTAACCAATTGAGTCAGTTTGCCAGTATCGCCGCGTTCGCTATGAAAAAAATATTCAAAATGGCCAAACCGAATGTGACTTTTAGCCAAGCGTACCGTTATAGCAGCAGTTTCTTGGCTTTCGCGCCATACCGGTAAATCGGAACCAATAACAGCTAAAGCACGACTGGTAGGCACATTGAGCGCAGCAAGCGCTTCAGAGACTAAAAACTCACGCACCGCAGAACGCATTACCGCCCTACCATCACCTTGACGAGAATACGGTGTTGGGCCACCACCTTTTAAGGCGACATCCCAGGCGCCATTAGGACCAATGGCTTCGCCTAATATAATTGAACGACCATCGCCTAGTCTGGGGGTGTAGCCGCCAAATTGATGACCACTATACACTTGCGCATAGTAACTGGCGCCAGGGGCGGCATAGTTAGCCGATAACTGCATCAGCAATTCATCATTAGGCTTTTGTAAACCAATTAGTTTTGCGGCGTCATCACTCCAACCAAGCCAATGAGGGTTACTAATTGGTAAAGGATAAACTTGCGAATAAAAGCCTACTAATTGTTCAAAAAAATCTTGCTTAAATTGCATTGTGCACAGCCCCAACGACTTGGCTTTTACACTGTAATTGCTGCTTATCATCAATCTGACACTGTTCACCACAAACAAACGCTTTATCTGTGGGCACTGATGATGCCTGTAGGCGTAACATTCCAGCACCTTTAGCTTGGCATTGTTCTAATGAATCGTAATAACCGGAAATATGTTCTTGTTGTGCAATGTGCGTCGGCAGCGGTGTTTGGTCTGCCACATAAAATAAGGTCCATTCAGGAGTGCGAATACACCCGCTAAGTAAAGCTAGCGTAGCGGTTATCAGCAATATTTTGCACAATGTGCGAGTGATTAATGTCATTTTCAACCTTGAAATCATTGGATCTGAAGCAACAAAAAAGCGAACCAAGGTTCGCTTTCCTTTTGAATATCATACCTGATATCCATGCAACAGTATTGATTAGCCTGTTAGCTCACTTTAGCTTTAGCTTTTTCGATTCGTTTTATTCGCCCTTCATACCCAGTAACCGTTCCGTCGGTTAATTGGTATTCAAGCGCTTGCTGGCACACCTTCACAGCCTCATCAAACTGACCCACATCATTTAGTAAGGTTGATAACGGCATAAATGCTGGCGACTTAATTTCGTCAGTACTTTTTTGAGTCATATATTGCTGATGTAATGCACGATAAACCTCTAAATAGGTCAACTGTAAAGCGGCGCCATATTGGCAATAATTATTCTGCTTGCGCATTTTGTAGCAATGATTAATCACATTGACTAAGCCATCGTGCTGACTTGTAAGCTCGCTGGCGTTGTTGGCAGCGTTAACTTGTTGTATAAAGCTCTCACTTGCCCAGTCGCCTTCGACGCTATCTAAATTCAAGGGCTGCCCTTGATAACTGAACACTTCAGCCGTTACATTCTCAATCGCTTTGATCTTAACTTCAACCTGACTAACAGCATCAGCCTTATTCACTAAATCAGCCTTACTGATATCAATAGTGGCTTGGATATCATCTGGCGCACGCTCTGGCTCGGTAATCTCATCAATTTGCAGGCTATCGGCTTGTTGAGGTTTAGGCGTATCAATCGGTTCTGCAGGTATTTTAACGGTTTCGACAGGTTCAATAATGGACTCAACTGACACCTTAGGCTCATCTACCAACACGATTGGGTCGAGCTTATCGACATCAACACTATGAGCAGCGGTTGTATCCACATTGGTATCGATGATGGTATGCGGCTCAGCGTCGGTCTTAGTAGTATCGTCTGCGGTTATCGATGAAGATTGAACGACCTCAGTCGATGATGGATCTCCCGTGGTATTACGATCGGTTTTATCAAGCTCTTGTTTTGCCACCGCTTGAGTACGTCTGTATAGATACAGAGCGATTGCAACCAATATGACAATTAAAATTAACTTCATTAGGCTTCCACCTTGCTGATGATGTGCCGTAACACACGATTTTATCTCACTCACAATGGTATTCATTATGAGGCAATGTAACAGTTTTAATGCTAGCGCTGTTTTTTTTAAGCACCAACCATTATTATTTCAATGTACACTATAAAATCAACTATTTAACTATATTAATCTGTAACAAGTCATAGATCATCCCCAATTTAGCTGCTGTTTCAACCTTTTTTGCGATCTTAACCTCATAAGAAGTTGATTTTGCGGCTAAGGTCAAAGTTAAATAAGCTGAGTTTGTCAGCTCTTATTATCACGCTTACACTACCAATATCCGACTATTTTACTAAGGTATTAAATCAGGGATAACACTATGGCTGAGGCAGAATTATTAAGGGGTCAATTACTCTATGAGTTTCGAACAATGCAAGCTATGGTTGAAATCTATTGTAAAGCGCACCACCCACTCAAACCTTCCAAAGGTGTATGTCAACAATGTAGTGAGTTTTTAAGCTATGCCAATACTCGCTTAGATCGTTGCCCCTACGGCCAAGAAAAACCAACATGTAATAAATGCCCAGTGCATTGTTATAAGCCTCATATGAAGCAAAAAGCACGCGAAATTATGATGTTTGCTGGACCAAGAATGTTGTTACCACATCCCATTATGGCGATTAAGCATTTACTTGCCGAGCGTAAACCCGCACCGGGCTTACCACCAGAAAAAGTATCCAATAGACATTTACGTAAAGCTGAGCAAGGTTAACAATCGTAAACTACTTGCTTAGCTGAAAGTAGGTTAGTATTCACTGTCGTCAAAGAGAGTGAAAATGAACCAATTTAATGATTTATTTATTCAAACATACTGGTGGCTTTCCTTACTTGGAGGTATCCATTGCCTTGGGGTAGGCCTGTATGTTCATTATATTTACCAAAGCAACACTCGCAGCCATAGCCTGCTAGCTGGGATATTTTTACTGATCGGCTGTTATTTCTTAACCGGGTTACTGACTCAAGAAACCACACCTATTCCAATCCATTTAACCCTAACGCTATTCATTCCTATCTATTTTTTACTCATGCCCATGCTGTATTTATACTGTAAAAGCAGCCTAACTGAACAAGACTATCAACCATTATTAATCAAACATTTTGGCTGTGCTATTTTGGTTACCTTAGTCACCAGTTCAGCCATATTATTTCATATCAGTATTGATCCCAAAAGCTCAAACAATACCATTGCATCACTCGCTGAATTAAACAGTATCAGCCTGCTGGCTGTGATCTTACCGATATTATTAATGCTACAAACCATAAGTTATTTCTGGGCGATTTACCGCTTATTGTCTCACTATCGGCCACAATATTTGGCGAGTAGACAGCCTAACTTACAAGTCATTCGTTTTCGTTGGTTAAGCGTATTAACTATTGGTATTTTGATTAATTGGGTATTGCGAATTGTATTAGTCTATTTACCGTTTTACCTAGGTGACTCAGTGCCTTTGTTAATTCAAGCAGTAACACGGTTAAGCTTATTGCTCACAGTATATGTGTTTGCTTTATATGGTATTCAGCAAGTGACGCGATCAGCCTATTTGCGTGGCATACTCAACTCCACCAGCAACGCTGCCACGCCAACTGAATCGACAACTAATCAGTTACTAGATGATGATGAAATAACCTATCTACATCAGTTAATGGCAGAGCAAGATGAGCAAGATACCGCTGATCATTCTGCCAAAAATAGCGCTGACAAAAAAAATTAGTGCAGCCAATACTGCTGTAAGTATCACTTTACAACCTTGTGCTACGGTATATTGGCTTAAGCCGAGTATAAATGTTTATTAACGCACGTCATTTAAGGGTTATGCTACTCTATGGCCAGTTTTATCATGACAATATAGTCACCGAGGTTATTTATGAAACGTTCAATTAGCTTAGTTTTTTCTAGTTTTATCGTGTTATTAAGCTTTGCGTTTTCAGCTCCTAGTTTTGCTGACGAAGAAGCTTATAGCGACGCCATTACCAATTTTAAAAAGGCCAATGAAAGTCGGCATTTATTTCAAACAGCTTATGGTTATGCCATATTCCCTAGCGTAGCTAAAGGCGGTATCGGTATTGGTGCGGCGTACGGAAATGGTCGTGTATTCCAAAGTGATACTTATATGGGTGATTCTACATTAACCCAACTCTCGATCGGTTTTCAGCTAGGTGGACAAGCCTATAGCGAAATTATCTTCTTTAAAGATGCCAAAGCATATAATGACTTCACCAGCGGCAGCTTTGAATTTAGTGCTCAGGCGTCAGCAGTAGCGATTAATCTTGGTGCTAATGCGCAAGTCGGTACCACAGGTAATTCAGCCGGTGCAGGACAAGCAGGCAGTAATCATGCCGCTGCAGCAGCCTATATTAATGGTATGGCGATATTTACCGCCGCTAAAGGTGGCTTAATGTTTGAAGCCGCTCTTGCAGGTCAGTCGTTTACTTTTGATGGTAAGTAACCACTGCGAGTCTTAACACTCGTTAAGTACATAACATTCAGGCTGCCATTGGCAGCCTGAATTCTTTGGAATAATTGGTTTTTTAACGCAGAATCCAAATAATGGTATGCATATACACAGTGGTCAAATTAACCTTGCTGATGTATTTGTGGATAACCTTCTCGTCATCCCGGTAATGCTTTTAGCCGGGATCCAGGTTTATTCTTTTATGTTTGGTATTGATGGCCTGCGGCCACTAACGTCGTGGCGCTTCGCCCACACCAGACTAACATCGCAAGGTTCCACCCTGCACGGGCCAAATACTTTGTCATTCCGGTAATGTTTTTGAGCCGGAATCCAGCTTTTTTATACGTTGTACTTATGGCCTGCGGCCACTAACGTCGTGGCGCTTCGCCCACACCAGACCGAGAGGAAACCAACGGCTGTTCCCTCTTGGAACTCCCAGCCGCCCCGCAACATTTTCTGAAAAGCGAAAAGTCGCCATGGGGTCAGATTTAACTTTGACCTACATTTGCAGGCTGCTTCGGCCTTATTCGAAAATGCTAACGCTTCCGATAGGCCATCCATGGCCAACGAAAGCTAGCCTGACGTCCTGTCAGGCTCACGCTATTTTCTTCAACGGCCTCAAGTTCAGAGTTGAATGTAGACTTTTGCAAGCGTTACTAACTCGTTTTTGGACAACAATGAGTTAGAGCATAAGCCTTAATGCGTTCTAAAAGGAAAAGTTTTTATATCTATAAGTTTCAAGCGAGTATGCTATCGCATTGCGTATTTTGCAGGAAATTATTTATCTGGTCTTTGTTTGATTTTGAACTCTGGAAGCTATAGACAAGTCACATGGTATAGAACCATACTTTCCATGCATGATAAATCCATTGAATTTCTCTTTTAATGTAGAGATAAATTTCTTGGTATTTCCTTCTGTGCATGTTACCAACCAAGAGAACTCTTCAGCAGACATTATGCTTAACTGTATCTCACGCAGAAGTGGATCTGAATTTAAAATACTACGGATTCCATTGTTGTAAACATCACCTTCAAAGGTTTCTGAAACAACAATTACACCGAGTATTTTATTTGGTAATACTGTTTTTCCTTCGATAGTATAAATTGAATTATTCTGTTCTTTGACACTCTTAATATGTTGGCAAAGCTGTTCGGCTGCTGCGTGGATTCGTTTTATTGTTGTATTAATTCTGTTCAAAAGTGTTTCGGCATCACGTAATCTTGGTTTTGTTATTATCGACTTTTCTTGAATAAATATAGAAAAATCGCCGTAAGTTATGAGTTCATCACACAGCTCCTCAGCAGGACAAATACTTTTCATAGGGTTCATAGCATATTTGAACCCACATAAAGCTCTCGCTCCTGTTAACGCTAATGCTTTAAAATGAATCATATCCTCTAATCTTTTACCATGTCCATGAACGGCATCCTCCCCAGATGTTGAAATTTCGGATGCAAGAATATGTAGATTAAGAGGCCCCTGGTCAGAGTCCCTGTTAACAAAACATTCTTGGTCTACAGTCAAAAGAGCTGTGCAGAGAGTTTTGCAATTAACCCCCTCTGTTCTATGCAAGCGCAAAAGCTCGTCTTTTGACAATAGAGTCTTAATTTCAGCACCTTTAAAATAAGGAGGGTTGACTGTCTCATCAATTTCAATGGCGAGGATAGGTTCATTAACCTCATTGATAAAAGATAAATATTTAATACTGATTTGTGAGTCTTTAAGTTTTAATGGAGGAACAAAGTTAGAAATGATTAAATAAGGAGCATTTGCAAGATCATGCACACTAATCATCAAAGCTATAAGTTTACTATTTCTATAAAAACCTGAAATTTTAAAATCTGGATTTTCAGACTGAGTTCTTATGATATGCGATGGTAACTTACAAACAAATATAGGTTCACCTAAAAAATTTACGTCAACACCTATAAAGGTTTTTGCAAACATAAAAGTTTCTACGTTCGCAAGCCCTGCCGAGTCCTGAAATTTATTGGTGTGATTGATGTATGCGATGAATTTATCCATAAAATAACCTCCTTTATTCTTGCTTCATAAACTTTTTTACAGTAATCGATTCACTATTCCAATTTGAATGGAATATCGATCTTAACAGAGAATGAGCTACTTTCTAGTCTAAATGATAATGGGGCAAAAACGAGTTAGTTTTCTTGACTTGGAAATAGACCGATTCAACTCTGAACTTGAGGACGTTGAAGAAAATGACGTGAGCTGGCCAAGGATGGCCAGCTAGCTTTCGAGGGGAAGGGACGCCCCATCGGAAGCGTTAGCATTTTCGAGGGGAAGGGACGCCCCATCGGAAGCGTTAGCATTTTCGAATAAGACCGCAGAACACTAAAATGAAGTTTAAAGCTGGATTAATTTCCGTCGCGACTTTTTCGCTGCTGTTGTTTGGTTAAATAGCGAAAATGTTGCCGGAACGGCAGGGGTGATCCAAGAGGGGATTGCTGTTGATCCCCTTTTGGCCCGTGCAGGGTGGAACCTTGCGATTTCAATTCAAACGAAGTTTGAAAAGTCTGGTGTGGGTGAAGCGCCACGACGTTAGTGGCCGCAGGCCATAAGTACAAAAGTACATAAGTACATAAGTACAAAAGAATAAACCTGGATCCCGGCTCACGAGCATTACCGGGATGACGATTAAATTAGCCTGCGTAAGTAGACAACCTATTTATATCCCCAAGGCACTGGTGGTAATGCCACTGGTTGAGATAAATCAAACTCCACTTTAAAATCACGATTTTCGCGAATTAAACGATAAGTAAAGGTATGCGCTTCAATCATCATCTGCCATTCGTTAGTGACCGATTGCGTTAAGCCATGTTGCTTAAAATTGGCAATAGAGTCATCGTCTACAGGAAAAGTCTGCATATTGGCTGTGCCGGTATCACGGGTATCACCACCATACATTGTCACTTTGTCATCGCTGCCATCTTTATGGCGATGATCATGCTTTAAGCGCAATCCGGTGTCTGTTTGAGTTATCACCCAGGTGCGAGAGTGATCATCGCCAACATGAAATGGGATCCTGATCTGCTTATCAGTACATTCTCTCACGTGCATAATCAGTGTTTTACCACTAAAGCCATCCCCTTCACTGCCACCAGCAGTAATTTTACCTGCAAAAGCTTTACCGCAAAGAGCGCTGATAGTTTCAAAAAATTGCTGTTGTTGAACTGAATTAGCTGCATAAGCAGGATTAACCAACATAGCGCTACCACACAGCAATACACCACTGAGGTAGCCGCTAAGTCTAATTAACGTTGGCATAATGATCATTCCTTGTTTATAAACTATTAGATTATTAAATCGATAAGAAGTCATCGTATAAAACACTTATCACTATTAGATGAAGTATTAACCCAGATTACCTTGTTATGGAACGTTTAGCTGCTAGAAATAAAAACCCGCATAAACTTATGCGGGTTTTCGATTATTGCTTGCCTATTTGCTCACTTATCTACTTACTTAGCGTATTTAGATTTGGTCGCCCAAGTAGTCGCTTTAGCAGGACGCTTGTCACCTTGCGCCTTTGACTGGACAGATTGCGGCACACTCGCTTTAGCTGGTGATTTAGGTTTTTTCCCCGTAGGCTTGGCGCTGTCTTTATCTGCTTTGGTGGTACCTTTACGGTCTTCAAACTGATCAGCAGAAAAACGGGTCATCGCCTTTTGGCCACCTTGTTCTTTCGCTTTAGCAGACGGCTTTTGGCCCCATTTGACCTTAGTTTGTTCATTACGGGTTTCTGGCGGCACTAAATGATTTGGACCATTACCAATTAACGACTCTTTACCCATGGCAACTAATGCTTCACGGATCATCGGCCAGCCCATTGGGTCATGATAACGTAATAAGAATTTATGCAATTTACGCTGACGACCTTTTTTCGGTACTGTCACTTTTTCACTATCATGCTTAACGTTTTTCAGTGAGTTAAGTTCAGTATGATAAATCGTGGTTGCATTGGCCATTGGCGATGGATAAAAGTTTTGCACCTGGTCGAGCTTAAACTTCTGCCCTTTCAACCATAATGCTAAATTCACCATGTCTTCATCGGTAGTACCAGGATGCGCCGAAATAAAGTACGGAATTAAAAACTGTTCTTTACCCGCTTCTTTAGAAAACTTATCAAACAGTTCTTTAAACTTGTCATAGGTTCCCATACCTGGCTTCATCATTTTACTGAGCGGGCCTTCTTCGGTATGTTCAGGGGCAATTTTTAAATACCCACCCACATGATGCTTAGCTAACTCTCTAATATATTCAGGGTTTTCGATAGCCAAATCGTAACGAACGCCCGAAGCAATTAACACTTTTTTAATGCCAGGTACTTCACGTGCCGCTTTGTATAAATCGATGGTGTGTTTATGATCTGTGCCTAAATGGCCGCAAATAGACGGGAATACACACGACAAACGTCGGCAGGTTTTTTCCGCTTTCTCACTGGTACAACCTAAACGGTACATGTTTGCCGTTGGGCCACCCAAGTCAGAAATGACGCCGGTAAAGCCCGGCACTTTTTCTTGGATGTCTTTAATCTCTTTAATGATCGATTCTTGCGAGCGACTTTGAATAATACGTCCTTCATGCTCGGTAATCGAACAAAATGAGCAACCACCAAAACAACCACGCATGATATTGATTGAAGTCTTAATCATATCGTAGGCTGGAATTTTTTCTTGGCCATACATCGGATGCGGAATACGTTGATAAGGTAAATCGAATACCGCATCCATCTCATCGGTATTTAATGGCCATGCAGGTGGATTAACCCACACACCACGGTTAGCATCATGTGGCTGAAACAGCGCGCGTGCACAACCCGGGTTTTGCTCTTGGTGCAAAATACGTGAAGCATGAGCATACAAGTATTTGTCTTCGCTGACTTTGTTGTAAGCAGGAAGCAGCACATAGGTTTTTTCCCATGGCTTTGGACGAGGCGGTTGAACACTAATGGCTTTAGGAGCCTCGTTATCAAAAATCTTTTCGTCTGTCGGGCCAGATAAATTACTGCAACCAACATCATCAGCACCATATGGGCTCGGTAATGGCTCAATTTTATGTAATTGGTCTATTTTACGCGAATCCATGCCACGCCAACCTGGCATTGGCTCTTTACGCATTGTTGCGGTACCACGAACATCGTCAATATCGCCAATGGCTTCACCCGCAGCAATACGGCGTGCAACTTCCATTAATGGGCGCTCGGCATTACCGTAAATTAAAATGTCGGCTTTGGCGTCAAAAATCACACTGCGACGCACTTTATCTGACCAATAATCGTAATGGGCAATACGGCGTAAGCTGGCTTCAATTCCACCAATCACAACGGGTACGTCTTTAAAAGCTTCTTTACAACGTTGGGTATATACGGTTACTGCACGGTCTGGGCGTTTACCACCAATGTCACCAGCAGTATAGGCATCGTCATGACGTAACTTACGGTCAGCGGTATAGCGGTTAATCATTGAATCCATGTTGCCTGCAGTCACCCCAAAAAACAGATTTGGGCGACCTAACTGCATAAAGTCTTCTTTGCTTGACCAATCAGGCTGCGAAATAATACCCACACGATAACCTTGGGCTTCTAACATTCGGCCAATAACGGCCATACCAAAGCTGGGATGGTCAACATATGCATCACCAGTCACGACAATAATATCGCAACTATCCCAACCTAATTTATCCATCTCTTTGCGAGATGTAGGTAAAAAAGGTGCTGTTCCGTAGCATTCTGCCCAAAACTTTGGATAATTAAATAACGTTGACTCAACTTGCATGTATATGACCTACATAATTGGGGAAAATCAGCCTAGCTGATCCGATGGCAACATCAGCCTATAGCTGAATTTAACGGACGCGGAGTATAGCAGTACAGCGGCACTTAGTGTGACTAAAAAAACATCAAAAGTGAAATATTTTTATCCTTTCATACCCTTATAAAATAAGGGGTAATATTGCTATTCCCCTATAATTTCAAGCTTATAAGCCAAGAAAGAAACCCACATTAGCAACCGCTAAAATTAAGAGCACAATCCAGGTCGTTAACACGCCCCAAAAACGACCAAAATGATGACCACCTTGACCTTGATTAAGTCCAATAGCATGTAATAAACGCGCCACAATCCAAGCGGTGCCCAAACAATGTATTAAAAACTCAGGCATGCCATTAAATTCTGCTAGCGCTAATAAAATCAATACTATGGGTGCATTTTCAATTAGGTTACCATGGGCTCGAATTGCAATGGATAATCCTTGGTGGCCACCATCACCAATACCAATTTTATTTGCTCGACGAAATTTAACCACTTTATAAGATAATGCTAAAACCAACAATGCCGTTAAGCCCGCATATAAACCCGATACCATCAATGTCATGTGTTATTCCTTGAGTCGACTATATTATTGTTATTATATCAATCTTTAACATATTGATGCTATACCAACATTTTGGATCAGTTTGGCTGTAAACACACGCCTTAATCGGTTAATATTCGCGCCAAAACTAGATCAATACCCTAACATAGAGTGACTATCGCCCAGTGGATAATCAGGATTTCTTAGAAAAACGTAGATTTATTATTAAGTTAGGAAAGTACTTACATAAGTTTGGTACGCCTGCGTATCGCCTAGAATCCCATTTACAAACGGTATGCAGTACCCTCGGTATTGAAGGATACTTTTTAATATCACCCACATCGATGACGTTTGTACTGCAACACGATACTGAACAAGAATATAACCATGTCGCACGCGTTAAACCGGGTGACCTCGATTTAGGCTCGTTAGCGCGTACTTTTGAACTGGTTGAAGAACTCAGCTCTGGCCAGCGCACCTTGCAAGAAGCGTTAGAACGCTTAGAAGAAATCGCCAATAAACCCAATCCCTATGGCCACAAGTTAACCTTATTAGCCTTTGGTTCAAGTGCTGGCGCATTTGCCATGTTAATGGGTACCGGTTGGCATGACGTTTTTTGGTCAGCTATTTTTGGTTTATTGGTATACAGCTTAGTTTTTTGGGCTGAACGCTCAAAACGCATCGCAGAAATGCTCGAACCAATGGCGGCGGTTGTGTGCGCTATTTTGGCGTCGGGGATTGCGCAATTAGATCCGAGTATCAATTTACCTGTAACCATTTTATCGGGGATCATTATCTTTGTGCCTGGCCTTGCACTCACCCTCGGCTTAGCTGAACTTGCTGCCCGCGATTTAATCTCTGGTACTGCGCGCATTATGGATGCGGTGATGCAACTGTTTAAACTGTATTTTGGCGCGGTGCTTGGCATGACCATAGGCAAAGCCATATTTGGTGATGCCATTTATGTTGAACCAATACCACTACCTCGCTGGGCTATCTGGTCTGCGGTGCCGTTATTGTCTATGTCTTTGGTTATTATCTTTAAAGCACGCTTAAAAGACTCGCCTTGGGGTATTTTTGCGGGCATTGTGGCTTTTTTCTCTGCCATGTTAGGTGGCATTTATTTAGGCGAATCTATCGGTATTTTTGTCGGTGCACTAGCGGTAGGGATTTATTCCAACCTTTATGCACGTTGGATGAAAGCGCCAGTGTCAATTGCGTTATTACAAGGTATTGTTATTTTGGTTCCAGGTAGTAAAACCTATATCGGCTTAAATGCACTCATCTCTGGTGAGACCATGTTAAATCAAGCCCATTTAGGCTCACAAATATTCCTCATTTTTATGTCCTTAATTGCAGGACTCATTTTTGCTAACGTTATTGTGCCTCCCCGCCGTTCGTTGTAAGCGCTTCGCGCTATTTATGTTGAGCAGCATAAGGGTTTGGTAGATACGCCCTTATGCTGTTAACAATCTAAATACTCACATATTGTTAATGACTCAATAAAATATTTATTGAAGCTAAATGTTTGACTATTACGTTATTCAGGTATGATGTAAAACAAAGAAGCAACATAATAATTTCATCTTAGAAACAATTATCTCATTGTTGCAGGCCTCTCAAAAACATAACAATAAAAAAGGACGAAGCTATGCCAATCATATTCATGGCTGTATTTTTTTTCGTCATCCTGCTGATTTCGCCTAGTGTTTATGCAACCGCTATTAACACTGATGCGCAGTTAACAGCCAATGATGACTCTGGCACTAATGCCTCATCGACAACCAATAAACATGAGGTCGATAAGGTCGCTAATATCGTTATTGTTAGTCATCCTATTTTTGATGAATCAGCCCCAGACGCGATCTTTTTACATCGCTGGGCTAACTACTTACACATCAATACTAAAGAGTCGACCATTCTAAACAGCCTGAGCTTTGAAAAAGGCGATAAGATCACCGAAAAAGATCTTCAAGAGGCGCAACGGTTATTACGTTATGAATCTTATATTCGTGATGCCGAAATTAATATTGCCAGAAAAGACCCATTAGCAAGCGACAATGTTGAAGATGTCGTATTAGTTGAAACATGGGATAATTGGTCATTATTACCCACGGTAAGTTTAAGTAAAAACGGCGGCGACACTAAGTACTCGTTTGGTATGAAAGAAGATAACCTGTTGGGCTTAGGGGTTAAAACCAAAATAAAATATCAATCAAGTGCTGATCGTACCGGTTACAAGTTTGCCTTTGATGCCCCGATAAGGTGGGTGAAACACGGTAATGTGTCGGTTGATTTTTACGATAATAGTGATGGTCAAGCGTCTGCTATTGCCTTTAATAAGCCCTTTTATACTCTTGATACTCAAAATATGTATGCCGCGTCATGGTTGACTGATACTCGCATCGATACCATAAGACAAAATGGCCAAGACATTAATGAATTTGAACATATTATTGATTATGCGAACTTGGGTTATGGTTGGTTAGTCGACAAAGAAGTGGATCAATTACATCGTATCAGTGTCGGTATCACCCAAGACCAACATCAATTCAATAATATAGACTTGTACCCACAGACGCCGTTACCGTTTGACCGTGAGTTTGTTTACCCATGGATAAGCTACGAGTACTTGCAAGATCAATACACCGTACTCAATAACATCCACCTAATTAATAACAACGAAGACTTTAACTTAGGCTGGCATCATACGGTGAGTTTAGGGTTGGAAACCAACGACGTTGCCGATAATGCTGCTGTGGGTTATCACTTGACCATGCTAAGCACCCGCGGCTGGCAGCAAGACAACCAATTACTACTAATGAGTATCAATGGCCGGACTGATATTCAAACCGGTCAACAAGACTTTTACAATGTCGGCGTAGGTGCTGAGTTTTTTCACCAAATTAGTCCCAAATGGACCGCTTACTCCAAAGCCCGTATAGCGACTTCGCATAATAATTATCTTGACCAAACATTTGCACTTGGTGATGAGACCGGCGTGCGGGGTTATCCTAATGACTACCAGCATGGTGACAATCAATGGCTGTTCACCAGTGAGATCCGTTATTATCCTAATATCAACTTATACCAACTGGCCGAGTTAGGCTGGGCAGTATTTGCCGATATTGGCCAAGCAACGGGTGGCACCGATGACCAAAATGAAGTTAATGGCCCAATAGGCAGTGTGGGTATCGGCGCGCGAATTTACTCTTCTAAATCCAGTTACGGCAACGTAGCCCATGTTGATATTGCCGTCCCCATAACCACAGGTAATGACATCAATGCTTGGGAATTTAGGTTCCAGGTTAAAGATCATTTTTAAACAGACAGGCCGTTATGTTATAAAAATTTGAGTAGCACGACTGATCATTAACGGCTAAATGGTTTATACTCAGCGTCGAATGCTGCGACCTCAATGACCAACCAAAACTATCTCCATTTAATGCAAAAAAGTAAAAAATGTAAATAATGTGTACTTACTAATGATAATGAATATCATTACGTTTTATTCATTGTTTGTTAATCGGTATCTCTATGTTATTTAAACCTAGCCAATTGGCTATTGCGACACATTGTGCATTATTTTTATCAGTACTGCCCACAACTCATGCCAATGCCGAATCATCGCCACAAAGCCCAAACCACAACGCTTCAATGGAGCGAATGATTATTACTGGCAGCCGCTCCGCTGAACGGATAGACGAAGTTCCATCCTCGGTTACGCTCATTGATCAACAAACGCTTGCACAAGACATGCTTATTACCACTGAGCTGCAAAATTTATTGGCATTTCGCGTTCCAGGGCTTGCCCCAAGTACGGGGACATCAAGTAATTCAGGGCAAAATCTTCGTGGTCGTGCGGCATTAGTGATGATTGACGGCGTGCCTCAATCAACGCCATTACGTAATGGTCAATTAGGCATAAGCTCTATCGATGCTGGTGCCATTGAACGTATCGAAGTGATTAAAGGAGCCACCTCTATTTATGGCAATGGCGCCTCTGGTGGCATTATTAACTACATCACTAAGCGTGCCAGCAAAGACAAAGTACGCATTAATGTTGGGGTATCAAGTAAATTCAGCGCGGTAAAATTACAAGATAGTGCCGGTTATCGAGTCGATACGTCCATAGACGGTACGATTGATGATTTTAGTTATGTATTTAGCGCCATTACTGAAAAAACAGGTTTAGAGCGTGATGCTGAAGGCGATGTTATCGGATTGGTCTATGGTTTATCAGAAACTAAATCGAATAATTATTTTACTAAACTCGGCTATCAACTCGACGACGACAAGTCGATTCAACTGACTTATAACTACTACGAAGCTCAACAAGACGCAGACTTAATTGATGTTATTGGCAGTGTGAACTCTGGCGAAAAAACCTACGCCATTGAAAATACTAGCGGCATAGTAAAACCCGGTGTACCTCAAGGGCCGCGCGGTAATCATAACCTAATGTTAAAATACGTCGACCAAGAGATATTTACTAACACCCAATTAACCGTTGATGGTTATCTGCAAAAAATAGAAAATATGTTTTTCTTCTCAACTGCGTTAGCCAATCCAAGTGAAGGTTACGAAGGCGGTCAATCAATCATCAAGTCTGAAAAGAAAGGCTTACGGATTAACTTTGCTAGCCAAATTGACTGGGATAACATCGAATCAACCGTTATCTACGGCATTGATGCTCTTGAAGACGTTAGCTCACAACCTTTGGAAGACGGTCGAATTTGGGTACCAGAAATGGACATGCGCAACTTAGCGGCCTATTTGCAAACCAAGTTTGTTGTTGCTGATGATTGGGTTTTTAAAGCCGGTATTCGCCAAGATAGTGTCGACTTAAGTGTTGAAGATTATCAAACATTGAAACTATGCAGTACCGCAAGCACTTGCTCAGTACCTTTTGATGTTACAGGCGGCGAGCTTAACTATGACTCCACCACCTATAATGTTGGTTTGCGCTACAATATGAACGCGCTATTTAGCCCTTTTATTAGCTTCTCTCAAGGTGCTGACATATCAGATATCGGTCGCCTGTTACGCTCAGCCACGGTTAATGATATTGCCCTAATCCGCACTGAAGCATCTATTGTCGATAACTACGAAGTTGGCTTTTCAGGTCAGGTCGGTGATGTAAATTATGAAATTGCCGCTTATCGAAGTGAATCAGAACTCGGTACCAGTAATACTTTTGATGCAACTACAGGCGTGTATTTACCGGTTCGTGCACCGCAAAAGATTTGGGGCTACGAAGCACAACTAGACTACCGTGTACAAGATAATCTGAGTACGGGTTTAAGCTATAGTTGGATTGAAGGTAAAGACACCGAAAATGATACCTATCTTGATGGTAGTACTATATCTGCGCCTAAATTTACTGCTTATGTAAACTGGCAACCAGTTGAAGATGCGAATGTCGGCATTAATTATATGTATGTCGGTGACCGTAAACGCTTTGAGCAAGTTAATGGCCAATATGTTGGTAGCCAAGGCCCTATAGAACATTATAACGTTGTTAATCTTGCCAGTAGCTATCAGATCAATAACTGGCAATTATCACTTGGAGTAGAAAACTTACTCAATGAAGATTACTTTTCAGCAAGATCACAAGCTTATACTTACGGGGGATACAATACTAAATCTCTAGGCACCACCATTAATGTGGGCGTAAAGACTAGCTTCTAAAGCTGAAAAGTCACCATAAAAAAGGGCGTAAACAATAAATTGTTTACGCCCTTTTTTTATTCAGCAAGGCGTTACCCTGCTAGTCCAACATTAAAAGTGATGCGATACCTGCAACACCACTTCTCGTAGTGCCCCCGGGAAATGACCATTACGTTCTGAGAAACCGCTCACGGCATATTCTTTATCAAACAGGTTTTTCACATTTAACTGAAACTGGGTATCTTGCCACGTTGTGGTCCAGCTCATATCAAACACGGTATAGGGCTTAACGCGCTGTGCATCTGCACTCATTTGCTCACTGACATAGTCGGCACCCAGTGCAATAGCAGAATTCAGACTATCAATATCATAACGGGTCCACAAACCCGCTTGATGACGCGGTGCATTAACAAAATTGCTGCCATCTGCATAGGTATCGCCAATATCACCTTGAGTAACACGAGCATCGTTATAGGCGTAATTAGCCATAACAGTCCAATTCGGTGTTATATCTCCCACTAAGGTAAACTCAAGTCCTTTACTTTCAACTTCACCTAGGCTTACTAACGCAGGAATTCCGTCATCATTGCCCGTGTCAGCAGGATTATTCATGGCGACATCTTTTTTATTAATTTGATACACAGCTAGCGTGGTCATCATGCTGCCATTAAACCACTGATTTTTTATCCCTAGTTCAACTTGTTCACCCATTTCTGGGGCCAAACCGCCATCTGCACTGGTATCTTCTTGATCACCAATAGAGGTGGGGTTAAAGCTTTCAGAGTAGTTCACATAAAATGAGGTCTCTGACGAGTATTTATACACAACACCAGCACGTGGCGACACATGATCGTCGCTAAATTCAAAACCGCTCTCTTTGTCATAATCATTAAAATGATCGTAACGTAGGCCAACCAGCAGCAACCAGTTATCTGTTAGGTTTATTTGGTCTTGAGCATAAAAACCCATGCGCTCGGTTTTTTCACCATCACGATTTTGATCCGTTAAGGTGTAATCTGCTGGATCGCTTTCACCATAATTTAAATCAAAAATGTTTAGATTAGCGACACCGTCAGCCTCATAACGGGCACGCCAATAATCATAATCGCTGTTTACGTGATGGTAATCGGCTCCAAATAATAAGGTTTGCTCAATACCTGTATCTAATCGATATATAAAATCTGAAGTCACACTGACTTCTTGGTTAGCGCGATACTGTTTACGATATTCACGTTTAATGGTTTTATCATCAATATTGGCTTTACCATCACCATTAACGTCAACCCAACTTTGTGATTCGTGATATCCCTGTACACGCTCGTTATCAAGGTAACGCACTGTGGTATTAACACTTAACTCATCGCTAAAATGATGTTGTAAATCAGCTTGTAATATTGTTGCTTCAAGGTTTTGATAGTCTGACTTTTCATTAGCGTTATAGCTTGGATCAACCAAAAAGTTACCGTCATCGTCAACGGGAACGCCACGTAAACGATTACCGCCTAAATCTTGTTTAATGTAGTCAATGGTGGTGGTTAATGCAGTGTCATCGTCAAGTTGAAATAATAATCCACCTGTTAACTCGGTATTTTCAGAGTCGGCATTATTACGAAAACTGTCTTTTTGTTCATAAAAGCCACCTAAACGATAAGCAATTGAATCTGTTAAACCACCTTTAGAATCAATTGACCCGCCCATACGGTCGTTATCGCCTGTGGTTAATGTCACTTCAGTATCTTGGACAAAACTCGGCTTTTTACTGACATAATTAATCATCCCGCCAGGCTCACCACCACCGTATAACGCAGCAGCAGGACCTTTTAACACTTCAACTCGTTCAATATTAAATAACTGTGGTACACCGAAACCAGAAAAAGGGTCGCCTCTTACACCGTCATAAAACACATTACTGTCATCACGAAAACCACGAAAGGTCACCCCCGAATAACTGTAAGTGCTCACGCCCGCTATAGAGCGGTATAAGTCAGTGATTTCACGTGCAGCTTGATCAACTATCAACTGTTCATTCAACACCTGCACCGATTGCGGTAAATCCATAATATCGGTTTCAACTTTGGCACCCACAGACGTAGAAGATTCACGATAAAAGGTTTGTGCCCGCCCCATTACGGTTATTTTCTCAATCGACTCAGTCGAATCAACGTCGGTACTTTGTTCATTAGCACTCACACTCAATACAGGTAAAAGTAGGCTTAACACTCCAAGATTAATCACGTTCAAATGCATAACAACTTATTCATAGGCAACAGTAAAATTGACCGCAATATAACATCAAATGCTAATAGCAACTATTCGCGTTTGATAATTTACATTTGTGATAGTTTGTTAATGAGAAATGTTAATAAATGACGAGTTATGGTGCATATTTACACTTTATGCCGTTAATAATATGCCCATAATGTAGATAGCACTCTCTGATAGCGCATTAGGTTAGATAACACGCTCACTAATCATTGGGGATTCTAACAAAAAAAAAGGCCTCGCATTGCTGCGAGGCCTTTTCTATAAAGAGGTGAGTTGGCCGATAAGCCGACTCCTCACAGCAAAATTAGTTAGTAAATGGCGTGTTTTATAAAGCTTTAATAAACAATGTGTTCCAGTTTGTAGCACACTATGTAACACAACATAAGTTAACTTAAGCAGATTTATTTGCCAAGCGTTACTTGGTGCTTACTTGGTGTGAATTTTCAAAAAACACATCTAAAACTTTCTCACGTTCCGATACCGATAGGTCATTTTCTTCTAGGACTATCGCTTTCTAGAGGCTCGTTAGGACATCAAATATAAACTTGTATCGTGTTGGGCTGGTTTTATCTTTTAAGTGATTGAGGCGTTCCGTATGAAGCCGGACGCCTCGTTTATGAAGTGGTTTTACTTTTTATTATTTGCTAGTGGACTTGTACTTTGCATTGAATGCTCTTGTTGCTTGCATGCGTTCTTTTACCTTCATTCCGCGTAGGTTTCCAAAGTTAATAAAGCCATACCTTTTACCTGCTTGCTGAGTGCTTAACTCTTTTGACAAGTAATCACAGCTAGCTATGTTTACCGGTACACGTCTTTTAACCTCATTACTCTCTGGTTCACGCCATGAACTTAACCAATACGGGTGTTCTACTCCTTCTTCCGTAGGTAATGCCCCAAACTGTCCTTCTTCTAGCTTTATAAGCTCCGTGTATGGCTGTTTAAAGAGATAATTAGGACTCACTAATACAGCGCTTGAGCTGGTAGGGTTATCTTTCTTTAAAAGCGATTTAAGACGGTTTAAGTTTGATTCAGGCGTTTCCCTTACAATGGTGATGATATGGGCGTGGGTGATTGTTTTAGAGCCTTTACCGCCAGTCTCAAGCACAATACTTGTAGGCTCGCTCCAACCACGTTCTCTTAAGAGCTTTCCATAGGCCAAGGCTGGATTTGATGAGCTGTTAACTTTGAGTTTGGTATTGATTGAAAAACTAACGGTGCCGAATACTATCGTTGCATGATTTTCTTTGATTTGAGCTATATCTTGCAGGACTAAAAAGGCTGTTTCTAAATCTCTTGAGAAGGTTCTTTTTTCTGATTTATCATGAAGCGGTATTAGTGATTCTTTATGCTTATTTACCCCCTTCTTAGAGTGAGTAAATAAGGGCTTTATAACTCTATTAAAAGCATATACTGGTTGACCGTTCATTCCGGCCGCATTTGAATACTCTACAGCCCTAGAGAGCACTGAGCATGCGGGTGATTTAGCAGTAAGAAAAACACTTTTAAAAATCGTTTTTTTTGCGCCTTTTTTTATTGCTGTTTTCAGTGCCATTTCTGATGACATTTCTAGACCGTCTTTAGCCAATTTGGTATACTCTTTCTGTACTGTATTTGTTTAGTAGCACCTCTCGCATGAGGTGCTTTTTTTTACCCTAAGATCCTAGTTTGGCCGTTCTCACTTCCAAGACCTCAACCTCAAGCATTTCCCTTACAATCAATTCTGGTAGGTCTTCATTTACATCTGGCTTATCGCCAAATTTAAAGCTTGCTCTTAGCGTGTCATTAGACAACTTTAAGCTTGAAGCTATACCGGTTAATGCTCTGGCAATTTGAACAGCCTGTTTAGTGTCAGTGGGTTTATCTGGCAACTCATCTAAGAGGCAGTGCAGCTTGTCTCTGAGCTTTGATGCTAAGGCTAAATCATCCATTAACAGTGAAGAGGCTTGCTCTCTGATTGCATTACTTGAAAGGGATACTTTTAGGGCGTTCTGATATTTATCTATCAGCTCTTGTTTCATCGAACCGGCTTTAATACCCGCTCGCTTTTGTATCGATCTGACGGTGTGATAACTCAAATCAAAATGCTTTGAGACTGCAGCCAGCGTATAGCCCGCTGCAATCATCGCTACAATCTCAGCCTGAGTATCCGGTGTGGCTCGGCTACCCAATCATTCCACCATTTGAATCATGTTGTGTTCTAGCTCTTTCCTTAAGGGCTTCTAACCCCTCAACTAAGAGATATTGAACTACGTGACGATACTTAAGGCCTGACTCTTTTGCTATGCCCTCAATCATCGGCTCAAGGCTTTTAGGGACTCTAATTTGCATGGTCATATTAATTCACCCCTAACATGGGTAACGTTACAAGCTTAGCGATATTCACTTCACGCTCAAGGTGTGCGGCATAGGTTGCCTGTGATGCGCCATGACCTCTTGCAGCAATGTTACAGCCGACTAATATCAGGCTTTCTAACGTCTTTAAATCATCTATACCGGTTGCAGCGGCAATATTCTTGATAACCTTATTCACCCCCTCATCACCATTGTTCATTTTGTCTAAAATGGTCTTTAGCGCTTGTAAATTGGCCTTTGCTGATTGCATGTCACCAGTTTCAACTGAATGAATTGCGGTATTAACTAGCTGTGAACAAAAATACATACGTTCTAACATGATTTGGTTTCCTGAACTTGTAGTGAGGTGTCTATATTTTCAAAAGCTGCAGCCATACGGTGCATACCTCCGAGGTGAGCATAGCTTTTTATTTCTTGTTTTCTTTTTTCTGCTAATGCTTTCTGATTTTCTTGGTTAGCGGTATAAAGCGCGGATAGCGGCCTAGTTTGAACCGTCTGTACCTTTGCTTCACCCTTCAATATCTTGAACAGGGTTAAATCACAGTATTGTTCTGCGACATACCTTGGCATTCCCTGATTAGCGAGCTCTTCAATCATTTCTGTTCTATCTAAGGTATTGAACATTATTAATTCCCACCTACGTATAAGGTTTTTCATTGTATTCAAGAGCTTGAGGGGTATATTTTAGCTAAAAACAAACTAAATAGCGACATGTTATGTCGCCATTTAATGTAGGTATTGAGGTGTTTTAGAGAGAGGTAATGCGTAAGTATCAGGTTTTACTCATGTATTAAATGAAGAGAAAAATTAAAATAATTTCTTTAAAATTGGCTTTTTTTGACTCTTTGCACCGTTGACACTGAACAGCCGAGTATTTCGGCAGTTTTACGAAGACTCATCGTTTGTAAATGAGTTAAAATTGCTTCGTGTAGTTTAATGTCTTTGTTTTGACCGCCCCACGTCTTGCCCTCTGCTTTGGCCTTCGCAATGCCTTGAGCCTGTCGTGTTCTTCTTGTCTCATAGTCATCTCTTGCCATACCAGCAGCTAAATCGATCATGAAGTTTGTAAGAGCTTTTTGAATAAATCCCGAGTGTTCATCATTGTTTGATAATGCGGTATGAGTTTGCGGTTGATCTGCGATTACGATAATGATCCCTTTACTGGCAATCTTGGCTTTAAGCGTTTGCCATATTTCCCAAGGTAAACGGCTAAGTCTGTCCATTTTCTCAATAAGCAGAATATCACCGTCACTAGCTTCATCTATCAGCCTATCAAGCTCTGGTCGGTCTGGGGTGCTACCTGATACGTTTTCTTGATAGAAGGTCGTAATCTTTACGCCCTTTGCTGTAGCGAATGAAATTAACTCCGGCTTAGCTCGAGAGCTATCTTGCTCTTTAGTCGATGCTCTTAAATATGCGCGAATGGTTAGGTAAGGTGTATTCAGCATGTGGTATCTCATTCAATGATTAATTGGTGTATTCATTTGGCTCTCTAGGCCGCATTCCTACATTCTACCAAGTGTATTCATTGAAGTATACTTGAATGAATGTAAATATTTTATCATCTCTATATTCATTCCCAATTTAATTTGTAGAGGGTTACAGACTAATGGGTAATTGTTATAACTTGAATTGCTTGGTAAGTTCATAAAGATTAGATAGAAAATCTACAACCAGATTTATTGGAAGTGAATCAAAGTTATTTTTTAGTAAAAGTAACGCACGACTATTCCGAAACGGCTCAATTATAATATGAGTTTAAAATGAAAACAGACGATACAAAAGACTTACTGAAAATATCTATTGTCCAAGTAGATTCTTATCAAGTAGATCTAGGGAAAATGATTTGTGATTGTGGGGCGAAAAGAAATCGTGAAGCGATTCCTGATTTTTCTTGGATGTGCATTCATATGGCTAAAGCCATCGCTTCACATTTTGCACTGCTAAAAAGCACACTAAAAGATTATAAAGCATATTATTCCGCAATCTCTCAACATGCACAATCAGGCACTAGTGAAAATATGTCAAACCTAAGCGGTAAATGGGTTTACAGAAGTAAAAAATTAACGGCTACCATTTTTACATCTTTCTCCGGTGCAGGTAATCATAACAGTGATTTCATTCGAGTTATTGTAAGAGGTAGAGATTATACGCTGTTTAAACCAACTCTCGAATGGTGCCTGAATAGTATGATGTGCTTTCAACCGTTATCTCTAAATGAAAAGCTCGAGCTAGAATCATTCATTCTGGAGAACATAATATTAAGTGTGTATACAAAACTTGAAGAACTAACCATCCCTGACGCAACTAACTTTAAAATAAAAAAATTGAAAAGAAGTGGTCATAAAATAGTCGGGCTTTGTAAGAATAATCCTGATAGCTTTGAAGCTAAAATTCTATTTAGAGAAATAATGAAACCGGTTAGAGTTAGCTTATCCATAGCTGGTTGGGGAAATATAAAAAACTGTAAATCCGCCATGTATGACCCGATAGACAATAAATTAACTTTTAAAAATAGACTATTAGAGATATTTCGACCCCAGCTAGAGCAGTGGTGCTCCTCTTGCTGTGAAATCTACGCTCAGGAAAATCCAGAAATCTAACTATAAAAGTATGTTCAGAAAATCCAGTTGATATTGGATTGTCTGAACTTCACCTTTGTTTTACGTGATAATTACAACATATCAAATATTTTTGCTTACCAGTCAAGACAATCGATCACGCATAACATGTCTTTTAATTCAAAATCATCTATGTACTTTTTAGTGATGCCTGAACCTGAAATTGCATGTCCAACAACTCTCTGAACCATATGTAATTCATTAGTTTTAACAGATTGAGTTATGCAAGAGTGCCGCATACTGTGAAACGAGTACCGCCTATTGTTATAAGTTAGCTTCGGTATATTAAGTAAATCTAGCGAATCTCTAAATTTTGATGTTATGTAATGGTCTGTTTTAAATGAACGAAATACCTTCAAACCTTTAGAATCCTCTGGTTTAGTATTTTCTAAAAAATCTAAAAAACCTAACTCGACCAACCTATTGTGAACAGGAATCAATCTTGTCGCTGCATTTGTTTTGCCCTTTTCAATAAATAAATAATGACGATGACAATCAGTATCAAACAGAACATTTGATATCTTTAAGTTAAAAATATCTCCTCGTCTAGCACCTGAGTACGCAGCTAGTAAAATAATCCACTTATAGTCAGAGCTAGGTTGAACTTCCCAATAACCAACTACCGCAGCCATTTGCTTACGCGACAATGCTGCGTATGATAGTGTTTCAACATCAACGGATACATCTCTAGTTGGAACAACCGATATATGGTCTTTGAGCTTAGCTAAGAATTTAGAAAATAAAGACTGGTAATCCTTTAATGCCTCACCCGCTTGTTTCGAGGCAACTAAATCATGATCAGGAATACTTCTTTTTTTAGCAGCATCAATCCATACTTCCAAACGTTTTTCACGACTATAAGGTAATTGATTCAAACGAGGCATGTTGTCTATAACTGACAGCGTATCCCAAATATGAGTACTTGTTACATGTGCAATGTCTATATCACCAACAACTAAGAGTAGTTTCTGAAAACTAGCCGTTCTAGATCTCAAGGCTTCTTTAGATAAGCCATAACGGTTATTTTTATACAATTCACTTCGCCAAGTAAAATATAGCTCAAAGGATTCCGAAAGAGATATTCCTACACCTGCAACTACTGATGCTTGTTCAGGCTCCACCTTGTGAGGTATATCTAATTTAGCTAAAGCAAGAGAATGCTTCATCGCAGTCTCATTGTCTGCAGCGCTATCTTTAGAGTCATAAGTAGTCGCTCTTTTAGGTTGCCCATTTTCACCGAACTCAACAACTGTAGCAAAATGCGTTATAAATCCTTCGCTTACTTTTCTAGCCATCAATGAACTCCTTAAATCATCAAATTGACTAATAATATTATTAACAATCTTTTTCGCTACTCTAGGGGACTTGGTATGAAGACTTTGTCGAATGACAGGCGGTAGGCTTGTTGCTTCTCTTATGATCTTTGGTACGCGTAACCGTAAGTAGTAGATACCATTACGCTGGAGCGTATAGGGGATTGTTTGTGTCTCAGTTTGTAGCACAGTTTGTAACATAAAAGGCCTCACATCGCTGTGAGGCCTTCTATTTGGAAAGGTTGAGTTGGCCGATAAGCCGGGTCCTGTCGTGGACAGTTATTCATCTAGGCCTGCAATCGCTCACAGGCTCAAGCAACCTACCCGGTCCCAACGCGAGCAGCGCCATGCGGAACCCTATTTGGTCTTGCTTCGGGTAGAGTTTACCTTGCTACGGACTATTGCTAGCCGCACGGTGCGCTCTTACCGCACCCTTTCACCCTTACCATTGTTAGCCTAAGCCAATAATGGCGGTTTCCTCTCTGTTGCACTTGTCGTCGGTTCACACCGCCCAGGCGTTACCTGGTACCCCGCTCTTTGAAGCCCGGACTTTCCTCCCCGTACTTGCGTACGCGGCAACTGTCTGGCCAACTCGGCGCGGATTATAGCCTAAGCAGCGCAACAAACCAATGCCAAAGCGAGCGACTTTTTATAAATCCAGTTCTAAACCGTATTTATACAAGGCATTTTTCTTTAAACCATGGATTTGCCCAGCGATGGCTGCAGCTTTTTTAAGCGGTAATTCTTCACAAAGCAGCTTTAACGTAGCAACGGCAACTGCAGGAATGCCTTCTTCATCAGATAATGTAAAGCCGTGGCACATAATGACCATTTCGCCTTTTTGCTGATTATCATCAGCTTCAACCAGCGCTAATACCTCTGCAGCGGTGCCAGATAAGAAGGTTTCGAAAGTTTTAGTCACTTCACGTGCCATTACCACTTGCCTATCGGCGCCTAAAACGTCAACAATAGCGGCAAGGCTATAAAGAATACGGTGAGGAGATTCGTAAAATATCAATGTCCGAGGATCTTCTTTAAGCAATTCAAGTTTATCGATACGGGCTTTTTCTTTTGAGGGTAAAAAACCTTCAAAGCTAAAGCGATCCGACGGTAACCCAGATGCACTTAAGGCCGTTATCGCAGCACAAGCACCTGGTAGCGGTACGACTCTGTGGCCAGCTTGACGAACATGATTCACTAAATGGTAGCCAGGGTCAGAAATTAGCGGCGTACCAGCGTCAGAAATGAGCGCGATTGATTTACCTTCATTTAACTGTTCAACTATCCATTGTGCTCGGTCACGTTCATTGTGATCATGTAAGGCCGTTTTACGGGTTTCAATACCAAAGTGACTCAGCAGTCTTCCGCTGTGGCGAGTGTCCTCACAGGCGATCAAATCTACCTGTTGTAGCACCTCGATTGCACGAGCGCTGATGTCGCCAAAATTACCAATTGGGGTGGGAACAATATACAGCGCGACCATTTGGTCCATAATTACCTCGATAATGAATCTACCTGATACTTTCGCCAAGCGTAAGAGCAGGTTAAACTAGTAACAGCATCTTACCAGAGTGAAGCCAAGTGTTAAAAAGACTGAATACAACAAAATTCGTGTGCGCGTTGATTTTCTCTGTATTGGTGGTCGGTTGTGCCGCCAAAAAACAGCAGGAAAATATTGACGCAAGTGCATCGCTCGTTGCCGCTGAACATCCGGCTAAAATTTATTTAGCCCAGGCAACGAGTAGCAGTTTACCAGAAAAGCGTGATCGTTATTTATTACTCGCGGCTCACGCATATATAAATGACGGTAACTTTAATTCTGCGGTTAACGTACTAACGTCAATGCAGAAGTCGATGGTGAATGTTGCCTCACTGCAAGCCGAGCATATTTACTTACGCGCGCGCATTGCTGAAAAAACCAATAGCAGCCAAGCGGCATTAGATATTTTACAATACCCTCCTCATTGGCAGCTACCTCGTTGGCAAATGGCGAGTTATCACCAATTTAAAGCTAAGCTGTACAAAAATACTCAGCAGCCAATTGATCAAGTTAAGCAATTAAGCTTATTAAGTAATTACTTACCGAAATCTGAAACAACTGCAGTTAATAATGTTATTTGGAAGCTACTGCAACCTTTACACGAAGAAACTGTACAGTCGTTTATGCGTGATCAATCTAATCCGATTTTTGCAGGTTGGTTACAGTTAACCTTTATAGCGAAGCATTATGCAGTTGAGCCAACGCAGTTAGTGCGTTATTTAGGTGAGTGGCAACGCAATAATCCAAATCACCCTGCAGCAATGAAGTTACCTGCAGATTTAGAAAAAGCCCTCAACGCCAAACCGTTTAGGCCACAAAATATTGCCGTATTATTGCCATTAACAGGTCCTCGCGCAGTGGTTGCTGAACCTATTCGTCAAGGTCTGCTGTCTAGTTACCTGTCTGACTATGACGCGAATGTGTCAATTAACTTTTATGATACTCAGCAAGGTGTTGCTATAGCTTATCAACAAGCCGTTACCAAAGGTGCTGAGTTTATTATTGGACCATTGTTACCCAATGAAGTCGAAGAACTACAGAAAATAAACGATAAACAAAAGAGCACTGTGCCACAGTTGTATTTAAACCAAACAGACACTTTTGTGCCACAGCCAAACCTGTTTTATTTTTCGTTGTCTCCGGCGCAAGAAGCCAGTGATGCAGCACATAAACTGTATAGTGATGGCGTAAAGCAGCCACTTTTACTGGCAAGCAACGATCCTATTGGCAAACGCATGGCTGACAGTTTTAAACAAACTTGGTTAACGTTAACCAGTAATGATGCTGAAGTGTATTTCTATGATGCTGGTGACCAAATGAAGGTGACAGTTCAAGAAGCATTAGGCGTTAAAGATAGCCAAGCACGTATTAGCAGAATGCGAGATTTATTAGGCAGTCGCTTAGCATCAGATTTTCGTTCTCGACAAGATATTGATGCGATATACATGATTTCTGGTTCGCAAGATTTAGCCCTACTAAAACCCTTTTTAGACGTTAATTTTAGTGTGTTCTCTGAACCTGTAACCTTGTATACCACTAGCCGTAGCCGCCTTGAAAATGAGTCTGCGCAGTCGTCACAAGAGTTGAATAACTTAATGATTAGTGATGTCCCATGGTTAATGCAATCTAGTAGCGAAACACAGCTAGTATCAGAGCTCTGGAGTGGTTGGAATAACACCCAAAAACGCCTGTATGTAATGGGTTTTGATGCACTAGAATTAGTCAATCGTTTAGCGCAAATGCGCGCTTTCCCGGGATATCAATTTATGGGTCGCAGCGGTGCTTTATCAGTGAAGCCAAACGGAGTAATAGATCGTCAATTGTCTTGGGGCAAATATACCCAAGGGAAATTAACCCCATTATGATGAATCGCGGACAATTAGCTGAGCAACGTGCGCGAACTTACCTTGAACAACAAGGTCTGATGTTTGTAGAGGCTAATGTTCGATATCCATTTGGTGAAATAGATTTGATTATGCGCCAACAAGATGTGTGGGTATTTGTTGAAGTAAAATTTAGAACCTCAAATCAGTTTGGTGGCGCCATAAATGCACTCACAAGTAAGCAAATAACGCGGATAAGATTAGCCGCGGATCATTATTTACAACGACAAAAATTGAATCCACCTTGTCGCTTTGATGTCATTGCGATGAATATTGATGAAATAAATTGGCTACAAGGCTGTTTTTAAGCGGCAATTGATTACCATAACCTTGATTTATGGCATCATAGGGTCAAATTACCAAGTCTGACTGATGAGCAACGTTAAAAAGGCCAATCAGAGACATACGTAGACATAATTTAGCGTAAGGATTGTTGCATGTTAGAACGTATTAAAGATAGTTTCACCGAATCGATTCAGACTAAAATTGATGCTGCTGAAGCATTACCTGAGTCGATTGAAAAAGCTGCAGAGATGATGGTGCAATGTCTACTAGGCGGTAATAAAATTCTGTCATGTGGTAATGGCGGCAGCGCTGGTGATGCTCAACACTTCTCAGCTGAATTATTAAACCGTTATGAAATTGAACGTCCACCGCTACCTGCTATTGCATTAAGCTGTGATACGTCAACGATTACCGCTATCGCCAACGACTATAGCTACGATGAAATATTCTCGAAGCAAATTTTTGCACTGGGTCAACCAGGCGATATTTTATTGGCCATTTCAACCAGTGGTAATTCTGGCAATATTATTAAAGCCATGGAAGCAGCCTTAAGCCGCGACATGACGATTGTGGCCCTAACCGGTAAGGATGGCGGTGCAATGGCTGGCTTGATGAGCGCAGGTGATGTAGAAATCCGTGTACCGTCAAATGTCACCGCTCGCATCCAGGAAGTTCATTTACTGGTTATTCATTGTTTATGCGATAACATCGATCGCACCTTGTTCCCGCAGGATGAACAAGCATGATAAAACGGGTACTCATCATCTCAGCTCTGGCATTGTTGCAGGGGTGTGCTGGTGCCGTCATGGTTGGCGCCGTTAGCGGAGCCAAGATGGTAAATGACGAGCGTAGCATGGGTACTCAAATCAGTGATACTAATACTGATTTTGTTATTGCTAGCGCATTATCAAAACATGATGACCTGAATAATCAAACTAATATCGCAGCAATTGTGATGAACAATAATGTGTTGATGATAGGCCAGGCGCCTAATTCAATGCTACGCGATAAAGCCATTAAAGTGGTACAAGATTTACAAATTGGCGGTAAAATACATAACCAAATTCGTATTGGTACGCCAACATCATTTACCACTCGCAGCAACGACACTTGGGTTACCACCAAAGTGAAAGGCCGCATGTTAAATGAAAAATCACTCGATATTACTCGAGTGAAAGTGATTACTGAAAACGGCGAAGTCTTTTTACTTGGGCTTATTGACCGCAAGCAAGCTGATTTGGCAGTTGATATCGCGCGAAATACTGCAGGTGTTCGTAAAGTGATTAAGGTGTTTGAATACACTGAATCTTAATCCTCAGAACATGATTACTTAAAGTGATTTAAAAATTCATCCTGCATTTTGCTCGATGAATTTTTTTTGGGATCTTTTTGCTTGTATCCACGGGATAATCAGCGACGGCAACACAATAAACCCAGCCCCAACCAAACTTAAACCATCAAGCCATTCATCAAAAAACAACCAACCAAAAAAGACACAAAATAATAGTCCAGTATATTCCGCCACCACTATTTGGCTGGCTTGTGCTTGGCGATAAGCTAACGCGCAAAACCACTGATACGCCAATAAAAATACATTACTCGACACCGCAATAGCCACTAAAGACCAACTAATCGCCTCTATGCCCTGAGCCAACACCATCACCAAAACTAATGGCATACTGAGCAAATTATAAAGCATTAGCGTGACGATAGGACTTTCTGTACTGGGTAATTTACGTAGCGCTAACTGATTAATCGCAAACATAAATGCAGAGATGAGTACCGCTATTCCAAACCAGTTAATCTCACTTGGGCGTAGTAAAATAATAATGCCAATAAATCCCAAAGTAGCTGCTGACCAATGGGCGGCCGTTACGGTTTCTTTTAAAAATAAAAAGCCCATTAGCACAATCATTAACGGCGCCGAATAAAACAACGAGCTTACAGTGGCGATAGGTAGCGCAATTAAGCCCATAATTAAGCATACAGCTCCAATAGCGCCAGTATTAGCTCGCACTAAGTGCACCTTTATATGGCGACTGATTGGTTTTTTAGCGGCAAACCATAGTGGCAACAGCATTAATATTGATGTGAACTGCCTAACTAATAAAAACGTTGCCGCGCTGCTGCCCTCTGGCAGCCATTTGATAGAAACATCATACATCGCACTAAAAAGGTTTCCGACCACCAATAACATCATGCCAATCGCTATTGTAGATTTCATTGTACTTACAACCCTAGAACCAATAATGGGCTGCATCATATAGCTATCAATTAATAACGAATAATGATGTATTTAATCTATTCATGAGTTAAATTCATACATAAAGTATTTCAAGTAAATAAACTCATATTTAAGGTGTAAATGCGCAAACTACCACCACTAAGGGCATTACAAATATTTGAAGCGGCTGCAAGACATGCTCATTTCTCTCGCGCAGCAACGGAGCTGTGCATTACCCAAAGTGCGGTATCACATCAAGTGAGGCTACTTGAAGCGTATTTTGGTGAACGATTATTCAGCCGTGAAGGTAGACAGCTATGCTTAACCAGTAAAGGTAACGTGCTTTATCATGAGCTGGAACGAATATTTAATGAGCTAAATGATTTGAGTATGCAAATTACTGGCGACAGTAATGACCAACTACGTTTAGCGGTATATAGCTCATTTGCTATTAAGTGGCTTATTCCTCGCTTAAGCGACTTCCATCGGCTGCATCCACAAATTAAAATTCGCTTGGACATGATAACCGACGACCCACTGATGAGTGATAGTACTGCAGACATGTTTATCACTGGACAAAGCGGCCAACCAGGATATGTACATCGGATGTTACACCAAGAACGATTAATCCCAGTAATTAGCCCTGCGTTGTTAATAGCCGATGATTCAGCACACAGTATATTGCGTCAGTATGCTTTACTTACCGTTGATGAAGGGCCTATGGGCTTTGACTGGGAGCGCTGGTTAAACGTCAATAACATCAGTATGCCTGCTACCCAACAGCAACACGTATTTAGTCATGTATTACTAGCCATTGAAGCGGCTATTGCCGGCCAAGGCATCGCGCTGGCATCTGATTTTATGGTAGAACGAGATATTAGTAAGGGAGCACTGGTAGCGCTGGATTTACCTGCGATGTTAACGGGCTTTGAATTCAATTTTAGCTGTAAAGAACGACGGTTAAAGGAACCTGCTATCGCCGCATTTGTGCAATGGTTAACCAAAAAATAAGCCAGCAAGTTGCTGGCTTAAAAGTAAACTGAGTGACGATTTATACAATCAAACCAATTTTTTCATACACTTTTTTAATGGTGACTTCTGCACGAGCTTGAGCTTTCTCAGCCCCTTCTGCCATGACTTGGTTTAGATAGGCATTATCGGCACGATACTCTTTAAAACGAGCTTGTAATGGTTCTAACATGCCAACAACCGCTTCACCGGTAGCCACTTTTAAATGACCGTACATTTTGCCTTCAAACTCAGCTTCTAAAGAAGCGATTGACTGGCCAGTACAACCTGACATTAAACTCAGCAGATTAGATACCCCAGGTTTTTGTTCCATATCAAAACGCACAACTGGTGGCTCTTCGCTATCGGTCATGGCTTTTTTCACTTTCTTTAAAATCGCTTTAGGATCTTCAAGTAAACCAATCACATTATTACGATTGTCATCTGACTTGGACATCTTCTTAAGCGGGTCTTGCAGTGACATCACCTTAGCACCATGCTCAGGAATAAACGGTTCTGGGATAGTAAATGTGTCGCCATAAGCATTATTAAAACGGGTCGCAATATCACGGGTCAATTCTAAGTGTTGCTTTTGGTCTTGCCCAACAGGGATCTCATTGGCTTGATAAAGCAAAATATCTGCTGCCATGAGTACAGGATAACCGTATAGACCAACGTTAATGTTATTAGCATGCTTTAACGACTTATCTTTAAACTGGGTCATGCGGTTGAGTTCACCCATTTGGGTGTAGCAGTTTAGTACCCAACCTAGCTGGGTGTGCTGCGGAACTTGCGACTGAATAAACACGGTACTTTTTTTAGGGTCAACACCGCAGGCAAGATACAAAGCTAAAGTATCCAAACACGCTTCACGCAGTAACTTAGGATCTTGGCGAACCGTAATGGCATGTAAATCAACAACACAATATAGGCAATCATGGCTATCTTGCATGGCAACCCATTGACGAAGTGCACCCATATAATTACCTATGGTTAATTCGCCTGATGGCTGCGCACCGCTGAGTACTATGGGTTTGGTCATGTGTTTTATTGCTCCAGATTATCTATTTAAATTCAAATTATTAAAGTAAGTATTGCTCTATATCAGCAAAGTTTTCGCATACCGCATGGGGATGACTTAGGGCAATATCTTCGCCGTAGTTGTAACCATAGGTCAAGCCAATAGACATAATATTGGCAGCTTTAGCCGCTAAAATATCATTCTTTGAATCGCCAATCATCAGTAATTGCGACTCATCCAATTGCCACTGCTCAAGTAAATGCTGTAACGGCATTGGATCGGGCTTCATTTTTGCTAGAGAATCGCCACCAAGTACTTCGCAAAATAAACCATCGAGACCAAAAGCGCTTAATAATGGCACAGTAAAACGGTAAGGTTTATTGGTGACAATAGCCAGTTTAAAGCCTGCTTGTTTTAATTGTTGTAACGTGACTAATACTCCAGGATACAGACGGCTATGCTTTTGTAAATGCTCACCATAATGATGCATAAACTGAGGCATTGTTTGCTCAAGTAATAACTGTAGCTCTGGGTCATCTTCTGCCATGGCAGACACATAACTTAATGCTCGTTGCATTAGCACTTGAGCACCATTACCCACCCAACTGAGGACTAATGCTTCGGTCACTGGAGGATATTGGCGTTGTACTAATGTAGCATTAGTGGCCGCTGCTAAGTCAGGTACGCTATCAATTAACGTTCCATCTAAATCAAAAGCAATAGCCCGAATTTTCGACCATTTCATCATGTAAAGTCCCAATCAGTCGTGATAAAAATTTATGATACTGTTGCAAGCTCAGTACGCATTTGATCAATAACAACTTTATAATCTGGTTGATTAAAGATAGCTGAGCCAGCGACAAACATATCTGCACCCGCGGCGGCTATTTCTGCAATATTATCAACCTTTACGCCACCATCTACTTGTAAGCGAATATCAAAACCACTGGCATCAATAAGAGCACGAACTTGGCGAAGCTTGTCTAGTGTATGCGGAATAAATGACTGCCCACCAAAGCCCGGGTTAACCGACATCAATAAAATGACATCAAGTTTATCCATAACATGATCTAAATAGTGTAATGGTGTGCCTGGATTCAATACCAAGCCGGCCTTACAACCACATTCTTTAATGAGCTGCAAAGTACGGTCAACATGTTCAGAGGCTTCAGGGTGGAAAGTGATTATTGAGGCGCCTGCTTTGGCAAAATCAGGAATGATACGATCAACGGGTTTTACCATTAAATGTACATCAATATCGGCAGTAATCCCGTAATTACGCAATGCCGTACAGACCATTGGGCCAATGGTTAAATTAGGCACATAGTGATTATCCATAACGTCAAAATGAACAACATCTGAACCTGCGTCTAATACGGCTTTAACATCGTCGCCTAAACGGGCAAAATCGGCGGACAAAATTGAGGGTGCAATTAAAAATGGGCGCATAATCTTCTCTATTGGCAGATCAAAGTGACGACATTTTACCCTTTGCTAGCGCAAGCCTCTAGTCTCACAAGGGAAATAACCCCTTTCTAAGCGGAATTTAATCAGAAACTAGAGCATAAGTCGGATTTGTTATTTTTTATACAAAAACCAGTGTTCAATAACTAAGCTATTTTGCTATAATAAAAAATTGTTATCTTTATGAGCTAACAAAATATCTAATACTTGTTGTAGCATCAATCGAGTTTACACCACGGATAGGGCACACTTTATGGTTAAGCACTTACTACGCAAGCTTTCAGGTCATAATGACAAACTACTATCAGCCCCTATTTTGGCTGTGTTTGCAACGTCAGCATTGGCGCTATTGTTAAGCCAAATATTGATGACCACAGAAAGACATTCAGCCAATAGCAAAGCCTGCGTATGTAGTAGCAGCACAAACTATAATGCTAGCTTGCCAAGTAGCCACCCGACCAATCGTTGCGCAGAGCAGTCAAATGACGTTAGTTGGGGTAATTGGGTTACTGGAAATAGCCGCTCGAGCCAATTTCACTTTATTGATTTACTTGAGCTGATCCACGGCCACAAAGATAAGCCTTTAAATGATATGCCGACCTCAGGCAGTCCAAGTCAGATAAGCCGATAATGTCTATTTGGCGAGTGTTTACCAGTACTGTCGCTGCCTTCTTTGGCGTGCAGACAGAGCAAAACCGTCAAAAAGATTTTCAAACTCAATCTCCACTACCTTTTATCATAATGGGCATTATCTTAGCGATTGCTTTGGTTATTTCATTAATACTGATCGTCAGCCAGGTATTACGTTAACCACTTGCTTATGCGGCAGTATGACTACTCTTCTTCTCGATAATGATGATCATATAAGGCCATAATTTCGTCCACTTTATTACGTGAACCTCCTTTAGGGCTAATATTGCGTTGCACCGAAATCGTTGAACAAGACGCACCACGATATAGCTCTCGCGTTAACGGAATATCATGATTACTGATCAATACCGGAATATTTCGCTCGTGGGCAATCAACCGTGAGTGACGGGCTAGCAAAGCTTGATCATCTAAGCTAAACCCAGGACCTGCATAAGTAGTAAAACTGGCTGTTGTTGATAATGGCGCATAAGGTGGATCACAATAGATAACATCACCGCTGTTAGCCATATCAAAGGCTTGCTCGTAACTAATACATTTAAAGGTCGCTTGTTTTGCTTTTAATGAGAAATAACGAATTTCAGCTTCTGGAAAGTACGGTTTTTTGTACGAACCAAACGGGACATTAAAACCACCTTTGCGATTATATCGACATAACCCATTAAAGCCGTGTCGATTCATGTACAGAAAATATACCGAACGAATAAAGGGATCACTACAGAGATTAAATTCAGCACGAATACGGTAGTAAGCATCTTTGTCATTCATCTCATCAACAAACATTGCTTTTGCCGCTTGAATGTATACATCAGGCTGTTGCTGAACAATTTGGTACAGATTGATTAAATCTTGGTTAATATCACACAACAAATAATCATCAAACTGAGTATTAAGAAATACAGACCCCGCCCCTACAAAAGGCTCAATTAATCTATTTCCAGTTGGAAGGTGTTTTGCTAGCTCATCAACGAGCTTATATTTACCGCCTGCCCACTTTAGAAAGGCTCTATGCTTTTTTATCATGAATAGGAATTATGCCAGCAAAATTAAAGCTGATGATTGTACTCTGTTTAGCGATAATTATCATCGGCTAAAATCGATTAATTATATTGGTTTTTCATATTATTGACTCGGGAGCAATAGAATATGAAGGAGTTAATCTTGTCGCTTATAATCACTTAAGTCTGCCCATTTTCTAACCCAAGGGGCCGCTAATCCATATTCTTTCTGGAGACTTTTAGCTTTTGAGCTAGCTGTAGAAGCCGTTTCAAAATCACCCAGCAATATAACGTAGCGTTGCTTATAGCTCATAATATAAACTTGTGGCTCTTGTACTAGTTTAACTAAAATAGGCGTAAGTGAGTCTTTGTCATTCACACTAGCGAGTTGCAGCGTAAACCCTTTCACCTTTTGGTTAGGGGTATTATCACGCTCAACAATATCATTCGGCTTATTGACCATTTTAACTTGTGCTTTAGGTAAGTTACCTTGAAAAGATAATCCTTTTAATGATGAGTTAACCACCACATCAATATGATTATCGGCAGACATGTTCTCGATAACTTCAGTAGCCTCAAGTTCAACAAGTGAACTGTCGATAGCTATTTGCTGCTCAATGAGTAAGTTTGCTTGTTTATTAGCACTCGATTTAGTTAATACCAACTGCCTTCGAGCAAAGTAAGTCGCCAACGTATTATTTGCATAATCGATAATATATTGTTTTGCTTTAGCACGTACAGTGGACTGCTCGGCGGTTAATGTTGGGGAAGATATGGTTGAAATAGGCGGCGGCAATTGGCTACTAATCCCCCACCACAGTGCCACACTTGCCAATATGGCGACAGAAACAATTAACACTTTAACCGACAGTGACCAAGATGTCCTTTCAGTTTGTGGCGCTTCTAATGCCAACGCTAATAGTTTAACCACTTCAGCCGGTGTACCCTGTTGTTTCTCTAATTGCTTATGGATAATCTCACGCGGAATAAACGGTGTTTGCTGACTCCGAAGTAATAAGCTCTGATAAAGACCATCGCGCTCGGGTACCGATAAGGGTTCAATCGTAACAGGGAGTAATCTAGCTCGAGTGTCATCAGTTAAGTCAGCCACTAAAGTATGCCAAAATCGAGGAGTAACGGTTACAGTGACAGCCACAGGTTTACCAGCACAATGAATTTGACTCAGTAAGATGCATTCTGCCCAAATATCTTTAGGCAATAAATCAGCATCATCAATAATGATGTGCAATGGCTTTTTTAAACTGGATTGAATTCTAAGAACGGTGTCCATTAAAGGACGTTCATCATCAAAAATGGGTGCAGAAATTAGTTGGACTAGAATTTTTCGACGAATTTCAGCACTATCGGCATGTTGAGGACAAATAATTAACGCTGAATTATAGTCGTCTAACTCACTTGCTAAAGCGGCTGTCAGTGTAGACTTACCTGAACCGTTATCACCACAAATAACCAACAACTGCTCGCTATAACTAGCAATATGCTGTAAACGCTGAATCAGCGATTCTTGAGTGGGGAGTAACAATAGCCCTGGAGTCGTCAATGATTCACCACACTATCATTTATATGTAGCATCGTTACACGTAGCATAATTTATTCGCAGTTTATAACCTGTTTCAATAAGTCTTCACTCACATCACTAAAGACATCAGCTTTGCCTATTTTTGTAGGTAATACTAAGCGAATTTTACCACCTAACACTTTTTTATCGCGGCGCATATGCTTAATAAAATGTTCAAACCCCATCGACTCTGGAGCCGTTATAGGTAAATCAAACGCTTGCATCAATCGGCAAATACGCTCGACACTTTGCTCATCTAATAGATTTAGCTTATATGCTGTTTGAGCCGCAAGAACGGTACCAGCAGCAACAGCTTCACCATGTAACCAAACACCGTAGCCCATTTCAGCTTCGATAGCATGCCCAAAAGTATGCCCAAGGTTTAATAACGCTCTTACACCTTGTTCAGTTTCATCTTGTGCGACAACATCAGCTTTAATCTGGCAACATTTTGCAATGGCATAGTTTAACGCATCTATCTGAAGCGACTTTAATGCATCAACATTAGCCTCAAGCCATTGGAAAAATTCTACATCCCAAATAATACCGTACTTAATCACCTCAGCCATACCTGCTGCAAACTCGTTTGCGGGTAATGTCTGTAAGCAAAGCGTATCGATAATCACTGACTTAGGTTGATAGAATGCACCAATCATATTTTTCCCAAGTGGATGATTGACTGCCGTTTTACCACCAACAGAAGAATCAACTTGGGACAGTAATGTCGTTGGTACTTGAATAAAATCAATTCCACGCTGATAACACGCTGCCGCGAAACCAGTCATATCACCAACAACACCACCACCTAGCGCTACTAATACTGAATCTCGAGCAAAATTATGCTCAAGTAATCCTGTAAAAATATAATCTAGATGTTGTAAGTCTTTAAATTTTTCGCCATCCGGCAAAATAACGGTTTCAATGCGCGCGCAAGCGCTCATCGCTTGTTGTATCTGTTGAAGATACAACGGAGCAATGGTGTCATTTGAAACAATTAAGGCTTTTTTGTTTGTTAGGTAGCGAGCAAATAACTCGCTATCATTCATCAAATTCTGGCCAATATAAATGGGGTAACTTCTATCACCTAATTGAACCTGAATCTGCTGCATGTTATTACCTAAAAGCCAAGTTGCTCGATAATTTGGTTTGCGACGATCTTCGCGCTTTGCTCATCAGTCTTAACGATAACATCCGCAATTTCCTCATATAAAGGATTACGGATCTCCGCTAAACTTTCAAGCACTTCACGTGGATCATCTACTTGTAACAACGGACGACGTTTATCGCGCTGAGTACGCGCAACTTGTTTGTCGATTGTTGTTTCTAAGTAAACCACTATACCTCGAGCAGAAAGATAATTGCGGATATCTTTACTCTGAACAGAACCACCACCTGTCGCGAGAACGATACCTTGCCTTTCTGAAAGATCACCAATGACTTGTTCTTCACGTCTACGGAAGCCCTCCTCACCTTCGACATCAAACACCCAGGCAATATCTGCACCAGTACGTTGTTCAATCTCGTGATCTGAATCGTGGAAATCTAAATGCAGCATTTGCGCCAGATGGCGACCAATTGTGCTTTTACCTGCGCCCATAGGGCCTACCAGAAAAATATTGCGTTTTTCAGCCATTTCGTATACGTCTGAATCTTATATGAAAGAATGCCTTACCGACTTAAACTCAAGCCGACCTATAATTTAACCTTGCTCTAATGAGACTTGACGGAGGATTATCTCAGTTAAGGGCTACCGCTTGCAAGTCATCACAGCTATTTATAATGATTTTATTATGTCATTGATGTTAAAAAAGCCAAAATAAATATAATTTTTGCGATTAAGTGTTTGTTAACAAACAGACTATGACCAGAGCAACTCTATTAAATCTAATTAATGTCATTAGCGATAAACTGCCATAAAGTTATCATTATTATCACCTAAAACAGCAGTTTTATAAAATAGAGTCACGTTTATTGATAATGCATTTAATGCGATTGGTTACTATTTACTCATAAACCGCATTCATAAAAAAAGCCAGCGATTGAATAGCTGGCTTTTTATGGTTGCTATGATGCAATAAAATTAACGTTTATCAGCAACAATTTTAGGCGTAACAAAAATTAACAGCTCTTGACGCTCATTGGTATCCGTTGAGTTTCTAAATAAGAAGCCCACTAACGGAATATCACCCAACACCGGTACTTTGCTTACACGGCTAATTAAGTTCTGTTGGTAAATACCACCAAGAACAATAGTCTCGCCATTATCAACCAGCACTTGAGTACCAATACGCTGAGTATCAATAGCAACTGCTTCACCAGTTGCAGTTGCAACAGTGGTTCCTTGAGAGTCTTGTGTAATTTCAAGGTCAAGGATCACCCGGTCATCCGGAGTAATTTGCGGAGTAACACGTAACGATAACACGGCTTTCTTAAAGGTTACTGTTGTAGCACCGCTTGATGCTGACTCCACGTAAGGGATTTCAACACCTTGCTCAATGTACGCCGACTTCTGGTTAGATGTCGTAATACGAGGGCTCGCGATAATTTCACCCTTATTCTCTTGCTCTAATGCACTTAACTCCAAATCGAGAACGGTGCCATCTGCCAATCTGGCCACATGAAACGCGATACTGGTTGCAGAGCTGGCAGCTGCGGGTAGATTCACATTCAAGCGATCGTCAATGCTTGGAATGATGCCGTTAGCAATACTAGTTGCCCCTCCAATAGTACCAGATGTGCCTTTAGAGCCCTGCTGATCGGTTATACCCCAGCGAACACCAAGATCTTCACTGACATCATCTTTAACTGTCACCATACGCGCTTCAATCAACACTTGCTTAATAGGGATATCTAACACCTCAATTAAACGATGTACGTTTTCTAAAATCTCAGTAGTGTCTTTTACCAATAGCGTGTTTGTACGCTCATCAACTGCAACGCTGCCTCGGGAGGATAATAACGTTGAATCAGCAGTTTTAAGTAACTCGGCTATATCAACGGCTTTGGCATAGTTTATTTGTAAGTATTCAGAATATAGCGGCGCTAACTCTTTCACTTCTTGTCGATTTTTCAGGTCATTACTTTCACGAATGGCTAGTTCTTCACTTGGTGCCACCATTAAAATATTACCTTCAATACGCTTATCCAGGCCTTTGGTTTGTAAAATAAGATCTAATGCTTGATCCCAAGGTACATCATCTAAACGTAGGGTAATCTCACCTTCAACCGTATCACTGGTAACGAGGTTGAAGTTGTTGTAATCGGCAATAATTTGCAACACAGTACGAACTGAAATATTTTGGAAGTTTAGTGATAATGAACGACCATTATATTTTTTAGCCTCCTTGGCAACAGAGACTCGCTCAACTTTATCCACGCTAACTTTAAATACATTACCGTCTTGACGATAGTTATAGTCATAGTTACCGTCAACATCGACCAAAATACGGGCTGTCAAATCATCTTTAAATGTTTCAAAACTATTCACTGGTGTAGCAAAGTCTTGTACATCCATAACATAAAGTAAATCGTTACCAATGTCGGTGTTATAAAGTTTTATTTCAAGCTTTGAACCGACTTGCTCAACATTGGCTGCTACAGAGCGATTACTAAGATTAAATAAGATTTCCCCACCACCGGTTTTATTGCGACGAAAATCAATACCGCTAATACTATTAACAAATGGATTGTTGGCTTCTACTGGACCTGACACATCATCATTAATGGTTAATCGATAACTATTACCAACTATTTTCCCTTGATAAGGCTTAACTTTATTCATTGCAACGATGATTTGTAAGTCACCACCTTGCTGCTGGGCAGTTAACTCTTTTACGCCTACAGTGTTTACTGGGATTTTGTTTTTATTTAAATTAGAAATAGTGTCAGAGAAATTCAACATAATTTCTGCTGGGTCTGCCGATAAATCAACAGACGGTGACATTATTGATGATTCAAAAATTAACTCTAATTCTAATTGATGATCAACCATTGCATGATATTTGACGTCCATAAGACGATTAGCAGCTATCGCACTGGGTAGTAAGCCCATTAATAATACTGCGCCTAGAAACGCTCTAAAAAATAATAACTTTGTTATTACTTTTTTTATCGCGGCAGAAGATTCCATTATTCCCTCGTCCTTCGCACGTTATTTTCCTGATAATTCTAAATTGCTGGATCTTTCTGCCCAGCAACCTGAACCATCAGGGATTAATTCTATGATTTCGATAAATTGCGGCGTTACTTTAGCAATTCGGCCATGATAAAGCCCTAAATACTCACCTACACCCATGCGATAAACATTGGCATCACTAGATTCGACTAAAGCCCAAATAGTACTCTCTTCACTCAATGTTCCACGCATTCTTAAATTGTCTAGTGCGTAGGTCTCTAAACGACCTTTGCGACGTTTCAAGTCTGGTTGTAAACAATCTTTAGATGTATCAATCACCTCTTCAGTCAATTCCCTCGACGGTGGAACAAACGGACTACGCATTAATTCAGCTTGATACTCAAAATGTTCAAACTTAGGCGTTTGCTTTAATGGTGGTATACGAGCAACGTGTTGCGCCTTTGTAGTAGTAACAAATAGCTCTAAATCACTACGTTCGCCAATACAACCGCTCAATAAAAGCACCATTGATAACAATAAGAGCAAAAATTTCATTATTTTTGCCCCTTATTGGCCTGTTGCGTTAATTCTGCACCTTCTTTAAAACGATACGTTTTAGCGAGAATATCCATCGATAATCCACCGCTATCGTTCTGCTTTATAACAAAGTCATGCAGACTGACTATTCGAGGTAACTTTGCCACACCACTGACCATGTCACCGATTTTATGGTAATCACCGTCTACCGACATCTTTATTGGAAATTCAATATAAAAATCACGTTCGATTTCATCATCCCAATCAAGACTGTTAATTCGCAGACCAGCGTCAGTTGCAACAAACGTCAAATCATCTAATAAACCTGGCATTTCATTTTCAGAAGGCAGCATTTTAAGTAATTCGGCAAACTGTACTTCCATCACGTCTAACTGTTCACGATACAGTTTAAGATTAGCGGCTAAACGATATTTATTTTCAAAATCTTCACGTAATTGAATTTCTTTCTGCTGTTCAGCTTCCATCACATCAATCGAATCTGAAATAAATAAATAATAACTGGCACCAATAACACATAAGGATAAAAAACCGGCAAATACAATTTTTACCAGTTTGGGCCAACCACCAATATTTTCAAAATCGATATCGTTAAATTGATCTAGGTCGAGATTCATTTTCTCGCTCCTTGGTTCGCATCAACATTCGTAGTTTGAGACTCATCACGAATAGTGACGCGTAATTTAAAACGCTGTAATTGCCTTAATTCTTCATTTTGGGTCACAATCGATTGCATACTCGGATCGTTAAGATAGGTTGATGTTTTCACCTTTCTCATCATATTAGCGACGTTATTATTTGATTCACTACGTCCTTCTATCAATAACACACTACCTTTTTTCTCTATACTTGAGAGATAAATTCCAGGCGGCACTATTCTGACTAATTCATCTAAAACGTGAGTCGGTAAATTACGTGACTGTTGTAAGTTGAGAATTATTTCGGTTCGACGTTCAATATCTTTTTTACGTTCGGTAATTTTTCTAATTTCTGCAATTTGGGTATCAAGCAAGCTAATTTCAGATTCAAGATATGCATTTCGTTGGCGTTGATCATCAGTGACCACGTCTAGAAAACCTAGAAATAAATATACAACTAATGAAGTCACCAAAAAAACTAACGCTAAAATCCCGATAAAATCGCGTTTTTGCTTCTCTCTCGCTTCTTCACGCCAAGGTAATAAGTTTATGTTCGCCATTGAGCATAACTCCTTAGCGCAAGACCGCATGCCACCATATATTTACTCATATTAGGTTGAAGCTGACTTTTCATAACATCATCTGCATGCAAACAACCTTGGAAAGGGTCAGCAAGAATGGTATGAGTACCTAGCTCGTTAGAGAGCAGTTCAACCATTCCCTCTAACTTAGCGGTACCACCACACAACACGATATAGTCAACCTTCTCACGTCCGCTGGCAGTACAATATATCTGTAAGGTTCGTTTAATTTGCTGTAATAATTGCGTCTGAAACGGTGACAATACTTCGAACATATAATTACGAGGTAGCTGGCCTGAAACTTTAGCCCGTTCCGCCTCATCATGGGGCATCCCATAAAATGACACAATTGATTGAGTAAATAATTCTCCACCAAATGCTTGCTCACGTATAAACGTGGTATCACCATTTTCAACCACTGAGAATGTGGTCATATTGGCGCCAATATCAACCATGGCGATTGATTTGCTTTTAGCGCCATCGGGTAACTGGCCATAAATTAATTCTGCTGAGCGCCCTAAAGCATAAGCTTCTACATCAACTACTTTTACATCCAGTTCAATAGCATCGAGCGCGTCCACGCGCGAATCAATGTTTTCTGTGCGGCATGCGCTCAGTAAAACATTTACTTTAGTTGGATCGGTAATATTAGGACTAAGTCTTTCAAAATCAATACTGACTTCATCTAATGAATAAGGAATAAGATTATCAGCCTCAATTTCAATTTGAGCTTCCATTTCCTCTTCATTCAGCGCAGCATCCATATAGATAACTTTAGTCATTACAGCAGAACCAGAAACAGCAACTGCTGCAAATTTGAGAGATTTAGGCAAACCTCTTCTTATCTGTCTTAATGATTCTAGTACAGCTTCAGAATCACGAATATCATGATCGACTACAGCCCCTTTTCTAACAGGGACAGCAGCATGATTTTGAATTTTGTATCCATCCGCAGTCTTGCTCAACAATATGGCTTTTATTTCGTGGGATCCAATATCAATCCCAACCATTTGAGGTGCCTGACGCTTCCATAATTTAGAAATCATAGTCCGTCATCATAATTCTATTATTATTTTGTAAGAGATTAGCACATAATCAACTCGTTATAAGTATTTGTACAAAATGTTTCAACATTTTACAAATACTATTTAGTTATTTCATGTTTTACTTCACCAAAAACTCTCCCGCTTATATACTAACGATACTATTTGTAATTTTTCTGGAATTATCGAGTGAAGTGGTTTAAACGTTTATTAATCGCATTTTTTAGCCTATCACTACTTGGCGTTGCTGCTATCGCGGCCGCTTACTTTTATGTATTGCCTGACTTACCCGATGTTAATTCGCTAAAGACGGTACAATTACAAACTCCGCTGCGTATTTATAGCCGCGATGGCAAACTTATTTCTCAGTTTGGTGAGAAACGCCGTATACCTGTCGAGTACGATGAGGTGCCTGCTCAGTTGATTAATGCCGTGCTCGATACAGAAGACGCACGCTTTTTTGAGCACAATGGTATTGATCCTATTGGTATTATCCGTGCGGCACTTATTTTGGTGACCACAGGTAAGAAAAGTCAAGGCGCTAGTACTATTACCCAACAGGTTGCTCGTGGATTCTTCCTATCTAATGAAAAAACATATATTCGTAAAGTTAAAGAAATCTTCCTCGCACTAAAGATTGAAAAGGCATTGTCTAAGAAAGAAATTTTAGCTCTTTACTTAAATCGTTCATTTCTCGGTAACCGCGCCTATGGCGTTGGTGCGGCAGCTCAGGTTTATTATGGTAAAGAGCTTAGCCAACTTACCTTGCCTGAGATGGCAATGATTGCAGGCCTACCGCAAGCTCCATCTGCAGCTAACCCTATTAGAAATCCAGAACGAGCCATATCGCGTCGTAACTGGGTGTTAAGTCGTATGCTCGAGAAACGTAATATTACTCAAGCAGAATACCAAGAAGCGATTAATAGCATTTCTACGGCAAAATATCATGGTGCTGAAATCGATTTGTATGCTCCGTATGTTTCGGAAATGGCACGCGATTATATGATCCAGAAATACGGTGAAGAAGCAGCCTATACTAATGGTTACAATGTCTACACCACGATATCATCCGATCTCCAATTGATGGCTCAGGAATCATTACGAGATAACGTTTTTGCTTACGATCAACGCCATGGCTACCGTGGCCCTGTTACTGAATTATGGACAGATACTCCGCTAAATAATGAGGAGACGGTCACTATTCTAAAACGCACGTCTTCGATGCAGGGCATCATGCCTGCTGCTGTAATAAGTGTTAAAGACCAACAAGCACAGGTTATTGATGATGAAGGCAAGTTGATTACACTTGAATGGAAAGGCTTAAAATGGGCGCGTAAGTTTATTAGCGACAAACGCCAAAGCTTACCTCCGAAGCAAGCAAGTGACATATTGACCGCTGGTCAACAAGTGTGGATCCGCCATAACGGTAAACATTGGCAATTATCACAAATCCCTCTAGTTTCGAGTGCAACTGTGTCGCTTGAACCCCATGACGGTGCCATTAAAACTCTCGTCGGTGGATTTAGTTTTAGTCAAAGCCAGTTCAACCGAGTCACTCAGGCTAAGCGCCAATTAGGTTCCAATATTAAGCCTTTTATTTATGCTGCTGCATTAGAAAAGGATTACACCTTAGCTACGCTTATTAATAACGCACCCATCAACAAACCCGATACCCGTCAAGGCACTGCATGGCGTCCAAAGAACTCACCAGATATTTACGGTGGGCCTACTCGCTTACGTGTCGGTTTAGCGCAGTCTATTAACGTTATGTCTGTTAGAGCGATGCGATATACCGGTTTAGACGACACTATTAAAAAACTCATCCAGTTTGGTTTTGATCCCAACGATCTACCACGAAATGAATCGTTAGCCTTAGGTTCACCGTCGGTCACCCCCCTGCAAGTTGCCACGGCATTTAACAGTTTTGCTAATGGTGGCTATTTAGTAGAACCTTACTTTATCGATCACGTGACAGACTCATACGACAATATGATTGAACAAACAATTCCTTCAATAGCGTGCAGTAAGCCAGCGCCTTCTATTGAAGAAACCGCTGTTATTGATGATCCATTTGCAGCAATGGCTGAAGAATTTTCTCAGCAAGCTGTGTTGTCATCCGCAGATACATCAGACCAAGAAACGACAATAGATTCAATTACCGCCGAAGAGAACATTTGTACTAATCCAAAGGCCCATTTTGCAAAACGAGTTATTTCTGAACAAACTGCATTTTTGATTACTGAAGCATTAAAAAGTGTGATTTGGGGTGGCGGTGACTGGAGCAAAGGCACGGGTTGGAATGGTACGGCATGGCGAGCATCTAAATTAATTAGACGTCATGATATTGCCGGAAAAACAGGAACAACCAACGAATCTCGTGATACTTGGTTCAGTGGCTTTAATCCTACACTTACTGCAACCTTCTGGGTTGGGTTTGATGATCACGGCCGTCAGCTAGGTCGCTCAAGTTGGATGGCAAATGGCGATCCAGAGCAGATTTCCGGTGCTGAAGCGGGTGCGAAAACAGCAGGTCCTGGTTGGAATGACTATATGAATAAAGCACTCTCAGGTACTCCTGAAGCACCAGTTATTCCACCTAAAGGAATCGTATCTGCACGTATTGATTTAGCTACGGGTAAATTGACTCGTAAGACAGATCACACCACAGAGTTTGAATATTTTGCTGAAGGTACAGAACCTAAAGAATATGTCACTGATATACCACAAAGTGGTGATATCTTTATCGACAATGTTGCTGAAGATTTATTTCAGTAAATTTGCTAGGTTTTAACGAAAAAAAGCCATTCACTTGAATGGCTTTTTTATAACATATCATCCCAACTTAAAAGCATCTAACCTGCTAAAGGCGTATTGGGTGTCAATAATAATTGATGTAGTTCGGTTAAATTACGTACCTGATAACGTGGAGATATATTATCGCTTACTGGTTCGTCATGATGATTTAGCCAACAGGTGTCGATACCCGCATTGATGCCACCTAAAATATCAGAATGTAAGTTATCACCTACCATCAGTACTTGATGCTTTTCAGGCTCTCCCATTAAGCTAAAAGCGTGATTAAAAATAGCCACATCAGGTTTTGCTTTACCCAGTTGTTCAGAGATAACCACTGGATTAAACGCATTTTTAAAGCCAGTACGACTCAAGCGAATATTTTGTAGCTCGGTAAAACCATTAGTAATGATACCTAAGTTTACCTTGCCAGTTAATGAGTCTACTAATTCGCGAGCACCTGGTAATGGTAGACAAATATCGGCCATCGCAGTTAAAAATTGGCTGTTTAAATGTTGTGGCGTGACAGATAATTTAGTCGCCCAATGAGTAAACCGAGTTTGTTGTAAATGCGCTGCGCTAATTAATCCATTTTGGTATTCGACCCATAATGGTTTATTAACCTGCTGATAAGTTAAAAAATCTTCTGCATTAAAATCAACATTAAAGCGCGAAAACATTAATTTTAATCCAGCAAAAGCATCAAAATGAAATAGTGTTTCATCGGCATCAAATAAAATCCATTTATATTTATTGAGCACATTTGACATCAATTAAATCCTTATTTTGTTTAAATTACTCGCTAACCATAAGTTGGGGGGTGATAAACGGATATCAAGTAGATTTTTAGTCTACTACTTGCCTTTTATTGGCTAGCGATAGGCAATACCCTAAAATGGATTATCGATATTGACTAAGCATCAAATAATGGCCTTAACGCTGTTTCTTGCTGCTGTAGGCTTTGATAAATAGTTAACTGATTGATGGCGCGATCAAGATTATGGTTTTGATATTTAATCCCAAAGTAAACATCACCATTTAAATAATCCGTTAAAAATCGCACACCAAGCATTAATGGCATCACTTTAGTCCCTAGCCACAAACTGCGCTTTTCAAGTGGAGTAATAATACCAACAAGGGGTTTAATATAAGCATTAGCCGCGGCAATAATAATCTCAGGTCTAGCATGCACACTGGCTAAATGAGTTGAATCTTCCGCTTCAGGTGAACAAAAGGCACGAACCATATCACCAAAGTCATACATCAAATACCCTTTCATACAGGTATCTAAATCAATAATTGCCAGACTAGACATATCACGCTTATCAAAAAGCATATTATTGATTTTAGTATCATTATGACAAATTCTGATCGGTAGCTCGGCTTCATATTGTGCCAACATGGTCAATATGTCGCTTTGTGCCAAACACAAATCGACCCATTTTTCACAATGGACTAATCGATTTTGAGTATTATTAATTTTTGCATCTTGTAATTGAAAAATACGTTGAGGCAAATTTAAAAAATTAGGGATTACATCAATAATATCGTCCGGGGTTAAATCACTCAATGCCGCGGCAAAATGACCAAAAGCCTCGGCCGCCAGCATAGCTTGCTCGGCGCTATTAACCACTTCAATCGTATCGCTATGGGGCAAGTAATCTATGGCTCGCCAAAATCCTTGTTCACCTAAATCCAAATAAAGTGCCCCTGACACTGTGGCAATTGGGCTAACCACTTGCAATGGATATTGCTGTTGTTGACGCTTAGTCAATAAATGCTGGCTAATGGTAACGGCATTTTGAATAATAATCTTAGGATTGGTAAATATTTGGGTATTAATCCGTTGCAATACCATAGATTTAGATTTATCAGTTACCAAAAAGGTCTGATTAATATGGCCATTACCCAGTGGATGAAGCGAACTCTGATCGCGGCTAAATCCAAACTGAGATAACACATTTGTGTGGATAAAATTAACCAATCTAACACTCCAAACTCATGTTCATCAAAGCAGAAGACAAGCAAAAAATTCCTTTTCTGGTTGTCTGTCTAAATAGCTATTGGCTTAGTATCATTTCAAATTGAGGGTTTTGCATCAGCGTTGCCTGGCTACCCTTTAAGTTAAATTCATAACCGCATAGCTTAAAGCTGCCTCGAAGCGCGACATGATTCACAATGGCATCTTTATCTAATGGCGTAAATCTAGCCTCGCTGGCACCATCTTTTAGCAGATCAACGGTTATTGGCCGATAACGACTACCATCATTAAATTCAAGATTGGTACAGGTTTTATCACCTATTGCGGTAGCTAAACGCCACACATTCTGTACATCGCCGCTATCACCTAACCAACGTACAATCAGGATATTGCCTTCTAACGCTAACCAAAATCCGTCTGGAAGTTTTATCATCTGTCGAGTGCTAGTTTGTTGTTGGTGGCTCATACCATCGGCATGTTCCGTTTGTTCGGTTTCGTCACTCGAAAAAACATTAACCAATGCAAAAATCACATAAACAACCAAACAGACAGCAATAATAGCCGCAGTGATTTTGCCGATTAAAATAAGCTTTTGCTGATGTAGCTTTGCGATATTAAACCAAGATTTAGCCAGCTCAGTAATCGACCCAGATTGCAGCGCATCTTGATCGACATAAAGAGGCTGATTATTGCGAGCTGACGTTGTTGACAATGATATGATTTGTTCATCAGTAACATCATATTCATGATCTATGTGGGCATCAGTTTGAACGAAACGAGTCTGTGGTAGAGCATCATCATTTAATTGATGTATATTGCTTGCGCCAGAATGTGGATCAGTAGAGCTGGTAAGAACCGCTTCATCATCGGTCATTTCTGTCGATAAAAATCGGTTTTCTGCCTTAGCATGAACAGGCGCAACCTGTCCTTTCATTACCGGCTCTTGTCGATTATATACTGCGCCCGGAGAGGAGGTTAGCACCATACTGGGCCCATTATATCCTTGCAGGTAATTAATGGTATTTTTAGCAGGTAGAAATGCCAAGTAGCCACCACATGCTAGGCCGAATAAAAACACACCACCTAGCGCACCTAAGGGCGCCATAAAGTAAGTCAGCACACCAAAGATCAGTACTGGAACGACACAGATCATCATCAATTTTTTCGATTTATTGGCGTCATTTAAGCGACGGACCGCAGACAAACCAACAATAGGCATGACCGCTAGCGTCACAATCCAATTAATCATACTTGCGGGAAAAACAATAGCAGCGACAGTTAGCAGCAAAAATGCTGCTAATATAATTGCCATTAACCTTACGCCTGTGTCACGACCATCTCGGCATAGTAGGGTTTTTACAGACATCAATCATTCCTATTCATTTACAAAAATATCAAAAAAAACAGCTGGCTACATCACAGAACTTGTCGGTGACTCTATACCGTTACTACAACACTAATGGATTGTTCTCATTATCAAAATCGATAACTGCCGTTAATAGCGCAAAGCCTACAGAATTTATCCTATAAAGCCATACCAAACCTAGGTTTTGCATTACTTTTTATTCACTTTTTTCAAGCCTCTGATATTAATCTTAGACCCGCTCTTATTAAACTAATTGCAATAACGAACATCAGCAATTGCTATGATTGCGCTAGCATAACCTTACAGTTAACGAGTATAATATTAAGCTTTCTTAATGAATAATCGGATGAAAAACCCTATTTATGAGCACTCGTGGAAATCTTTTTATTGTGTCAGCCCCTAGTGGCGCAGGTAAATCATCACTTATAGCAGCACTATTAAAAGATAAACCCAGCGATAAACAGGTTTCAGTGTCACATACAACCCGTGAACCTCGCCCTGGTGAAGTCGATGGCCAACATTATCATTTCGTTACCGTTGAACAATTTAAAGCATTAATTAGCCAAAATGCTTTTATAGAATGGGCTGAAGTGTTTGGTAATTTTTATGGCACTTCAAAAACGGTAATAGAGCAAACTCAAGCTAACGGTATCGACGTATTTCTTGATATCGACTGGCAAGGTGGTGAGCAAGTAAAAAAACTGATGCCAAATGCGATTGGGGTATTTATTTTACCACCATCAAAGGCTGAGCTCGAACGCCGTTTAACCGGACGAGGCCAAGACAGTCAACAAGTTATTGACTCTCGCATGGCACAGGCTGTTTCTGAAATGTCACATTACGCTCAATATGAATTTGTGATAGTAAATGACGATTTTGATAACGCACTAGCCGATTTATACGTCATTATTCACAGTCAAAGACTAACCTGTGCTAGTCAGCAGCATACCCACAATGATATGCTTGTTGATCTCTTGGCAGATTAATTGTCATAGTGTACAATTTTGCGTCATTTTTCCCCATAGATAACACTGGAGTTTCAACACATGGCTCGCGTAACTGTAGAAGACGCCGTAAATAAAATCGGCAACCGTTTTGATATGATCCTGGTTGCAGCGCGTCGTGCACGCCAAATCGCTGTCCAAGGTAAAGAACCTATGGTTGATGAGATGAATGATAAACCAACGGTTGTCGCATTGCGTGAAATCGAATTAGGTTTAGTCACCTCAAACACTTTAGATGCTGATGAGCGCCAAACTGTCCGTGAACGTGAAGCAGCTGAAATTGCCGCTGTCGCAGCCATTGCAGAAGGCCGCGTTTTATAAGGAGTAGCGCCACTTGTATCTGTTTGAAGGTCTAAAAGAGTCAGCATCCAGCTATCTAGAGCCGGATCAAGTAGAGTTACTCAAGCAGGCCTATTTGGTTGCGCGTGATGCCCACGAAGGGCAAATGCGCACAAGTGGCGAGCCTTACATTACCCATCCTGTTGCGGTTAGCCGCATCTTGGCAGACATGCGTCTCGATCACGAGTCGCTCATGGCTGCCTTGCTTCATGACACCATCGAAGATACACCCGTTACCAAAGAAGAACTCACAGAGTTATTTGGTGTGGCGGTTGCAGAACTGGTGGAAGGTGTTTCAAAACTTGATAAAATCAAGTTTCGTGACAGAAAAGAAGCACAAGCGGAAAATTTCCGTAAAATGATGATGGCAATGACTCAAGATATTCGAGTTATCCTGATCAAATTGGCGGACCGAACTCACAATATGCGCACACTGGGCTCACTTCGCCCTGATAAACGCCGTCGTATTGCTCGCGAAACCTTAGAAATCTACGCCCCAATTGCCAACCGATTAGGTATTCATAATATCAAAATCGAACTTGAAGACTTAGGTTTTCAAGCTTATTATCCTATGCGACACAGGGTGATCCGCGACGTCGTAAAAGCGGCGCGAGGCAACCGTAAAGAACTCATCAATAGCATCGAAGTTGCCATCGAAACACGCCTTGAAGAAGCAGGAATACCGACAAAAGTTAAAGGCCGTGAAAAGAATCTCTACTCGATTTATCGAAAAATGCGCAGCAAAGAGCTGCAATTTCAAGAGGTCATGGATATCTATGCATTTCGTGTCGTCGTTGACTCTATCGATACCTGTTATCGTGTTTTAGGTGCTATGCACGGACTATATAAGCCGCGTCCTGGACGATTTAAAGATTATATCGCTATTCCAAAAGCCAATGGCTATCAATCACTGCACACGTCATTATTTGGGCCTCATGCGGTTCCTGTTGAAGTACAAATTCGTACTGAAGAAATGGACCAAATGGCAGACAAAGGTGTCGCCGCACATTGGATGTATAAAAATAATACCGACGCCGGTCAGCAAAATACCACTCAAGTGCGGGCTCATAAATGGATGCAAAGCTTGTTAGAATTACAGCAAAGCGCCAGCAGTTCATTTGAATTTGTCGAAAATGTTAAAACAGAGCTTTTTCCTGAAGAAATTTATGTGTTTACCCCAGAAGGCCGTATTTTAGAATTGCCTGTCAATGCCACCGCGGTCGACTTTGCCTACGAAGTGCATACCGATGTAGGCAATACCTGTGTTGGAGCAAGAGTTAATCGAAAAGCTTATCCTCTCAGCCAGCCACTGATATCGGGGCAAACGGTTGAAATTATTACTGCCAAAGGCGCTAGGCCTAATGCAGCGTGGTTAAACTTTGTGGTCACCGGTAAAGCTCGAGGTAAAATTCGTCAGGTATTGAAAAGCCTTAAAGGTGATAACGCTATTGCACTAGGTAAGCGTTTATTAAATCATGCCTTAGGCGATACCAAGCTTGAGACAATTCCAGCAGATCTACTCGAAAAAGTGATTAAAGAAACCAAACATAATTCACTCGACGCATTACTTGCCGATATTGGCTTAGGTAATGCTATGAGTATTGTGATAGCTCAGCGCTTATTAGGTCAGCAGCTCGCGCCGCACGACCATAATAAAGAAACATCACAAATGCCAATTCGTGGTGCTGAAGGTATGCTGGTTACCTATGCTAATTGTTGTCGTCCTATCCCTGGAGATGCGGTAATAGCCCACGTGAGTCCTGGCAAAGGTTTAGTCGTCCACATGGAAAGCTGTGCCAATATTCGTGGTTATCAAGGTGAACCAGACAAGTACATTTCAGTGCACTGGGACAACGTAGAAGGTGCTGAATACCAAGCCAATCTTCGTGTTGAAATTGTAAATCATCAAGGTGCTCTCGCGAAAATTACGTCGATTATTGCCTCTGCAGGTTCCAATATTCATAACCTCAGTACCGAAGAACGTGATGGCCGTGTGTATTTGATTAATTTACGTATTTCAGTTAAAGATCGTGTTCATCTTGCAAACGTTATGCGCAGAATACGTGTTTTACCTGAAGTGCTACGTACCTCACGCAATAGATAGAAATGATATGAGATGTGCAAAATTGGCATCTCAGGAATATCCACATCAAAATTTAAACGTTACTTTCCAATAAGTTTTGCGGCGGCTCATCCACATAATCAGTTAATGACACCCTCTCCATCACTCGTTGTTGGGTTTGATTGGCCGCCTTACGCCACTTTTTATGCTTGTCAGAACGATCAACTTGATGATTAAAACGTACCACTAAATAATGTCTTTCATCTAAACCTAAACAATACATGTCGGTGCGACTGCGTGAATGAGGTTTTACGAGTTGATGAAATACCCATTCAATACCATTTATTTTTACCGTAGTAGCATCGGGAATTTTTGGGTAACCACCATTGTTTATGGCTGCTTCTAATTGAATAGCCATTACCTCATCTGAAAGAGTTTTATGTTTACTCATTTCTTGCCTTATCCTAGTATTACTACCTTTAGCTTTCTCACCAGGCTCAGGGTGATTATAATATTCATCATATTCTCTATTGAGCGATGCGCCAAGCGCTTGCTTATCTAGAGCATTTATCCCTTCAGGGTTTTTTTTTATTCTAAATACACTGCTTAACATGCCATACTCACTGCTGGGCAGAATACCAATAATGGGTAAATACATCCAAACTCGAGAATAGATATGCACATAAGTTTCATGGGTGTGAATCTCTTGCTTCGTATTAAACCAATGCCTATTTCTATATGGATAATTAACCTCTTTAGGTAACTGTCGAGCAACTATGTTACTGATAGGGATAGTTACTTTCAACAGCTTATCTTCTAAAATAAACCGCTCAGTGACTAGCTGAGTAAAGTCTGCACCGCCAACAAAACCTCGCCATAACGCTATGAGTAATTTCTTCATAATAGTTGATTCATTTGTTCTGCTTGATTGATATATTTTTTAACATATGCAGCTCGCTTATCATCACCTAGCATCACTAGCTGCTGGTGATAGGTTTTTACCCCTAAAAATGGCAAGGTATGCGGACTTACACCTGGCGAGCCTAGCAATGCTCTGGCAAATTTTAACGACCGCGCAAAACTACTTTTTGACAGATCATTTTGACCGGCAATATTGGGCACCACATCAAACGGATTATTTCGTGGTTCATGAGTTTTTAACCCAACTAATTTAGCGGCTTGTTGTAACTCTGCCACATTAGCACCACTACCATGAATAGCTAGCTCTTGACCCGTTAACGATCCTTGGTAGTTAACTCGATAATATTGCAACGCAGATAAAAATATAATCGCCCCTTGGCTGTGGGCGACCCATTTAACCTTTTTACCCAATTGCTGATTTTGTTTCAGCACTGCCGCCAAATGCTGGGCGTTGTGAGAAGTATTACTCTGACTTTTATCAAAAGTGCATTCAATGAGATCCCGCACAGCTTTATCACTGGGATTATGAAATAGAGTATAAGATTTAATTGCATCATTTTGATAGGCTGTATCTAAATGGGTACCCATAAGCCACTGCGCTTTAGTAAATTCATTTAACATACCATTAACTGCTGCATGGCCAGTATTCACTTGAGTAGTAGGCTTTGCGTCCCCCCATTCGGTAGCTAGTTTTATAATTTCATCTTCCGTTTTTACCCCATCGTATTTCGCTCCTGAGCCAATTCTTTCTACTCGATATAACATGGTGCGCTCATCTGTATGGCAATCTTTCTTACCATATAATTGTTGAACAAATAATATATCGGTGACTTGCACTTGGCCGTTATCGGCTATTTTGTAGTCAATAAAATAATGATAATTACGGAAGGGAATATTGGTACAGCGCATATGCCTAAATGGATTGCGGCTTTGTTTTACTGACGAGGCTGCTGTTGGGTGCAGGCTAATAAATTGAATCTCTTTAATCACCTGCTATCGGTCATAATCATTAAGGCTTTGCAGCATGACAAATGCTTGATAGGCAAATTCAACTTATTGGTAATTAAAGTCAACCGGTAGCCGTCGTCCACGCTCTAATGCTGTTTGATGGTCTAAACCCATTAAACTATGAGGGGAACTCGGTTGTAATGCATTTTTATTTGTACCGCTATTCTTCCATGTCATGCTAGTCATCCTTGATATATAAATTGTGTATCATAAAATGGATTGTCTATTTTATATATAGCGACAAATGACTGGTTTTATTAAAGTAAGTAATACTTGATGATAATGAGTTAACAATAAGCTCATGTATATCAATTTAGGTCTGATGTTAGTCATTGTATTTAAACTGTTTAAGGTGGCTTGCTCAAACAGCGCTAAGTAGATATATTAACTAGTAATTTTTACCAATCAACACAATAAAGAGAACACAACATGGCTGAAAAAATTATCATCGCAACAGATAAAGCGCCACAGGCTATTGGTACTTATTCTCAAGCAGTTAAAGTCGGCAGTACCGTTTATCTTTCAGGTCAGATTCCGTTAGACCCAAAAACCATGACCATGGTAAGCGATGAGTTTTCTGCGCAAGTCGTGCAAGTATTTGAAAATTTAACTGCGGTGTGTGAGGCCGCGGGCGGAAAAATGAGTGACATCGTTAAGTTGAATATCTTCTTAACCGATTTATCTCATTTTGCAACTGTAAACGAAATAATGAGTCGTTACTTTCAACAACCTTATCCAGCTCGTGCCGCTATTGGCGTCAAAGAGTTGCCAAAAGGGTCATTGGTTGAAATGGACGGAATAATGGAAATTTAACTGCAACCAACAATATGTTTAAAAGGCGCCTAGGGCGCCTTTTTGATTTTGTATCATTAAATCACGCGATAACTAGCTACGACGGCGTAAACCTAACGCACCTAATAACATCAACGCGAAGTAACCTAAACTACCACCATCACTGTTTTTTACTGGCTCAACTGGATCCGGTAAAGGAGTCACGACCGGTGCAGGATAGCTTAATGCAATGATCACAGGATCATGATCAGAAGCAGAGAATGGCCCCTCTGACTTAATTAGATCACCTGTGTACTTGCTGCCATATTCAAATAAGTTAGACTCAACAGAGTTGATGTGCCAATCGTCAATATCCACTAACTTAGCTGCTAAACTTGCATTACCTAAAGCATGGTCTAAGTTACCTAACTCGCCGCTATAGCTATATGAGTAAGTTGACGCGCCGTGTGCTTGAGTATTTAAGTTAATTAAGCCATACCCTTTATCAATTACACTACCTTCGCGCTCGTACACTTTACCGTTTAAGGTAGTCCAAGATGCGGTGCGGATAACATGATCAGTATTTGATGCGTCATAATCAGTTAATACTGCAACTGGATCTTCTTTGCCATAAGCATTTAAGTCACCTATAACCAGTACATCACCGTCAACATCTTTTATTGACTCACCTAATACTTTGGCCGCTGATACGCGGAACGCGTTACACTTACCTTGTAAATCTGTCGGCTCAGCATCTTCATTAAATTCAGCCCAGTCTTCAATACAACCTGAACCTTTCGATTTCAGGTGATTAACAACGATGGTTAGTTTTTCATCATTAATGCTAAAGCTTTGCACTAAGCTGTGACGTTGGAACTTGTCATAACTAGGGCTTGATTCAACCACGCCATCTTTCTCGCGAGTGGTTGCAGCTTCAGCAGCATGCTGCTCTGGTGTAGCAATAACAGATGCAGCACCGTTTAGAGTGATACGTGCTGGACGATATAACATGCCTACAGTAATGGCATCAGTGCCTATGTATTTACCTTCATACTTATCTGCATCTGTAATTTCAACAAAGCGATATGCTTGATCATCGGTTAATTCAGCATTAAGTGCGTCAACCAAGTTTTGTAAAGCACTTAACTCACCAAAGCCATTGTTAGCAATTTCCATTAAGCCAACAACATCAGCATTCATGGCCACCAACGCATTCACAATTTTAGTACGTTGTAATACCATTTCATCTTCGGTTAATGCACCGCGGTTGCTGTTTGATGGGTTAGCATCGCCGCCAACAGCGTCATTAAAGAAGTTCAATACGTTAAAGCTAGCAACACGAATATCACCCATCTCAGCCACAGTAGGCGCATCGGTACGATCATTGACGCGGATAAAATCACCGGCAGTAATCGTATTCGTCGCTAAAAGACGGTATGCGTTGTAGCTATAACCAATAACACCTTCTATATTGGTTAATTGGTCACCAACACGGATATAACCTGTTTCAGCATTAAAATCTGGGAAATAAGGGACTTCGCCGTTTTTAGCTTTATTGTCAGATTCAACAAATAGTTGGTTTACCGCATTGGCTTCACTTAATGCCACTGACTCAGCAGAGTTTGGTTCAAACATTTGTGTCGGCTTCATTAATGGCGCTTTATGAGACAACATCATGTTGTTACGATATGAATCATAATCGAAACTAAAAGTACGAGAGATTTTCATCTCACTACCAGCATCTAGCTTCACTTTCATGCCTTCTACGCGCTCTAACGCTTGTGCTAGTGTTTCACCATCGGCAACATAAAATGCAGTTGCAGCAGGTACTTCACCTAATGCGCCAACTTCAAATTTCTGATCGTCTTTAATATCAATCTGAGTTGAGCCGTAATACTCGTTAACTTTACCTTGCACACACACTTCAGCACCTGGCTGAATCGAGTCTGGCGCCGCTTCATTCATGAATACAAAAATACCATCAGAGGTATAAGGTGAGTTATCACCTTGCATGTCTTGAATAAAGAAACCTTTGTATAAACTGTCGCTTCTAGAAGTAACAATACCTTTAACTGTTACTTCGTTAGCCGATGTAAAACTGCCAGCAGCAATTAATGGGCTAGAGTCACCAGCACCTTGTATATCATAAATGTTTGTTAGCGTTGCACCGTTACAGGTAAATGTAGATGGCTCTGGCGCAACTGCTGCATCAAGTGAACCTAAACCGTTAAAAGTATCTTTTTCTAATTCAACCCACTGGGTAGCATCATAGGTAGGGTTAGCGGTTAAGTTATCTAAATTACGTTGGAATGTCGCATCTAGTCCCCAACCGCTTGGCGTAGGAATCTCACCAATCACATCAACTAATACACCATCTTTTAATAGGCCTACTGCGTCACCACCATTAAAATACAGGTTGCCGGTCATTGAGTCCGTACCCGTTGGTAAGGTAATCGCCGCACTTGGGTGCAAAATCACTTTGACAGCTTTAGCCGCTATTGAATCGGTTAACTCAACCATATCCAATGCTGTCGTATCACCGTCTTTGTAACGTACTAATTTATAACCTGTTAAATTAACTGCAACATCACTGTTGTTATAAATTTCAATCGCTTTATTGTTTGAGCTGCCTTCAACGTATTCACTAATCAATACATCTGCATTTGCCATCATTGGCAATGCTGCAGCTACTGCAAGTGAAACCGCCGTTAGTTTAGTCAGTCCTTTCATTTTTTAACCCCATACTTTGTAATAAAAATGCTATTTTTTTGTAATATGCGGCTGGATTGTCCCAAAGTTCGATGACATAAAAAAGAACATTGATCACATTAACCAATGAAAAAAATTTGCTATATGATTGATTAACAAGTAATTTCGTTTTAATTAGGAAACGATGATTAATAATATTAAAAATACTTCAACTAAAACAACACCTAAAACAAAAACAAAATAATCAAAAGCTAAGACTTTAAACGAAAAGTTTTGTAACACTTATATTAAATAAAATGACAAAAGTGACAACATTCTGCTTCTGATTATTGTTTATGTCATCAAATCATCTTAAAAATGTAAGTTTTTATCCCACTATTGCGTTAGCATTGGCCGCTAACACTCGCTTCACGCTAAATAAGCCATACATAAAAACAAATAAATCACTTCAGCTATTCGAGTTATTGTCGATATTGATAGTGATTCAATGTCATGTTGGTCACAAAAAAGTACTGTTGAGCTAACTATTTAGTATCAAAATAGCAAAAGCTCATCTAGTATTTGAATTTATTGCATTTACAGGTTTAGGGTACTAAAACCATGAAAGAAGTTGATTTCAGAAATATCGATAAACTTTTCATTAAAATGTCCATAAACGATAAGTTTTGGACTATTTTCGGACTGTTCCTGATCATTTTATCTAGTGTGTCGATTAGTAGTTACTTTAATAAAATTGAACATATTGAACAACAATCATTACATATTTTAGAACAAAAAACCGCCGCTACCGTGCAAGCACTTGATGCGACCAGCCAGCTAGAACAAGCTGCAAACTTAGGCTTGCAAGTGTCAAATCGTTCGCAAACCAGTTCACGCCAACAAGATACTATTACTGCTGTATATCTATTAGATGGCCAGTACTACACGCTAAGTGAATCCGTTGCTGGCCAAGAAGCTAATGCTAAGCAAGCAGCATTAATGTCACTATTACTATCATTTTTATGGGTATTACCGTTTGCATTAGTGATTTACTGGACGGCAACTTTCCTTGGTGGTGCACTTTGGGTGTTGTGGGATACCACTGAAAAAATTGCTAAAGGCGATTTAACCTCTCGTTTAGGTTTCCATCCTGGCCGTGATGAATTCGGTACCATTGGTTGCGCACTCGATAAAGCCATGGACACATTAACCGAACTTGTTGTTGCAGTGAAGAAAAGTGCCGAAACATTACAAACAACATCGAGCTCATTTGCCAGTGATGCAGTGCAAAGCGCTGAACAAATTGATTTACAATATGCTTCACTTGACTCGGTGGCTACAGCAATGGAAGAAATGACGGCATCAGCTGCCGAAGTGTCTAATATTGCCCGTAATTCAACTCAACGTGTTGAACAAGACTCAGAGTATACACGTCAGAGTTATGACCGTGCTAAGCGTGCGATTAATGAAATTAAGCAGTTATCGACCTACATTGAACAAACGTCAAATTCGGTTAATACCTTAAAAATTAATGCGACTAATATTAATGAAGTGATCACCACCATTAATGCTATTTCAGATCAAACCAACTTACTGGCATTAAACGCGGCAATTGAAGCAGCACGTGCAGGTGAAATGGGCCGTGGTTTTGCGGTGGTTGCAGACGAAGTAAGAACCCTTGCGGGTCGTACTCAAGCAGCAACGGTTGAAATTCATAAAATGATCGAGCTACTACAAAGTGAAACGCTTAACATTGACAGTATTACTCAAGATACCGTCAAGCAAGCGCAAACCAGTAGCGATTTAATTACTAATATTGGCACCGATATTAATGCGATTTCAGAATCATCACGTTCAATTATGGACATGAGTTTTCAAATTTCTACCTCGTCAGAAGAGCAAAGTGCAGTGGCCAATGACATTGCAAAAGAGCTAACGGACATAAGACAGAAATCGAATATGATTAGAGGCTTATCGCAACAGTCTTCAAGTGGTGTTAAAGATCTTGCAAAAGCATCAACTGATTTAGGTAAAATTCTAAGCCAATACCGTACTAATTAAACCTTAAGTTACCAGCAACAAAACGACGTGTTATTAACGACCTCGTCGTTTTGTTGGTATCTACGCTAACTTCAATAAGCTATTTTTTAATATAAAAAAGCCGATATCGATGATATCGGCTTTTTTGATGACTGTTTTATTGGTTATGAACAATTGCGTTTCAGCGCTTGTTACTCAAAAAGACCAGCCTTACTGCAGCGAAGTTAGTCGATGGCCTAAAGAACTACTACTGTCTGGTGTCAGCACGAAAGTATAGTTACTGTCACCATCAAAGCTGATTGAATCTGACTGATAAACTAACGTTTGTGTGCCATTATCAGCTTCGTAAACAATGTTAATTTCATAATCATCTTCAGGCAGTGTCAGGCTGAGTTGTTCGACAAAATCTAAATCCGTTAAGGTGTATTCGGCGGTTTCAATGGTTTCAGAAGCGCGGACGAAATACACGGTTAAGTCATCATAATCGTAAGACAAATTCACTACATCTACTTTATACTCAAAAGCACGAGGTCGTAAGTCTTGCTCGATCACCATACCTTTAACTGAACTGTCTTCTTGCTGATAAATAAGTAAAGACTTTACTTCATCTTGGTTAAACGTCACGAGTAAGTTATCGAACAACTTGGTTTTAGTGGTCGCATCTTTAGCAGTAATGCCATAATCATTAAACGATATAGATTGATAAGCCGTTACTGTGAAGGGTGAAATCCCATATAAGTATTGTGTTTCTTGCTTACTAACCACATCAATATCAATACTTTGAGTTTCTAAACCATTAAACACCCGGTAATCGGCCGTTGCTTCTAACGCGGCATAAGTGACTGGGGTCGTGGTTGAATCAACACTGTCGATAGTGACGTTAATGTCACCTGAGCCAAAGCTATTACGAATGATCAGCTTATAGGCAGTTTCAGAGGTTAAGCTCATGCTCCCTGTAGTGTAGATAACCGTCTTAGTTCCTGTTTTAGTTAAATAGACAATGTAGTCATCGGTATCAAATATCTGCTCCGCGGTATGGCTGCTATAAGGCACATTACCTAGCATCACAGCATCATCAATGGTTTGGGTATCAAGTGATATATAGGTATCAAAACTACCTTCATCGGTCGCAACGTTTGCTACCAATACTTCCATTTTACTGTAGTCATTATCATCATCAGCATTTAACTCGTCCATTTCATCACGTGAGTAATTAATATCCAGTAATTCGGGATCGTGATAATCACCATAAAGCACAAAAAGATGATTTGAATCAATCGCTAAATCAATGGTGTCACTGTAAACCGTGACGGTTTCGCTAGCGGCATCTTGACCATAAATATCAAGACCGGTACTGCCAGTACTATAAGCATAACGCGGCATAGCATCAGCAAAATCGACAGCGGTATACGAATAATCGTCCAACACTAACGAAGTTGATGTGCTATTAGGTGATGCATTATAAAACTGCACATAAGCGACATCACTACTGCTTTCTTCACTGTCTGAGCCACAGCCTAATAACAAGGCTCCCATTGCAGACAACATCATCAATCGACTTATTTTTTTGTTAAACATATTTACTCCATTAACTATTTAGTTACATTTTCAGTAGTTATGACAATCCTTGCCCGTAAACAACTGTCAAGAAAAGTAAAGTAAAGTGATAAAGCGTAAACAGCCCAATTAAAGCCGAAAAAAAAGCCCTTTATCAATGAGATAAAAGACTTTAATCTTTAAAAAATAAATGCATATATCAAAACAGAGTGATTAGTTACCCGCGATTTTCATCTCGCTAAGCAAAATACCACCAGTACGGATTGATGAGCGTAAATCACGATCTTTACCCACACCTTGGATACCCTTAAACATATCTTTTAAATTACCCGCGATGGTAATTTCTTCAACCGGGTATAACACTACGCCGTTTTCAACATAGAAGCCTGCCGCACCGCGAGAGTAATCACCAGTAACACCATTAACACCTTGGCCCATCACTTCAGTCACAATTAAGCCGGTATTCATGGTTTTAACTAAATCGTCAAACGTTTGGTTTGTATGGCTCAAGGTCCAGTTATAAATACCACCTGCATGGCCTGTGTTGGTCATCGATAGCTTACGAGCAGAGTAACTGGTCAATAAATACGTCTCGAGTTGACCACGGTCAATAATACGGCGGTCTTGGGTTGCTACACCTTCACTGTCGTAATTAGCACTAGCCAGTGCACCAATCAAATGTGGCTGCTCTTCAATGTTAAACCAGTCTGGGAATATTTGGGTGTTCAATGCTTCCATTAAGAAGCTCGACTTACGATAAATACTGCTACCGCTAATCGCACCAATTAAATGACCCATTAGGCCGGTAGCAATTTCTGGCGCAAATAACACCGGCATTTTCGCCGTGGCAATTTTACGTGCATCTAAACGACTTAAGGTTTTATTGGCGGCTTGCAAACCTACGGCTTCAGGTGACAGTAAATCTTGATACTTACGTGCAACGGTATAGTCATAGTCACGCTGCAAGTTACCGTCAGACTCTTCGCCTATCACTACACAACTTAAGCTGTAGCGTGAGCTACAATATCCGTTAAGAAACCCATGGCTATTACCATAAACTCTAGCGGCAGTATGAGCATTTGCACTCGCACCGTCTGAATTACGGATACGGCTATCAACCGACAAACTGGCTTCTTCAGCACGAATAGCCAACTGAGCAAGCTCTTCTGCATCGATATCTTGTGGATGATATAAGCCTAAATCACGAATATCTTGTGCCATTAAAGCGGGATCAGCCAGGCCACTAAATGGGTCTTCTGAGGTATATTTTGCAATACCATCTGCTGCTCTTACGGCTTCACGGATAGCCTCTGGGCTTAAATCTGAGGTTGAAGAGTTACCTTTGCGGCCATCACGGTAAATAGTAATACCTAATGCACCGTCTTTATTAAACTCTACGGTTTCAACTTCTTTTTCACGGGTAGAAACCGACAAACCTTGCTGCTTACTAATAGCCACTTCAGCGGCCGAAGTGCCTAACACTTTTGCATATTCTAACGCGACAGCGACAGCGTCTTTTAACGCCGATAATTCAGAATCAATTCTAGGTGTTGGTTCACTTGCGCTAGGCGCTGGAGAAGAATGAGAAGCCACAAATTTACTCTTTGATTAGTCTAATTGACGCTAGCATATCAAATTCAAATGGCGATTGATAACAGAGCATTTATATCGCGAGCTATCATCAATAAATTCTGCATATTCTAGGCCAAATAAATGCTATAATTAATGCATATTGACTTGAGGTTTATGACTATGAAAATTGTTGGCGATTCAGAGCTATTTCAGCAGCCCTATGATAATGATGACAACTATGTCAGCAGAACAGGTGTTAAAAAAGAAAGTGAGGATGCTCAAGCACTTGGCATGCGTTTGATTGCCCTGAGCAAAACTCAATTAGACAAAATGGGTTTAGATGAGTTTCTATATGATGCAATTCTAAAAACAAAACTAATTAAACAAAAAACCGAAGCCTATCGCCGCCATATGCAATATATTGGTAAATTGATGCGCGGATTTGAGCATGAACCTATTGAAGCCGCACTCGATAAAGTGTTGAACAAAAACAATAATGAAGCCGCTCAGATACAAATTTTTGAAAAAATGCGTGAGCGTTTATTGGCTAATGGCGATGATGAGGTTCAAGTGTTACTGGATCTACATCCGCAACTTGATCGTCAAAAAATGCGTCAATTGATCCGCCAAACTAATAAAGAATTGGCTAAAGGTACTGAATCAAAATCATCAAAAGAATTGTTTAAGTATTTGCGCGCTGAAATAAAAGACTAAACCGTTTAATAGAATAAGGATGTTACTAATGCGGCTAAAAAAGATGACTCGCACACTATGGTTATTATTGACTTCAGTGTTGTTATTGACAGGTTGTAACGGTGCTGCGGATGGCACCGATACTGACACATCAAATGACAGTTATAGTATTGCTGTCAGCTATCAAAATGTTATCAACGGCCAATGTGATGTTAGTACTGACTCACTGATTTTTGATATCGATGGTAGTTTTTGTGCTGTAGCTCATCTCAAATTAGGTAATGCCAATGTCAGTGGGGCATTGATTACATTTAGCACCAGCAATGCCACTACCACACCAGCTACCGCATTAACATTATCTACTGGCCTTGCCAGCACGATGGTCATATCAAGCAGCACTGATGCCGGCATCCTTAGCGCAACTTATTCGCCAAGTGATGCTGATTCAGTTAGCGTAAGTCGTAATTACCAATTTAAAGAGTACACCACGAGTATCCCTGTCGAAGCCGTTAAATTAACCGCCTCGATAAGCGATGTAACAGGTCCGATTACTCGCTTTAATATTGATAAAACAGTTCAGCTCAATGCATTGCTTACTGACAGCAATAATCAAGCTATTGCTAACCAAATTGTGACATTCAATGCCGGCAGTGCTACGTTAACACCAGCAACTGCACTGACAAAACCTTCGGGTATTGCTTCGCTCAACTACACGCCGTCCGAGGCTGAGTTAGGTGCCAGTCTGTTAACCGTCACCACAGAATATCAAGGTAGTACAATCACCAGCAGCAGCGCGTTTGAAATATCGGCGTCTGACGATATTGCTACCAATGATAACGTTAAGATGGGCTCGTATAATGCTAATGGTGAGTTTGTTGAAAGTGAATTGGCGACAACGCTAATCGCAACAACTGATGGCAGTTATAGCATTAGCGCCGGTGGCACATTTGGGATTACAGCTACGTTGGTTAGCGAAAACACCGATGGCACATTAACACGCTTGCAAAGCCCAACCAGCATCAGCTTTAGTTCTGACTGTTCTACCAATGATAACGCCACACTTGATTCACCTGTCACTAGCTTATCAGGCTCCGCTAGCTCAACCTTTTCAGATGTCAGTTGTAGTGGCAACAGTGAACGTAATGACACCATTATCGCGACAGCTACTGTTAATGGCACTAGTTTAAATGCAAGTTTACCTTTTACCTTAGCCCGTCAAACGTTATCTAATGTGAGCTTTGTGTCAGCAGACCCAAGCCAAATCCGTATCAAAGGTTCAGGTGGTACTGGTTCAACTGAATCCTCGTTAGTGACTTTTTTGGTGACTAGTGCAAATGGTCAACCGGCAGCACAACAAACGGTTAATTTTAGCTTAGACACCAGTGTAGGCGGTTTACAATTTGCTAATGCTAAAGTGACGGATAACAGTATTACTAATTCCCAGGGATTAGTGAGTGTGCGAGTGCAAGCTGGCACGATTCCAACCCCTGTAAGAGTGGTCGCATCAACCACCGACGCCGACACAAATACCACTATTACCAGCCAATCAGAACAGTTGACCATTAATACTGGCTTGCCACAACAACTTGGATTTAGCATCTCAGCATCGACATCTAACCCTGAAGCTGGCGATTACAATGGCGAAGCAGTCACCATGACCGTTTATGCATCAGACAGTTTTGCTAACCCTGCTCCAGACGACACCACGATTAACTTTACTGCAGAAGGTGGTCAAATTGAGCCATCTTGTACCATTGTAAGTGGAACATGTTCGGTCACCTGGACCTCAACATTGCCGAGGGTGAGCGATCACCGCATCACGATTTTAGCGTATGCCTTAGGCCACGAAACCTTCTTCGATATCAATGGCAACAATGTATTTGACGATGCTGATGGCGGCGTAGTTAACGGCTGTTTAAGCGGTACAATGTCAGTAGCATGTAGTGGTAATGGCATGGATGTAGAAACTTATCATGACGGTGGTTTTGTTGACTTACCTGACGCTTATAGAGATGACAACGAATCTGGCGTCCATGATTCAGCTGAACCGTACTTTAATATTCTAGCTAGCAATACATACCAATTAGCTGACGGTAACTTTAACGGCCCACAGTGCCAAGGGGCATTATGTGATAACACGGCTATGAGCACTTATATCCGTAAAGCATTAGTATTAACAATGTCGGGCTCTAATGCTAATTTTGTGGTTAGACAAGATGGTAACTTAATTAGTAATTACGACACTGATGTTCAGCCTATTGCACTAGATGAAACAGCAAAATTTGATGTGGTACTCACTGATAGCGCCAATCAAATATTACCTTCAGGCACAACGTTAACCGTTGCTAGCACTGAAGGCGAACTGCAATTCACTGGTTATACCGTACCCAACAAGAGCTCACCAGGAGGAACATCAACCTCATTTACCTTGAAAAATAATGGTACACCTGGCATAAGCCAAGTCACACTCACAACAACTACGCCTAAAGGTGTGGTGACTGAACTAAAGTTTTATGTGACCTTATCGTAAACTAAAATGACTATCCTTAAAGCCTGCTACTTATGCAGGCTTTTTTATACTTGGCATTAACAAATATGTTGATACAATAAGAGATGCAATACGGTACTTAACTGATAACATTTTGAAGTAAAAGCTATTTTTATTAACAAGCCTTATATATATGGTTTATGTAGTATTCAATATCATCCGTTTCGATACCATCAATGGCATATGTAAACAGGGCTAGTTTACTCTCACGAGGGACCTACTTACGACTCTCGACGCATACTAAGGAATAATAATGCGCAAAACTTCTATACTTCTTACCTTAACCGCAGGCGTACTTCTTACTGCTTGTGCCGCTAAACCACCTATCGTTGCACAAAACAAAACCGTGGTCGTCAATGATCAGACTATCGTTTTTGGCGGCATATACGATAAAGAAAAAAACAAACTACAATTAATCGCTAACGGTGATGCGATCATGCAAGGTCGATTCCCACCAATGACACCAACTCAGCACCTTAATGCCAAATTTAAAGGCATGGCAGTTAAAGGCGATTGCTATTTCGGTTCAGTATTAGGTGATCAAGGCGGTAGCTTTGGCGTTGTAGCCAGTATTATCCAATCTGCAAAATCAAGCACTGCTGATAAGTGCGACATCTTTATTGATGGCACTAAGCTAGAAACTCTGTACTTCTAATCAGATAAATCAATAAGCCCTAGCCCTGCTTACTTCCTCGTTGACCAGTATTGTAATGGCATTGCACTTCGATGGTGCAAAGCTGATAGCTTTAAGCACTAAAGTCATTCAACCGCTAAACACCTAACTATCTAAGCATTTGTTTAAAATAGGCTTTTAAGTATGGTTTATTCTTTGCAACTGCAATAGTCATAACGTCAAGCTCACTAACACTAAGTCGAATATGAGTAACGACAGCAACTCCGCTAAATGACTTGATGAGTCCTTGTTGAGAACAAAATGATTCCATTACACACCTCTATGCGCGGTCTACGTTGCTTTTGCGTCGCAGCTGAATGCTTAAGCTTTAAAGAAACTGCTAAAAAACTGTATTTAACGCCTTCTGCGGTAAGCCATCAAATTAAACAGCTTGAAGAAACATTAAACCAAAGTTTGTTTATCCGTCAAACTCGCTCGATTGCATTAACTGAAGTTGGCGTACGCTTTTATCAAGCAATAGAGCCGGTAATGCAGCAGTTAGTGAACACGGTTAGCGAATTTAATCAATCCGACAGAATGCTCGAAGTCAGCATTTCAATGCCTGAGTTTTTCGCCAGCGAACTGTTTATGCCGAAACTGATTGGTTGGTCGTCAAAATATCCCAACATCAACCTTAAGCTTGAAACTATTAAGTCGCGTAATGATATTATAAAACACACCGATGTATCGATTATGCTGTCAGGAAAACAACAAGCTAGTGATGATGTATATGACTTATTTCCAATCACTTATATCCCCGCTTGTAACGCGCAGCTCCACTCAGAACTATCATCACAAGGTTTTAAGGCATTAACTAAGGTGCCATTGATATTACATAAAGCGCGACCTTACGCTTGGCATCAATGGGCCGAAAATGTCGGGTTTGATACGTTTCAGCCTAAGCAGATAATCCAATTAGATAGTATGTTTAGTGTCGCTCGTGCAGCAGAGCAGGGACTTGGTGTTGCATTAATTCCACTGCCTATCAGCCAAGCGTGGTTTGATAACAAAGCCCTTACTCCACTTTTTCCCAAGCCACTTTATAGCCATGACCGCTATTACCTCACCCGCTACACCAATGAACAACAACGCCCCGAAGTGCAATTACTAATAGACTGGATCCTTAAAAGTTTTCACGATGAAAGCCATTAATAATGATAGTGATAATGACTTTATTATATAATTTATTCTCATTTCAGTAACTGTTTAGCATATTGCCGAACGGCGTCTGGCACCATATCTTCCGTGAAGGAACAGATACCCGGCCGAAGAAAATCTAACATTAATGTGCCACGATATTGATCTGAATCATTCCAAGCTTCATGTTCAGCCGTATCATCAAATATTAAACATTTACCTTCCTCCCAATAACGGGTTTCACCAGCAACACGAAGTCCGCAGTCAGGTGGCACCACTAATCCAAGATGTAAACGATATACACTATTGGCCCAACCAACATGTGGTGTTATATGGGTATGCGGTGCAAGCAGTGAAAAACCAGCGAGGGAAACACCACCGATATTTTCAAGGAGTTTCGCTGTCTGAGGACATTTAACACATGCACCTTCAACACGATTTCCAAGCGCATATAAGCCAAAGACACTCCAGCCTTGACCATGCATTTGTTGTTGAACCCATGGGTCAAACGAGTTATTTGGTAGGGCAAGAAATTCATCCCGAATAACTTCCCAATTAGCTTCAAGCTCTTTCACAAAAGAAAATTTAGAGGCTTCAATAAACATGATCATTAATCCTAAATAGACTATTAGCATTATCAACCACACACTGCGGCTGAAAAGTCAGTCATCATTACTAATAGTTTCTGGTCATCCTTGATTCAGTATCAGTTATAATCTTACATACTCTATCTTATTGATGTAATGACATTAAAATTTTAAATAATGCAAATACAGATAAGTAAAAAGAGACTTTACATCATATCAATATGGCTTACACACTCTCAGTATTCAACCCCTTGATATCGTTGAAGGCTGTTTATCAAAAGATGTGTGAGTTGCCAAGGCTTAATAAAAATGATGCTGATTTAAGCAATTCGTTGGATGACCATGTCATGAAACACAACGATGTAATGGCCGCAGGCCATAAATTAAACCAAATTATCACAACATCTCCATAAGTGAGTTTTTTTAATCCATTAATGCGTTTTTTATCGTTTGTCGGCTTTAACTCTTTTCTCTAAAGTTCATTTGTAGCGCGGCGTTACACACACTTTACAGGAGCGACATCATGAGAAAGAATATCGTTAATGGCCTAATGAGTGCCACATTAGTACTGACAGCATCAACCAATGTTATGGCTGACGAGCAAGGCCAACACATCAATAGTCATGCCTACAAAATGGTATTAATTGAAGATGTACCAGGTGTTAACGCATTGCAATCTGGTGATATTCAACAAGGACTTACAGCAACACTGTCAGCCAGTAAATATAGCGTGGATGATTACTCTCGCAATGTAAACCTATGTGCTGGTTACGTGCAATTATCTGATATGAAAAACGCTGCAAAAGCTTGTGATGCCGCAGTGAGAAGTGCCCATACTCAGGTCGCTATTCCATCAATGACCGTTCGGGCTTATGCCTATAATAATAGAGGCATAATGAAGTTGTTAAATAATGACAAACTCGGTGCTTTAGCTGACTTTAAATATGCGGCAAAAGTTGATGACAGTGGTATTTATCAGCATAACGTTGACCGTTTACAAGCATCGTTAACCAACGTACAAAACGGAATGATGTAATTGGACCCAGACCAAAAAAACCACACGATTTACTGTCTCCGTCAAAGAGGCACCTCCTTAAATATCTTGTTAAAAATACAATAATAGACAGGTAAATCAATATAATACCTGTCTATTATTATTGAATCCAAGTGCCAAAAATGGTGATATTTTCCTTAAGTATAAAGCAGCGCTGAGTCGGTCCACATTTAAGATATAAGCTTAAAATCTTTTTGTTTACGCGCTATAGCCACTATAGCCATGGTGACAAAAACCGCGAACAAGCCCCAAAGCTGTAGCCAATTAGGCATTACCGCCAACCAACCTGCGCCGAGTTGATTTAACTCTAGCATGCCCATAATTGCCGGAACAGCCGGAATAACTTGCGATGCAAAAACTAATGGCTGTGGAATTAATGCAATCGGCCACACAAAACCTGACACGAATAAAATCGGCATCGATATCAATAAATATAATTGGGTTGGAAATTCTCGACGGCTAAATAAACTGCTGAGATAAATACCTAATGATCCTGTTGCTAATAAAAAGGGCGCCATAAATAAACCCACTTCAGCCACTGTGGCAAGTACACTAACGTTGTACCAATAAAAACAAGCACCTAAGTAGAAACTACTAAATAGTGCATAAATCATCATAAACACACTGAGCCTTGCCAGTACCAAGGTTACTGGACGTACTTGTTGCCAATAGCCTGGCTTACGCCATTGGCCTGCCCCTAAAATACCCGTGCCAATTAATAAGGTTTGATGCAGAATTAATAAAAATAAACCCGGCACGACATACGGTGTGTAACCTAAACTAGGGTTAAAAGCGGGAACTGAATTAATATTAATAGAATTAACTGCTTGTTGAGCTACTTGCGGGTTTTGTCCACGGGCCAGCAACCCAATTAATTGCACTTGTTTGCTAGCATCTATACCAGCAGAGACTAAACCTTCAGCAACTGCAGAATAAATTAAAAAGTAACTCGCATCGCCACCGTAGCTTAAGGTTGAACCTTTTCCCAATAACAAATCGCGTCTAAAATTAGCCGGAATAACCAGTAAACCATGTGCTTTACCTTGATCAATCCATGTTTGCGCTTCATCAATGCTATTTACATTAGCAAGTATTTTTATCTTGGCACTGGCATCGGCATGACGAGTAACTAAACGACTCAGTGACGAATTATCATGATCAACTACGACTACCTGTTGTTCTGTCGGCACCTGATACAAGTAAGGTAACGGATACAGTACTGAGTAAAATAAAACTCCGCCGAATAACGTCATTACAATCGCTTTATCGGCCAAGATAGCTTTGCACTCCGCAACGATTAACTGCCAGAAGTTCATTCATTTACCTCCAGATTAATCTGCTTGGTCTTTGTAACCTGTGGCGGTATTTTTTGAGCATGACGTCCCAATATATAAAGCAAAGGAACTAACAGCAAAAAGCCCCAATACGAGCTAATTTGCAGTAATACATGTGGTAAGCCAACACCGTAGCTCACCACACTGACATGTGAATCGATATAATGACTTGATGGCATCACTAGCCGCCACCACTGCGCCAATAAGGGCATATCATTTACTGGAAAGGTTATTCCCATAAACGCGAATGCCGGGGCAAACAATGCAGTACAAAAACTCACCACCCGCGCACTGTCACGCATCACCATAAAAATAAACAACACTAACAACCACAATGCGCTGAGCATAACAACCTGCGCCAATACCAATAGCCATAATGAACCAGCAATAGGCAAGCCTAAATAATGATATAACCACATTAGAATAAAACCACCATGAACTAGCATAATGGGGCTATAAAACACTATTTTCACCCACACTGTTGACCAAAAATTTTTGGCTAGATAATTGCGTTCACCCTGAGGAATCAGCTCTGTATTGACGCTATTAACAAAAACCAGCATCGACAGTAGCTGCCATAGTGCAACCAATATGGGCGGAACCAGAAAGCCAACGTAGTTGTTATTGCGGTTAAATAACGCCGTTGTTTGATTACTAATAGGCGTTAAACTCACATCGACAGTGGCTTTATTTGCGCCTTTAAGTAATAAATTGACTTCACCAATATGCGTTAATCCCTCACCGAGACTGAGTTGCAGCTGGCTAGATAATAACTTACCTACCAACAGGAATTGGCTGTTATAGCGAATATCTATCGTGGGTTGTTTGGAGGTTACTAGATCTTTTTTAAGCTGATAAGGCAAAACAACTAAACCATAGACTTCGACTTTACGCATCGCTTCAATGGCCGAGGCTTCATTAGCATACGATCGCGGTGCAATCACGGCGTTAGCCGATAACTGCCGCGTTAGCATGCGGCTAATTTGGCTATTGTCTAAGTCAACTACCGCAACCGGAAGCTGTCTTGGCAAACCTGCACTAAACAACCACCAAAGCGCAAGTACACCCATAAGCGGAATATAACTCACTAAGGCTAGTTGCCAGGGCGAATGCCATAACGTTTTCCATTCACGCTGAAATAAATGCCTCATCAGCAAGCCTTATTAATGTTCGCTAGGCTTATCGGCGCGAAATAACACCGACATCCCAACGCGTAAATCGGCAATCGGTTGCTTAGGTGTTAATTCAACTTCAAAGGTCCGCATATCAAAATCATGACCACTTTCAGTCGAGCGCCAAGTCGCAAAGTTACCCATAACACTAATGTGCGAAACCGTAAATTCGACTTGTTGCTGCAATGCTGGAATATCTAACATAACGCTTTGATCTTGTTTAAATTGCAATAATTGATCTTCTCTAACTTGTAATACTGCCCACGCATCACTCATATCAATAATGCTGACCACCGGAAAACCACTCGGGGCTAACTCACCGGCTTGCAATAACACTTCACTCACCTCAGCTTTTTTAGGTGAACGCATTTGGCTGTCAGCTAAAATGGCACTAACCTCGTTAACGGCGCCTTCTGCCATTCGCGTTTTGCCTGCCGCTGCCGCTTTGGTTTCAACGCGCGCACCTTCATTAGTCATTTGATACATAGCATAAGCAGCTTGCTCGGTATATTTAGCAGCTTGCCATTGGGTATAAGCTTCATCGCGCTTTTGCCTTGCAACGACACCTTCATCAAATAAATTTTCAATTCGTTGATAAGTTTTTAGACTAAGCTCTGTCGCAGCCTTGGCTTTTAACCATTGCTCTTTGGTCGCGGTGACTTGTTGTTGTCTTGCGCCATTATTAGCTTGCAGCTGCATAGCGGTTGCCGCTTCCAGGCCGCCTTGAGCCTGCAATAACTTGGCATCGAGTTCTGGACTGCTAATAGCAAATAAAATATCGCCCATATTGACTTGATCGCCTTTACGCACTAAAACTTGCTCAACCCGTCCTGGCACCTTAGAAGAAATGTTATATTCACGAGCTTCTATTTGCCCTTGCAGCACTGTCGGTTGAGGCGTAAAAGCCAACATGACTCCGTAGCCTAATAATACGATAAGTAACACAAATGCGATGACCGCGATGATCTTGTTAGCCCGCATAAGCAGCCCCTTGAAGTTGAGTTCGGTTAATAAATTCATCTACTTGACCACTAATGGCCATCACTTTGGCGTAGGCTTGCATATAGCGATATTTAGCGCCTAACTGCTGAGTTTTAACCGCTGTTAAGCTTAACTCCGCATCGATCCGATCAATTGAAGTGGATAGGCCTTGATTAAAAGATAACTCTCGCAAACGCAAATTTTCGGTCGCAAGTGCTAATGATACATCCAGCGCATCGGCCTCTTCTTTGGCTTGCAACATTTGCCGATAACTTTGATCGATCAACAAACTTAAATCCTGTTTAGTTTGGGCTTTAGTGTAACGCGCTTGCAGTAAGGCACTTTTAGCCGCTTGTACTTTACCACTACGACCATCACGGCTAATCAACGGTATGCTCATACCCACACCTACCATCCAGTCGGGCTCCACTTGAGAGAATAAGCTGTCATCTTCATACAAGGTGTAGTTGCCATATAAATACACTGTAGGGTAGTAACTGCCCTTTTCTAAGTCGACTAAACCATTGGCTTGAGCTTCTTTAGCTTCGAGTAGTTTTAACGCCGGATGCTGCGTTAATGTCAGCTGGCTAAGGCGTGGCAATGAAGGTTGTTGTTCGAGTAAAAACAGTGCTGAAATAGGATCAACTGAGGGGATGTGTAACATTCGCGCTAAAGCAATTTCGGTCATTTCATATTGACGCTTAGTTTTACCCCAGTTTACTTTGGCATTTTCTAACGCGACCTGGGCATTCAATCGTTCAACTTTGGCTATTTGACCTTGTTGCTCTAATTTTTGTGCATGGCTCACATGCAAAGTTAACGAGTCCACCAGCTGCTTTTGAGTGTCGACTAATGTTTTCGTTACCGATACAGCATAGTAACGATCAACTAACTGAAGAAATAACTCACGCCGAGCTAAGGCAAACTCTTGTTCCCGCTCAGAGACTTGTGCAGCATGGATCCCTTGGGCAGCAGTAATTTTACCGCCAGTATAAATTGGCCACATAGCTTGTAAACTGGCACGAAATACATCTTGTTCGGTAAACGGGGTAACAAAAAGAGAGCCTGGGATACTCGCTAACGCAGTACCAAGAGCTGGGGGTAATGTGCTGCTATCAAGTACTGCAAGTGGGTTTAAATCACGTAAATCAAGTTCGATAGGTTTTTCGAGGCGAGTATAGCTGCCAGCAATATTAAGTGATGGGTAATTTAACGCATCGCCTGCATCTTCTTCCGCTTTGGCACGGTTAACAAGCTGGGCTTTAGCTTGCAACTGATCGCTCACTTGCGCTAATTGCTGCCAAGCATGACTAAACGTAACCGGCTCAGCCGAAACATTAATATGAACCAAAAGAACACTGCAACACAGCGCCAAGCTCACTCTCAATCGTCTCTGACCATGTATACTGATATGACGCTTTGCAACCATAAACACCTCTAGAGTTAATACTCTAATTTATTGCCAGATTATAACGTAAATACGTTATTTTCACAGCCACATAGCTTATTAAAGTAAATAACTCATTCTGTAACATGGCATTAACCAGCAATACTGGTGTGATACTCGCCACGACAACTCATTAAGTAATACTCTCCTGATTAGAATATACACTCAGCAAGTCGTCATATACTGATAATAAGCGTTTAGCGTTACGCTGTGCCACCGACCGTTAGACGATCGATTTTCAATGTCGGCTGACCGACACCAACAGGCACACTTTGTCCGTCTTTACCACACACGCCAACGCCTTTATCTAGGGCTAAATCATTACCTACCATTGAAATTAATCCCATGGCTTCTGGGCCATTACCAATTAAAGTGGCACCTTTAATTGCTTGAGTCACTTCGCCATCTTCAATCAAGTACGCTTCAGATGCTGAAAACACAAACTTGCCTGAAGTAATATCGACCTGTCCGCCACCAAAGTTTGGTGCGTAAATGCCTTTTTTAACTGATTTAATAATATCAGCAGGATTAGATTCGCCAGCTTCCATGTAGGTATTAGTCATGCGCGGCATAGGTAAATGCGCATAAGATTCACGGCGACCGTTACCCGTAGGCAGTTGGCCCATTAAGCGGGCATTTAGCTTATCTTGCATGTAGCCTTTTAAAATACCGTTCTCAATTAGGGTGGTTTTTTGAGTTGGTACACCTTCATCATCGATACTTAATGAACCACGACGATTTTCTAAAGTGCCATCATCTACGATGGTCACTAAAGTCGAGGTGACTTGTTGGCCCATTTTACCGCTAAATGCACTGCTGCCTTTGCGATTAAAGTCACCCTCTAAGCCATGACCAACGGCTTCGTGCAATAACACACCTGGCCAACCATTACCTAGCACTACGGTCATTTCACCAGCAGGTGCATCAATAGCCTTAACATTAACTTGAGCTTGGCGCACCGCTTCACGGGCAAATTCAAAACTCTGTGGTAAACCAGTCTCATCTGTGGCTAAAAAAGCACTGTAATCATGACGACCACCGCCACCAGCACTGCCGCGCTCACGCTTGCCATTATCTTCTAAAATGACACTACAGTTAAAACGCACTAATGGACGAATATCTGCAGCTAATGTCCCGTCACTGGCGGCAATCAATATTTCTTCATGCACGCCAGATAAACTCACCACAACCTGAATAATACGGCTATCTAAACTACGAATATAAGCATCGGCTTGCTTTAACAAATCGATTTTCTTTACTTCATCCATAGCCGCTATTGGGTCGGCACTGTCATACAGTTTATGAGCCGTTTGACGTTTAAAGGCTTGCACCTTGTGCTGCTCACCGGCACTTGCTATGCCGCGGGCAGCTTTGGCTGCAGCATCAAGAGCTGCAGGAGTAATTTCGTCAGCATAAGCAAAGCCGGTTTTTTCGCCGCTAATAGCACGCACCCCCACACCACGCTCAATGTGGAAACTGCCTTCTTTAACAATGCCATCTTCTAACACCCAAGACTCATGGCGGCTACCTTGGAAATACAGGTCTGAAAAATCGATATTGTGTTGATGAATGGTGTTTAAGTAACCTTGGAGTCCATCTAAGGTTAATCCATCTTGCAATAAACTCTGCTCTACTTGGGTTAAAAATGGCATTAAAATTCTCTTTATTAATAGGTAACGCGTACTGCGAATTCAGTGTTAGTTTGATCCATCCAGTGTTATTTCAACTGTGGTTCCATAAATCGATTATGGCCGATCACCGGCATTTGCTGCCGAATACGGCGTAATTCGGTTAAATCGACTTGAGCTTGCACCCAACCACATTCGGCGGCTTTTTTGGCAATAACTCGGCCCCATGGGTCGACAATCATACTGTGACCCCATGTTTCTCGACTACCCTCATTATGTTGTCCCCATTGGCCTGCGCCCAATAAATAACATTGAGTTTCAATGGCTCGCGCTTGTAATAGCACTTGCCAATGCGCTTCACCTGTGACTTTGGTAAATGCAGAAGGTAGGGCAATATAATCTGCTCCTGCCAAGCGTAAAGCCCTAAACAGGTCGCCAAAGCGAATATCATAACAAATAGCTAAACCGACTTTGCCAAAAGGCGTATCAATCACACTAATATGATCGCCAGGATGAAAAGTATCACTTTCGCGATAAGTTTTGGTGCCGTCAGCCACATCAACATCGAATAAATGCAGTTTATCGTAATGACCTAGGGTGACGCCATGATCATCAAAAAAATAACAACGACTGAAGACTCTACCATCATCAGCACGCATAGGAATGGTGCCAGCAATAAAATACACTTGGTACTTTTTAGCCATCGACGCTAAGGCGTTTTTAAGCTCACCTTGATGCCGACTACCAGCATATTCAAGCTGTAGGCTTTCATGGCCGCCAAATAATAAACAGCACTCAGGTAGCACCACTAATTGTGGTTCATTAGCTTCTCGGGGTAAGTCTTTAAGCTGCGAGTCGACAAAGGCGAGATTGGCTTTGACATCGCGACTGCTTTGACATTGTAACAAGCTGATTTGCATCTCTAACTCCTTGTAGCATAACGATATTAGTTAATGGATTAATCAAAGGTAGCCTGATTGATTCAACATCAATGTCGGCAACTGATAATGGACCATCATAAAGTGGATTATCGATAAGCAGAATAACCTGAGTTAATGGCATGCTTTTTTGGCTATTTGTTCTAGCGTGTGCGCTTTTATTATCACGCTTAACATCTGCCGCAGCTTTATTCATTTTAGCTTTAGCCTCAACTGTAGCATTGGCTTTAGTACCAAGGTGAGTTTCTACGCTGGTTTCATCTGCCTGCGGTAAAATAGCCTGAGGAATTTCGATTTCTTTACTCTTACGCTCAAGCTCTTCTAATTGCGGATTATCCATAGTACCAGTGACTCGAAAACGAATTTCAGAGATAACTTCGATAACCGGTTCTAACACTTTAGTCAGGGCAAATGCCCCTAAACCTAAGGTCCACGCGCTAGTGCTTAATAACACCACGGTGGGCACACTAGAGGCGAGTTGCGGCACAAAACGGATATCGTAATTTAAGCTTTGAGTGGTTAAGTCGGTGTAACCGCGCACTCGCATATTACCGGCAATAGCATCCATTTCAGAATCAGTGGTTTTAACCACACCATTATCAATCGTAAGGTTGCCATTAAAGGTATTAAAGTATAAGCCTTCGCCGAATACATCCGAAAAATCTAACGATAACTTACGCAATAATGAATCTAAACTAAATAACGAAAACACGCGCGCACCTTTATCGCTTATTTCCGATAAATGGCCTTTACCTAAAGCAAATGCTAGTTGTCCGTTAAGGGTATCGAGGGTGAAGTGATAAGGCGCACCTTGCCAGGATAACTGACCGGAGAGATCCAGTGGCGCATCTTCAAGTCCTGGATTGATATTTAATATCGCCGATAAGTCATCAAACTTTTCAGCCTGTAATTTCACATCAAATAAGGTGTTATCGATACCATTTTCAACAGACCATAGACCATTAGCTTGTAATGCTACCGTGGGTTTGGTGAGAGAGATAGTTTGAAATTGGTAGCCTTGCTCATGAGGTAGGCCTTGCAGTACCAAATGGCCTAACGATAATTTACTCACGCTAAAATCATCAACATCTATCGCTAAAGTGGGTAGATATTGCAACATGGACGTAGAGGTCAAATCAACACTTTCAGTGGTACTCACCGTGGGAAATAAATGCAACTTTTTAGCCACGACTTTAATACCTTGATCGTGCCAGTTAGGATAAAAATCGATACGACCTTCAAACTGTTGCGACTGAGCATCAAAGCGCCATACATGTTCGGTTGGCTGGGCATCAAAGTGTAACTTATCAAATGATTGCCCCAAGACATTTAATTGACCGATATCGGCATGAATACCGGCTAATGGCGGAAATGCTGGTGTGGCAATAGCCGCTTCAACCGAAGAGGCAATATTGGTTGATGTCTCCGCGCCAGGCTGTTCTGCAACTGATAAGATACGATCTCGTATCAATGAGGTGACCACTTCAGGTTCCCTTGTCGCACTAAAGCGGTTAATCAATGGTAGCCATTGTGCTAAGTCGACTTTAGGCAGATCTAAATGTATGTGTCCTTGTTGTTTTTTTAATTTGTCTCCCAGCCTAAAGTGGCGACCAATCATCACATCATAAAAGGCAAGTTGACTGCCATTATCGGCATTAAAACCACCCCAAAACTCTACATCATTACCCAGCTTGATGCTTAGTGATGATTGCTTATTATCACCAATAAGATCTGCACTTAGCTTTCTCGGTTCGGTAGCAGATTTTTGATAAGGCATGGGTAAATTCAATGACGTTCCTACAAGATCGGAGTTTACAGAAACTTGTAAACTGTAGCCACTTGGGTCAAAAACCATGCTGACTCCACCACTCCAGTCAATGTTTCCATGGTACGTTTCAGTCAACGGATTATGTAAACTGGCAGGTAGCGCATCAAGATCCCAGCGCCCTTTCATAGCAACATTCAATGCCACATTGTTGTTACGTTTGCCTGTATTCAAGCTAAACGTTAAAGGCTGTTGGAATAATTGAGCCGTAATATTTTTGCCTTCAATCACTTGATTCACAAAGCTCACTTGCCCTGTTACTCCCTGTAAATCTAAACCGGGAGAGTCAATAAATACTGGATTATTATCAAATGTGACGAGACCTTTAATGAGTTGCTCTCCTCCTTCATATAAGGGAATAGACAGATCTAATGTGGTATTAATTTGCTGTTGAATTTGCACCACATCTAACGTTGCCCCTACAGAGTCACGTAATGACGAGGCATTAATTACGTTCGTGGCAGCTTGGGCATCTGTGGTGATATCGGCTTCAACTCTTAATAAAGACTCTTTACCCAAATGCGGAATAGAGACCCTTGCACCATCAACCACAACCTTATCCAGTTTGCCCTGATCAATGTGCAAATTCATCATCGAATTTTCAAACAAAGCAGACAGAGTCAAATCGCTCACTGCTGGCCAATTAGATTGAAACTTAAAATTGCCACTATCAAGAGTAAAAGCGGCCTGAAATACTCCGCTATTATCTTGATAAGGATAAGCACCTACTTCGCCATGCCACACCACCTGCGCATCATTCACTTGCCCAGCGACTAGCCCCTCATTAAGATAGTCGATTAACTTGGGACTCATCGCCATCAAAGGGAAATAACGTCCAAGTTGAGCCACATCATTAATGCTTAAGTGAGCGGCTAACCCCATATGAGTTTGATCAATAAACTCAAGGTTCAAGCCAGCTTGCAAATCCAAATCGTCATTACTCAATTCAATGTTAGGTACAGTTAAGCGCTGCTGCTTAACATCATATTGGCCCTTCATAGCGCTGCCATGAAACGTTAGCGGTTGACTAATGTCACGGCTAAAATCGAGCTTATATTCTTGCTCGGGCAAGCTAAATTCAAGTTGATTATTCGCCCAGATTAATTGAGCGTCGATAGGGCTTATACCCGGTATAGACTGATATGGTTGCCACTGTAATTGTTGTACCTCAACGTTGGCGATAAGCGGTTTTTCTGCGGGCTTATACAGCCGAATAGGACCAATTTGACCTTGAGGATTAAGCTGCTGCCAACTACGTACTTGTTGCATCCCTAAACCCGGCACCAGCGGCAACATAGGCTTAAGTAATGTGGGAATAATTTGACTTGCATAACCAAAAAAATCACCTTCACGAGTGCCAATAGCTAATGTGAGTAACGGCCACGTTTGATCATTGGTCGATAAATCTAAATCGTGGCTGTCGATTTTCCAACCATCGGGTTGTGGGGTCCATTGTAGTGAACCAGAGTTGATAGCAAACTTTTGCTGGCTATCGGTATCGCGCCATTGTAACCAGCTAGGTTTAAAAACTAATATTCCATCACTAATTTGGCGATGTGCAAACGTCATCCACGCATCAAGGTTTATAACGCCCTGAAACTCAATATTGTCGCTGTCGGTTTGCACGCTATGTTGTCTGGATGCCCACTCACCTAAGTCTAGTGAGTCAGCAGTAACGTAAAGTTGGCCCGCTACGGTATCTGGCAGATAGCCATCACCAGTAAGATCAATACGTAACGTTAACTGTTCTTGCTGCGACTGAAGTTGATCAACATGGATCATGCCTTGTGCTTGGTGTTGATTCGCACTGTTTTGCCATACGAGGTTATCGATAAAAATTGGTCGATAATCATGTTGTTTACTCACCAGTTGTAATGACGCATCGGTAATTGAAAAATGGCCTAACTGCTCTAACAACAAACCATATAACCAGTCAAGATTAGCTTTATCGGTCGCTTTAGTGTGCTCATCAGTCGCGGCTAACTCATCTAGGTTTAGCGCTACCTTAACACCATCAAATACCACGGTTTCTACCTGTGGACTTAAGGTGAAAAGTGATTGCCAAAAATCGAGTTTAATATGCACATTTTCGCTGATGACGGTGATGGGCAGATTATCTTGTGGCGGTAAGACTAAATTCTTAACGGTCAGTGCAGGGCCAAAAGCTTGCCATTCGGCACTGAGCTCATCCATCTGCACATGCAGTTGATACTCGTTTTGAAGATAACCAATTAACTCAGTACGGACTTCAGGAACATGAGGCAATAAACCACGAATAAGGCTCACAACTAATGCAAATAGCACCAGTGTAATAGCCAAAATTTGCCAGAATATTCTGTTAATAGTAACCGCCTGAGTTGTCGACACTACATCATCACCACATCATATTTACTTTGAATATATAACGGTTCATTTTGTAAACGAATACGCTTACCAATGTAGACTTCTAATTCTGCCAGCAAGTGCGATTCATCACCGCTAAAACTCATATACACAGTCGGTGAGCAATACAGTAAAAACTCATCGGCTTTATAAGCTCTGTCTAAACGAATAATTTCTCGAAAAATTTCATATGACACAGTTTCAATGGTTTTCATGGTGCCAGTTCCTTTGCAAGACGGGCACTCACCACACACTACATGCTCTAAACTTTCGCGAGTACGTTTACGGGTCATTTCCACTAAACCTAAGCCCGAAAAACCACTGACACTGGTTTTGACGCGATCTAATGCCAATGCTGCATTTAAGCTTTCTAACACTCGTGCTTGGTGTTCCTTACTAAGCATATCAATAAAATCGATAATAATAATCCCACCCAAATTGCGTAAACGCAGTTGTCTGGCAATGGCTTGAGTGGCTTCAAGATTGGTATTAAATATGGTTTCTTCTAAATTACGATGACCAACAAACGCACCAGTATTAATATCAACGGTAGTCATGGCTTCGGTTTGGTCAATAATTAAGTAACCGCCAGACTTAAGCTCCACTTTACGGCCTAAAGCCCGTTGAACTTCATTTTCGACATCGTACAATTCAAAGATAGGTGCAGGGCCAGCATAATGCTCAATCTTTTCAGCAATTTCCGGCATAAATTCTTGCGCAAATTGTTGCAATTCTGCATACGTGCGGCGTGAGTCTACTTGAATATGATCGAGCTCAGTGCCAACAAAATCGCGAATGATCCGTACAGGTAATGCCAAGTCTTGATACAGTAATATAACCCCTTTACGCTTACGTCTTTCGCTGACCTTAGCCCATACGCGGCGTAAGAATGCCGCATCTTGAGCGAGTTCATCTTCGCCGACATTTTCAGCTGCGGTGCGGATAATAAAGCCACCGTCATCATCAACATAAGGTAAGGTGATATTTTTAAGGCGTTGGCGCTCTTCTTCAAGTTCAATACGTTGCGATACGCCAACATGGCTAGAGCCAGGCATAAACACTAAGTAACGAGATGGTAAGGTAATGTCGGTCGTTAGGCGGGCGCCTTTGGTGCCGAGTGGGTCTTTAACCACTTGTACCATAATATCTTGGCCCTGGCGCACTAGCTCAGCAATATCACGCACCACAAAATTGCCTTTTTCAACATCGGCAACACATTCGGTATGAGGAACAATATCGGAAGCATGTAAGAAAGCGGCTTTATCGAGGCCAATATCAACAAATGCGGCTTGCATGCCAGGGAGCACACGGCTAATTTTACCTTTATAAATATTGCCGACCAAACCTCGCTTCATACGACGTTCAATATGCACTTCTTGTAAAACACCATGCTCGACTAATGCAACACGCGCTTCAGTTGGCGTGACATTAATGAGTAGTTCTGTGCCTTTTTTACGTTGTGCTTTTATGTTCATAAGCCACCAGTATTCGGGTCATGCTCCAATCGTAATGTTGACAGCAGTTGCACCACCGTAGATGACCGATTAAAGCAAAAAGTTAAGTTTGCTGCATCATGCAGGCTAATAATTCACGTGTTTCAACTAGCGGTAAACCAACGACGGCAGAATAACTGCCATTAATAGATTGAACAAAACAACCACCTAAGGCTTGTATCCCATACGCGCCAGCTTTGTCCATGGGTTCACCTGATGCCACATAAGCGTCTATGTCGGCAGGAGATAACTCACAAAAGCTCACTTGGGTACGACATAATCGGCTAAAGGTGTGTTCACCATCGGTTAACGCCACCGCAGTCATCACTTCATGAGTTTGACCGGATAATAATGTCAGCATTCGCTTAGCATCATCTTGGTCTATTGGTTTACCGAGTATTAGATTATTCAACACCACTATTGTATCTGAACCCAGTACTTTAGGAGCCATCATATGAGCACTAAGTACTAAGCCTGCTTGGGCTTTTTCAACGGCTAAACGACACACGTATTGCTCTGCTGTTTCCGTTAATAAAGGTGTTTCATCGATATCGGGGGCAACGAGCTGGAATGAGAAGTCTGCCTGACTAAAGCCTGCTTGAGCCAGTAATTCTTTTCTTCTAGGTGATGTTGAAGCCAGTACCCATTCCATCAATCATTTACTCTTGTTAGTGTACATTAAAACAATACTTACATTATTGCGTTACATTAACGTACTTTATAATGACGGCGCATATTACGTAGTATCCAAAACACCCACCACCAAATAAATAAACTCGAAATAGCGGGTAAAAACATCTCAACGTTAAACGGGGTTGCACCAACCACCACAAACTGCACCCAAAATATCACTACATGATAAATACAGATAAAACAGGCTACTAACAGTGATTGTTGCCAACGTGGATAATTACGTAAGCGCTGACACAGCAACACGACAATATAAATTACCAAAGACAATGCTAATGAACGGATACCTAAATGGGCCCCTAATAGCACATCAAGCATTACCCCCAGCAACCAGGCGGTGAGAATACTGTAACGATGCGGCAATGCCATCGCCCAATATATCATCACCAACAGTAGCCAGTCAGGTCGCCATGCTTCTACGACTTGAGGTAATGGCATAATCTGAAACATCATACCGATAAATAAAGTCAGCCATACCACTAAGCGACCATTAGCAATGTGCGCACTCATTGGTTTACCTCGCTTATTATTGGCGTAGTAGTCTCTTGTGAAGCCGGTTTTTGAGGTGGCAATGCATTGTCTGCTGCTTGATTTGGTATTGATTCAGAAGCGTTTGTAGCAGAAGCCGCAGCAGCGTTATTAGCAGCCTCTTGTATCAACCCTTGTACGTCCGCTGGGAGCGTAAAAGGTTTCGTTTCATCAGGCCAAATAAGTAACACGTAACGGATACGGTCAAGTGCAGCTAGAGGCTGGGCATTAATTACTGCATAGCTCTGGCCATCATCACGCGATACGCTAATAACTCGGGCGACGGGATACCCTTCTGGAAAACGATTACCCAACCCTGAAGTGACCAATAAATCGCCCACTATAATATCGGTACTCTTAGCAACATGACGTAATTCAATTTGGTCAATATCACCGGTGCCATTGGCAATGGCACGTACATCATTACGGGTAACTCGCACCGGAATACCATGAGTAACATCTGACACCATCAATACCCGGCTGGTAAACTCGCTCACTTCAATTACCTGGCCAACAACCCCTTTAGCATCAACCACAGGCTGGCCGACATAAATACCGGTTTGCGAGCCATGATTTAATACTACAAACTGTCGAAAAGGATCGCTGGCGACTTCCATCACTTCAGCTACCATTTTACGAGAATCCATGTGCACAGGAGAACCAAGTAATGCACGTAAACGCTCATTTTCTTGGCGCACATGTTCAAAACGCTGTAAACGTTCTGACATAACCAGTTGTTGACGTAACAGTTCTTTGTTTTGCAGTTCAAGCATATTGCGGGTTGCAAATGCTTCGGCAGACCAGTCAAGCATCATACCTGGCACATTGGCTAAAAACTGAAGAGGGCTTAACACCGAAGATAAAGACTGGCGAATAGGATCAAGGCGATGATTAGTCATCAGTAATGCCACCGACAAAATAATTGCCAGTGTCAATCTGAATTGACTCGATACACCACGAACGAAAATTGGTTTCATAAATTTTTCGCAACTTTGTTAACCCATAAAATGCCATTAACAAAGCCGCTCATCAGATGATAATTAGTTCTCTTCAGAGAACAAATCACCACCATGCATATCAATCATTTCAAGGGCTTTACCGCCGCCACGAGCAACACAAGTCAGAGGATCGTCAGCGACCATCACCGGGATACCGGTTTCTTGCATTAATAAACGGTCTAAATCACGCAATAATGCGCCACCGCCAGTTAATACCATACCTCTTTCAGAAATATCTGAAGCGAGCTCTGGTGGCGACTGCTCAAGGGCAACCATTACCGCACTCACAATGCCAGAAAGCGGCTCTTGTAATGCTTCTAAAATTTCGTTGCTGTTTAAAGTGAAGCTTCTCGGTACACCTTCTGCAAGGTTACGACCACGAACTTCAATTTCAAGCACTTCATCACCAGGGTAGGCGGTACCAATAGTATGCTTAATACGCTCAGCCGTTGCTTCACCAATTAAACTACCGTAGTTACGGCGAACATAATTGATAATTGCATCGTCAAACTTATCACCACCAATACGAACTGATGAAGAGTACACCACACCGTTTAACGAAATAATCGCCACTTCAGTTGTGCCGCCACCAATATCGACCATCATAGAGCCAGTAGCTTCTGATACCGGTAAACCAGCACCAATCGCTGCGGCCATTGGTTCTTCAATAAGGTAAACTTCACGAGCACCTGCACCCATCGCTGATTCGCGAATAGCGCGACGTTCAACTTGAGTTGCACCGACTGGCACACATACAAGTACGCGAGGACTAGGACGAAAGAAACTGTTGTTGTGCACTTGCTTAATGAAGTGCTGAAGCATTTTTTCGGTTACATAGAAATCGGCAATAACACCGTCTTTCATTGGACGAATAGCTTGAATATTACCAGGCGTTCGGCCTAGCATTTGTTTTGCTTCTCTACCGACGGCAGCAACTGACTTTGGACCGTTGCTATTGCGTTCGCCGCGAATGGCAACCACTGATGGTTCGTTCAACACGATGCCTTCATCGCGAACATAAATAAGAGTATTTGCCGTACCTAAATCGATCGATAGGTCGTTAGAAAAAATGCCGCGCAGCTTTTTGAACATGTATCAGGCCTGTATTCTGTGGAGTCAGAAGAAAGAAAAATCAGCTAACTTTATCAATGACACCCCCATTCTACAATACCGAACAGGTTAACAATTGCTAATCTAGCGTTTTTTTTTATAAAAGCTATTAAAAAATCACCATTCGCGCAGTTTTAAATCAAAAAAGCCCAAAACTGACGTTTTATCATTCACATTATTGACCTACCTCACGCCAATAAATGATCCGATCATGGCCTCGGTAGCGACCAAAGAACGCACTTGCTCTTGGGTCATAGAGCTGAGCAGGACTTGCTTGGTCCCAATTCCAATACCACTTAAGCCAATTCTCGACTTGTAGCGGTGCAGTCACTTGACCTCGATATGCTACAGAACCGGTGTTTTGCCATAATAAGGGGAGTTGACCACTACTCATCAGAATGTTCACGGTACTGTTGCCATCACTGCGGGTAACCGTTTGACCAGAAGTTAATAATGGTGTGTATATTTCGCTGCCATCAAGCGGATCGATAACTTGAGTACAGCTATCACTAATGTTCGTTACCCAAGTACTACCATTCCAATATTGGGCATACGTTGGCATGCGCAGTATTTCATTTTCAGGGCCATAAGTATTGTCCATCACCACTCTGCCATGACGAAAATCCTGAGTCGACAACAGTTTCGCGTTGCAGTTACTATTATCAGCACAAATAGCACTGCTGTTGGCTCGCATATCTGGTGATGCAATAAACGACCAGTCACCATCATTATCAAAAGCTTGCACACCAATAGCTAACTGACTAAATGGTCCATCCACACTTGGGGCCACTGTACGGCTAAAATGAGCTTGATAAGATAATCCTACGTTTGCTTCACCCAACGCCCAAGACCCAGCATTAATAGGTAGAGTGCTTAATCTGCCACTCAAATCTACACCATTGTTCATGTTTTCACCCACAAGGTTTGCAGTACCTTTAGCAAAAGCACCTTGATAATTTTTGGTGATATAAGTACCGGTATTAAATGCGCTCAAAGTCAACGTCAGGCCAAAAGGTTGATCCATATAAGTAAAGCTACCGCAAGATGGCAACACACTTGAACTACTCACAACAAATCGGTCTGGCACAAAGCGACCCATGGAAGGTGATACTGCAAGTGGAATATTATAAAAGCTCGACCCTAAATACGGGACTGGCGGGTTAGCAGTAAGTTTAAAAACTCCCACTTCGGTTACCGACTGAGACACGGTATTACTGTTAGTGGTTTGCGCAACATGATTGTATAACGATGATCCCACTGCACCTAACACACCTCCGGCTGGAGCAACCAATTGATGGCCTAACTCAATTTTTTCATGGGCGTAATTAGGGGTATTTACATTATCGCAGTAATTTGTATCACCATCCGCTTGCCATGCTTTACCTTGAATAATTAACTCAAATGACTCGCCAGCTTTTTTATATGGATCATTTTTAGACCACTGGGCAGCATCATCTTTGGGGGTAACACATAAACCTACCGGAAAGCTCACAAACTGATCTGATCCCAACATGATTAAACCAGCTTCATCGCCAGTACCGGTATATTTCGCATCAAGCTGCACTTTGCCCGCATCGGGGTAATTAACGTTAATACTGGCTTTACCTGTTACATCAAAAGCCAACGCAATGGAGGTCGCGGCCGAACTTTGCTTGCTTACAGTCGTATTATTAACAGTAACCGACTGACCACTTATTGGCGTAACAGGCTCAATATAGCTACTCCAAAAACTAACATTTTTTGTGGTATCGGCAAAGGTAGGAACGCATTGCAAAGTACTATCCGATTTTTTCACTGCGCTAATCGATATATTGCCTGTTGGTTTGTTAGCCAGCTTATCCGGCACATCAAAGATAAAACCGCTGTCTGCAAACACTAAACCACAGTTAGCCTCGCTTGCGGCACCACCATTAACACGGCATAAGGTTTTACTGAATGCTTTAGTACTGGGTGTAGACCCTGTAACACCTAAAGTAACTGTACCTGGGGTATTACGTCTTAATTGTAAATCTGATTTTTGTCCACCAGTAAAGGTAACAGTATTACCACCAACCCAACCACCACCTGCGGTTATTGTTGCTGGGCTTAAAATAGCTGTCACCGTATCAGGCACCGTTATACTGCAATCTGCATTAGCACACGCTTTTATCGACAACGTTTTTGGAGTACACGTTAATCCTTGGCCTGAATATGAATATTCAAAATGATCGATTTGTACACCTATTGGATTCGAGTCAAGAGCACAAATTTCTATATTATCAATTTCATGATTGTTGGTTGACCCACCTGTTGAACCTGTTAGTGATAACAAAAAGTTTTCTGGAATAGCCTTTTGCTCTATCTGAGATGCAGCATCAAACGCTGGGATAAGTTCAACAAAACCACTTCCAGTATTGCGCTCGACCTTAACTATTGATTGATTAGCGACCAATGAGTCTACGGTAATACGATAACGGTGCGCTGGCTTTGTATTATCATTATTATTATCAACAGTGGGTGACAAACAATTACCACTCGTGTTAGTACTTCCATTACTGCATGTGCCACGTAAATAACGATAACCTGAAGTGCCAGAGCCTGAACCACGAATAGACACCGACTGGCGACGCCGTCCAGGGCCATTAGGTCCACCTTCGGCCGAAAAGTTACCGTATTCATCAATACCAAAACCCAGCCAACCACCCGCAAATCCATTCACATTAGAGCGAGCACCATACCCCATTGGACCACCAGCTGCGCCAGGCTGTGGAGTAATTGAGGCATCTGACAGTACAAAGGCAATACCATCAGCGCTGTTCCCGCCATAGGCATAATGATCAAATTCGATTTCGACTTTATTGTTTTTTGCGGGGAAAAGCCTTTGATAAGTTGTTGAAGTAGCCTGATTTTTCTGCGCCTCTGTTTGCCTTAAACGGAAAATTTTATCCGTAGAGGTACTTAGATTAACAATTGCAGGTGTAAAATTACCTGAACTGCGCGCAACAACCCAATCACTGCCTAAATCTGTACGATCGAAATTATCAGTAAAACACTGACGGACGGGCTTGAGCTTTTCTAGTGCAACAAAACTGTAATTTTCTCGAGTATGTCTACGATCACTATCTCTAAAAGTGTCTTCATCATCGACCATGCTGACCGTTGTGTTCGTTAACTGACAGCGGCGTAACCATCCACCATCACCACCACGACGACTGTTTTTACTGGCAACTAACATAGGAATATTGGTAAAACCTAGCAAACTAGTAGTATCAGAGCATTGATCTGCAACACTTTTTGTACCATTATCATCAAACGTTTGCCCTTGGCCAAAATGATAATTGACATTAGTTTCATTTAATATGAGCGCACCGCTACCTGATTTTACTGACAAATAGGCAATTTTCTCACTTTTAAGACTATTATTGTCTAGTTTACCTGTTTCGCACTGACCCGAATTATTGCGCACCTCAGAGGCATCCATCGCTAACTCGATACCACTTGCCGTAAATTGAGAAGTACTGGTTAGCCAACAGTCATTATTTTGAGTCTGCAGCTGGTTAAGCACCACATTTTGAGTACTGGGCAAGGTTACTGCTAAATATTGATTATTTGAGCCAATCAACGCCTTATTTTGCAACACACTGCCTGCAATTAATTGCGTCCCGTTACTTAAATCATAAGTGCCTGATGTCACTGCAATCCAATGAACCTCGGGCATAGGCTTTGATGCCACAGAGTTTCCAGCTGAAGAAGGTGATTCTTTTTGTGTCCACTTAAAACCTGTATTACTAATATCACTAATAAAAACTGCAGCAGGACCATCGTCATTCGTATCAGTTTCTGAAATTGTTGCCATAACAAAAACTAACGGCGTTACACCTGAGAGAAACGGTTTATCAAATATCACCGATGTTGATGTCTGCGCTGCCACACCAAATTGCATATGAAAAGGCCTCTGAGGTGCAACAGACGTACAACCAACGGATCCAATTATGTTACTGGCACCTAATGTTACAGCTCCGGTATTAGTAAACATACCACCACAACCAGTACCAATGCCTTTTAGCGTAGTGAACTCTCCGGTGAGAATGTAAGAAAATGCAAAAAACTTACCGATTAGATCCGCGCTTGCACCTACAGATGTGTAGCTCAATGCATTCCAGGTAATAGTGCTGTTAGCAGTAACATTCTTTAATACTATTTTAGTGCTCGCACCAAAGGCAATGAAGGTATCACTATTGATAAGCCAGTGACCATCTACGCCTTCGCCATCAAGGGTGATGGTTATGCCTGCGGTAGTCGTAAGAGCCGTTGCATGATAGACGCCCTTTTTGAGCGTAGTACTTGAGGTCATCGACGCTGGAAGTTGATTTCCCAAGGGTGCTATCATCGCGGCAAGCTCAGCTTGCACCACCGCAAGCTTTAACGTTTGATCATCTATGGGCTCCTTGGGCTCGTTAGTAAACAGCTCAATATTATTCTCTGAAATCACACCACCAACACTTGCACCTGCGGCGAGCGTCACGCTGGTCCCGGCTCTAGCATTACCTATCACTTTCGCATCTACGCCAAGCGATACAGCACCAGTTCCAGCCTGAATGTTGCCACTAATGTCGACATTAGCGCCCAATGTTAAGGCGGTTCCAGCGGTAGCATTACCACCAACTATTGCATCCGCGCCAAGATCTGCAGATGCGGCGGCTCCGGATCTGAGGTTACCGGAAATAACGGCCTTCGTACCGACGAGTATCGCGGCACCGGCCGTTAGGTCGCCACCAACCATAATATTGCCATCTATCGTATTCGCACCGAGCGTAGCGGCATCTCCAGTTGTAAGATGACCGCCAATGGTTGAATCCGCGCCAATAGTTCCGGCGTCACGGGCTTCAATATAGCCTCCAACTTTTGCCGATGCGCCGAGCGTTACTGCAGCACCGGCAACAATATAACCGCTTACACTTGTACTTGCACCGAGTGTTGCGGCGGCTTTTACCTGAATATTACCACCAACTATTGAACTTGCGCCCATTGTAATAGCGGCACCAGAATAGATCGTCAGGTTATCTAGAGGGGGCTCTAACTGCGGCGGCAGATCAGCTTGTGCACTAGACACACAAAAAACGCTCAGAAGAGTAAAAATATATTTAAGTAACTTAATTCCCACGGGCTTCTACCTCCACTTGGCGACTCACTCGCAAACATGTTGAACTGTTAGCATTGCCACCACAATTACCGGTTTCACAAACCGCTAAACTGTTAATTCTATATTGAGCAACACTGTCCACCGTTGCAGTATTGCAGGTAACCGACACAGTGCAGTTATGAAACCCATTTAATCCGCTTGGCGGCGTCCATGTAGGGCTAACATTAGTACAATTAGCTACTGAACCTAGCAGCGGAAATAACTCAGAAAGGGCCGCATCTGCACCGCTATTGGCACTAAATAATGCCCGAGTCCCCCACACTTCCATGTTCACCGACTCATCGGCATCACCGACAATACGGATTAAACTCGCCGCAAGTAAAAACATCACCGTGAGTACAAACACACCAATGATTAGTGCACTACCTTGTTGAGAATGTTGGGTTAATTTCAGCTTAGGGAACATTCATCACCTGCACTTGATGTTGATATTGAAACGTTTCGCCATTAACGCTAAATAGTGGCTGTAAATGCACTATTGCATTAGTCACCAACGTCGATGGAGTCAAGATCACCGCGGGATTAACCGCTAAGGCATTGGTGACATTTTGTGCCATTAACACCCCATTACCCATCGTAGCGGGCGTAGGCTGATCGACCTTATAACCATAGTTTTGGTATAGGCGCAGCTCAGCATTACTGGCATTGTTAACAAAACAGTAGCTCAATGGACTATCAGAAACGTATAAGCGTTTTAGCGGCGACGCCTCAGTAAAGCGGACGGTTTGAGTTAAGGTTATCGTCAGTTTATCACCAGATTCAGCAACACTTTGTACAATAAATCGTTTAGCGGTAGTCCCTTGCGGATTATAAATTTCGCTATTGATTAAAGGATAAATTAACACTGATTGAGCTGCATTAATGGGACGAATACTTTTAATCGCGGTTAAAGTATTTTGCGCAGATTGTGGCATAAATGGCGCATCAAGATACGATGTGCTGGCTGCAATAGGCAACAACTCCAAACACTGAAAACTACCATCGATTGCGGTTAACGTTCGCATACTGTTGGGCACCGCACGGCGAATATCGCGGGTCATCCGTTCAATGCCAAAACGGCTTTGACTGAGCACTTGATCAACAGCACTAGATTCAACAAAAATGCGGGTGCCAAAAATAACAAAACTACTTAACCCAACAACAATAATCCCTAAGATTAGAATAACCGTAACCATTTCAATTAAAGTGAAACCAGCAGATTTACCTTGGTTGCTAAGTGACATTAGTAATTACTCCTTACCGCTTGGTAAGTGATCACTTCACCGGCAGGTGTTGTCACATCGACAGTGATTAACTTTTTTGCTTGAGTCGCAGGATCAAGATATTCAACTGACACGTTCAACTGATAACGAGGATAGGCTTGGGCATAAGTTTGGCTTGAGTTGAGCATGTTTTGTGTTTCATCTAACCCATCATAATCATCAACATCATTAAAATCGTCGCGGCTTTCACCATCCTTGCCAAGAGCCGCTGAACAAACAATGCCTGTTGGAGCATTGCATGCGGGAACACCACCATTGGAATTAGTATTTTGATCATAGCGCTTACCCCAAATCTCATTCATGACTGAATGGGCTAACTCAGCAGAACGAACCCTATGTAGAGTTGCAGCGGCTCTATCTGCTTGGGGAAATAGCATGCTAGTGAGCATCACTATCGCAATGCCGATCACCATCATACCAATGACAAGTTCGATTAAGGTAAAACCACGAGTAGATGCTAATAAACAATGAAATTGAGTTTTACGGAGCATAAATATACCCCTCTGACTCAACCGCAATGGCTAAGGTTTCGTCTGCTACGACATTAAAACAATGACCTGCACACGCCGGAGATAACATGCGACCTAAGCTGTCAAAGGTAATCGAAAACACTTGGCTAGCATTACTGGTTAAGGCGATGTGGGCATTGCCACTGAAGGTTTGTTGTTGCTCTATACGTACCTGGTTTGTACATAAGCTAGCAGCTCTTGCGCTAAAATGAAGTAAAGTATAACCGCTTGATGTGACATCAATTTGATAACACTGATCGGTATTTTGCATCGCTTTAAGCTGAACTTGGCGTAATTCACTGATAAATTCACTGCGTAAACTATAGGCACTAAAAGATGAATCAGACATCAAACGCGGTAATACCGCCACAGCAATAATACCAATCAAAATCATGGTGGTAACCAATTCAACCAAGGTAAAGCCAAGCTGAACATTGCGTTGTTGACTCACGGTAATGATTTCCTCATTTGACTCAATGAATACTCCGACACCTAACAAAGCTAAACCATAATAATGTCATAGACTTATACTTGAAGATTTAGTATGGCAAAAACAACCAAGATTGTCTGCTTTTTGTTAAGATGATATCACTTTATAGTTAACCCTATTAATTAGAATCTATTGTTTTATGCATTGTAAACACTCAAAAAAAAACCTGCCTAAGCAGGTTTTTTAATGAAATCAAATTAGCAAGCTGATGCTGCTGGCATAGCGCTATAAACAGGGATAGATGTTGCTGTTGCTGCAGTGTAAGTGAAAGTACAAGTTGATGGTGCCCCTGCTTGCCAAAAGCTGCCTGTTGCTGCATCAAAAACCCAATCAGTCGTGATTGCTGCCGCACCAGGATCTGTACCTGCTGAAACGCTTAAATCAATTGCATTTTTAAAGTTATCTAAAGTAGCAGTCAAATAACCATAATCAGTTTTTACTTTAACGCTAGAAGCTACTACAGGAGGAGTTGCAGCTGAGTCAGCTGCAACACTCGATAAAATAACGTCGGCTCCAATAGCTTTTTCTTGACCCGCTAAAGCCGCTTTTGAATATACTAATGTGTTTGCACCTTGAATAGCAGCTTTTAAACCACTTAGCGCAGAAACACGAGCATCACCTTGCAAGTTAATAAACTTCGGCGCTGCCGTAACCGCTAAAATACCCAGAATAATGATCACAACCACTAATTCGATTAATGTAAAACCTTGTTGTTTTTGCATATTAAATAGCCTCTATAAAAATAAATCAATTGTCTTCACTATAACTATAAATATTAATATAACTAGGAAAAGTGATAAACCAAATTAGTTGTTAGTAAATGATACGACCTGACCCGTACCTGCATTGTATGTAACGCCTTTAGCACCGACGGTATCTAAATCCGGAGCAGGAGCTGCAACACCCGAAGTTTGATTAAGTACTAAAGTAGCAACCTGATGATAAACACACAAATCAAGACCTGTGACCGTTTGTCCATCAATACTAGTAGACGAACCACCAACACCATTTTGCATTCTTACGGTATAACGGTGTTTACGAGCATCTTCATTAAAAAGAACATTTCTAGGTGCATTTTGTAACACTGAATCAAATACTTCCTGACATGTTTCATTGGTCATTGAAGTTGCATCAGTATTGGTTGTACCGGTAGGAAAACCAAAGCGCGTATCTAATGACACATTAGTGCCGTCTAAAATAACATTGCTATTACGTCGGCCATCCACTTCCCATTGTGCACGCACAAAACTCACCGCGGTGGCTAAACCACCTGCCACGCCATCTACACTTGCGTCTTCGGCATCATCAGTTACATTCAAAAAACGCGGGATCGCCGTAGCGGCTAATAAACCGAGGATGACAATAACAATGACCAACTCGATCAATGAAAAACCTTGTTGTTTCAATTTCATAATATCTCACTCTTCTCTATAGCGCCTACAACAGGAAATAATACTGGTTAAACTATAACTTGACTAATATTAGCAGCTTATTAAAAATTTAACACTAATGGTACAAATTTTATCCGGCATTTATTAAAAAAATAACTCTACCCGTTTGCAGTTGATAACTTAAACTGGCCTTGCTACCTGAATAATAGCGACAAATGTTGTCGTCTGGTTGATAATCTACCGTAATATTTAATTCTTGAACATTAGTCGCCAATAACTGCCCCCAGAGACGTTCGCAACCTTGAACATTATTAGTGGCAATAATGGGCCAACCTTGGTCAGACAACGAAATCCAATTATCGGTTCCCACTAAATCAGCATCTGCATCGCCATTGATAACCTCAGAACTCATTGAGGCATCTGTAGATGTTGTATCGTGATCACTTGTTTCACTTGATGCCTCATTCGATACCATGTTGTGCCAAGATAACTGCATCTGATGCGGCCGACCAGACGCTAACCATTGACTGCGCACCATCGCTAAGACATTTAAAAAACGATTATGTTCAAACTCTAAACTTCGGCCGCCTATATTAGAAGTGGTATTCAAGTAACGTACCCCAAAAATGGCCAGCAACACTAATACCACAGCAATAGCAATAACTCGTCCATAAACTTTAAGCAGATCATCATCTGCTTTTTGCTGGCTCAGCATATCGATATCCAATCAGTAGTTTTCATTATGCGTTAACCGCCTTTGACTACATTAAGCATATCCCACATAGGAAGATAAATACCTAGCGCTAATATCAATACAATGCCAGCGACAAACGCGATAAGAATAGGTTCTAATTTAGCCGTCAGATTTTTTAAATCGTAATCAACCTCACCTTCATAAAAATCAGCAGCATCATTTAATAGTTGATCTATTTGGCCCGTCTCTTCGCCCACTGCCACCATTTGCAATACTAATGGAGTAAACAATTGGCTGCTATTAGAAACCCTTAGCATTGATTCGCCTGATTCAATGCCATGGCGCATACCAACAATTTTATCATGCATATAAGCGTTATCAACCGCATCGGCTACCAAACTTAATGCTTGGGTCATGGGAACACCCGCACTAAGCATCATTGAAAAACAGCGACAGTAACGTGAAAGAGTTGAACGCTCAATAATGGAGCCAATAACCGGAATATGCAGTTTCCATAAATCCCATTGCTTCTCGCCCTTATCTGAATGATGCCAATACCGGATGCCAACAACTACGCCAATGAATAGCACTATCATGTGAGGCCAAAAATTTACAAACAAATTAGAGGTGCCAATTAATATTTTTGTCGCCCATGGTAATTCCGCACCAAAACGAGAGAACATGTCGGCAAACTTAGGGATCACCATAATATTTAAAATAACCATCGCGATGGTTATAGCAATAAGCACAAACATCGGATAACGCATGGCGGCTTTAATCCGCCGACGGGTTTCTTGTTCTCGTTCAATATAACCAGACAACTGAATAAAGGCGTCTTCCAATTTACCGGTATTTTCGCCCACATGGATCATCGAGACAAATAACGAATCAAATATATCCTGATGCTGATTCATGGCAGAAGATAGCGGTCGACCTGAAGTAAGTTGAACAGAAATATCATCCAAAGCTTTTTTCATGCGGTCTGAATGAGTGGTTTCAGATAAGCCAGCAATGGCCCTTAAAATAGGGATACCTGAACGTGTCAGTGAATACATTTGTCGACTAAAAATTTGTAATTCTTCCAACGACACTTTGCTTTGAAACAAACTCATTGAAAAAGGTTGCTTCGTTTTTACCTCACGTAATTCTAATGGAATAATCCCGCGAGAAAGCAAGGCATCCGCCGCAGCGCTTTCATTAACAGACTCAAGTTGTGAACTGACAGCCTGTCCTTGTGAATTACGTCCGCGATATTGGTATATTGGCATCGTTATGCCCCAACATCTTGCTGGCTAATAACATCTTCCGACAATGCCACTTTAGACTCGCTGACATCTTCAACCAGTTTTGACACTTCTTCTAGTGTGGTCGTGCCAAGGAATAAGTACTCCATAGCAGAATGCGCCAATGGGATAAAATTAGGACTGCGCAGCGCCGCTCGGGCAAAATCTTGTGGATTACCAGTTCGCATGGCATCAATCATGTTCTCATCGAGTTCGAGTATTTCAAAAATACCGATACGACCACGATAGCCAGAGCCATTACAGGTTTGGCAACCACGGCCCACTTTAAAGGTGGCACTACTAATATCTTTTTTAGTCACACTCGCAAGCCAACTGCGTTCAGCCGCTGTGGGTTGATAATCTACCGCACAATTATGACAAACACGCCGCACAAGACGTTGAGCGATAATAACGCGCAAGGCACTGGCCACTAAATAACTGGCAGCGCCCATATCGAGTAATCGCAATGCACTGGTAACAGCATCATTTGTATGTAACGTTGATAACACAAAATGGCCCGTTAATGCACCTCGTAAACCAATTTCGACGGTTTCTCGATCACGCATCTCACCAACCATGATAATGTCGGGATCTTGACGAAGGGTGGTACGCAGTACGTTAGAAAAGTCTAAGCCAATCTTGTGATTAACTTGGACTTGGTTAATGCGGGGCAATTGATATTCCACCGGGTCTTCTACTGTAATAATTTTTCTGTCGGCGGTGTTAAGCTCACTTAAAATACCGTACAGCGTGGTCGTTTTACCACTACCTGTTGGCCCTGTAACTAACAACATACCGTGAGGCCGTTTAATCTGTTTACGAATACGCGCCACAATGTGCGGTGGCATACCGGTTTCATCTAGCGTGCGCAGTCCGGTGGTTTGATCTAATAATCGCATTACCACAGATTCACCATGGTAAATCGGCATAGTCGACATTCGCACATCGATTTTATGACCTTTTATTTCCATACGAAAACGGCCATCTTGTGGCATACGCTTCTCTGAAATATCCAAACCCGCCATCAATTTAAGCCGTAACACTAAGGCCGAGGCGATATTCACTTCACTTAATGTATTTTCATGCAATTGGCCATCAATACGCTGACGGATCCGCAACACTTTCTCACCAGGTTCAATATGAATATCTGACGCACGCATTTGCACTGCATCTTCAAAAATAGACTGTAATAACTTAACCACTGTGGTTTCGTTATCACTGTCACTTTGAGTCAAATTAGCTAAATCGAACATGTCATCGGCGGCATATTCTTCATCTAACTTGCCGGCAATCTCTGCAATTTGCCCGGTACGGCGATAAAGATTGTCAAATGCATCGAGTAATTGTTGTTCTGGCGCTACCGCAATCATTAACTGTTTCGGGGCAACTAATACTTCAATATTATCGATAGCCTGCAAGTCGGCAGGGTCGCTCATAACCACTAACACATGGTCCGCATGGCTCTCAACAACTAAAGCACGATAACGTCGCGCCTGCACTTCAGGGAGAATATTGACCACTTCGGCGGCAATAGGTCGACGACTAATATCCAGGTACGGTAAATTAAGCTGATGAGATAAAAACTTAAGTAACTGATCTTCAGTAATACTGTTTAAATCAATTAATGTACGGCCGAGCTTTTTACCCGAATTGCGTTGTTCCGCTAATGCTTGTTGTAATTGATCGTCAGTAATAATCAGCTCTTGAACAAGAAGATCTCCTAACCGCATCTTTAATTTAGGTTTCATCGGTTTTCTCCTAGCTGATCTAAACGCTTTTCAATAAATGTCATGGCAGAAGTGGATAACCCTTCATAACTTAATGCTGATCGGTAAGCCTGGGCAGCTTGTGAATATTTTTTCTGCGAATCTAAGGCATAACCTAAACCCATCCACCAGCGAGACTGAGTCGACTCGGATACCAATAGGTTACGGTAAGCCGCTTCTGCTAAAGCAAAGTTTTTCGAATTTTGGGCCAAATCGGTTTGGGCGATCCATTTATCACGAGCCCACGACGACTTATCGGGGATCATTGCCACTGTCGACAATGCTTCATTATAGGCTTTTATCTCAATTTGAATCCGCGACAGAATCACATAAAACTCCCATTGTTGCGGAAACATACTAATGCCACTTTCGAGCAATCGCATCGCCGTTGTGGGATTATTTTGCGCATAATAAATTTCAACCAGTTGCTTACGGGCATTATGTAAACTCGGTTGTAAAATAATCGCTTCTAAATAGTAACCCGCGGCATCATCAAGTCGCTGTGCTTGCTCGGCATCCATCGCTTTGCGGTATTGCAACTGTGCCATTTGCGCCTTGGAAAGAACCACTTCTTTTATCGTCATATCCACAGGCTTTTGACTAACAACAGCGGCTTGCGCTACTGAACCTGAAAATTCTGCTGCTGTTAATACTGGATTAGTTTCAAGGCTATTTGAGGCACGGTTAAGTGGTGCAGTATTATTAGCTATCTGATTAGATGTTGCCTCGTTAGCTGCAGGCGCATTCGAACTTGAAATACGGGTTTTGTCGGTGGCAGTTTCGGTGGCGACTAATATCGGTTGTGCTTTAACTGTTTTAGGCTCTTTAACGCTAGCTTGTTGTTCAGGCATATCATTTGTTACGGCTTTAGCCACTAATGCAGTGCTCTTGACTGGTGTATCGAGCTTGGATATTTGATCCTCTGTCTGAATGCTGCTGTCTTGAATTATTGCAGCCGTATTCACTTCAGTTGATGCTTGAATGGGTTTTTGAATTGGCGTAGGTGTTGAGCTTAGAGCCTGCTGAGGTAGAACAATCTCACCGCTATTATTATTTTGTGGCGGACTCAGCACTAACGATTTAATGTTATTTTCTGTTGCTGTGTCTATGGCCGCTGAGTCACTGGCTATTTGTAGGTTACTTTGGCGGTACATAGACACACCAAACCATAATGTAGGGATCAAGAGTACTGTAACAATAATAAGGCCAATGAGTGGTGAACGAGATTGAGTAACAGATTGATACTGAACTTGTGGACGCACGAATTCACCCACTGGTGGTGTCGATGAATTTTCAGTTCCTGGTTGCTGACGCTGCTCTAAATCATTCAGCATCTTAATAATAACGCTCATTTAATCTCGCTTATTTGTGTCATCCATTCACCACAACAATTATCGTCATTCAATCCGATAATCAACATCACAGCCGCGAGCAGCATAATTATCAGCATACTGACACGAGAGAACCTCACTTTGTGTTGTAAGTTAATATCTTCAGTATCGACTATTGCAGCAAGACAATGTCGAGGTAGTACCTTTTTTTGACCCTGGCCATAACATAGCAATAAACTCTTATGTGCCAATATATTAACCAAGCGCGGAATGCCTCGAGCCGCTTTTGCAATGCGTTTAATATCCGCAGTGCTAAACAGTTCAGGCCCTTGATAACCGGCTATAGCAAGTCGGTAACCAATATAAGCTTGTATCTCATCCCATGTTAACGGGCGTAAATCATAACTAAAGGTAATGCGTTGTCGTAATTGTCTAAATTTAGGTTGGGCTAAACGCTCATCTAATTCTGGTTGACCAAATAGTACCACTTGCAATAATTTACGACTTTCGGTCTCTAAATTAGTAAATAATCGTAACGCTTCAATACTTTCATCAGGTAATGATTGCGCTTCATCCAGCACTAACACCACATGAAAACCTTGATGATTTAATGCTAATAAACGTTCATGGATAAGCCTTGTTAGTTGTTGCTGATCGACTTTATTGGGTAATGCTAAGCCAAGCTCTCCTGCTACGGCCCAACGTAATTCTTTAGGATTCAAATAGGGATTGGGTAAATAAGCACAGTGATATTGAGTCGGCAAATCGTTCAACAACTTACGACAAACTAAGGTTTTACCAGTACCCACTTCACCAGTAACCTTGATAAAACCTTCACCGGTTTGTAATGCTGTTTGCAGCACTTGCAACGCTTCCACATGCGGCGACAACCCAAAAAAGAAACTCGTATTTGGGGTAAGCGTAAAGGGCAATTGACTTAAGCCAAAGTGCTGCAAATACATAATTACTGGCTATCCCTTATCAATTTCAACCGCCACACTTATCAACCGCGACTACTTAGAAGGGTACCAACGTTCGATTAAATCTTGCGAGCGCTTTAATTCATCCTTCCATGTGTCACCACCCACAACCGTTGGCTTTAACATAATAATCAATTCTGTTTTCTTTTTAGATTTAGTGCGACTAGTGAATGCTTCGCCCAGAAAAGGTATATCACCTAGTAAAGGTACTTTAGACACGGTTTCAATATTTTCACTCTTCATCAAGCCACCAATCACCACCACATCACCAGAAGCGGCGCGGATAACAGTATCCGATTCACGGATCTCACTTTGTGCTAACGGTAGCTCTAAAGTTGAATCACTGATTTTAATTTCTTTGGTTTGTGAGGTCACGTCAATCACTGAAGGATGGACATGCAATATTACGTTGCCATATTCATCAATCTGAGGCGTCACATCTAAAGCAATGCCTGAGAAAAATGGCGTTAGCTCAACCTGTGGAGTGGTAACCGGAGTCGTACCGGCTACCGTTGTTGAAGATACATCGGTGACAAAGTATTCGTCATTGCCGACTTTAATAACCGCTTTTTGGTTATTAGAAGCCGTCACTCGAGGGCTTGAAAGTACATCAACATCACCTTGAGTATCGAGCAAATTAATAATGGTACTGAAATCGCTGCCGGTAAAGTTAATCGACGTTACACCGCCTATCGCAGATGTAATGGCATTACTTAACCCTTGTCCTGCTGAGGTACTAAAATCAACGTTGGTACTGCCAGCATGACCTAAGACATTTTCCCATTGGATCCCTTGCTGGTAACCATCCGATAAGGTCACTTCTATAATTTTTGCTTCTAAAATCACTTGGCGCTGTAAATGGCTTTCTGCAATTTGTAAGAAACTACGAATTTGACGTAATTCATCAGGGAAAGCGCGAACGGTTACAAGTCCTGCTTGGGGGGTCACTACAACTTGTCGGCCACCACCGGTTTCCCCCATAATGGACATTAATGTGGCTTGTAATTCGCCCCAAAAATCAGTCTTGGTTGTTGAACGAATAAACGTGCCATTGGTATTGTCACTACTGTTGGAATTACCATTGCTACTATTGTTACTCGAACTACTGTTATTACTCGAGCTACCATTGCTGCTACTGCCATTACTTGAATTACTATTTTGATCTGAAATTCGACCAGAGCTAACCGAAGTTAATGACAACCCTTCACGCTGCATGTAGATATAATTTAGAGGAAAGGTTTCTGTTCTCATTCCCGAGGGGAATACGCGTAAAATACGACCTTCTCGATTCACTTCGTAACCGTAAATGTCCTCAACAACTTGAATGGCTTCTGCCAAGGTCACCGCTTTTAATGATAACGATATTTTACCTTGCACATCAGGATGTACCGCCACGCTTAATGGCGTGTCTTTTACCAAGCTTGGAAAAAACACTCTAGCATCAACTTCGTTTGCTGACACATCAAAACGACGCTCCGCAGGTAAGGCCCTTGCTGATTGGTTCAACACATTCGTGCCATTAAGCTCACGTTGAACATCATCAGGCATTGCCGCTGGAGGTGGCACTACAACTTGGCTAGCTTCAGCTTGCTGTCTTGACTCATTCAAAGCCGCTTTTGCGTTTTGTGGATCCGGCCTGTCCGTCGTTTGGCAAGCAACTAAGCACAGCGACATCAGAGGAGTAACGTATTTAATCACATTCATTTTTATTCTTATCCTATCGCTCTGTTATCGACTGAAATAGCTGAAGTTTTCTTCCATCTGACAAGGTAACATAGTCTTTATTAATCTTTGATACTCGTAATCCACTACCGCTAACAGTGTCACCTACCGATAAAATAATATTATTAATGACTGCGTAGCTATGTTGACCACTAACAATACTGTTTAATACTAAAGATTGATTATCGGTTTTAGCCATAACAGCAATAAAACCCTGACCTGGTAAGGTTGGATCACGTAATGTTTGTGCGTTAGCGACCGACATTAATAGCATCATTAGGCAGGATGCATACGCCATAGAATTAATCTTGTTTGGCAACACTGATAAAGTCCTTATTCACACTCAGTGTGTAAAGTTCTAATTCAACTAACGCACCGGGATGAGATTCAACACGGTAATCCAAACGCTTCCAATACAGTTTATCTGGCATACTCTCAACGGCTTTTATAAACGCTAAAATCGAAAAGTAATCGCCTTGTAATATCAGCTTAATACCATGACTGTAAAGATTAACTTTACTGCCATCACCCACCTGTAATAAGGCTTTAGGCGCTATAGAAGCAAACGAAAGTAACGAGACACCTTTCACATTACCCAGTAAATTCGCTAATACCGTTGGCATATAGTCGGCGGGCACCATATCAACCATTTGGTTAGTTAAATCGGTATCAATCAATTGCATCTGCTCGGTAATCAACTGTAACCGTTGCTGATAATCTTGATTAGGATCAAGTTGCAAACGTTCTTCATAGAGCGCCACTTGTTGTATAGAAATCGAATTTTCCTGCTGCACTGCCTCAAGTTGATTTTGCAAACCTTGTTGCTGTTTCCAAAGCGACTCTAATGGCATATATAACAACATTCCCACCACAACGAATAGAGCGAGCGCAATCAATATCCGCTCTCGTTGACTTAACTCATTAAACTTTGACGACCACACCTGCCATTGCTGCTTCATTGTGCCGGCTCCTTAGCAACGGGTTGGCTTATCAATTTAAACGCCAATGGTTGTGCTTCGCCGCGATCCATTGTCATCGCTGAAAAAGCATAACCCTTTAGCGTTGAAGTGGTTTTGAGTTTATCTATCCAAAGTGGAATACTTTGTGGATTACGACCATAACCTTCAAACTCAATGCGCTGAATATCAGAGTTTTGTTGTTCAATAGTAATGTGACTTAACCACACACTAGAATCCGCCACGGCAGCCAAATCGGTCAACATTGGCGAGTAGCCTTGGCTAATCAGAGTATTGCGCTGACTAAGCTCATCCTTTAACATTTTTTTAAGATCTAAACGCTGTTGTTCAAGCTCGACCTTCGCGACTAAATCTGCATTAGGCTTACGTTCAGCGATACTTTGCTCTAACTGCACTTTCTGATTATTGAGACGATTTTTATCACTACTTGCCTGCTGACTTAAGGTTTGCAATTCATTAGCATGCCAAAATCCTGCAGCATAAAGTAGCGCGCTACACACGGTGAAAAAAGCCAATGCAAGCATCATTCTTAAAAAGGTTAGCCTTTGTTTTTTCGGCAATAGATCGAGGCTATATAAATTAACGCCAGTTTTTATCACGTTTCACCTCGAGCTAATTCCTGCAACGCTAACTGAGCCAGTAAACTCGGCACGCCACTATGAGCAACGGCAAGCACTTTTTGATTAAAGTTAGCGCCGACGAGATTGGCCAATGATGAACTATCACCCTCTGCCAGAATACTAATCGACCCCACTGGGGCTTGACGCAGTTGGCTTTCAAAATAGTCCATAGACCGTTGAATCTCCAAACTAAGATTATCGGCTAAGCCTTGCTTTAACTCTTCTAAAGTCGCTTTATTCAGGTGATTAAAACCTCTCACACGACGTTGCATTAACACTTCACCAGCCTTAACAACCAGCAACAGTAATTCTTGTTGCGGCAAGTGAGCTACCAGCATATGAGCCATATTGTCGTGGGCTAACACATGGCTTAATGCCAGTTCCTCAATGCTGATGCCGGCGACCTGTAACCCATTGTCGTCACAAGCACTCGCCAGCTGAGTTAAAAACTGACGGCTACTAACCACCACATTCACTTTGGTACTGGAGATAAAACTAGATTCAAAATAGTCCAAATAGATATTAGTAACCGGCTCCGACACCATATCTTTAACAGACCAGATCAATGCTTGGGTTACTTCACTAGGCTCAACATTAGGTTTTTCAACTTGTAACAATTGATAATATTGTTGCGACAGTACTAATTGCACCCGCACTCTACCAAACTGGCTTTTCAGTGCATCAAAGGCTTGAGACCAATTATTTTTTTGTACTAAAAACTCACTGATGACAGGTGCTAATTGTCCTTGCTGGGGTTTACACGCCCACAAGGAATTACCGGCGATAAATACGCCTACCTCACCCGTCAACTGCGATGTTTGCCAAAAGGCTAGTTTACTCAAAAAACCATTGTCCATTGCGTGGCCCATATTCGCTAACTTATTAAGTATTTAAGATTATTAATTGGAGATATATCATCAAAAAGAGACATTATTAATCTAATGTACAAACATATAATATCAACACCACTCGCTTAAGGTTCACTGTCTTTTTTAGTATTACCAGTCAAATTTATCACAATTAAGCTTTGTTACTGATTAGTTAATACTGTAACTCATCATTAATATAACGCACATTAGTTTAAGATAGAGAGCAATCTGTTGATAAACAAGGTTTAAGGTAAATTAATTACTGTAAACATAGCACTTTAACACTTAAATTTCAGATCTTTGGCCTAAAAAGTCACCCTGTGCAGCACTCACACCGAGAATTTTTAACGTTTGCCATTCTTCGAAACATTCAACGCCTTCAGCAATCACCTTCACTTCGGCTCGATAAAGGCCACCAATTAAACTGCGTATAAATAATTGATTTTCTGAACGTTGATGTACCCTGCGCACGATAGAGCGATGCAGTTTAACTAAATCGAAGTGATACTCCTGAATATAGTGAGTCCCTACAACAGATTGGCCAACATTATCTACAGCCAATTTAGCCCCCATTTTTCTTAGCATATCGAGAGTTTTAAGTAATGAAGTATTTTTCTGATTTTTGACAATAATATCTTCCGACACTTCAAAAATAAGTCGAGCCGCTAGAGGTCGATGTTCTAATAAGGTCGATTGCAACCAACGAACAAACGCCCTACTGGTTAAACTATCAAGACTTAAATTAATACTGTAAACCGATAAATTATAAGACATTAACCTGAAAAGCACTTGTTCCAGTACTTGCCGTTCAATCTGTGGCATCAATCCACATTTATTAGCCATCGGAATAAACAATGTTGCGCGTACATCGTTACCTTGCAAATCACGGGCACGACTAAATATTTCATAATGCATTGTCTGGTTATCACTGTCGACAATAGCTTGCTGTAAGGTAAAAAATCGTTTTGATACCAATGCATTCTCAATAAAACTGCGCCATCTAACTGAGCCTTTGGCTATTTGCTCATCCAATGCGCCTTTATCGTACATAAACCAATTATTAACACGTTGTAATTGTGCTGCACGAAGGGCCATTTCAGCTTCTTCAATCAGCTGGACTTGTAAGTCTGCCGCTTTAAAGAAAGCACAGCCCAAATGTAAAAAATTATCTGGATTACCAATGCCATGAAAAGGTAAAGCAAGGCAGGTTTTGAGTATTCGCTGCGCTAATTGATCGGCTTCTAACTGCGACAGCTGTGGTACTATAATGACTAATTGCGAATAACTACGTCGTGCAAATATACTGTCAGTGTATTGAGCTAGGGCAGCTGTAATAGCTTCCGTTGTTAGTGAGAGCATAGCCTTAACACCACTTTCACCGTATTGGTCTTCGACTAAATCAACGTCATCAAATTCAATTAACATCAATACACCATGAGCCACCATTTTTTGATTATGGCTGAGTCCATCAAGGCGATTTTGAAAGAATATCGGATTACCGATTTGGGTTTGTTTATCAAGAAAAGTATCTTTGCGGATAAATTGATCTAAGCGGCCGCGCTCTTTATGAGCATCATCAAGATCGGCGAGCAATTTACTGATCGCACGATTAATCATCCGCGGTTTACCGTTTGTTGGTACATCAGCAGCTTGCTTTAAATGGCCATCTAAAATGAGCTTGCTGCGCTGTGCAAGCTGCTCTATTCCATCTAACTCTCTTGAGTACCAACCATAACCAAAACGGACAAAAATCCCAATACTACTAAAACCAATCACAAGAATAATTAACTCATGCCAGCCCAAATTATGTAAAGAAAATGGCGGTGGTAAAGTCAACGACATTAATAATTTACCATGACTTAACTGGCTCTGATAAAGAGTCAAACTGTTTTTAGATGTATCGGCTTGATCGTGATGAAATTGATAAACGACTTGAGGGCCTTGCGACAGAGAAAAATCAACTGCTTTATAAGCCGTCAGTAAAGGAGGTAACCAAGTAGAAAATTGATTACTACCATGTTGTTGATAATCAGCCACTAACATGGTCTCTAATTCGGCCACTTTTTGTTGCTGAAAAGTGTAGGTCAACTGAGTAAAGCCCATCACCGCACACAGTAAAAATACAAAAGCCACTGCAGCTAATGAAAGCAGCCAAAAGCTAGTTAATTTTTTAGTAAGGATCTTGGTGAGTTTCATTTATCCGCTATCCTGCTGGATTTATTTATTTTATTAATGACTCAAATAATATTCAGTATAACGATTGTGCTCGACAAGTTCACTAATCGTTTTTAATCACCTTTATCTAACACTAATAAAAAAGGGGCAAAAGCCCCTTCGGTTAACAATAACATAGCTCATTAATCTCTATTTTTGATTAATAAGCACTACCGCCTACACCTGATATTCAGCCGGCAAAGTGATTATTTTTGCCACACCAGAATCAATGGCGGCTTGCGATACCGCTCGAGCAACCAGCGATAATAATCGTGGGTCCATTGGTTTTGGTAACACATACTGTGAACCAAAGCTCAACGATGAAACATTAGGATAGGCAGCTAACACCTCGGCAGGAACTGGCTCTTTAGCCAAATTAGCGATGGCATATACAGCAGCCAGCTTCATTTCATCATTTATGACCGAGGCGCGAACATCGAGTGCACCACGAAAAATAAACGGGAAGCACAACACGTTATTCACTTGATTTGGATAGTCACTACGACCGGTTCCCATGATTAAGTCTTTACGGATATTATGAGCTAATTCAGGTTTAATTTCAGGATCGGGATTTGAACAAGCAAAAATAACTGGGTTTGGTGCCATTAACGCAATATCGTCAGCAGTTAATAGGTTCGCACCTGACAGCCCTAAAAACACATCGGCATCCTTCATCACATCTTGCAAGGTGCGTTTGTCCGTGTTGTTGGCAAATAATGCTTTATATTCATTAATATCTTCACGGCGAGTATGGATAACACCTTGCCTGTCGAGCATGTAAACATTTTCACGTAATGCACCACACTTAACAATCATTGTCATACACGCAATCGCAGCTGCGCCCGCGCCTAAACAAACAAATATAGCATCGTCAATTTTTTTACCTTGAATTTCCAGAGCATTTAACATACCTGCAGCGGTAACAATAGCAGTGCCATGTTGGTCGTCATGAAACACCGGAATACTACAACGCTTAATAAGCTCTCGTTCAATTTCAAAACATTCTGGCGCTTTAATGTCTTCTAAGTTAATGCCACCAAACGTATCGGCAATCGATTCAACGGTATTAATAAAGTCTTCCGTGGTGCGGTGTTTCACTTCAATATCAATCGAATCAATATTCGCAAAACGCTTAAACAGCAACGATTTGCCTTCCATAACAGGTTTTGACGCTAACGGACCTAAATTACCGAGTCCTAAAATAGCGGTACCGTTGGTTATCACCGCAACCGTATTACCTTTATTGGTGTATCGATAAGCGTTTTCAGGGTTAGATGCAATCTCTCTAACAGGCTCTGCCACACCAGGACTATATGCCAAAGCAAGATCATGGCTTGATTGAGCGGATTTTGTTAGGCAAACAGCTGTTTTACCTGGTACTGGGAATTCATGATAATCGAGAGCTTGTTGACGAATATCTGACATTTTATACATCCTGAAATGCGCTATTTAATAAAGAAAAGTATGCCTATCAGCAGACCACTGCTGATAATGCTAATCACCGAAAATTTTAATAACGATACGCTAATCCAGTCATGATATGAATCAAAAACTTATAGTGGGATAGGTTGGAGGCAGATAAGCACGCTAAGTTTTGTTAATCTAACTAACTGAACATGAATATATATAAATCAATAAGTTAAAAATGTAGGAAAATAACAAGATTTAAGAGGATAAAGGGTTTCTAGCAGCGTTATTTGCAATTTATTTTGCTTAAATAACAATAAATAGACTTTTAGGCTTTGTTGAATTGTTTACTACCAAAAAATAAGTTTCCACTACAGCACAATGTTATTCATCGGCTTTAAAAACAAAAAAGGTGCCATAGGCACCTTTTTAGAGTCATTACAGTGTAATTACTTTTTACCAAGAACACCAAAACGCTTGTTGAACTTGTCAATACGACCACCAGTATCAACAATTTTCTGAGTACCAGTGTAAAATGGGTGACAAGCACCACATACGTCCAAATGCAAATTTTTACCTGCAGTTGAATTTACTTTGATGATGTTACCACAAGTACAAGTTGCAGTAATTTCAGCGTAATTTGGGTGTATATCTTTTTTCATTTGGAGTTACCTTAGATTGAAGGCCATGTCGCTCTCCCAACCCGAAGTTGAGTACCACATGCAGTTAATAACAATATGTTTTAGGCGCAAGATAATACAGGGTCTCATGTATACAAACAAGTAGAACTTCTAATCGATACTATGATTACCGATGAGTACGCTCTAGTGCCTCATAAGTAGCTCGAGCTTTGGATGGACTTTGATATTGCTTCAAAATCACACCGGATGGGCATTTTAATTTGCTATCTGACATTAATAAGTAAATTTTCTTATCGGCAAACGCATTTGGGTTTGCATCATAAATAGCCAGCATTGCACCATAGACACTGATTTGCCATTGTCGATAATACCGATCAGCCACTCGCCATAAGGTATCTTGAGGATATTTATCCATTAAACATGCTTTGCCCTGTTCAGTAACTTGCATGTTTGCCTTGGTAAGTAACGCCGTCTTCTCTAGGGTTTTTACTGGTGTTAGTTGAGGCAGTATCTGGGTTTTATGAATAGCCGCTAATAGTTGATCGCTTTCAGATATTTTATTGTCGCTTGGATTAATAGAGTCATAATCCGTTACTGGCTCAGGCGCGGTAACAGCTGAATTAACGGCTAATGCAAAGGAAGAGTTTTGTTGAGGTTGCCCCCGTTGACTGGCTACTAAATTATCAAATGTTACTCTATCAACCATTACATTTTGATAGCGGGACAGTGTCTCTATTGATGGGCAGCTTAATATACTGTCTAATTGTAATAGGCTAATTTTATGTTGATAAAATGCTGATGGATTCGTTTGATAAAGAGCTAGCATTGCGCCATAAATGTTTGAATTCCATTGCTTACGATAACGAACGGCTATTTTCCATAACGAATCATCGGGTAAGTGGATAATCTTGCAATTGCTCAGTACCGCTTGTGTTGGCGCCATGTTAACTGGAGAGATGGGCTTACGATTGATTGGTGTAGGTATTGATGTCGATAATGTCGCAGCCGATTTCATCGTTTTTATGGCCACTGGCTGATAACGACTCTGAGCCACTGCTTGAGTAAATAACGGTACGGGTGAATATTGAAGCCATTTAGCATTACGGTATTCCGATACAATTAATGCTGCATCAGGATCGCGGATTTTTTCTGTTCCGCTCAACACAAAAACATCACTATTACTTTGTTCAACAGTAAGCTTTTCTAGCACGATATTATCGCGATAAATTTGACGTAAATAAAAAGTTAACCGCGATAAATCATGATGATCAGTTATAATGTTAACGGTTAACTTAGGTGTTTGACCACTTTCAAATGGAGTAGTATCAATACTGATATGACTAACTTCAGCAATAACAGTTGAAACACTGCTAACAGCGAGTAATGCTAATATTGCTAGCATTTTAAAGCTTTTCATCAAATCAATCCTTTCGCTTATAAACCGCTTCAACACAGCGTAAAATCACGCCCAAAATCCATTGTACTCAATACACTTCTTATTAATATTATTATGTCTGCTTAATCTTAACTGGCTGTAATTTATGGTTATTACTTGCATTTTTACTCTTACCATTACTCTAATGTAAAAAAATTAACGCAAACAACTATATAAATTAACATGATCAGCTGCAACCAATTACTGACAAACAAGAGTAATTACTCGATCTAATGCTGTCTTTAATCAATATTTATGATCAATCGCACTATTTAGCAGCATGTTTAGCTTCAATCGCCTCAAATACTTTTTTATCGACCGCTTTATTATCATATTCAACTAAAATAGCGGTTGATGGGCAATTTAATGGTACATCTTTAAGTAATAAATGAATTTTTTGCTTAGAAAAAGCTAATAAATTTGCTTCGAAAATAGCTAGCATGGCTCCATAAACACTGGTATGCCATTGTTGTTTATAACGATTCGCAATTCGCCATAAGGTATCGCTATTATCTCGCTCAATAATACAACTAGCCTGTTGAGTCGATTCAACGATTAATGCTGACGTTGCTGTTTGTGTTGGCTGTGATGGAACTTGAGGCAATTGTTTATCCGCTTGTCGACTTTGAGCGGTACTCGCCACAGGAGTATTTGAGACTGGCGAACCACGTTGATCATCCATATTAGAGATTAAAGTAGCACTCTTAATCGAATACTGTGCTTCGAAAACAGCCATTACCGCTAATGTCACCGCTCCTGCCGTGGTGTCTTCTGTAATAATTAACTGCGCATTTGGGTCGCTGATAATATCAGTGCCATTAAGTTGCAATAGAAAACGATTAATCCCTTGCACCGCTAACTTCTGCTGCTTAACGTTACCATTATCTAATTGGCGAATATAAAAACCGAGTCGCGACACATCATCATTTTGTGCCACAAGATTAACTTTTAATTGCGGTAGTGTATTTAACTCAAATTGGCGACTGTTGATACTGACATGATTCACTTGAGCCGATACGGCTGCAATATAGCCCAATAATCCAAAGACTAGGATGATGACCTCAATAAGTCCTTTACGCATGTATGTTGCCCTATCTCTTTGATGACACTTAGAGGTAAACTGATTAACAATCCACTATAGAATTGAACAATGATGAAACCTTATGCCCGTGTTTGTTGAAGTCGCCCTACCTGTTCCATTGCGCAGAAATTTTAGTTACCGCGTAAAAGAGCAACAACAAGCGGGATTACAAATAGGTCTTAGAGTTAAAGTTCCTTTTGGCCCTCAACAACTTATCGGCTTAATTACTGCTATTACTGATAGCTGTGACTTAGCACCACATCAAATAAAATCTGTCACAGCTGTATTAGATGATGCCCCATTGTTACCTGATTCGCTATATAAATTAACCCTGTGGGCAGCCAGATATTACTTTACCACTCAGGGACAAATGCTTAGCCAAGCGCTGCCTGTAGCATTGAGGAAAGGCCTGGAAGCAACGCCTCAAGCGGTGATTGAATATCACTTAAGCCAACAAGGACGCAGTGCCGATGTAAGCGTACTAACCCGTGCTCCAGCACAGAAAAAGCTTTACCAACTTTTGCTTGAAAAGCCGATTAGCCACGATGAGTTTACCACCCAACAATTAAGCAAACCGGCGCTAAAGGCATTAGAGCAAAGAGAGTGGATTAATAGACAAGAAAAAGTGCTCAGCCATGATTTAAGTTGGCGTCAACAGCTAATCATGAATGAATCGCCACATAAACTTAACAAGCAACAAGCCGTTGCCGTGTCGGTGTTGACTCAACAGCAAGGGTTCCATTGCACCTTATTAGAAGGGATTACAGGCTCCGGTAAAACCGAAGTCTACCTCACCTTGCTGGAGACTATTTTACAACAAGGTAAACAAGCGCTCATTCTCGTTCCCGAAATAGGCTTAACCCCACAAACTATTAATCGCTTTAAACGCCGTTTTGAAGTCAATATTGCCGTGATCCATTCAGGCTTAACCGATAATCAACGCCTAGAAGCTTGGCGACAAGCGCGTGTAGGTGAAGCGGCGATTATCATTGGCACTCGCTCTGCGCTCTTTACCCCTATGGCATTTCCTGGATTAATTATTCTCGATGAAGAGCATGACAGTAGCTTTAAACAGCAGGAAGGAGTGCGCTACCACGCCCGAGATTTAGCGGTAATGCGCGGACACCTTGAGGATATTCAAGTAGTTTTAGGATCGGCGACGCCATCATTAGAAACCTTACAAAATGCCTTATCCGGACGCTACCATCACCTTGAATTAAGTGAGCGCGCAGGCGCGGCTCAAAAGGTTAAGCAAGGGATTATCGATATTACCTCGCAACCACTCAAAGCAGGAATGTCTACGTCATTGATTAACGAAATGCGCATGCACCTTGATGCGGGTAATCAGGTACTGTTGTTTTTAAACCGTCGAGGCTTTGCACCCGCACTACTGTGTCATGAGTGTGGTCACTTACATGAATGCGATCGCTGTGACGCCTTTTTTACCGTTCACCAAGGCTTAAACGAAATATGTTGCCATCACTGTGGCAATCAATACGCTATTCCGCGCCAATGCCACCAATGTGGCAGTACTATGCTTATGGGCCACGGTTTAGGTACCGAGCAATTAGAACAAGAAATAGTAAAACTGTTTCCCAAATATCCCGTTGTCCGTATTGACCGAGACACAACGCGTCGTAAAGGTTCTCTGGAGCAGCAGTTACTCGGTATTCATATGGGAAAATATAAAATCCTAGTTGGCACGCAAATGTTGGCAAAAGGTCATCACTTTCCTGATGTTACCTTAGTGGGTTTACTTGATGTTGATGGCGCGTTATTCAGTGCTGACTTTCGTGCCCCTGAGCGTTTTGGCCAGTTATACACTCAAGTATCGGGCCGTGCTGGTCGTGCTGACAAACCTGGCAAAGTTCTATTACAGACTCACCAAAGTGATAACCCCATTTTACGTGATTTATTAAAGCGCGGTTATGGAGAGTTCGCTCGTAGTCAATTAAAAGAGCGCCAGCAAGCATTATTACCACCTGCATGGCACATGGTATTAATCCGCGCAGAAGCACATTTAGCTGAAGATGCTGATGCTTTTTTAGCCCGCACCAGCGAGTTGTTACCACAAGATCAAGACTTTGAAATCATCGGCCCCATTCCGGCGCCGCTTGATCGAAAAGCAGGAAAATATCGACGTCAATTGATACTGCAAGCCAAAAGTCGTCAGCGTTTACAGACCGAATTTGAGCGAGTACTTACACTAATTGAACAAATACCAGAAAGTAAGCGTTGCCGCTGGAGCATCGATCGTGATCCACAAGATTTGATGTAATGGCTTGTTCAGGGAGAAGTAAACCGGCTTTATATCTGTCATAAACGTCCCTTAAGTTTATATTCGACATAAAAAAACCAATATTTCCGTTAAAGCAGATAGCAATCACCCCCCATAAACGGCTAAAATATGCGGTTCCGTCATGTCATTCATTTAACGAATTAGTGCAAGCAAAAGCCCATGAAATCACATATTGAATCTTTACTAGAACAAACCATCGAATCCTTCAAGCAGCAAGGAATTGTGCCGGCAGATTTTCAAGCTCGCATTCAGGTAGATCGCACTAAAGATAAAAGTCATGGTGACTTGGCGACTAACCTTGCAATGATGCTGACCAAAGTAGCCAAAAAAAATCCACGTGAATTAGCACAGCAGATCATAGACACCTTGCCAGCATCAACTTATGTGGCCAAAGTAGAAATTGCCGGTCCTGGGTTTATTAATTTCTTTATCGATGACAATGCATTAGCTAATCAGCTACAGCAAGCACTAAGCAGTGATCACTTAGGTGTAGTATTACCAACCAAGCAAACCATTGTGGTTGACTATTCTTCGCCAAACCTAGCCAAAGAAATGCACGTAGGCCACTTACGCTCAACCATCATCGGTGACAGCGTGGTGCGCGCACTCGAGTATTTAGGTCACAAGGTTATCCGTCAAAACCACGTAGGCGACTGGGGCACTCAGTTTGGTATGCTACTGGCATTAATGGAAGAGTTACGCGCAACCAATGGCGAACAAGCCAAAATGGAATTGTCTGACTTAGAAAGCTTTTATCGTGCAGCTAAAGTACGCTTTGATGAGTCAACCGAATTTGCCACTCGTGCTCGCCAACTGGTTGTTGCATTGCAATCGGGTGATGAGTACTGCAATAAATTATGGCGCGAGTTTAACGATATCTCATTAAGTCACTGCCATGATGTTTATCAGCGTTTAGGGGTTAGCTTAACCCGTGCTGATGTGCATGGCGAAAGTGCTTATAACGCAGACTTAGCTCAAGTGGTTAACGATCTTGATGCGCAAGGTTTACTAGCCGAAAGTAATGGCGCTAAAGTGGTGTTTCAGGAAGCATATCGTACCAAAGAGGGTGAACCTCTGCCGGTTATCATCCAAAAAGCGGATGGAGGCTATTTGTATGCAACCTCTGATCTTGCCGCCATGCGTTACCGCTCAAATGTGCTAAAAGCTGATCGCGCCTTATATTTTGTCGACTTACGCCAAGCACTGCATTTTCAGCAAGTGTTTAGCCTCGCTAAATTAGCTAAATTTGTACGCCCAGAAATGTCACTCGAGCATACCGGCTTTGGCACCATGAATGGTGCAGATGGCCGTCCATTTAAAACCCGTTCTGGTGGTGTGGTCAAATTAGTTGATTTACTCGACGAAGCCGACGTACGTGCACTTGAACTTGTTCGTAGCAAAAATCCAGATATGGACGAAGCTACACTGACAGAAATAGCTCGCGTAGTGGGTATCAGCTCAGTCAAATATGCCGACCTATCAAAAAACCGTACCAGTGATTATATTTTCAGTTTTGAGCAAATGTTAAGTTTTGAAGGCAATACTGCGCCTTATTTATTATATGCATATACTCGTGTTGCCGGTATCTTCAAGCGCGCTACAGATATTGATCTTAGCCAAGCGAAGATAGTGCTCGAGCATGAAAAAGAAAAAGACTTAGGCACTAAGTTAGCGCAGTTTAGTGAAGTATTAACTCGAATGACGGATAAAGGTTTACCTCATGTATTATGTGGTTACCTTTATGAGCTTGCTAGCGAGTTTTCAAGTTTTTATGAAGCGTGCCCAGTGCTTGCTGCCGATACTGAAGCGCAAAAACAGAGTCGTTTATTACTGGCACAACTCACTGCTAAAACCTTAAAAACGGGCTTGTCGCTACTGGGCATTGAAACCCTAGAGCGGATGTAATCATGAGTCGTGACTACGCAAATCGCAAACCCAATGCGGGCACTAAAGCCCGCGCGCCACAACGAAAAAAAGCGCCTAAGCGCCCTTTTCCTTATTTGGCTGTTTTTGTCATACTCATATTGTTGATCGCTTTTGGTTATTTCTTATGGTCGATAAATGGCAGCTCCGACTCATCAGTGGTTACGGAGCCGATCCAGCAACCGAAAAAGAAAACGGTATCAACCGCGACCGTAGAAGCGCCTAAAAAAGTGGTCAAGAAAGATCCTAATGCACTGCCACCGAAGCCACAGGAAGAATGGACTTATCTGGAGGAGCTTGAAAACAAAGAAGTTGAAATAGACTTGCCGCAAACTGGCGTAGTATCCAGTGGCATCTATCAAATGCAATGTGGATCGTTTAGACAAGAGTCACAAGCCAATGAAATGAAGGCCAGAATAGCCTTCCAAGGTGCAGAGGCTCAAGTACGCCGCAGCGAAGGCACCAATGGCGTTTGGTACCGCGTGGTATTAGGCCCGTACCCAAGCAAACGTGATGCTGAACATAATCGTCATAAGATGCAAAACGCCGGCTTAAACGGTTGCATCATTTGGTTATGGGAATAACTGGCTCGTCGGCACTAATATCTACATCATAAATACAAATCATATTAGCCCTGCTCACTCGAATAGGGCTTTTTGTTAGCCATCGCTTGATATCTATCTTTTTGACCCCATATCCATTTTAACAATCAACAATTGCATTCACCCTAATGACCCGTTGATGTATTAGGAAGAGGATTAACCGTGACTACTATCGTATCCGTTCGCCGCAATAATCAAGTTGTCATCGCTGGTGATGGCCAAGTCTCTCTAGGTAATACCGTGATGAAAGGTAATGCACGTAAAGTGCGTCGCCTATATCACAATAAAGTTTTAGCTGGTTTTGCTGGCGGTACTGCCGATGCATTTACTCTTTTTGAGCGCTTTGAAGCCAAGCTCGAAATGCATCAAGGCCATTTATTAAAGTCGGCCGTAGAGCTGGCCAAAGATTGGCGCAGTGACAAAATGCTGCGAAAACTCGAAGCGATGTTAGTGGTTGCAGATGCTGAATCATCATTAATTATTACTGGTAATGGTGACGTTGTTCAACCAGAACATGACTTAATTGCAATCGGCTCTGGCGGAAACTATGCCCATGCATCGGCCTTAGCATTGCTGCAAAATACCGAGTTAAGCGCAGAAGATATTGCCGAAAAATCGTTAACGATTGCTGGCGATATATGTGTGTTTACCAACCAATTTAAAACCATCGAAAAGTTAGACTACTAATTCGAGCGTCAATAAAGGAACCGTTATGTCTGAGATGACACCTCGTGAAATTGTTCACGAACTAGATGCGCATATTATCGGCCAACAAAATGCCAAACGCTCGGTTGCAGTCGCACTTCGTAATAGATGGCGTCGTATGCAATTAGAGCCTGCACTTCGCCAAGAAGTGACCCCAAAAAATATTTTAATGATTGGCCCAACCGGGGTCGGTAAAACTGAAATTGCCCGTCGTTTAGCTAAATTAGCTAATGCACCGTTTATTAAAGTTGAAGCGACTAAATTTACTGAAGTAGGTTATGTCGGTAAAGAAGTTGAACAAATCATTCGAGATTTGACTGACTCAGCCGTTAAAATGACCCGCGAACAGCAAATGAAAAAATGCCGCCATCGCGCCGAAGAAATGGCCGAAGAACGCATTCTAGATGCCTTACTACCTAAGGTAAAAGATGACTGGGACAGCGAAAAGAAAGACGACTCGAACACTCGTCAGATTTTTCGTAAAAAGCTTCGCGAAGGCCTGTTAGACGATAAAGAGATTGAAATCGATATCGCTGCACCACAAATTGGTGTTGAAATTATGGCGCCTCCAGGCATGGAAGAAATGACCAATCAGCTACAAGGGTTGTTTCAAAACCTTGGCCAGAGTACTTCTAAGCGTAAAAAGCTTAAAATCAAAGATGCTTACAAGCAGTTAATCGAAGATGAAGCTGCAAAACTAGTTAATCAAGAAGACTTAAAAGAACAAGCTATCGAGCTGGTTGAGCAAAATGGCATTGTGTTTTTAGATGAAATTGACAAAATTTGTAAACGTGGCGAAAGTTCAGGCCCCGATGTCTCTCGTGAAGGTGTACAGCGTGACTTACTACCATTAGTCGAAGGCTGCACGGTTTCGACTAAACACGGTATGGTGAAAACAGACCACATTTTGTTTATTGCTTCTGGTGCATTTCAGATGTCTAAACCATCTGATTTAATCCCCGAGCTTCAAGGTCGTTTACCTATTCGTGTTGAATTAGACGCCCTTACCGCAGCTGATTTTAAACGTATTCTAACCGAGCCATTTGCATCACTCACTGAACAGAGTATTGCATTAATGAACACTGAAGGTGTGACCATAGAGTTTACTGAATCTGGTATTGATCGCATCGCAGAAGCCGCATGGCAAGTAAACGAGCGTACTGAAAACATTGGTGCTCGTCGTTTGCATACCGTGATGGAAAAATTAATGGAAGATATTTCATACGATGCTTCTGAAAAGTCAGGCTCTAAATTTATCATTGACGCTGAGTATGTTAACGACCACCTTGATACCTTGGTACAAGATGAAGATCTAAGCCGCTTTATTTTGTAGTTGATGCTATACCCTTTATGTTTATATAAAGGGTTATTAGATATCATCAGCTCACATCACGAACTGATATAACAACAATAGGATTAACAGCAAAATCGCGTATGATGATAATCTGCGATTTAGCGTTAATCCTTTTTTTTATAGGTATTCCCATGACCCAATCAACGCCTACCGTCACAGGCATTAAGCTTAAGCGTCAATCTAAGTTACTCGAAGTAACATTTGATAACAGCAAAACTTATAATATTAGCTGTGAAATGTTGCGAGTGTTTTCACCTTCTGCCGAAGTGCAGCGTTATGGTAATCCAATTTTGGTTACCCATAAGAAAGCCGTCAACATTAAAGCCATGGAGCCTGTGGGCCATTATGCAGTAAAAATCATCTTTGATGATGGTCACGATACGGGTCTGTTTTCTTGGCAGGTGCTACATAATTTATGCACAAACCAAGCTGAGTTGTGGCAACAGTATTTAGCAAGATTGCGTGCAGAAAAGGGTTCACGAGAAGCATTGATTGATATGAATATTAAGTATTCATGATGACGGTACGTTTTAACGATAGACGTTAATTTCAACACTATATTTGCATATCTTTACTCATTGCGATCAGCAATTGACATTCAAACGATTATGCTTAGTCATAGTCTTCACTCGTACCGAGGTGTGTATGAAACAGTCAATTCAATTTCCGATGATTAAAGTGTTATTGGTCGGATTCGCTATTATCAGTTTAAGTGCTTGTGCCCCACGTGCTCATCATGGACACGTAAAAGCACCTACTAATAAAACGACGGTAACTAAAGTGATCGTTGTTAAACCAGCGGCATATCGAATCGTTAATGTTAATAACGTTCATCAAAAGGATGTTGTTATCATTCTAAAGCGTTAAATGACTCTACTATAAGTGCCAGCTATTTTGCTGGCATTGTTGAATGATGAACTTAGTTAACTCGTGTTAACAATGGCCTGCAGCCACTAACGTCGTGGCGCTTCGCCCACACCAGACCAAGTGCCAAAGTTGCATTTCTGGCAATAATTTAATCCAAATAAATCTCATTAACCTCGTCATCCCGACAATGCTTTTGAGCCGGGATCCAGGTGTTTGCACTTATGTCGTTTTGTACTTATGGCCTGCGGCCACTAACTTCGTGGCGCTTCGCCCACACCAGACTAAGATAGCAAGGTTCCACCCTGCAGCGGCGAAAAAATTGCGACGGAAATTTATCCAGCTTTGAACTTCGTCTGAGTGCTCTTCGGCCACCTCTTTATGATAAAGAATGAAAATGCTAACGCTTGCGATGGGGCGTCCCTTCACCTCTAAAGCTAGCTCGCCATCCATGGTTAGCTCACGTCATTTTCTTCAACGTCCTCAAGTTCAGTTTTGAATTTGTATATTTTCAAGTCAAGTAAACTAAAGCATTTATGCCACTTTATGAGGCAGAAGAGTATATAAGGTGAAGGATAATAATCTCGTGATGGGTAAAATAAGATATACAATCAAACATTAAAAGTGTAATCAGGACAAATAATTAGCTGGAATATTATACAAAATGCTACTACCGCAAAAAAGTAAATTCCTATAGCATATTATGTTAAGTAAAAAGTTACCCTATTAATTTGAATGTGACATCGTCCAAGTCTAGGCTATTTATTCCCAGTAAACAGGGCTACGCGTAAATACTCAAACGTGATGTGCCTTAGGAAGGAAAATTCAATGCAATTCAATAAAGTCTTAGAATGGTTAAAGCTATCATCTAAACAAGCGTTTATATTGTTTTTTATTTCTTCAATACTTTTGTTTGGCCAAGAATCCTTACACAAAACATTAGGGTTATTCGTGGTAAAAGAAGCTGCAAAAACTTGGATAGGTATTGTGTGGCTGATTTCCATAGCAACTATATCTGCAGATATAGTTGTACCTTTATATGCTTGGGTTTCGAAAAGAATCAAATGGAAATTTAACCTAAAAAAATTACAAGCGCGGTTGCGCAATTTGTCAAATGATGAAAAAGATTTTTTAGCGTACTATTTACAGTATGACACCAGAACGCAGGTTGCTGAAATTTCAAATGGTACGGTTAATGGGCTAATTGCTTCAAAGGTTATTTTTCGAGCGTCGAGCGTGGCTCATTTTGGCTATGATTTTCCTTTTAATATTAATCCGTGGGCATGGGAGTATTTAAGAAAATATCCAGAATGTTTAAACTAGCTTGTAACAAATAATAGTGTATACATAGGGCCGACATAAGCTTGCAAGTTGCTTAGCATTTTAACTTCCATGCTTGGATTCGTTAACCCATACAATTGTTAATCTAAACATGCTCAGATAAAGCTCTAGTCCTAAAAAGCTTTTGTCCATAAATGAGTTAGATTCCTTGATTGAAAAAGCCTAAATTCAACTCTGGACTTGAGGCCATTGAAGAAAATAGCGTGAGCTGGCCATGGATGGCCCGCTAGCTTTCGCGGTACAGGATGTACCATCGGAAGCGTTAGCATTTTCGAATAAGGCCGAAGATGGTTATAAACTAAGTTAAAAGCTGGATTCAACCACGTCGCGAAATTATCGCTTTTCAGATAATTTTGATGTGGCGGCTGGGAGTTCCAAGAGGGAATAGCCGTTGATTTCCTCTTGGTCTGGTGTGGGCGAAGCGCCACGACGTTAGTGGCCGCAGGCCATATCTTAATACACTTTTGTCTAAAAATAAGTTACCAACACCATGATTTTACGCCAACAAAAATGCCAGCATTTCTGCTGGCATTTTTAATTCAACGATTAACTAGTTCAAGCTTAAAGCGCGGTTTGGAAAATCACGCTGTCGGCTTTCTTAGTGTAAGAATCGATTTGATCGAAGTTCAAGTAACGATAAGTATCAGCTGCAGTTGCATCTAATTCTTTAGCGTAGTTTTGATACTCTTCAACTGAAGGTAAACGACCTAGTAACGCTGCTACAGCGGCTAACTCAGCTGATGCTAAGTAAACGTTTGCGCCAGTACCTAAACGGTTAGGGAAGTTACGTGTAGACGTTGATACTACAGTAGCACCTTCTGCAACACGTGCTTGGTTACCCATACACAGAGAACAACCAGGGATCTCGATGCGTGCGCCAACACGGCCGAAGATTGAGTAGTAACCTTCTTCCGTTAATTGATCGCGGTCCATCTTAGTTGGTGGTGCAATCCATAAACGAGTTGGTAGCGTAGTAGCAAACTTCTCTAACATTTTACCAGTCGCACGGAAGTGACCGATGTTAGTCATACAAGAACCAACAAACACTTCGTCAATCTTAGTTTGGGCAACGCTTGATAATAATACTGCATCATCAGGATCGTTTGGCGCACAAAGGATTGGCTCTTTGATGTCGTTTAAGTTAATTTCGATAATTTCAGCATATTCTGCATCTTTATCAGCTTGCATCAATTCAGGCTTGGCAATCCACTCTTGCATGGCGGTAATACGACGTTCAATAGTACGACGGTCGCCATAACCTTCTGCAATCATCCACTTTAACATCACGATGTTAGAGGTTAAATATTCAATGATTGGCTCTTTGTCTAACTTAATGCTACAACCTGCAGCTGAACGCTCGGCAGATGCATCAGATAATTCGAATGCTTGCTCAACTTTAAGCTGTTCAAGACCTTCGATTTCTAATACGCGGCCAGAGAAAGCGTTGATTTTGCCTTTTTTCTCAACCGTTAGCAGACCCATTTCAATTGCTTTTAATGGGATAGCATGGACTAAGTCACGTAAAGTGATACCCGGTTGCATTTCGCCTTTAAAGCGAACCAATATTGACTCAGGCATATCAAGCGGCATCACACCTGTTGCAGCAGCAAATGCCACTAAACCAGAACCGGCTGGAAACGAAATACCAATAGGGAAACGAGTATGTGAATCACCACCAGTACCTACGGTATCGGGTAATAACATCCGGTTTAACCACGAGTGAATAACCCCGTCACCTGGACGTAAAGCAACACCACCACGGTTCATAATGAAATCCGGTAGTGTGTGGTGAGTGGTAACATCCACTGGCTTTGGATAAGCCGCTGTGTGGCAGAATGACTGCATGGTTAAATCAGCACTAAAGCCTAAACAGGCTAAGTCTTTTAACTCATCACGTGTCATTGGGCCGGTAGTGTCTTGTGAACCAACAGAGGTCATCTTAGGTTCGCAGTACTGGCCAGGACGAACACCTGATACGCCACATGCTTTACCGACCATTTTCTGGGCTAAAGTAAAGCCTTTGTTAGATGCGGCAATATCTTGTGGGCGAACAAATACTTTTGATGCTTCAAGACCTAAGGTCTCACGGGCACGGTCAGTAAGACCACGACCGATGATCAATGGAATACGACCACCAGCACGAACTTCATCTAATAACACTTCGGTTTTTAATTCGAATGTTGAAATCACTTCGTCTGTACCGTGACGCTTAACTACACCTTCATAAGGGTAGATATCGATCACATCGCCAGTGTCCATTTTATCAACGTTTAGCTCTATCGGTAATGCACCCGCATCTTCCATAGTGTTGAAGAAAATAGGCGCAATTTTATTACCTAAACAGAAGCCACCTGCACGTTTGTTAGGTACATAAGGAATGTCATCACCCATGAACCATAACACTGAGTTAGTAGCAGATTTACGTGAAGAACCGGTACCGACAACATCACCAACGTAAACTAATGGGTGACCTTTGCCTTTAAGGGCTTCGATTTCTTTGATTGGACCCACAACACCTGATTCATCAGGCACAATACCGTCACGGGCATTTTTTAGCATAGCTAAAGCGTGCAGTGGGATATCAGGACGAGACCATGCATCTGGCGCAGGTGACAAGTCATCAGTGTTAGTTTCACCAGACACTTTAAACACAGTTAATGTCACTATGTCGGTCAATTTAGGACGATTTAAGAACCAATCTGCATTGGCCCAAGCATCAACGACTTGCTTAGCAAAATCGTTTCCTGCTTGCATTTTTTCAACAACATCGTGATATGAATCAAACATCAACAATGTATTGGATAACGCTTTAACAGATAAAGGTGCCAAGGCGGCATTATCTAATTGGTCAATTAGCGGGTCAATGTTATAACCGCCTTGCATAGTACCAAGCAGTTTAATAGCGTGTTCGGCACTTAAAATTGGAGATAACACAGTGCCTTTAGCGACTGCATCAAGGAAAGCGGCTTTAACATAAGCAGCTTCATCTACTCCTGGTGGAATACGATTTTCGAGCAAGTCGAGGACGAAAGCCTCTTCACCTGCTGGAGGTGTTTCAACTAACTTAACCAGTTCAGCCACTTGTTGTGCATCTAATGGCTTAGGGACTACACCCTCTGCAGCACGTTCTGCGACGTGTTTACGATATGCTTCTAGCACGGCAACATTCCTCTTTGTTTGACGCCTAACGGCGAAACTCAGCGTCATTATGATTACGCTGATAATTCCACTGGTTCGGGCTTGAAATCCGACCTTCAGTATACTACAGCTTTATAAAAGTATGAATCAGCTCACACTCTCCGAGGTATGAAATCAACTCGATTTATCAACCTAAAAATCAATTTAGCGCTAAGTTGAATAAAATAAAATTAGACAATAGTTTGAAACAGCTGAAAAAACGCATAAATACATTAGCTTATACAACACCCGCTGATTAAACTATATACAAATAAATCTCTTACTTTTTAAATGAAATATTTTTTAAAAACTCTATTTTTATTGCACCCTATCAACAACAAAGCAATAATTAGTGTTTAACATTGTGCCGTTTATGGAGTCAATATTGTGTCAAACCAAATAAAAGCCGTTATTTTTGATATGGATGGGATTTTAATTGATTCCGAACCGGCTTGGCAATTGGCCGAACAGACGGTCCTAAATAGCTTTGGGCTAAACCTCAGCCTTGAAGACGTGGAGCAAACCACAGGCTTACGTATTGACCATGTTGTAAGCTATTGGTATCAGCGCTTTGCTTGGCCAAATTACGATAACACTGCGACCGCAAATAAGATTGTTAATGAGGTTGTCGCCCAAATCAACGCAAATGGTGTGCCTATGCAAGGCGTCATTGAGTCGCTGAATGCGTGTAAACGTTTAGGGTTTAAAATAGGGTTAGCGACCTCGTCTTCGTCATTAATCATTGAAGCCGTATTGCATAAACTCGCCATTGGTGATTATTTTGATGCCATTGAGTCTGCTGAAAATCTAGCTTATGGTAAACCTCATCCTGAAGTTTATTTGAATTGTGCCACTAAGTTGGGCGTCGCGCCGAGTCAATGCATTGCTATTGAAGATTCGTTTAATGGTTTAATTGCCGCGCGGGCTGCCAGTATGCAAACCGTAGCAATTCCTGCGCCCCATACTGCCACCCAAACTAAATGGGTAATTGCCCATCATCAGCTAGCTCACGCAGGATTATTACCCGCGCTACTAGGGGCCTAGGCCGCTACGCTGCTAAGGTCCTAGACCGCTACGCGGATAGTGCGCTCCGCTTCTAGGGCGGACTTCGTCCTGCTAGGGACAGCTTCGCTGCGAGGACGATAACAAGCGATAACAGCGAACGCTGCGCTCACGGATAGGGCACTCTAGGCTTTTGGCTCGACTGTTATCTCTCGTCATCGCTTGCCACCGCCCGTCACCAAGATTTTATAGCCTCTAGCCGCGTAGCGTCCTAGCAGCGAAGCGCTCTAGGCTTTTGGCTTAGATAGACGGCCTAAAAGTTTTTACCAACAAATAAGTAGAATGCGGTTTCACCACTGTCAGTAAAACCAAACCCTAATGCCGCAGGTCCCCAGTCGGTATCGGTACCTAAATACAAACTACTGGCAAAAATCAAATCATCTACATCAACATCATCACGGTTAAACCACACGTTACCCGCTTCAAGGCTGGTGCCTAAATATAAAGGCAAGTCGGTGATCAGTACATCGCGGCCGAGATCATATTGGTAAATAGCCGCCGCAAACACTTTATGGGCGCCAACTAAGGTATCTTTACGATAACCAGATAAGTTTAAGAACCCACCCAAATCAGCAACGTGTAAGGTAAAGTCACCGTCATTCTCAACCGTAGCCAATTCCATTTTACCTACAATGGCATGATTACCGAGCTTTAATGCGCCTTTCCAGTCAGCTTCAAATTGCCAAGCTAAACCATCACTAAACGTGGTACCAGCGTTATTTATGCCGTTATAAGACTCATCTCTTAAATAACTAATAAAGGTGATTCGATTACCTTCTGTCGGGAAACTAATGCTATTTAAACTATCGTAGGCCACTTTAAAATAGCCGCCTGATGATGAGTAACTCAGCGAATCAATTAAGCCTAATTCACTACTAATACGACCATCTTCGGCGATAAAACCTACTTCAACGATACCATCAGAATTAAAATTATAACCAGTACCTAAAACGATTTGAGCGACGTTATTTTCTAGTTCAACATAACGGCTATCTTGATTAAACAAATCCCAGTTTTTCATTTCATATTGAAATCTGGCCAAACTGTAAAATGTTTGATCGCGATCCAATGGTTGATAAAACTCGGTGCCGACTAACTTTTTATACCCGAGTTCTAATTCATTACGCCACTCACCACCATTATTGGTTAAATCGGTCATGGTATAAGCCAAACTTAAGGTTATGGCAGAATCTAGTGTGAAGTCATCCTCCCAATTAAAACCCGCTTGAAAATAGTTCGGCCCCCATGATTTAGCTCGGGTAGTAATGGTTAAAATTCGACCTTGTTCAACATCTTCAAACTCAGCATCTACACGCTCAAATTTATTCAATGAATACACACGGTTTAGGGCAGAATCTAAATCCTCTTTACTCAGTACAACCCCTTCGGTGATCCCTAAACGCTCACGCAGCAATTTCTTACTGACCTTTGATTGATTATTGAACGCTATTTTATAAATTGGTTTTTGAAGCGGATCTAACCATAATAAACTTTGTTGTACTTTATTCGCTTGGTAGGCCAAATAAGCTTGTTCACTAATACCAAGATGCTCTAATTTTACCAACTCTAAGATAGCAGCATCTTCACCTAATTTGAGTGCCAAGGGCATAATTGAAAAGTCAGTAGTGCTTAGGCTATCAATGGCGGGACGAATTAAAATATCACTTGAGGTGAGTAAGGTTGTTTGGCGAGCGGTGCTGGCTTGAGTCAAAATAGTTGACAGTTGCTCTAATACGGCAATAGTGCTGTCTAAGTTTTCTTGCTTAGTCAGTGGCGAACCAATATCGACGGCAATAATAATATCGGCGCCCATGGCTTTCACCACATCGATAGGCATATTATTAGCAATCCCACCATCAACCAATAAACGACCATTAATCAATGCTGGTTGCAATGCTCCTGGTACAGTAGCTGAGGCTTGCATCGCTTGTACTACACTACCACTCGACAACACCACCGCTTCACTGGTGGCTAAATCCGTCGCCACCGCTCGGTAGGGAATAGCAAGTTCATCAAAGTCACCAAACTGCTCGACTAAGCCGGTAGAGTGACGTAATAGTTGTGACATGCTTTGACCACGTAACAGGCCACTGGGTGAGGTTAAGCTGTTATTGTTATAGCCCACAGTGAGTGGAATATTAAACTGATCGCGTTGTTGTTTATCACGGTAACTTAGTTTATCTCGCGGAATGGTGTCAGAATAGCCTTTAGACCATTGGCCGTTAAGCATAATTTTTTCTATCTGATCCGCGTTGTAGCCTAAAGCATACATGCCAGCAACATAGGCGCCGATACTGGTGCCCGCAATATAATCTACAGGAATATGATATTTTTCAAGTACTTTCAACACACCAATATGTGCAGCACCTTTTGCCCCACCACCACTAAGCACTAAGCCAATAGTGGGTCTTTCTTTAGCGGCTTTTTTTGCAGCGTAGACTGGTTGCACAGCCAAGCTCAAGCAAATACAGCTAGCCAAAAACCAGGTAGATAAGTTAAGGCGCAAAATTGTCTGCATAAATCATTCCGAAAGTAAGTAAAAACAACTTAGTCTAACAAAATTTAACCAATACCCATACTAATGGATAGTAGCAAGCAGATAACAGTGCCATAACAAAATAGCGCATTACTCATTAATCAACATTAGACGTTTAAAATCGAGCTCAAGATCCGCTTTGGGCATCGGCTTAGCAAAATAATATCCCTGGATAATATGACAGCCACGTTCAACGACTTGTGCAAGTTGTTCCGGTGTTTCAACGCCTTCAGCGATAACATCAAGAGAGAGGTTTCGTGCCAGTTCAATAATACTGCTCACAATAGCTTGATCAGCTTGGTGATTATTAATATCAATTAAAAAAGAGCGATCAATTTTCAGAACATTAACTTGGAATGAACGTAAGTAAGCCAGAGAAGAATAACCGGTACCAAAATCATCAATCGCCACATCAATACCTAACTGCTTTAATGCGAGTAAATGCTGACGGGCAATATCAATTTCTTTTATCAATACACCTTCGGTAATCTCTACCGATAAATATTTTGCAGGCATACCAGTTTGATGCAATGTCATTGTTAAAAATTCGATAAAATCTAGTTGCCTAAAATGCATTGCCGATACGTTAACCGATACTTTTACTTTGCTTTGATACTTTTGATGCCACTGAGCACCATCGAGACAAGCTTGGGTTAACACCCAGCGATCAATCTCGACAATTAAGCCACAAGATTCTGCAATTCCGATGAAAATATCGGGCTGAACCATGCCATCTGTTGGATGCTTCCAGCGGATCAGTGCCTCAACACCCACGATGCTATTTTGTTTATGAACGTCAATCTGCGGCTGATAATACAACTCAAACTCATTGCACTGTATCGCTCGATGCAAATCTGCTTCTAAACGCAAATGGTATAACGCTTCTGCATTTCGCTCTGCTGAATAATATTGGAAATTACCTCGCCCCTCATCCTTAGCATGGTACATGGCTAAATCGGCATTTTTAATTAAAGTTTCCGCGGTTTGATCATCGTCAGACCAAATACTAATGCCAATACTGGTCGAAATAAAAAACTCTCGTCCATATAACTTAAAGGGCATTTCGATTTGTTTTAATAACTGTTTTGCAATGTGGTTAATGGTATCAACGTCTTTTGCATCACGCAGTAAAATAACAAACTCATCACCACCAAAGCGGCACAGCAAATGCTCTTCAGACAAACAAGCTTGCAGCCTACTTGCAGCTTCAATTAATAATGCATCACCCATACTGTGGCCGTATGAATCATTAACATGTTTAAATCTGTCGAGGTCTAAAAACAGCAGTGCTAAGGTTTCTTTATGCTGTTTTGCCGTTTCAATCACTTGGCCTAATCGACGCGAAAACATCGATCTATTCGCTAACCCCGTTAACATGTCATTATTTGCTAAACGGCGCAGGTGCTGTTCATTATGTTTACGCTCTGTAATATCAGAAAACACCACCACATAATGTAACGATTGGGCATTACCATTGGTCATGGTTGATACATTCATCCACACTGGACAACGGCTACCATCACTACAATAAAACTCACTTTCACCGGTCCAGAAACGCTCTTTGTCAAACACATCCTCCATGTCGAAAGGTTCAACGGTTGTTGCTACCAAATCGACAAAGGGTTTACCGGCTAAATCACTCTTTTTAGCCGCTAGAATTAAATTAGCTGCTGCATTACTGATTTTTATGTTCTTTTTCATGTCTAATATCAACATGCCTTCGGAGGTATTTTCAAATGCTTGGGCTAATAAATTGGCTTCACTTTCAAGGGTTCTTTGTTGAGTAATATCGGTATACATCCCTGCAGCATAAATTAACCTTCCATTGTTAATATCTACCTCAATAGCGCGGCCTTTAATGCGTAACCAATGCCACTGATGATCATGCTGATTACGATATCGATACTCGGCATCAATCATCTCCACTTTACCGTTAACAAGGTCCTGCCACACAGATGTGATTCTCTCAACATCGTCTTGATGTATTGGGATATCTTCTAATTTAACGTTAATGTGCGTGTCTGGTCCTAATACCCCACCTCGGTTATCAAGTGACAGCACTTGTGTTGATGCATGCCATTCCCATAGGTCAGAGTCGCTGCCTTTTAACGATTGACGTAGGCGTTCGTCACTTTCAACCAATGCATGATTCATTTGCTTAAAACGATGAATTTGTCTCTGTCTGTATAACAATATAATGGCGGCTATCAGCAAAATGCTAAAAATCAATGCCCCAGTAAATTGTTGCGAGCGCCACCAAAACTGCTTTACCGTAAATCGATATTGAAATGGCTCATTCGACCACACACCATTTCTTTTATATAAAAGCTCAAGTGCATACGCCCCAGCGCTTAAACCGGTAATATTAATCTGTGACTGGCCCTCTAATAGCACGTAATTGCCAGAGTCTGCGCCATCTTTAACCAAACGATACTGTATGGTCATCGGCTTATCATCAAGGTAATCGAGTACGGCAATTTGAAAGCTAATTAAACTGGCACCGGGCTCTACTTGCGACAATTGACTTGGAATGAGATAAACCTCGGTATTGTTTTCATAAAACACCGATACAGATTCAAGTATCACTTTGTCATTAACAGTGCGCGGCGCCAGTTTATCGAGGTCGATTAACATCGCTCCGTCTGGTGTACCCACAAAAAAGCCTTTAGCAGGATCATAAAATTTTGCCGACTCATTAAATTCATCGGAAATAAAACCGTCTTTATGGCTATACGAACTGACTTTGCCTGTCGCCTTATTAACCTTAATAATGGCACTGGCACAGCCAACGATATGATCTGTTTCAGTATCTTGTAAAAAGAACACCACTTTACAATCGATCTTCCACTGTTGATCCAGCGAAATAACCTCATCGGTTTGAGTATTAAATTGATAAATCCCTTGCTGGGACGTACCTAACCAGATAACACCCGGTGACACTTGCATAAGACTATTCATGGTTGGGACATTAGTAAAATCAGCAAATACATCCACTTTAGAAATATATTCGCCAGAGGTCGTCAAATAGCCAAAATGTTTACCACCACTAATCCATAAATGCCCAGCATCATCCCTTAATAAAGCTTTATAAAAGGTATTACTCAATGACTGCTGCCCATCTGATAAAACTTGTAACGTTAAATCAGCATTACCATCTTGCCAATAATACAGACCCTTATTGGTGGTAAACCAAATGACATCTTTGTGTAGCTCATCACGATAAATCCCAATAACAATTCTATCGTTTAGTGACTCGTTACCACCGCTCCAAGTAGCGAAATCGGTACTGACATTAGTCTTTTTATTGACTACATATAAGCCACTGGTAGTGGCCAACACCAGATGCTGCGCGTTCAAGGATTCAATCCGGTAAATACTGTCGCTCAGTGCAAAACCTGTGGGAATAACCATGATTGAAGTTTGGTTCTGAGTGTTAACTACAGACAAACCACCATCGGTACCTAGCCACACCTTATCTCCTTCGCTGTATACCGACCACACCATTTCATTATCAAGCTGATAGGGTGGCTTTTTAGAATAATCTTCAATTAAAAAATGAGGTTTACCAGCAATCACCGCCAACCCATCACCTGAGCCACCAACCCACAATAAACCATTAGAATCGACCGCCATATCATGAATGTAGTCAATATTGGCTCGCTGCTTAAGCTCGTCTCGGTATACAGTTAATGTGTTGTTTTCTGGACTCCAAAATATTAATCCTGCTCGGCTTGAAATCCACAAATCACCATTAAGATCTTGTTCCATTTGATCAACATAATAAGGAATTTCAGGCACCGATTGCACGGTAAGCGTCTCAATATCGACCTTAAATAACCCTTTCGATGTCAGCATCCACACTCTTTGTTGTTTATCTTGGAACAGCTTTCTGATGGAATCATTTTTATCAGACCACGGAAATGTGCCAATGAAGGTTCCATCAGCCTGGTGCAGCTGAAGTTCGTGATTAGTCGAAAACAAATACTGGGAGTTGTGTAACTCAAGCGCATTGCGCCAAGGTAAATTGTGGTCTAATGAATGGCTTGGAGATAAAGACAATTGCTGAGAAGCATCATCAAAATAATACACTTGGCCAGAGTAAGCGAGCATCAGCAACCGTCCATCAAGCTGACGCTGAGTTGCCGCCACACGAATACTTTTATTGATATTAGTCGCATCATTATCTTCAGGTTTAAGCAATAAGCTGAAGTGATTGTCTAAAATACTGTAAAGATATAACGAGGAATTAGTACCAACAAGCAAATGGTCTTGGCCAGAATTAACTACTGTTGTAATCAGTTCATCATCAAGTACCGAATCAAACCCCACTTTATCAATACGCCTTACTTTACTATTACTAACGCGATAAAGACCTTGTTGAGTCGCTAGCCATACGTGACCATAACCGTCAAAACTAATGTCTTGAATAGTTGCATTAGCTAAACCATCTTTGGCGTTAAATACTCGCTGAACAATGTCTGCACTACATGCAGGTAATACCGTAAATAAGGATAATATAAAACAGCCTAGGCTTACCAATACAGCTCTGGTCATAAATTCAATTTATCCTTTACGTGATCAAATGCAGGCAAGCACCACACGTAGTAAAAACAGGTTTATCGTCATCCACACATTAATCATCTTGGTGTTGTGATATTTTTTGTTTCTGCAGCCAAAATCAACATCGGTTGTTGTCGTTATTCTGGACGATTAAAATGAGATTTTTATAAATAATATTAATGTTTTACCATTATTTTAATAGGAAAGTCACCCCCGAGCTAATCATAATTAGATTCACTTTCAATCTGACTAAATCGGCATGCTGCAAAATGTCCCTATAACTCAATAGGGCTTACAAACAGTTATAATTAAGACTAGCCTAAAATATCAAAAAAAAGACAAAAAAAAGCATTCCCAAATGGAATGCTTTTTTAAGGCTATTTAGTTAGCGTAAATTACTTCTTCTTAACCGCTTTAGGGTTAGGTAAGTCAGTAATTGAACCTTCATACATTTCAGCAGCCAAACCTATTGACTCATGTAATGTTGGGTGAGCATGAATGGTTAATGCGATATCTTCAGCATCACAACCCATTTCAATGGCTAGGCCAATTTCACCTAATAATTCACCGCCGTTAACACCCACTATAGCACCACCGATAACGCGATGAGTCTCTTTGTCGAATATTAACTTAGTCATACCTTCACTACAATCTGATGCGATTGCACGGCCACTTGCAGCCCATGGGAAAGTCGCAGTTTCATAAGCAATACCTTGCTCTTTAGCTTCTTTCTCAGTTAAACCAACCCATGCTACTTCAGGATTAGTATAAGCAATTGATGGAATCACTTTAGGATCGAAGTAGTGCTTCATGCCCGAAATAACTTCAGCAGCAACATGGCCTTCATGCACACCTTTATGAGCCAACATAGGTTGACCAACGATATCACCGATAGCATAAATATGCGGTACGTTAGTACGTAACTGCTTATCAACATTGATAAAGCCGCGCTCATCAACATTAACACCCGCTTTTTCAGCAGCTAAAGACTTACCATTAGGTGAACGGCCAATTGCGACTAAAACAGCATCGTAACGAACAGGTTCTGCAGGTGCATTTTTGCCTTCCATTGTCACGTAGATACCATCATCTTTCGCTTCAACTGCGGTCACTTTAGTTTCAAGAATTAGATTAAACTTCTTCTTAATTTGCTTAGTGAAAACGCGAACTACATCTTTATCTGCAGCAGGAATAACTTGGTCAAACATCTCAACCACGTCAATTTGGCTGCCTAAAGATGAATACACTGTACCCATTTCTAGACCGATAATACCGCCACCCATTACCAATAACTTACCAGGAACTTCTTTCAGTTCAAGTGCATCAGTTGAGTCCCAAATACGTGGGTCTTCATGTGGAATAAACGGTAATTTAATTGGACGTGAACCAGCAGCAATAATCGCTTGTTCAAACTGAACTACGGTCACGGTGCCATCTTCAGCGGTAACTTCTAAGCTATTAGGGCCGGTAAATTTACCGAAACCATTAACCACGTCAACTTTACGCATTTTAGACATTCCGCCTAAACCGCCAGTTAATTGGCCAATAACTTTATTTTTAAAGCTACGTAATTTGTCTAAATCAATCTTTGGCTCACCAAAAACAACACCATGGTCAGCAACCATCTTGGCTTCTTCAATGACTTTTGCTACGTGCAATAGTGCTTTTGAAGGAATACAGCCAACATTCAGACACACACCACCAAGGGTACTGAAACGTTCAACAATTATGGTGCCTAAGCCTAAGTCAGCAGCACGAAACGCCGCAGAATAACCTGCTGGACCTGCTCCTAGTACAACTACTTGAGTTTTGATTTCGTTGCTCATGATTTCCTCTAATCTTGTTCATTCCGTGTGGAAGACGGATCGGCCCAAATGTCGATGTCGCCAGCTTGAAACTTACGTTTCACTTCCAATTTCTTTCAATTGTGAACTAAAAAATTGGGATGGGCGCATTTTATACTCAAATCAATTTGTTTGAAACCGATCACAATAAAAAGGTCGCTCATATGAGCGACCTTTGTGGTTATAAAATCAATGTACGAATGTCTGATAGTATCGCAGACAAGGTGACACTAAAGCGTGCAGCCATTGCGCCATCAATAACGCGATGGTCATATGACAACGATAACGGCAACATTAATTTAGGTTCAAATTCTTTACCGTTCCACTTTGGCTTAATTTCAGATTTTGACACACCTAAAATCGCCACGTCTGGATAATTAACAATCGGCGTAAATGCTGTACCGCCAATGCCACCTAAACTTGAAATAGTAAAACAACTACCTTGCATATCAGCAGACTTCAGTTTGCCGTCACGAGCACGAATAGAAATGTCGGTTAACTCACGCGACAATTCAACAATGCCTTTCTTATCAACGTCACGTACCACCGGAACCATTAGGCCATTTGGAGTATCAACAGCAACACCAATGTGGAAGTACTTCTTCTGAATAAGTGACTCACCATCCGCACTCAAACTTGAGTTAAATACTGGGAACTCAGCTAATGCTTTAGCGACCGCTTTCATCATGAACACTAATGGAGTGATCTTATAATCCGCTTTCTTCTTCGCAGCAAGATCGTTCTGCTGCTTGCGGAATGCTTCCATCTCAGTGATATCAGCTTCGTCAAACTGGGTGACGTGTGGAATGGTTACCCAGTTGCGATGTAAGTTAGGACCAGAAATCTTCTGGATACGGCTTAATGGTATTTCTTCCACTTCACCAAACTTACTGAAATCAACTTTAGGCGCAGCTATAACGTTTAAGCCACCAGCACCACCAGAAACCGCTGTTGCAGCCGTAGCTTTAGGACGTGATAACTCGTATTTCACAAACGCTTGCACGTCTTCTTTCAAAATACGCGCTTTACGACCAGTACCCGATACCTTGCTTAAATCAACACCAAACTCGCGCGCTAAGCGACGTACCGCAGGCGATGCATGCACAACGCCGGTTGACGCAGTAACAGCAGCGCTAGGATGAAACGGCACTGGCGGAGCTGATGGACGACTTGCTGCCATTGCTGGAGCTGGTGCCGCGGGAGCTACTTCGGCTTGAGCAGGAGCAGCTTGCGCTACTGGTGCTGAGCTTGTGGTTTCAATGGTCGCAATTAAGCTACCTTGAGACACTTTATCGCCCACTTTAATGGTTAACGACACTAACTTACCGGCAAACGGCGCTGGTACTTCCATAGTGGCTTTGTCGGTTTCAAGCGTAATTAACCCTTGATCTGCAGTGATTTCATCACCCACTGCAACCAACACTTCAATAATATCAACATCATTGGCGTCGCCAATATCAGGCACATGAATCTCTTGTACTTGAGTTGTCACGGCTGCAGGAGCTGCTTGTGCCACTGGCGCAGCAGCTTGTGCCGCAGGTGCCTGAGCGGCTTGAGCAACCGGCTCAGGAGCAGAACCAGCAACTTCTAGCATAATCACCAATGAACCTTCAGACACTTTGTCGCCCAAGGCCACTTTAATCTCTTTAACCACACCTGCTTTAGGTGATGGTACATCCATGGTGGCTTTGTCAGTTTCTAAAGTAATTAGCCCAGTATCAACGTCAATGCTATCGCCAACAGCAACCAATACTTCGATGATAGACACATCAGTGTCTCCACCAATATCAGGTACTTTTACTTCAATCACTTCTGAGCTACCAACACTTGGTGCGGCAACAGGCGTCACTGGTGCAGGAGCTGCCGCTTGAGCAACCGGGGCTTCAGCTTTTGGCGCTGGCGCTTCGGCTTTTGCTGGTGTAGCGCTTGCTACACTCATCATCGCAATTAATGTGCCTTCAGACACAGTATCGCCTACCGCAATCTTTAACTCTGCCAAGGTACCAGCAAAAGGTGCTGGAATGTCCATGGTTGCCTTATCACTTTCAACTGTGATGATTGATGCTTCTTTTTCAAGAAAATCACCCACCGCAGCACAAATCTCAATAACTTGTACTGCATCAGTATCAATATTAGGAACCAAAACTTCCTTTAAATCAGCCATTTTGTATCCCCTTACGCGAACTGTGGGTTGATCTTGTCAGCATCAATGCCATATTCAGCGATGGCTTTAATTAACACATCAACTGGCATTTCATTACGCTCAACAAGTGACTTCAGCGCCGCAATAACAATAAACTTGGCATCAACTTCAAAATGATGACGTAAGTTTGCACGGCTGTCGCTACGACCAAAACCATCAGTACCCAGTACTTTATAATCAGTTGGTACGAATGCACGTAATTGCTCACCGTATATTTTCATGTAGTCAGTCGCCACAATAGCTGGCGCATCTGCAGATAATACCTGGCTAATATACGCTTGCTTAGGTTTAGCAGTTGGGTGCAACATGTTCCAACGTTCAGCCGCTTGGCCGTCACGTGTTAGCTCGTTAAAGCTAGTAACACTAAATACATCTGCACTAACACCAAAGTCTTTCGCAAGGGCTTGAGCCGCTTTACGAACTTCTTCTAAAATGGTGCCACAACCCATAAGCTGTACTTTACCCTTGCCACTACCAGCAACAGACTCAAGCTTATAAATACCTTTTACGATACCTTCTTCGGCACCGGCTGGCATTTCTGGCTGAACGTAGTTTTCGTTCATAGTGGTTAAGTAGAAGAAGATATCTTCTTGATTTTCGCCATACATACGACGAATACCATCTTGCACTACCACCGCAATTTCATAACCATAAGTAGGGTCGTAAGAAATACAGTTTGGAATAGTGTTAGCCAATACGTGGCTATGACCATCTTGATGCTGTAAACCTTCACCGTTTAATGTTGTACGACCTGAAGTACCGCCGACTAAGAAACCACGTGCACGCATATCGCCTGCAGCCCACGCCATATCACCAATGCGTTGGAAACCAAACATTGAGTAATAGATGTAGAAAGGAATCGTTGGCATGTCGTTAACAGAATAACTGGTTGCTGCTGCAACCCAAGATGACATTGCACCTAATTCGTTAATCCCTTCTTGCAATACTTGGCCGGTTTTATCTTCACGGTAGTAAGCAACTTGATCAGAATCTTGTGGAATGTATTTTTGGCCTTCGTGAGCATAAATACCCACTTGACGGAATAAACCTTCCATACCAAATGTACGCGCTTCATCAGGAATAATTGGCACAATACGCTTGCCAATCCCTTTGTCTTTTAACAATGCCGTTAATACTCGAACAAATGCCATCGTTGACGAAATTTCACGGCCGTTAGAGCCTTTTAAAATCGAATCAAAAATTTTCAATGAAGGAACGTCTAACTCTTCAGTGAACTTTTGGCGACGTTGCGGTAAATAACCTAACAATGCTTCACGACGACTCTTTAAGTATTTCACTTCTTCAGAGTCTGGGCCTGGATGATAAAAAGGTAAATCTTCTAACTGGTCGTCAGGGATCGGGATATTGAAACGATCGCGGAAGTAACGGATAGACTCAGCGCCCATCTTCTTCACGTTGTGAGCGATGTTTTTACCTTCGCCAGCATCACCTAAACCATAACCTTTAACAGTTTTAGCTAAAATAACCGTTGGACGACCTTTGGTTTTTTGTGCATGTTCAAGTGCAGCGTAAACTTTAACTGGGTCATGACCACCACGGTTTAAACGCCAAATGTCATCATCTGACATATTAGCAACCATTTCAGCCGTTTCTGGGTACTTACCAAAGAAATGCTCACGCGTATACGCGCCGCCTTTGGCTTTACAGTTTTGGTATTCACCGTCTACGGTTTCTTCCATTAACTGCAATAATTTACCGCTAGTATCACGAGCCAATAACGGATCCCAATAGCGACCCCAAATCACTTTAACCACTTCCCAGCCTGCGCCGCGGAATTCGCCTTCAAGTTCTTGGATAATTTTACCATTACCACGAACAGGGCCATCTAAGCGCTGTAAGTTACAGTTAACGATAAATACTAAGTTATCTAATTCTTCACGTGCTGCCAAACCAATAGCACCTAATGCTTCTGGCTCATCACACTCACCGTCACCTAAGAAACAGTAAACAGTTTGCTTAGAACAATCTTTTAAACCACGGTCAGTTAAATACTTCAAATAACGCGCTTGGTAAATCGCCTGAATAGGACCTAGACCCATCGATACCGTAGGGAACTGCCAATATGTAGGCATTAACTTAGGATGCGGGTACGAAGAAAGGCCTTTTCCATCCACTTCTTGGCGGAAGTTAGCCATTTGCTCTTCAGTAATGCGGCCTTCAAGGAACGAACGCGCATAAATACCGGGTGCAATATGGCCTTGAAAATACACCAAATCACCACCGTCATGCTCATTAGGCGCGCGGAAGAAATGGTTAAAACACACATCGTAAATCGTCGCGCTAGACGCGAAACTTGAAATATGGCCACCTAACTCTAAATCTTTCTTAGAACCGCGTAATACCATCGCCAACGCATTCCAACGGATAATAGCCCGAATACGGCGTTCCATTTCTTGGTTGCCTGGCATGTTTGGCTCTTGGCCTGCAGGAATAGTGTTTAAGTACGCAGTGGTTGCATTGTAAGGTAAGTGAGTACCGTTACGACGCGCTTTGTCGATTAGTTTTTCAAGTAAAAAATGTGCACGTTCAGGCCCTTCTTGCTCTAATACAGCTTGCAGAGCATCAACCCACTCTTGGGTCTCTGATGGGTCTAAATCTTGAAGCATATCTTCAGACATCTCGCAGTCCTTCTCTATATACGGATTATATTTCGGCTTTATTAGTTGTTGCTTGTTGACACAACAACTCAGTTACACGCCGCTCTTTAAACGGCGCAAACTACGTTGCAACCGACTGTCTTCTTTTCTTACTGACAACATGACTTCTTCGATATAGCTTAAGTGCTCATTCGAAGCTTCACGTGCAGCGTCTGGGTCCCGGCGTACAATCGCAGCCGTAACGCTCGTCTGTGATCATTTGCCATGGTGGAAGCTTCTTCGCGTCGGCTTAAAAGCTCCAGGTTTTGTGCTACATTTTTATGCAGCACAGGGGTTAAACTTAATACTAAATGCAGCATAGCAACATTGTGCGACGCCTCTGCAACCGCACGATAAAAACGTACAATGGCATCAGCTTGTGCTTCTACATTGATTGCCGTTTCTACTTCGTTAATGCGATTTTTAATGTTTTGCATGTCCGCATCAGTGCCACGCAGTGCAGCAAAATACGCCATCATGCCTTCAGTGGCGTGACGGAATTCAAGTAAGTCATACTGACTTTCAGAATCGTTATGCATTAACTCAACGATAGGATCGGCAAGGCTTTGCCATAGCTGTTCTTTTACATAGGTGCCACCGCCTTGACGACGCATGAGCAACCCTTTTGCTTCTAATTTTTGAATAGCTTCACGTAAAGAAGGACGAGACACTTCAAATTGCACCGCAAGTTCGCGTTCAGGAGGTAGTTTCTGACCCGGCTGTATACTGCCCTCTAGGATCATCCGCTCTAATTGCTCCATGATCACATCAGAAATTTTTGGCTGGTTAATCTTAATATAGGCCATCTGGCGATCAGCTCCCTAAACAAGCAATTGTCAATTGGTCTTACCAATTAATATGAGTGAGCGCACTTTATCAAATCATACAAGCCATGTCTAGTTATCAGCATATCGACAAAAGAACACCGCTTTGTTTAAAACGCTCAAGCCCAGAGCATAACTGAAATTTATCCTCAAGGGGTCAGACCATTTACCCGAAAGTGCTAGAAACAAGAAACTAGAACGCTACGCTGCTAGAAGCTATAAAATCTTAGCAGCGAAGCTGTCCCTAGAAGCGCAGCGACCCTAGCAGGACGAAGTCCGCCCTAGTATCTAGGAGCTAGTACCTAGAACGCTACGCTGCTAGAAGCTATAAAATCTTAGCAGCGAAGCTGTCCCTAGAAGCGCAGCGACCCTAGCAGGACGAAGTCCGCCCTAGTATCTAGGAGCTAGTACCTAGAACGCTACGCTGCTAGAAGTTATAAAATCTTAGCAGCGAAGCTGTCCCTAGAAGCGCAGCGACCATAGCAGGACGTAGTCCGCCCCAGTATCTAGGAGCTAGTACCTAGAACGCTACGCTGCTAGAAGCTATAAAATCTTAGCAGCGAAGCTGTCCCTAGAAGCACAGCGACCCTAGCAGGACGAAGTCCGCCCTAGTATCTAGGAGCTAGTACCTAGAAGCGCAGCGCCCTAAAGTCTAACTAACAAAACCAAAAATAGTTAATACCGAAACCAGGGTTAGCAACAACACAAAGTTACGTTTACTTAATGCCAACAATGCCAATGTAGACTGCACACTTAGCGGCGCGGCGCCAGCTTCTGGTAGAGACTCAGCGGCCACAGCTGTATAAGTCACGATGGTTTTAGCATCGATTTTAACGCTCAAACCATATTTCCGCCAAGCGCTTAAACCTTCACTAAACTGGCCACTTAATACATAACCAAAACTAAAGATACGACTTGGTAACCAATCAAATAACATCTGTAACGGATCAACTAATGGCATCTCAAGCTTATTCTTACTGTTGTACTCACTATAAAAACGCACTGTACAATATAAAATGGCACCAACTGGGCCTAAAAATATCAAATACAATGCCACAGCACCGTAATATCGGTAATTAATCCACGCTACTGTTTGGCCTACTTTGCGGCCTAAATCCTGTTCATCGACCACATCTAAGCAATCTGTGCTGTCTAATTCGCCAGCATAACGGTAACAGGCCTGTACATCACCGCGGCATGCCGCTTGAATATACTGCTTAAACACACTTCGCAATGTTTGGTGACTAAAACAAATAATGGCTATCAGTACCCAAAACAACAAGCTGAACAAATCAAACATGATGCCATCTAAGAGAAAGCTAATCACCAAGACAAATAAAGCGGGCAACACGATTGCCATCGCAACGCCAAATTCTGATTTAAGCGATTGGCTATCCCAAAACTGTTTTTGGTAACGTGTCATTAGGCTATCGAACTGCCAACCACTTGGCAGAAGCTTCAAACGCTCAACTAAAATTGCCACTAATAATGAAAATAACGCCATGAATATCCTTTTTACGTCAATTGCGTTGCAGCTGTAACCATTAAAGGTCAATGCTTACATGGGTAATGACTACAACGACTATTTAACAACGGTTCTTTAATAAATGCTGGAGCAAACGCCATCCCCATAAATGCTACCTATACAGCTGTAATGGCTTGTTTATACCGAGACCAATCAAAACTAAAACCAGGATCTGTTTTACGCCCAGGAGCGATATCACAATGGCCAACAATATTATTTACGTTAATCATAGGATACTGCGCCATTAACTCCAATGTTAATAGCATTAATTGCTGGTATTGCTCAGCGGTATAACCACTGCTATCGGTACCTTCCAGTTCAATGCCAATAGCAAAATCGTTACACCCCTTGCGGCCTTTGAACTCAGAAACGCCGGCATGCCATGCCCTGTCATCACAACTCACATACTGCACCACTTCACCATCGCGGCGAATTAAAAAGTGTGCCGAAACTTGCAAGTCTGCCAACTCAGCAAAACTGTCGTCAGCCTCAGTGTCTAAGCAGCCTTGAAAAAGTGCATCAATATGCGGTAAGCCAAAACAACCTGCGGGTAAGCTAATATTGTGGATCACCAATAAACTGACTTCATTATCTGGCCGTGAATTAAAATGAGGTGAAATACACTTTCTCGCGCTGGCTAACCAACCTTGCTCTAATAAGCCTTTTGGCATATAACTCCTTAAACACGATGACCTAAGTATTATCAATGTAAATTTAACCGGATTAACCAGCAATACCAACGCTGATTATCTCTAGGATCTAGAACGTGACTACGTCACTGCTAGAATCGCTGCGCTGCTAGGACGGACTGCGTCCTGCTAGGATCTAGAACGTGACAGCGTCACTGCTAGAATCGCTGCGCTGCTAGGGCGGACTGCGTCCTGCTAGGATCTAGAACGTGACTGCGTCACTGCTAGAATCGCTGCGCTGCTAGGACGGACTGCGTCCTGCTAGGATCTAGAGCGTGACTGCGTCACTACTAGAGTCGCTTCGCTGCTAAGATTTTATAGCCTCTAGCCGCGCAGCGTCCTCGTAGCACAGCGTCCTAGCCTCTAGGATTCTAGATGATTTAGCGATGTACATAAGTGTCAGTATATAGCCAAGTTATGGTAATCTTAACAAATGCTTTCTGTAACAAACACTCCGATAAACACGGAGATTGTTTAGCCTTATCACGCTCTTTAGCAAGGACTTTGCTTATGTTAGAAAACGACATCCGTCATGCTGTACAAACAGCACTTGATGAAGACCTAGGTCACACCGCCCATAATACCATTCACGATATGCTTAATGCCGATATTACCGCACAATTAATTCCTGCAGATAAACACGTTTCCGGCACATTAATTACTCGCGAAGATGGGGTTTTTTGCGGTAAAGCATGGGCAGAGCAGGTATTTAATCAACTCGGCAGTGAAGTTGTGCTGCATTGGCATGTAGATGACGGTGATTTAATTGTCGCCAATCAATTGCTATGCGAGCTCTCTGGCCCAGCACGCGCTATTTTAACTGGCGAACGTACAGCAATGAACTTCATTCAAACCTTGTCAGGGGTAGCCAGCTTAACAAAATTGTACGTTAATAAACTTGCAGGTACCCACACTCAATTACTCGACACTCGCAAAACCATACCCGGCCTGCGCACCGCCCAAAAATATGCCGTAACTTGCGGTGGCGGTAAAAACCATCGTATTGGTTTATTCGATGCATTCTTAATTAAAGAAAACCATATTATGGCGTGCGGCGGTATCTCACAAGCCATTACCGCAGCACGGGCTTTAGACGGTAACAAACCAGTAGAAGTCGAAGTAGAGTCACTTGAAGAGCTCACCCAAGCACTCGATGGCGGCGCCGATATCATTATGCTCGACAACTTTGACGTCACCATGATGGTCTATGCAGTGAGCCTTAATAATCGCTACAAGGACCAAGATAAAGGTGCCAAGTTAGAAGTGTCAGGTAATGTCACGTTAGACACCCTAGCCACCTTCGCCCAAACTGGAGTTGATTATATTTCAGTAGGCGCACTCACTAAACACGTTAAAGCGTTAGATTTATCGTTAAGATTGAAAGCGTGATGCTTAAGTCTGTTAGATTCTAGGTACGAGAGCCTAGGTGCTAGGGCGGACTGCGTCCTGCTAGGTCGCTGCGCTTCTAAAACAGCTTCGCTGCTGAGATTGAGATACTAGGGCAACTTTGCTGCTGAGCTTTTATAGTCTCTAGCCGCATAGCGCTCTAGCCTCTAGGCTTTTTGCTACTAGATTCTAGAGCGGACTGCGTCCTGCTAGGTCGCTGCGCTTCTAGGACAGCTTCGCTGCTGAGATTGAGATACAAGGGCAACTTTGCAGCTGAGCTTTTATAGTCTCTAGCAGCGTAGCGCCCTAGAACCTAGCAGCGTAGCGCTCTCGAATCTAGGCTTTCTGCAGCCATTTAAAGCGCCAACAAAACAACATTGTTACATTTATGTCAAAAAAATAACGCATAAAGCTAACATGTCAAAAATAATTTATCGTATAATGTGCGGGAAATGTGAAATTAGAGCATTTTTAGACATTTATTTTTTATTTGTCCGTTAAAAGTATTCCATTTTGTAACAGTTTATACTAACGTTTACAGTAGGCGAGTTGGCCTTTCGGCCATGTACTGTAATTGCGATATTGTAATTTATGTCAAAATACTAACAACTAATCAACATTTCATTATAAGCTAACGCAGTAAATGTTATTTTAAAATTGTTAGTATTAACGTATTTGCTCTAAGATTACCGCTCAGCCGAAATGTCATAAAATAAATAATCTGCTTGCATTATTTTGCGTTTAACATGGTTGTAGTATGTATATTATGCATTGCATATTAGAGATACAAATAGCCGTGGCCAGCACAAGCAATGTTAGCTGTATATAAATCGTGGTAGCCTAGTCTATAGTAACTAGCACCACATAATTGTGCTTTACGGTTTTAGGCAAATGGACTGCCAACTACTTCATTTACGTTACTAGGCTTAAGCTCTAGACTAAATAAGCAGTTATCGAGGATCGATACTACCCCGGCCTATTTTACGGAGAGAAAATGAAAAGTATCAACCAAATCAAAAACGCTAAGGGTTTCACCCTTATCGAATTAATGATCGTAGTCGCGATTATAGGTATTCTTGCAGCAATCGCACTGCCTGCTTATCAGGATTACACAGTTAAGTCACAGGTTAATTCGGCTTACTCTGAAGTGAGTTCAATTAAATCACAATATGAAGCAGTAATGAATGAAGGTAAAACACCTTCAATAACAAGGGCTGACATTGGCTTTGTTGGTCAAGTAACAGATGGCGGTCAATACTGCATCTTAAGTTTAGTTGCTGATAATCGTGGTCTTGAGTGCGAAATAACTAATGCTAATGCAGACAAAGCTTTAGGTGAAACAATTACTTTAGGAAGAGATGAAGACGGTATATGGACTTGTACTACTTCTGCAGATTTAGAGGCAAAGTTTATTCCAGGATCTTGCGTATCAGCATAATCGTTTAAACACTTAAAGGCAGCATTTAGCTGCCTTTTTTATCTTTAACTATAAAAATATATGTCATAATTTTAAATTTAATTAGGTTAACAGGTAAATAAGTATGTCGACTGCAGGATTAAATCTTGGCCTTTCCACATTATTCATAAAAAAAAACCTGTTAACAGAAGAACAGATTACGACTTCGATTTCGCAATCTCGTAAGACAAAAGTTTCGCTCGTTACCACCTTGATTCATTCAAAGTTGCTCTCTGCACGTGAAATAGCTGAATTATGCTATGAAGAATATGGCACACCGTTACTCGACTTAAGCGAGTTTGATCTAGCGTCTATAGTTGAAGAGTTGTTAAATAAAAAACTTATCGAAAAACATAAGTGCCTACCATTATTTAAACGCGGTAACCGTCTCTATATCGCAACGTCAGACCCCACAAACATTGCAGCCCTTGAAGACTTCCAGTTTAGTTTAGGTTTACATGCCGAAGCCATATTGGTTGAAGACGATAAACTCCTTAAAGCCCTAGAAAAAATACTCGAAGAAGATATTAGTGGCCTGGGGTTAGAAGGAATAGATGAGGAAGCATTAGCGGGAATAGAAGTCGCTGATACTAGCCATGACGATGAGCCGACTGGTGATAGCAGTGATGATGCACCTATTGTTATTTATATTAATAAAATTCTTACCGATGCTATCCGTAAAGGTGCCTCAGATTTACATTTCGAGCCTTACGAGAAACGCTATCGGATTCGCTTTCGTATCGACGGCATCTTGCATGAAGTATCCGAGCCTCCGGTTAACTTATCCAACAGAATTTCAGCTCGCTTAAAAGTCATGTCGAAATTAGACATTGCCGAACGCCGCGTACCGCAAGATGGCCGGATTAAAATGAAGCTGTCGCGCACCAAATCCATCGATTTTCGAGTTAGCACCTTGCCCACCATTTGGGGCGAAAAAATCGTAATGCGTATTTTGGATTCATCTTCCGCCCAGCTAGGGATTGAAAAGCTCGGTTACGAAGATGACCAACGACTATTGTACGAAGAAATGCTCGCCAAACCGCAAGGGATGATTTTAGTTACCGGCCCTACAGGTTCAGGTAAAACAGTCTCCTTGTATACCGGTCTTAATATCCTTAATACCGAAGAGCGTAATATATCAACCGCCGAAGATCCGGTCGAAATAAATCTCGAAGGGGTTAATCAAGTTCACATTAATTTAAAAGCCGGCTTAACCTTCGCATCAGCGCTACGTTCATTTTTACGCCAAGATCCCGATGTGGTGATGGTCGGTGAAATTCGCGATTTAGAAACCGCAGAAATCGCCATTAAAGCGGCGCAAACCGGCCACCTAGTGTTATCCACCTTACATACTAACTCGGCAGCAGAAACTCTAACTCGTTTAATCAATATGGGTGTACCAGGCTATAACATTGCCAGCTCAGTAAACTTAATTATCGCTCAACGTTTAGCAAGACGATTATGCCCAGCCTGTAAGCAAGTTGAAGATGTGCCTGTAGCTGAATTACAACGCCTAGGCTTTCAAGAGGCAGACATTAGCAAAGGCATTAGCGTATTTAAACCGGTTGGCTGTGAATTATGCTCTGGTGGTTATAAAGGCCGTGTCGGTATTTACGAAGTGATGAAAATGAGTGATGAAATAGCCCGTATTATTATGGAAGGCGGTAACTCACTCCAAATTGCTACCTTAGCCAAGCAGCAAGGCATGCGCGATTTACGTCAATCTGGGCTACTTAAAGTCATTCACGGTGTAACCAGTATTGCCGAAATTAACCGTGTCACCAGCTTTTAATTCGGCTAAAATTAATCGTCTAAAGTTAAACGCCTAAAGTTAAATCAATTATAATAATTCAACTGTTTAATTGATAATGCTATTAGCAATCATGATTTAGCGTGGATGCGGAACTATAAAAGGATTGGCTAAATGGCCACTGCAGCAGTAAAAAGAAAAGCGAAGGTAAAAAAGACTATCAAACACCAACCTAAGGTGTTTACTTACCAATGGAAGGGTGTTAATCGTGATGGTCAACGTACTTCTGGTGAGTTGAAAGGCTCCACGATTGCTGAAATTCGTAGTGTGTTAAAAGCCCAAGGTGTCACACCTAAGGGCGTACGTAAAAAATCGGCCCCTTTGTGGAAGTCTGAAAAAAGTATCACCGCGATGGACATTGCGATGATGACTCGTCAAATTGCTACAATGTTGTCTGCGGGCGTCCCGCTTGTGACTACTATTGAATTATTGGGTAGAGGTCATGAAAAGGCTAAAATGCGCGAATTATTGGGCACTATTTTATCTGATGTTCAATCAGGTATTCCACTTTCCGATGCATTAAGGCCGCACCGACGCTATTTTGATGATTTATATGTCGACTTAGTCGCTGCTGGTGAACATTCAGGCTCACTAGATGCCGTATTTGATCGCGTAGCGACATATCGAGAAAAAGCAGAGCAATTAAAATCTAAAATAAAAAAAGCCATGTTTTATCCGGCGGCTGTTGTCGTAGTTGCTTTTGCCGTAACTGCACTACTACTATTATTTGTAGTGCCTCAGTTTGAAGATATTTTTAAAGGGTTTGGTGCAGAATTACCAGCTTTTACTCAAATGATTATAAACTTATCCCGCTGGCTACAGTCGTCATGGTATTACTTCGCTATTGCAATTATTGCGGGTATTTGGCTATTTAGACGAACACATAGAAATTCACAGGCATTCCGAGATCGAGTGGATGTTGCGGTTCTAAAGATTCCTGCCATAGGCGATATTCTTCACAAAGCTTCAATGGCTCGTTTTGCGCGTACTTTAGCCACAACATTCGCAGCAGGTGTACCATTAATCGATGGTTTAGAGTCTGCTGCTGGGGCATCTGGTAATTATGTCTACCGTAAAGCATTGCTAAAAGTTCGCCAGGAAGTGATGGCAGGTATGCAAATGAATGTCGCTATGCTCACCACTGGCTTGTTTCCAGACATGTTAATTCAAATGGTAATGATTGGTGAAGAATCTGGCGGCTTAGATGAGATGCTTAATAAAGTATCAAACATTTATGAAATGCAAGTTGATGACGCTGTCGATGGGCTATCAAGCCTAATAGAACCCGTTATGATGGTAGTAATTGGCACTGTTGTAGGCGGTTTGATCATCGGCATGTATTTACCTATTTTCGAAATGGGTAATATTGTCGGTTAGTATTAAATAACTCTCAAAATAAAAAGAATAACATGACTGAATTTATCTCAACTTTTATTGCCACAATGACTCAATACCCTGGGGTCTTTGTGGCAATTAGCTTTATTTTTGCGGTCACCATTGGCAGCTTTCTCAACGTGGTGATCCACCGTTTACCGGTGATGATGAAACGTGAATGGCAAAGTGAATGTAATTTTTACTTAAATGAATATCATCCTGATATTGTCGAGCAAATAGGTAATGAGCGCTTAAATAAACCCATTGATGCTTTTCCTGCTAAATACAATATTGTAGTACCAGGTTCTGCCTGCCCTAAATGCAAAGCCAATATTAAACCCTGGCATAATTTACCGATACTCGGTTGGTTGATGCTTAAAGGTAAATGTGCCGATTGCAAAACGAGTATCTCAAGCCGCTATCCCATTATTGAACTATTAACCGGTGTATTAATTGCTGCATTAGCCTGGCATTTTGGCCCTACATGGCAGTTTGTCTATGCCAGCATATTAACGTTTGTACTAGTGGCGTTAACGGGTATCGATTTAGATGAAATGTTATTACCCGACCAGCTCACCTTACCTATCCTTTGGCTAGGATTAATCATTAACCTCAAGGGCATTTATACTAGCCCAGAAGATGCCATTATCGGTGCGGCAGCAGGGTATTTAAGTCTATGGTCAGTATTTTGGTTATTTAAATTAATCACTGGCAAGGAAGGCATGGGCTACGGTGACTTTAAACTATTAGCCGTTTTTGGTGCCTGGTTAGGCTGGCAAATGTTACCGCTAATTATTCTATTATCTTCACTAGTAGGCGCAGTAGTGGGTATCACCATGATAATGGCTAAGAAGCTCAACAAAGGTAATCCAATCCCCTTTGGTCCTTATATCGCTGCAGCAGGCTGGATAGCGTTAGTATGGGGACATGACATTCTTAATTGGTACCTTAGTACATTATGATGTTAAAAAAGTTTGTTGTCGGCTTAACTGGCGGCATAGCCAGCGGCAAAACCACCGTGGCTAACTTATTTGCAGAATATGGCATAGACTTAGTGGATGCCGATGTTATTGCCCGAGAAGTGGTCTCAATCGGCTCTGATGGACTCAAAGCGATAGCCCAACGCTTTGGTCAGTCACTATTACTAACCGATGGCAGCCTCGATAGAGCTGCTCTTCGAGCACAGGTTTTTAATAACCCAGAACAACGTCTATGGCTTAATAATTTACTCCATCCTATGATCCGCCAAAAGATGCTCGACCAAGTGCAAGCATCAACTTCGGCATATGTAATAATGGTAGTGCCCTTGCTATTTGAGAACCATTTAGATAGTTTAGTTGATACTACTTTGGTTGTAGATATTGCACCGGAGTTACAGATTTCAAGGACGATGCAACGTGATGGTGTCAGTAAACAACAGGTTGAGCATATTCTTGCAAGTCAAATGACCCGAGAGCAACGACTTGCTCAAGCTGATAACATTATTGATAATCAGGGAGAATATGAGCTGTTGCGCAGTCAAGTACTTGCTCTGCACCAACAATATTTACAACTGACAGCCGATCAAGAAACTAACGTTAATGACTGATTTAATTTATGAACAACCATTAAATGAAAAAATACGCAGTTATTTACGTATAGAAAATCTTGCCTTACAGTTGCAGCTCCATGCTGAACAAGATCATCAACATCAATGTTTTAATCCTCTATTCTCTCTTGCCGAACTCACTGAACGTTGTGATTATCGCACCGACATATTAAAAGATATCGAAAAACAAATTCAGCTAATTTCTCATTGGCGTGCTCACTCAAATGTTGATAAAGCTCAAGTGGATCAACTCACCCAAAGGCTTGTAGCCTTAAAGTCACCACTACAATCACAGGAAAGAATAGGCTGTAGCCTTAAACGAGATAAGTTTATCTCAGCTTTAAGGCAGCGTTTTAATATGACTGGTGCGTACTGTAACTTTGACTTTCCTCAACTGCACTTTTGGTTAGGCAAAGACTGGCAATATCGACAGCAGGATATTAGAAACTGGCTCATGCAATATCAGCCACTATTAGATCCAATAATGCTACTTCTAGAGCTCATTAGAACTACAGCAAATTTTAGTTTACGCCAAGCTCAAGTAGGCTTCTATCAAGGCGACTCATCTCAAGCTCTGTCATTAATTCGAGTAAAAATAAACTCCAACCAAAATTGCTACCCTACAATCAGTGGCAACCGAAATCGACATGCAATTCATTTTGTAGATTTTGATTTACATCGCCACACAGGTGAAACTGTTGAGTTCTCACTAGCAACCTGCACTTAAACCCTTTACCATCACTAGTAATATTAATTACTAAGAATCATTATGCCGTTAACAGTAGTAAACTGCCCAACTTGTAAAATCAAGGTTGAATGGAAAGATGAATCGCTATTTAAGCCTTTTTGTAGCGAGCGTTGTAAACTTATCGATCTTGGCGACTGGGCAAGTGAAAAACATGCAATCCCTGTCAAGGATAGTATCGATCCAGATATGTTTGATGATATTGGTTTTGATGAAGGTGACTTCTTCAAACAATAACCTCAACAATATAAGTAAAAAATATAAGAGGCAAACATGCAAAAAAGAGTACATGTTGCTGTCGGTGTCATCATAAACCAACACCAGCAAATTTTATTAGCCAAACGTCATGATCATTTACATCAAGGTGGTAAATGGGAATTCCCTGGCGGTAAAGTAGAACGCAATGAAACGGTAACTGCTGCGCTAATTCGAGAACTAAAAGAAGAGGTGAATCTGGATGTCAACAGCACAACCGCATTTATGGATATCAGCCATGATTATCCAGATAAACATGTGCTGCTTGATATTCATCTAGTAACAGACTTTAATGGTCATGCTACTGGTGTTGAAGGACAGCAAATACGATGGGTTGAACTACAATCGATAAACGAATATGAGTTCCCTGATGCTAACAAACCTATTTTAGATAAGCTGCTAACCCTTTCTTGGTAAAATATTAATAAGCTGTCTAATTACAGCTTATTAAAACATTCAAGCCACTCAAACACGCTCGCTTCATAGCGAAAGCCAAAAAACATAAATGCTATAAAGTATTAGTCGTAAAGCAATGGCTAGCAATAACACGCGAATAGACGAAAAAGCGAAAGCCTAGATGCTTCGCTGCTTGGACTAAAACCTTAACATCCCTGGCCATGTGGCGTTAGATCGCATTGATGTTTAGTTTCAAGATGAAGCAAGATTTGGTCAGCAAAATACTACAACCCGCATTTAGGCGACGAAAGCAACCCGACCGCAGGCAGTAAGACAATAACAGTTCGAATCAGCGTATTTATAGGGTGCTGTGTGTCCAGCTACTGGCATGACAGAGGCCATAATTGCCCCGCATGCCAACAGTGAGTATATGTCCGAGCATTGCAAATTAATTTAATAAGCAACCGAGTTTGCTCGCCATGCTTTAGTCATCATGGACGGCGCAGGTTGGCATCAACAAGCGCTGACAGAGGGATTTGATAACCTTAGTATCATTAAGCTTCCTCCCTATTCACCAGAAATCAACCCCATAGAACAAGTGTGGCAATGGCTTTGTCAGAATGAACTCGCTAATCGTTGCTTTAGTGGATATGACGATATTGTTGAGCAGTGCTCAAACGCCTGGAATCGATTTATTTCGGAGCCTGAAAGGGTAATTCGATTGTACTCTAGAGATTGAGTAAAACTGAACAATTAATGTAATTGTTATAAGACACTAATGATAATGACCTTTATACTAATCCGCATTAGACTTTGCCCATATTGGCCCAGTCTCTTGTACATAAACTTTTCACCCTGTCCTTGCACTGAATAAACGTATTCCAAGCACTGCAACACTGCTTAACGATATCGATATAACCATCAAAACACCTATTTGCTAAACAGTGCTGCCATTGCCATACCTGTTCTATTGGATTTAGCTCTGGAGAATAGGGTGGTAACTTGAGGAGCGATAAATGACTAAAATCTTTAGCTATATCATCCGTATGCCAGCCCGCGCCATCTATGATAACAAGAGCATATCTATCCGAATGGTTTGCTTTTGAAATTTGCTTCAAGTGTTGCCACATAGCCGCTCTATTAACAAAGGGAGTGACCAAAGCTTCTGTTGCCCCCGTTGCTGGGCAGGCTGCCCCAAATAGATAAGCATATTCAAATTGTTGCTGCTTTATAGCTCTGGGTCTAGAGCTTTTTAGCGCCCACAGTTTGGTCGTTGTATTTTGCTGGCCAAATCGAGCTTCATCTTGAAACCAAATATCGACAGTGTCTAAAGGAATATAAACAGGGATCGTTGCGATCGTTTTAGAAATGAGTTTTTTAAAATCTGCTTGAGCTTCTAAGGATTATTTTGGGTGCTTAGAGCGACTTGTAATCGAACTTAAACCAATACTTTTCAATATTTTATACACATGGTTTAGATGATAATGGTTACCAAGCTGCTGTTCTATATAGGATTGAATGTCTATACCCGTTAATAGTCCACCTAGTTCGGAGCGGCTTAATTCGTCTATATATTGATAGGGGACCTGCTTTTGCTGTTCGCCGAGTTTATGAGCATTTGTCGAGATCATGTTGGCTTTTAAACCATCAATGCCAGAATTTAAGTAGTTTTTAACCCATTCATTGACACTGCGACGACTTACCGTTAGTTGGCGAGCAACTTGAGCGCGATTGTGACATTCTAAGAAGCAAGAAATAGCCAAAATGCGAATACGCATACGGGCGTCTTTTTCTGACGTTGATAATTTATAGATGTGTAATTTTTCACTGAATAGAATAATTTGAAAATGATGAGTGTATTAGATAATAATTTAATACGGATTGGTCTTAGTCATCATGGACGGCGCAGGTTAGCATCATCTATGTTTCGATATGCTTAAATTACAGACGTAAAAAAGCCCGCTATATAATAGCGGGCTGTTTCACGACTCTTGCAAGTCAATTAGGCGCCTGGAAATGACCTACTCTCGCATGGGGAGACCCCACACTACCATCGGCGATACTGTGTTTCACTTCTGAGTTCGGAATGGGATCAGGTGGTGCCACAGCTCTATGGTTTCCAGACAAATTTGCATATCTAACACACTAATTCTTCATTAGGCATTAAATAATAATTCGGAAAGCTGATTGCTTCTATCTTACTTTGAGTCTCTTCACACCGTTTAAGCGCTTCATTCTAACACTAAGGTCAGTAAAACCCATCTGGGTTGTATGGTTAAGCCTCACGGGTCATTAGTACAAGTTAGCTCAACGCCTCACAACGCTTACACACCTTGCCTATCAACGTAGTAGTCTCCTACGGCCCTTTAGAGAGCTTAAAGCTCTAGGGATGACTCATCTTGGGGCTCGCTTCCCGCTTAGATGCTTTCAGCGGTTATCGATTCCGAACGTAGCTACCGGGCAATGCCATTGGCATGACAACCCGAACACCAGCGGTTCGTCCACTCCGGTCCTCTCGTACTAGGAGCAGCTCCCCTCAATCATCCAACGCCCACGGCAGATAGGGACCGAACTGTCTCACGACGTTCTGAACCCAGCTCGCGTACCACTTTAAATGGCGAACAGCCATACCCTTGGGACCGACTTCAGCCCCAGGATGTGATGAGCCGACATCGAGGTGCCAAACACCGCCGTCGATATGAACTCTTGGGCGGTATCAGCCTGTTATCCCCGGAGTACCTTTTATCCGTTGAGCGATGGCCCTTCCATTCAGAACCACCGGATCACTATGACCTACTTTCGTACCTGCTCGACGTGTATGTCTCGCAGTTAAGCTGGCTTATGCCATTGCACTAACCGTACGATGTCCGACCGTACTTAGCCAACCTTCGTGCTCCTCCGTTACTCTTTGGGAGGAGACCGCCCCAGTCAAACTACCCACCAGGCACTGTCCTCAACCCCGATAAGGGGCCAGAGTTAGAACATCAAAACTACAAGGGTGGTATTTCAAGATTGACTCCACTCAGACTAGCGTCCAAGCTTCAAAGTCTCCCACCTATCCTACACATGTAGGTTCAATGTTCAGTGCCAAGCTATAGTAAAGGTTCACGGGGTCTTTCCGTCTAGCCGCGGGTATACGGCATCTTCACCGCAATTTCAACTTCACTGAGTCTCGGCTGGAGACAGCGTGGCCATCATTACGCCATTCGTGCAGGTCGGAACTTACCCGACAAGGAATTTCGCTACCTTAGGACCGTTATAGTTACGGCCGCCGTTTACCGGGGCTTCGATCATGAGCTTCTCCGAAGATAACCCAATCAATTAACCTTCCGGCACCGGGCAGGCGTCACACCGTATACGTCATCTTGCGATTTTGCACAGTGCTGTGTTTTTGATAAACAGTTGCAGCCACCTGGTATCTGCGACTGCCGTCAGCTTAGGGAGCAAGTCCCATCACCAACAGCAGCGTACCTTCTCCCGAAGTTACGGTACCATTTTGCCTAGTTCCTTCAGCCGAGTTCTCTCAAGCGCCTTGGTATTCTCTACCCGACCACCTGTGTCGGTTTGGGGTACGATTCCTACTAACCTGAAGCTTAGAAGATTTTCCTGGAAGCATGGCATCAACTACTTCATCACCTTAGTGACTCGTCATCAGCTCTCAGCCTGTACATTAAAGTACGATTTCCCGGATTTGCCTAAGAAATCAACCTACCACCTTAAACGCGGACTACCAACGCCGCGCTAGCCTAGCCTTCTCCGTCTCTCCATCGCAGTTAGCAGAAGTACAGAAATATTAATCTGTTTCCCATCGACTACGCCTTTCGGCCTCGCCTTAGGAGTCGACTCACCCTGCCCCGATTAACGTTGGACAGGAACCCTTGGTCTTTCGGCGAGGGAGTTTTTCACTCCCTTTATCGTTACTCATGTCAGCATTCGCACTTCTGATACCTCCAGCGTGGGTTACCCCTTCACCTTCAACGGCTTACAGAACGCTCCTCTACCGCGCACTTCTAATGAAATGCACCCGTAGCTTCGGTGACTAGCTTAGCCCCGTTAAATCTTCCGCGCAGGCCGACTCGACTAGTGAGCTATTACGCTTTCTTTAAATGATGGCTGCTTCTAAGCCAACATCCTAGCTGTCTAAGCCTTCCCACATCGTTTCCCACTTAGCTAGTACTTTGGGACCTTAGCTGACGGTCTGGGTTGTTTCCCTTTTGACAACGGACGTTAGCACCCGCTGTCTGTCTCCCGAGTAGTACTCATTGGTATTCGGAGTTTGCAAAGGGTTGGTAAGTCGGGATGACCCCCTA